>CAKMKJ010000094.1 GCA_927443345.1 uncultured Anaerolineaceae bacterium | reverse complement strand
AGCGGCGATTAACCGCCCCCTCTCACACCACCGGACATGCGGGTCCGCATCCGGCGGTTCATCAAGCAATACGCAGTTCTTGATACCGACTTCTAATACTTTTCAGCCCTAAGTTATGAAAATATCCATTGCTTAGGGCTGAAAAGTATTAGAAGTCGGTATCAAGAACTGCGTATTGCTTGATGAACCGCCGGATGCGGACCCGCATGTCCGGTGGTGTGAGAGGGGGCGGTTAATCGCCGCTCCCTACTCGATTTATTCTAACCCTGACAAGGTTTTAAACCTTGTCAGGGTTCAGGGTGGTTTAATGTGTTATCGCCATATTATTTAATGCCCCAAACGAGCTGGCAAAAGCAGCATTTGAGCGCCAGTAGGTCGAGTAGCCATCTACGATAGTAAAACCTGTTTCATCATAACCGGTGAGGATGACCACATGTTCATAATAGGCGACCGTGGTTGTGCTGCCATCTGAGGCGGTGTAGCTGACCGGTGAGCCTCCCCACACGGCACCAACAACCCAGGCTAACACCGGATTTCCAGAAGCAATTTGACGGCGCAACTCAGTTAGCGAAACACCTTTGTTGGCATTGGCCGAGACGCCATTGCTGCGTAAAATTGCAGCGATCGGGCTGGCATGCACACCATAATCATTGGGCGGAATTTGCCCCCAGGTGCCATTAATATTACCCACAAAACCGGTTTCAGGGTTATCTGTAATTGGTAATGCTGATTGGATCGAATTCTCACTGAGTGAAACGCCGTAAAACGCAGCCCAGTCAGCAGCGGCCCTGGCTTCACAAGAAAGGGAACGGCTTTGACCGTGGCCTGAAACACCAGAAATTTGATAAGAAGATGGCAAGCCGTCTTCAGGGGCGTTGGTGGGCAGCGGTTTGGCGGTTGGCTGCGGCTGCGGCGTATTGGTTGGTAAAGGTGTGTTTGTAGCTGTTGCAGTCGGGGTCAGCGTTGGCGTCGGTGTGAACGTGGCGGTTGGGGTTGGGGTATCTGTGGGCAGAGGTTGAAAGGGTGTTGCTGTCTCGGTTGCACCAATAGCTGCGTTGAGGAACATGATTGTGCTGGTTGAGGTTATCGTAACTGTTGGGGTAACAAAATAGCCGAAGCCTTGAGTGCGTATGGCGAAAAAAGCGCCGGATGCCAATAAAATGACCAGTGGGATGGACAGAAAAATAAACCGGTTGGGTTTTGCAGTGGATGTGGTCATTGTGTAGAAATTATAAAGCTTTACTGAGCATCCACCACAGTAATATCCATATAAAGCAGATCGCCAAAAGGCTGACCACCAGGGCCGTAAGCCTTCCATTGGCTGGTATAGCGGCCTGGCTCGACGGGGGCGATAAACTGGATCGCTATGACCGTTTCAGTGCCGTTGCGGGCTGGCACAAGCGCTTGAGGGGATGCTGCCCCCATGCTTTCTCCGCCCATGAGTTGCAGTGTATAGGTGGAATCCCAATTGCATGTGCCTGCGTTCTTTACTTTCCACTGTTTATCAATAGCTTCGCCGGGTTTGACTTCAGTGCCGTCAGGGTAGGTCAGGTCAGGCGCAATGAATTGCAGCAAGTTGGTGCAATCGGTTCCCTCGGCTGCGGAGGCTTGCGGGGTGGGTGTTGGTTCAGCGATGACCACCATTGTGGGGACGAAGGTTGGTGCTTTAAAAAGAGCTGCCTGGTCTTCTACAGGTACAGATCGGGCAGGAAGGATGGACTTGCAGCCCACCAATAAGAATGGCAGGGCTGCAAGGCAAATAATAAATGCAAAGGAAGGTTTGTTTCTTCCAGATAACATATTAATTAATCATCACCCTCTGAGGAATCTCCACCAGCGCCACCAAAGTCAAGCGGCATTTCGCCGCCCATGGCGCGATCGCGAACCAATTTTTCGATTTCACGGCACATCTCGATATTTTGTTTCAAAAATTCTTTTGCGTTCTCACGGCCTTGACCGAGACGCATATCATTGTACGAGAAGAAAGCGCCGCGTTTGGTGATAATCTCAAGGGCAGTGGCGAGGTCGATAATGTCGCCGACTTTTGAGATGCCTTCATTGTACATGATATCGAACTCGGCGGTGCGGAAGGGTGCAGCGACTTTATTTTTGACCACACGCACACGGGTGCGATTGCCGACTATCTCTGCGCCTACTTTGATGGATTGGATGCGGCGGATGTCAAGACGAACGGAGGCGTAGAATTTGAGTGCCAGACCGCCAGGGGTGGTTTCTGGGTTGCCAAACATGATGCCGATCTTCTGGCGCAACTGGTTGGTGAACATGACGGTGGTTTTGGTTTGACTAATGGCACCCGAAAGTTTGCGCAGCGCCTGAGACATGAGCCTGGCTTGCATGCCCATGCTGGCGTCACCCATATCGCCTTCGATCTCAGCTCGAGGCACAAGCGCAGCCACGGAGTCAATGATCACCAAATCCACAGCGCCGGAACGGACGAGGGTTTCGCAGATCTCAAGCGCCTGTTCGCCGGTATCCGGTTGGGAGACTAGCAGGGATTCAATATCCACACCCAGTTTGACAGCATAGGCCGGGTCAAGGGCGTGCTCCATATCAATAAAGGCTACGGTGCCGCCTATTTTTTGGGCTTCAGCGGTGCAGTGCAGGCAGATGGTGGTCTTGCCTGAAGACTCAGGGCCGTAAATTTCGGTGATTCGTCCGCGAGGGATGCCGCCGACGCCGAGTGCAAGATCAAGCGAGAGTGAACCGGTGGGGATGACTTCAACGTCAAGCTGGTGAGCTTCGCCGAGGCGCATGATGGACCCCTCGCCGTAACGTTTAACAATGTCGCCCAAGGCTTTATCCAGAACGGCGCGTTTGGCGTCGCTCATGGGTTCAGATTTGTCAAAGGAATCGAATACGTTTTTTTCTGGATTTCTCTTCGCCATCGCATGTTCTCCTCAAATGGTTGATGATTAATTATAGCGGATGTTCTTCAATATATCCATTATAGTACATTTGTTCGTAAGGTCAAGCGGAAGGGCAGGGAGTGGTGATTAGTTAAAGTAATCAGTAATCAGGAAGTGCTGTCAAGCGTAATTGTCGGGGAGTTAAATTATTAATAAAATGTGTGGGATCGAATCAAACTAATCAAAGAAATTACACTTTCTTGAGTATAAAATTGGCACTTTCACAGATAATTATTTGAATTGTTTTAGAAACAATTCGATTCAATTCAATCATGTGTGCATAATAATCTGAAAAGTTCAATTGACTACCATGGCTCATGAAATAGAATAAATATTCTATCATATAAGTATAAACCCAGTGTCAAGTTTATTCAACCTATAAAACGATGTATGTTAATTTCAATCACATGTATACTTGTCAAAGTAATTATTTTATTTGCAAATGAGGGCTGCATCCATGTTTGAATTCATCACAAATTTGTTTAAAAAGCCAACACCTAAAGTGGAAGTCAAGAAGAAGTTATCCGGCGGGGATGCGGTGAGGAAGCATGTAAAGCAGCGCTACATTAACCCTGCTCGAATGAAGAAGAATGGCCGGGTCACCTTTACCGCCGAAGACATTGAAAAAGCCATGGGCCTGGGAAATAAGTATCCGTTGATTTGCAGCGCGCTGGATACACAAAAATTCCTCGAGTTTGCCAGGGTGGAGTTGATCAGACGTGAAGGCGCAGCTCAGGGGTCCACGGCCAAGTGGACTTTCAAGGTAAAGTAATTAAGCAAAAAGATTAATTTAAAAATGCCTTTACTTAGTTTGAAGCACAAATCGGAATTCTTTTAAAGAATTCCGATTTGTGAGTTACATCAGGGATTCAACACTTTTTGAAGACAAAGCAGCCAATCGCGGGTCTTGCCGGTGGGTTCTGCAGAAGAGATGGCGAGGAGGGGCATTTGCAGCATGGCAGGGTCAACCCCTGATAGAGCGACTTCTTTTAGGCTGGCGCTGAGAAAGCGTGAGGGCACAAAGCCAAAAGCGGCCGGGTCACTCGCCACAATTTCAAGCATTTGTCTTCCGCCCGGTACTAGCAGGCCAGAGGCGCCAGCCACTGGCTGACCAGACATGACGGCTTTCACAAAAAGTGCTTGGGGTTCCTCCTGGCCTGGATAAAAATTTAGCGCCGGAGCCTGTGCTGTGAGGTTTTCATCAAGTGCAGAGGAGAAACACTCGGGGCAGGCGGAGGCGATTTCTCCCCAATTGGAGAAGCCAGCCCCCGCTATTTTCTGGGTTAGCTCTGTTGTGAGTGTCGTGAGTGGATTAGCCGGGTTGACAATCAGCGCCAGCCGATCCGTGCCGAGGATGGCGGCATAGGAAATCAGGTTGTCAGGGGCTCCCCAGCGCAGATGTATGGCATCCGCAGAAACCTCTAATTGCTCAACAGGCAGGTTGTGGGTGATGATTGAGAAGCTGCCGATGGTTTGCGCGCAAGTCGCCATGGCAGGGGTGAGCCACTCTAAAGAAGCAGTATAAGCAACCGTCAGTGGGTTTTGATCCAGGGTGCCGGTTAAGGATGTTGGATCAAGGGTTGATTGGACGACAGCGGTTTCAGCAGCAGGTGTTTCGACGGCTGCCTGGGCATTGCCGCGGACGGTTCCGACAATCAAAACCAAAGAGCCAATGATGAAGCAATAGAGTGCAAACCAGTAGAAAGAGCGTTTGGTTAAAAACCCAAGCAGCCAATGGATGGAGAGGTAACCCACCAGCAACGCGGCGACAATGCCAACCAGAATGATGGGCAAAAAACTTTTTATATCAGCCATTTGCAAGGCATCAGACATACTGACTACGCCTGCGCCCAGCATGATGGGGATGGACATCAAGAAAGAGAAACGCGCTGCTGAAGAGCGATCCATGTTGCGCATCATGCCGCCGGCGATGGTTGCCCCAGAGCGTGAAATACCCGGGAAGATGGATATGGCCTGGAAAAGACCCATCCATAAGGCATCAAACCAGGTCAAACTCGTCAAATTGCGTGAACGTTTGCCCAGCGCTTCAGCGATGACCAGTAAGGCGGCAGTTCCAAATAAAAAATAGGCTGTGGCATTGGGGTCGTTAAAAGCAGCTTCCACTTTATCTTTGAGCAGCATGCCAGCCAACCCTGCCGGAATAGTGGCGAGGATCAAGTACCATCCAAGGCGGGCGTTTGTGTCTTCAAAGGGTTTGCGGTCAATCAACCCTTTTACAAAAGCTTTGATGATCATCCACAGATCAGACCAAAAGTAGAGGATCACGGCAATGATCGTTCCCATTTGAACCAACACACCAAATGGAAAAACCTGTGCCTCCGGAATTTGCCATCCCAAAAGGTCGGGGACCAAAACCAGATGTGCAGAGGAGGATATGGGTAAAAATTCCGTCAACCCCTGAACGATGCCCAGGATGATGGCTTGAATAAGGGTCATGAAGGCTCCTGTTTTTTATTCGTTTTATAAGTGTGTAAGAAATTTGCCGCAAAGGGTTCAAAATTGCCTGCCAGAATGGATTGACGGATGTTGTTCATCAGGTTGATCAAAAACGTAATATTATGGATGGTAATTAATGTGGAGGCCAACATTTCTTTAGCAACAATCAGGTGGCGGATGTAGGCACGGGTAAAATTTTTGCAGGTATAGCAACTGCAGGTCTGGTCAATGGGCAGCGTATCATGGGCAAATCCGGCATTCATCAGGTTGATACGTCCGATGGGAGTAAATGCGGATTGATGGCGCGCGAGGCGGGTTGGCAGAACGCAATCGAAAATATCCACGCCGCGTAACACCCCGTTAACCAGGTCTTCAGGCGAACCGACCCCCATTAGGTAGCGTGGCTTATTGGCCGGCAAAATGGGATGCAGAACATCGAGCATAGCGTGCATTTCGGCCTTGGTTTCACCCACCGAGAGTCCGCCGATGGCGATGCCGGGTAAATCCATGGAGGCGACGAACTCTGCGGATTCACGGCGCAGGTCTGCAAAAACACCTCCCTGGACGATGCCGAAAAGCGCCTGGTCTGAGCGGGTTTTAGCAGCCACACAGCGTTTGAGCCAGTTGTGGGTGCGCACCACGGCGCGCTGATTGTAAGCCAGGTCGTTGGGGGTGGCGCATTCGTCAAAAGCCATGATGATATCCGCACCAAGCTGCTCTTGCACTTTGATGGCGCTTTCAGGGGTGAAGCGGTGCGACGAGCCGTCGATGTGACTCTTGAAGGTGACGCCCTCTTCATCCACTTTGCGAGTGTTTGATAAAGAGAAGACCTGAAAACCGCCTGAATCGGTGAGCATGGGGTTCGGCCATTGCATAAATTCATGCAGTCCGCCCATTTCAGCCACCAGATCCGCACCGGGGCGCAAATAGAGGTGGTAAGTATTTGAGAGTACCAGACTTGCGCCTGTGTCTTTTAATTGGGCAGGTGTGATAGATTTGACCGTGGCTTGCGTTCCAACCGGTGCAAAGACCGGGGTGAGCAAATCGCCGTGAGGGGTGTGAAAGACACCGGCGCGGGCATTCTTTTCAGTAGCAATAATGTCGTAAGAAAAAGTTGTATTTGTCATAGCC
Organism: uncultured Anaerolineaceae bacterium; assembly: GCA_927443345.1. Lineage (GTDB taxonomy): Bacteria > Chloroflexota > Anaerolineae > Anaerolineales > Anaerolineaceae > UBA6107. The sequence continues at coordinate 241 of CAKMKJ010000094.1, read as the reverse complement.
TCAACATTATAAACCCCAAATGAAATGCAACCCCAACAGGATGGCAGCGAAAGAAAGCAGGGTTAATGGGATCCCAACCCTGGCATAATCTTTAAAGGTGTAGGCGCCGGGGTTCATCACCATGATGTTCACAGGATGACTGAACGGGGTGATGAATGCCAACGAACAGCCCAGGGCAACTGCCAGCGCCAGCGGATGAGGATCGATGCCGAAATTTTTGGCAGCAGACAGTGCCAGGGGG
>CAKMKJ010000093.1 GCA_927443345.1 uncultured Anaerolineaceae bacterium | reverse complement strand
CAAGATGGTTTATTCGTTTACAATGCCATCCTCAAAATTCCGTGGAGTCCACTTTTGATCGTTAATTCGCTTTCTTACCAGAGTGTCCACTTTTCATCTTTAAACGTGTCCACTTTTGAACTTTTGGTAACAGGTGGCCTTTGTATTAATTATTTCTAGAAACAATTACTTTATCACCAACTTATTGAACTTTGCCGTGACGGTCTCGCCCGGGTTGTGCGAGGTGATGCCCAGCCCCACCAGCAGCGTGGATGTCAGTTTTAACTCATACGAACTATATGGCTTCCAGTTGCTGCCGTCCTGGCTGAAGAACGCGTCAAAGCGGTCGCAAGTGCGGGTCAGTTTCATCCACACCTGCGGATAATCCACCGGGTAGAGAGGGGGAACATCCGTGTCGTTCTCTGGGTAGATCGCCAGGCACTCACCGTCAGTCATTTTTCGGTATTGAAACTCAATGCCGCCGTTATTGTGGTTTCGAAGATTGTTATCGGGGAAGGCAACCATGAAAACGTGCTTACTGCCCGCATCAAGCGTTTCACGCACCATGATGCCCGCTTTGGAGTACAAGTCCGCTTTGCTGAAGGATTCGAGTTGAACGGTGACTTGAAAATCGCCGCTCTGCTCGCAAAATGCAAAATGGAACTGATCTGACGCGCCCCAGATATCCGCGCCGCTGGCGGTGATTTCGATAACGCCGTTGTTAATTGAAGTTGTGCCCGTTTTAGCGGGATTGCCGATGTCGGTATGGTGAAGGATCGGGTTAGTCATTGATGAGCTCCGTTAGTTTTTTTTTCGTAGGCTTCGTCTCGGAAACGATTGAGGTTCAACCTTGACAAGGCTAGTAACAGCCTTGTCAAGGTTAGGTAGGATTATTATTTCACGAAACAATTACCCCAATTCCATCACCAGCATCTCAAGGTTGGTGTCAAGCCCTACGGACGAGGTCTTGGATTGCACATCCATTTGCAGCAGGCGGTCGTAAATGCCGGTCAACTGACTCATAGAAAAGCGCCTGGCCGCGGTGGAGTATTTGCCCACCTGGTTGCCAAACAGCACTTTACGTTCCACCAGCACCTTCAAATCTTCGCGGGCATCCAACGCTTCGCGTACCTGGATGAGCTGCCTGAAACGGTGGATCACCGCGCCCATAATCGCTTCTGGCGGGGTGCTTTCGAGCAGACGCCGCATCAGCGACTGCGCCTGTGCTATTCTGCCTTCAACCAGTTCATCCAGCATCACGAAGACATCCGCGGAGCCTTCGACAGAGACGCACTCAATCACATCTTTGACGTTGACCGCGCGTTTGAAATCTACGAACATCAGCAGTTTGGAGATCTCCTGGCTGGCGATGCCGGTGTCATTACCGGTATGGCGCGCCAGTTCACGTGCGGCTTCGGGTTCAAAGCTGCCACCCAGGTGTTTGGCCTCTGCTGCCACCCACGAATCCATGCTTTTTTCGTCGGGCAGAGCCAGGTCAATGATCTCGGCATTGTCGTGCGCCGCGATCCATTTGATCAGCCAGTGGGTGGGTGAAAGCGTCTCCCATAGCTGGATCCACGAGCCGTTGGCGTCTTTGCGCCACTTGCGGTGATCTTCGACTTGAAAGATGGCATGTGTAGAGCCAGGGGTGGCATCGAGCAGTTTCAAAAATTTTTCCTGGCTGGCCTTGTCGATTTTGGCCAGGGCATTATCCACCATCACCAACCGGCTGGAGCCAAAAAAGGGCAGCGTGGTTAGCGCGGTCTGCAGATCTTCGAAGGATGCAGATTTGCCATCCATGCGAGAGGTGTTCATCGCGGCATCATAATCAGCGCCCAGCGAGGCAGTGATGGTCTTGACCGCCAGCGCCACGGAATACAGGTCGTCACCGCGTAACAGGTGAATATTGGCTTTGCTCAAGCGGCTTCCTCCGCGGCGTGAATCACTTCTCCGGTAAGGATGCGGTGCAGCGCAGGTCTGCCCGGAAGATCACGCTCGTAGCGCACAATCTGCTTAACAGTCAGGTTGCCGGGTTCACTCTTGGTGGTCACATGTTCCTGCACCTTGGGTCCGAGCGGTTGTGCCACAATCAATGCACCGGTCACCAGCAAGACCAACAGCGGCCAGCGGTCTAATTTTTTCTTGAAAGAATTACCTGTGCCAAGCATCCCCAACCAGGCTAACGTTCCAGCAAGCAGGCCTGAGATAACATAATTACTACCGCAGTTGTCGTGGATGGCCAGCCTGCGTTCGCCGCCCTTCATGCGGGTCAGCGCTTGCTGGGCCGTTTCAAGCAGAGCATCAGTTGAAACATCTCCCACAATCCAGAAACCCTTGTGGTCTGAATAACCCGAAAATGAGTTGGCCGGGAATTTTTTGGATAAGAGGTTTATGGTGGCGTGTTCCAATCCGTGGTTGCGCCGGATGAGTGAGATGATGCCGAAATTTAATATTGATTTTTGCATGCTTTCCTCCACGGATTATTTTTCTTCGAGCAATGCCCAACCCAGTGCTTCACGCAGTGAGCGAGCTTCTTTGAGCTGGATGCCCTCGGGCAGCGGTTCACCCTGGCGCAGCCGGCGCGGAATGATGGCCGTTTTGAATCCAAGTTTTTGGGCTTCGCGCAAGCGGGCGGGCATCTGACTCACCCAGCGCAATTCGCCTGAAAGCCCCACCTCGCCGATTAACACCGTATCCGCCTTAACTGGGATGTCTTTCATCGAGGAGGCGATTGCGGTGGCAATGGCCAAATCCGCGGCGGGTTCGCCCACCTGCAGACCGCCGATGACATTAACAAAAACATCCTGTTCGGCCAAACGCATGCCCAGTCGGCGGGTGAGCACAGCCGTGATCAGCAGCAGACGGTTGAAATCCACACCATTGGGGGTGCGGCGCGGATTGCCCAAGTTACTCGGGCTGGTGAGGCCTTGCATTTCTACCAACAGCGGACGGGTGCCTTCCATGGTGACAGCAATGGCAGAACCGGGGGCATTGATCATGCGCTCGGCCAAAAACGCTTCAGAGGGATTGGTGACTTCGATCATGCCGCGTTCGCGCATTTCAAAGACGCCCACCTCGGCAGTAGCACCGAAACGGTTTTTGACTGAACGCAGCAAGCGGTATGATTGAAAACGGTCGCCCTCCAGATAGAGAACGGTATCTACAATATGTTCGAGCACGCGCGGACCGGCAATCACACCTTCTTTGGTGACGTGCCCCACTAAAAAGACGGCCATATCGCTGCTCTTGGCCAATTCGCGCAACTTATTGGCACACTCACGCACCTGGCTGACGGAGCCTGCAGATGAATTAAGGTCGGGCAGGTAGACCGTCTGGATGGAATCCACGATCAGGATTTCAGGCTTGAGTGCCTGCACCTGCTCCAACACGATATCCAAATTGGTTTCGGTAAGAAGCAGCAAATCCTGGCTGAACTCTTGCTCGGGTTTTTCTTCATTCAGGCGGGTAAGGCGCACCGCGCGCATTTTGATCTGGCGTTCAGATTCTTCGCCCGAGACATACAGCACCTTGAGTGCTTTTCTGTGATTTTTATGGTCGGCCAGTTCAAGCGCCATTTGCAGCAATAATGTGGATTTACCAATGCCAGGGTCGCCGCCAACCAGCACGATGGAGCCGGGCACCACACCTCCGCCCAGAACGCGGGCGAACTCGCCAATCGGCAGGGGAATGCGCATTTCAGCGTCGCCTGAAATATCGCCCATGCGGCGCGGCTGTGAACGGGCGTTCAAGCCTCGCACCTGGGCTTTGGCAGGCGAAGAAGCCTCAACCACCACCTCTTCGACCATGGTATCCCATCCGCTGCATTGCGGACACTTACCCAACGCGCGCGGAGAGGTTTTTCCGCACTGCTGGCAAACAAACCGGGTAATCGTTTTCGACATATGCTAATTATACTCACAAGACAAAAACCGCACGCTTCTTTAAAGTTC
>CAKMKJ010000092.1 GCA_927443345.1 uncultured Anaerolineaceae bacterium | reverse complement strand
CGGATGTGATCTCATAATCAGGTTTTGTATTCTTGGCGGCGGGCACAGCAGCAGCAAATTTCTGAGCCCGGCGTTCACCTGAAACCATCGTCCCATCGCGTTCCATAATTGCTTGAGAAGGCAGTACAACATCAGCCATTTTAGCGGTCTCGGTCAGGAAGAGATCTTGAACGATGACACAACCTGCTTTTTGCATGGCATCTCGAAGTGAGGGGTTCTCTGAGGCGGGGTCAGCGCCAGCGACATAAAGCGCCATGGCGGCACTGATGCTGTCGGCTAGCGTTTCATCGGGCTGAATCCCCATTTCATAAGCACCCTGGTCATTGGCGTTTTGCCACACCGGGATGAGACCATTATTCGGTTTGCCGAAATGCGAGGTCTTGACCAATCCTTCGGCGATCAATCCTGCCAGGGCGGAGGTTTGAACCTGGCCCATGCCATCGCTGCCCATAAAGACTACCAGATCGGCAGCCCCACTCACAGCTTTGGCCGCCTCGGAAGAGCCTTCAAACAGCTCACGGAGGGCTTTTTCTTCTTCACCATAGGCATATGTGAGATTGAAGGCGGCGTATTTTTCCAAACGCGTTTTACGTGCAGAGGCATTCACCAGGGTGACACCGCGTTCGGCGGCTTGTTTGACGCGCAGCCACCAGATCGGCGCTTCTTCATGCAGATCAGAACCAAACACCAGGATGGTGGAGCCTTTTTCGAGTTTGGCAAGGTCAGAACCTGGGATCATGCCCACACGGGTGACCCATTCACCGCCGCCCATGTTGGCGTAAAGACTGATCTTACCCTCGACCTGGGTGGATAATGTTTTGACCGCAAAGAGGTCCTCAAGGCTGAGACGTCCGCTGACCAGTGAATAGACGCTTTTACCGGCGGCCTGAAGTTTTTCATAGGCTGTCTGTAACGCTTCTTCCCAACTGACGGGAACCAGTTCGTCATTCTTACGTACCAGCGGCTGAGTCAGTCGTTCAGGGCTTTCTGCGTAACTATATGCAAAGCGTCCCTTGTCGCAAATCCAGATTTCGTTGACTTCTTCGTTCTGCCTGGGCATGACACGTTTGACAACCACCTTGCCGTTGCTTTTGGCTTCTCTGCGAACGTCGTAGGTGATGTTGCATCCCACGGGGCATTGATTGCAAACGGAAGGTTTGTGTTTCAACTCCCAGGCACGCGCGCCAAAGCGAAAATCGTTGGTGGTCAGCGCGCCCACGGGGCAGATATCGGTGGTATTGCCTGAGAAGATGGAATCAAAACCGGGCTCGGAATAGGTGGTAATCTCGAGCTTGCGTCCACGGTTGTAAAAGCCAATCACGGGGTCGCCCGCAATCTGGTCTTCAAAGCGCACGCAGCGCGCGCATTGGATGCAGCGCTCACGATCTAATGTAATCAATTCACCCAGCGGATAATGTTTTTTTGCTCGGCTTTTCTCTTCCAACAAATAGCGGCTGTCACTCGAACCGAATTCCATGGTCTGGTTCTGCAGCGGACATTCACCGCCCTTGTCGCAAACTGGACAATCCAGTGGATGAGAGGTCAGCAGAAATTCGACAATCTCTTTGCGGGCAGACATCACTTTTTCGGTTGCGCCCCATACCACCATGCCCTCAGAAACTAGTGTGGTGCAGGCGGTCTCAAGTTTGGGGCCAAAAATAATTTTTGGCGTGCTGTCTTCGTTTAAAACAACTGTACCAGTGGCGCGATCAACTTGCTGACGACCAACATCTACCAGGCAGACGCGGCACATGCCAACGGGTTTCAGTTTGGGGTGATGGCAAAAGACCGGAATGGTGATGCCCACACTCTTGGCAGCATCCACAAGGTTCATATCGGCTGGCACGCTGACGGAGCGCCCGTCAATGGTTAGATTTACTCGTTTTTCCATCTGGTTAACTCTCCAGACGAGCTTCGAAATCAGCTCGGAAATGTTGTAAGCCAGATACTACAGCCATGGTTGAGAACTCACCCAGGGCACAGAAGCACTTGTTTTGCATTTGGGTTGCCACTGAATTAAGAAGTTCAATATCATCTTTTTTACCCTTGCCAGATTCAATCCGGTCACTGATGTGGCTCATCCAGAAGTTGCCTTCACGGCAGGGGGTGCATTTGCCGCAGGATTCGTGAGAGAAAAAGTGCACGGTGTTGTTGATCACGCGGCTGATGTTGACCGTTTCATCCAGCACCATCACGGAGGCGGAACCGAGCGGGGAGCCAATCGCGGTGGTGGATTCGTAATCCATGGGGGTGTCCAGCGCAGCATCCGTGGCGGGGATTAAGGTCGAAGAGGCACCGGCTGGCATGATGGCTTTGACCTTGGCGTCGTTAATGATGCCTTCACCGTGTTTAAAGATCAATTCTCTGAAGGTGGTGCCAAGCGGAAGTTCATAATTGCCGGGTTTCTTGACGCGGCCAGACAATGAGAATATCTTGGTGCCGGGGCTTTTTTCGGTGCCATTCTTGCGGAAGGCATCCACGCCTTTTTCCATGATGTAGGGGATGTTGGCGAGGGTTTCAACGTTGTTGATCACGGTCGGTTTGTCAAACAAGCCTGCCACCGCTGGGAAGGGCGGACGCAACCGCGGTTGCCCCAGTCGACCTTCAATGGATTCGAGCAGGGCGGTTTCTTCACCGCAGATGTAAGCGCCTGCTCCCAAATGGGTGTGGATGCGCAGTGAATAATTGGTGCCAAAGAGCGCGTCGCCCAGAAGCCCCTTGGCGGTCAGTTCGGCCAGTCTTTCGTCAAATTTTTTGGCAATCTGAGAAAACTCGCCGCGGAAGTAAATGTAGGCATCATTGGCCTGGACTGCAAATGAAGTTAGCATCAAACCCTCGATGAAAAGGTAGGGATTGAATTCAAGCAGTTCACGATCTTTGAAGGTGCCAGGTTCGGATTCATCCGAGTTGGCCACCACGTAATGCGGCCAGATGTTGTTGGGTAAAAATGACCATTTCACACCTGTCGGAAAGCCCGCGCCGCCGCGTCCGCGTAAGCCAGAGGCTTTCACGTCATTCAATACTTCTTCAGGTTTGCGGCTGGTGACAACTTTTTTCCAAGTTTCAAAACCACCATCGGCGATGTAGGTCTTCAATTGGTTCAAACCCGCAACCTCACGGTGGCGCAGCAAGATCAACTCACTCATGGCTGCCTCCTTCTTCGGGTTTGGTTTCTTCTAGAGAGATGGTTTTTAGCGGAGTACCGATCAATGCGGCAGACATGGAGCGCAGCCAGTCGATGGTGCGTGCAGGGGTCTGGTTTTCGTGATAATCCACTTCGTCACCGATCTGTGCCTGAAAGAGCGGCGCCTTGTCACAAGCAGCCAGGCATTTAACTTCTTCAATGGTAATCAACCCGTCTGTTGAAGTCTCCCCAGGTTTGATGCCTAATTTTTCACATAATTCAGTCAGATATTCGGTTGCCCCGCGCAGGTCGCAAGCCACATCCGTGCAGACTTGCAATCTGATTTTGCCTTCGGGAGCATCATGAAAGAGGGTGTAAAAGCCGACCACGGATGCCACTTCAGTGGTGCTGATGCCGGTAATCTCGGCGATCTCTTGCAAGGCGGTGCGCGAGACAAAGCCCTCTTCGCCCTGTGCCAGATGCAGCAGCGGCATCACAGCAGCTTGTTTGCGGTCGATGGGATACCTGGCGAGGATCCGATTTATTTCTTCAGGAAATTTTTTAAGCAGTTGGTTCATCGGTCTGTATCTCCCAGGACGATATCTATACTGCCAATGATGCCGATCAGGTCTGCCACAAAGCAGCCCTTTGAGAGGATGGGCATGATCTGCAGCAGCGGTACGGAAGGCGTGCGGTAGTGCACCCGGTAGGGTTTTGGACTGCCGTCAGATTCGAGGAAAAGACCCATCTCACCGCGTGGAGATTCAATGGTGGCGTAAACAGCGCCAACTGACGGAATGAACCCTTCCGTCCAGAGTTTGAAATGGTGGATCAGAGCTTCCATGCTCACGCCAATCTCTGAGCGTGGAGGTGGGACGAATTTTGGGTTATTGTCGCGCACTGGGCCATAGGGCAGTTTGTTGAGTGCTTGTTCGACAATGCGTACAGATTGGCGCATCTCTTCGACCCTGACTTTATAGCGACCATATATGTCGCCGGTGGTCTGGGTGGGAATTTCAAAATCATATTGTTCGTAGCCGCAGTAAGGATTGGCCTTGCGCACATCATGGGCTATGCCTGTTGCTCTCAAAGTAGGGCCGGTCACATCCCATGCCAGCGCGGTTTTGGTGTCAATTTTCCCAATACCCTTGGTGCGATCCATGAACAGCGGATTCTTGGTGAGTAAGGCTTCATACTGGTCAATGCGTTTCGGAAAGACTTCAATGATCTGTTTGACCGCGGCTTCAAATTCTGCCGGCACATCCCGCCATAACCCGCCGGGGCGGATATAAGTGGTCATCATGCGTTGGCCTGAAACCATTTCAAAGACATCCAATATCATTTCTCGTTCGCGCATGGCATACAAGAAGACGCTCATGGCGCCCAAATCCAAAGCGGAAGTACCAATCCATAACAGGTGAGATTGTAAACGTGAGAGCTCCAACATAATAACGCGGATGGCATCTGCACGCGCCGGGGATTTGAGTTCGGTCAATTTTTCAACCGCCAAACAGTAAACCAGGTTGTTGCCCATGGTGTACATATAGTCCATGCGATCGGTCAGCACTTCAGCTTTTTGATAGGTCTTGGCTTCCATGTTCTTTTCAATGCCGGTGTGCAGATAACCGATATCGGGCACACAGTTGAGCACGATTTCGCCATCCAATTCGAGGATTAGGCGCAGTACGCCGTGGGTGCTGGGGTGCTGCGGGCCCATGTTGAGCACCATGGTTTCGCCGGTAATCGCTTGAGGCGTGAACAGGTGTTTTAGTTCATCCAGGGTGAACTCTTGAATTTCTCTCATTTATCTCACCCCTTTCGGCTTGCGCAAGTCAATGTCGTCAAAATTGAAGGTGTACTGCACTTCTTCATAACCAAGCGGATAATCCTTGCGCAGGGGATGTCCCTCCCAGTTGGGGGGTAACAAGAGGCGGCGCAGATCTGAATGGCCTTCAAAGTGGATGCCCATCAGGTCCCAGATTTCGCGTTCGCGCCAGTTGGCGTTGGGGAAGACGGTTTCCATGGTGGCGATGCTGGGATTGTCTCCGTTTAGCGGCGCTCTGAAGGTGAGGTAAAGGTGTGTTTTTGTGGAATAGAAAATGTAGACGACATGGAAGCGCGGAGAGGTCTGCGGGCAGTAATCCACAGCGGTTTCAGCGGAGAGCATGTCAAAGTCGAATTCATCGCGTAACACAGTGGCGGCGGCGATGATCTTGTCAGCTGGCACAAGGATGGTGACGTCTTCGCGGAATTCTGAGACCTGGCCGTTATAACGTGATTGAATGGCAAAAACAGCGGGCGTAAGAAGTTCGTTCATCATTGGCCTCTTATTTCCACTTGGCGAAACGTTCGTTTTTGATTTTGTTGTGCAGGGCGACAACCCCATTAATCAAGCCTTCCGGCCGCGGCGGACAGCCCGCCACGTAAATATCCACCGGAACGATTTCATCCACCCCTTGCAAGATGGCATAGTTGTTGTAAACACCACCGCAAGCAGCACAATCGCCCATGGCGATCACCCACTTTGGGTCAGGCATTTGATCATAGAGGTTTCGCAGAACGGGGGCCATCTTTTGAGAGACTCGACCCGCCACAATCATCAGATCGGATTGACGTGGGCTGGCACGCATCAATTCCATGCCAAAGCGGCTCATGTCGTAATTGGGAGCTTGAGCGGCCATCATCTCGATGGCGCAGCAAGCCAGGCCAAAGAGCATCGGCCACATTGAATTGGTGCGAGACCAGTTTACAGCGTTTTCAAGTGTGGTGGTGACCACACCGGTATTGCCTAATTTTTGCTCTAATCCCATTCCAATGCTCCCTTTTTCCAAATATAAATGAAGCCGACCATCAAGATGGCCACAAAAACAAACATTTGGATCAAGCCAAAGAGACCGAGTTTTTTGAAGGCAACCGCCCAGGGTAAAAAGAAAATGACCTCAATATCAAACAAAATGAAGAGCACGGCCACAAGATAGTACCGTACAGACATTCGGCGGGTACCAGGTCCATAGGGGATCATACCTGATTCGTAAGGCTGTCCTTTTTTTGCAGTTGGACGGTGAGGTCCAAAAAAACGGCCTAAAAAGAGGACAAGAAAGCCAACAAAGGTTGAAAGGGCGATCAAAATGATCAGGGGAAGGTAGTCTATAAGCATTGAGACATTCTCCGGTTTGCAGACTGTTTAGCGAATAAGACAAATATTGTCTATATCTCTGCATAGATTTTACCTTATTAAAAACCGAAACCCTATTTACATTAATCCTCAATATTTGCAACAAAATAATGGTTTTTCCAACACAAAGTCATATTCAAAGTGAAAAAGGAATTTTGGATGAGAAAGTTTGAGTTTGCGACTTTATTATCTGCATTTAATAACAAGAAAAGAGTTTAGGATATAAAAACCCCCCATCATTTGTGGATGATGGGGGACTAAAAATTGAGTATGCCTTGCTGGTGATTGTTCGAGTTTCCCTGTCTTTTGTTGCATTGGCTTGCCCGCTTCCCCCTCCTTGAACAATAGCCGGGATCACAGGTGAGGCTGCCCCAAACCACTTGCAAGGAGTCTCAACGACTTACCTTGATTTTGAGTATTCCTGTTCTACAGCGCTCCAGTTGACTACTGACCAAAAAGCCTTGATATAGTCTGGGCGCCGGTTTTGATAATTCAGATAATAGGCGTGTTCCCATACATCCAGTCCGAGCAATGGTTTGTGATTGTCCATCAACGGACTATCCTGGTTGGCGGTGGAGTAAACCTGAAGTTTCTTTTCATTGTCAAGCACCAGCCATGCCCAACCAGAACCAAAGCGAGTGGTGGCGGCTGAAGCGAATTTCTCCATGAAACCATCCAGTGAAACGAATGTTTTTTCCAATTCGGCTAACAATGTACCAGAGGGTGCTTTCTTGCCGCCGGGGGTTAAAACATCCCAAAAGAATGTGTGGTTGGCATGCCCGCCGCCGTTGTTGCGAACCGCAGTGCGGATGGCTTCAGGTACTTTGTTGATCTCGCTCAAGATTTTTTCAAGCGGTTGATCATAATATTCTGCAGCAGATTCAAAAGCTTTATTGAGGTTGTTGACATAAGCAGCATGGTGCTTGTCGTGATGAATTTCCATTGTTTTGGCATCAATTGCGGGTTCAAGCGCATTGAAATCGAATTTTAAGGAAGGTAGTTCAAATAGTGTACTCATGGTGTTTGCTCTCTCTTTGTAATTAATATTATATTTAAGATAATAATACTCTAATTAAAATGAGATTGCAAGGGGTTTTTGTAAGAACAACATAAGAAAAATTTGAGGTGTACAATTAGACGCTGTATTATGAAGAATAATGATAACGTTTTAGAAGACTCCAAATTTCAAACATCCAATGTGACTGCGCTATCTATAGGTCATTGGATTTTTGATACCTATCAGGCTTTTCTACCAGCCTTCCTTCCGATATTTCTTAATACATTTTCACTGACTAATATGCAGGGAGGAGCGTTATCCGCATTCAATCAATTTCCTTCTTTGATCCAACCAGTCATTGGCTACATATCTGATCGGCGAAATCTGAGGTGGATCGTAATTCTCTCACCCGCCATTAGTGCTGTAACCATGAGTTTGCTGGGGGTGGTGCCCGGGTATTGGACAATAGCCTTGTTGTTGATGATTGCAGGTTTCAGTTCGGCCGGATTGCACGCGGTGGGGCCAGCAATTGCTGGCAAGCTTTCAGGTAATAAAATTGGCAGAGGGATGAGTTTCTGGATGGTGGCTGGTGAAGTAGGAAGGGCCTTAGGTCCTCTTGCTGTGGTTACAGTCATTAAATTTTTTGGTTTAAAAAGTACACCGCTTTTAATGATATTCGGTCTGGGGGCTTCGGTTTTACTTTATTTTAAACTGAGTAAGATTCCCAATCACAGCGTTCCAAATGATGAGCTCACGAATTGGAGACCCGCATTAAAAAAAGTGGCTCCGTTTGTGTTGGCTATTTCGGCAATAAATCTTTCCGTGGCTTTCTTGGCTTCTGGCATATCTACTTTTTTACCTATTTACCTTACCGGTCAAGGGTCTACTTTGTGGTTTGCGGGGGCGTCATTAACCATCCTTCAAATAGCCGGTGTAGCAGGTGCCTTGGTGAGTGGAATTTGGAGCGACAAAATAGGTAGAAAACCTTTATTGATCTCTGCTATTTTAATCAGCCCAATCGCCCTAGTTTTGTTTGTTTATACATCTGGATTTTTGCGAATTGTTTTCCTTTTAATTATGGGATTCGCAATGATTTCTGTACAGCCTGTGTTAATGGCTTGGATCCAGCAATCTTATCCAGACTAACGAGCGCTGGCGAACGGCTCCTATATGGCGATCACTTTTGTGATTCGATCGGGGATCGTGATTGTGATAGGCTGGATGGGAGATCTACTTGGTTTGAGCAATGCATTTCTCGTTTGTGCAGGGATTATGCTTATTGCTCTTCCAATAGTGATGTTAACCCCTACTAATCCGAATTCAAGGCCAATAGTCAAATAATCTTTATACAGACAATATACTTAAGTTCTTTCAGTCGCTATAATTAAAATAATTATAGCGAAAGGATAATAATGGATATTGTTTTGATTTTAAAATATGTGGCAGTGATTGTTACTTTACTGACCGGATTATATTCTTTACTTCAGCCAAAAAAGATAAAAGGTTTTACGGGCCTCGAAGCATCCAGCCCGCGCGCAATCACTGAGATTCGTGCAGTGATGGGCGGTACATTTGTGGGATTGGGTATTGCGGCGTTGGTTTTTCCCGTTCGTGAGGTGTATTTGATGCTGGGCATCACTTATGCAGCCATTGCCGCCATCCGCGGTGTTTCAATGGTGCTGGATAAATCCATGGAGAAATCCAATGTGATCAGTCTGGTGAGCGAAGTCATCCTGGTAGTGATATTGGTTTTGTGATTCAATGGAAATCGAGATTTCTCTGGCGAGCTCTTCTTGAAAGTGGACACATGAGTGATTCCTCTTTTTTGTTGGGTCAATCATTAATTATCCCCTTGACAAATTAGAATTGTTGTTCTATTTTTCTAGTTATATCAAAATCTACATTGTTACCTCTTTCATGAATCAAAAATAGTCAGTTTATGCCAAGTCGTTTTAGTCGTCGCGATTTGGGCGCCCTCGAGTCGTAAAGCGACGAGAGGGGTTTCTATACTGAGACGAATACGAATAAATACTAATTCGCATTATTGAAAACATCATGCCTTAGTATGACACGATTCGTGCATAAAACAATTCCTTTTATCATTCAGTTGTTGCGAAATTCGATCTCAAAAAGCAGTCGTTTCTCGTTCTATGTGTCCACTTGCCCCTGCAATACCCATTGAGGGATACATCAGTTTTATTATTGAAGAGCGTTCTTAGCGAGAGGGGTTTTTAACTCAAATTTGATCATAACAAAAACATATGTTATTCGGATTTTTTCGCGTGGTTCGTGGTTAAGGACTTAAAAAGAGTCATTCATATCTACAAATAACTGGTACGAATCAAAATTCAGCTTTTGCCAAATCCCTAATCACCAATCACTGATTTTCCGCTTGACAACTTTTTCTGCAATCGCTAAGATGAATGAGCATAAAAAACGGAAAGAGTTATTTCAAGAAACAATTAACTTGGAGGATGGATAATGAGAGCCGAAAAACGCTGGTACGAGTTGCTGGGATTGAATGGTTATCAATTAGGATTGAGCATGGCCTCCAATGTGATCAGCCCATTACTGCTGCCAGCTCTGGTGCTGTTGTTCATGCCCCCAGAAAAAAAGAACACCTATACCGCCCTGGTTTATGTTGCCGGGTTGGCGGTGGCTATGTTTATTCAACCTGTGATGGGCATGTGGAGCGACCGCTGCACCTCAAAACTCGGAAGACGCCGTCCATTCATTATTTTGGGAGCGCTGTTAAACATAGTCTTCCTGTTGATTGTAGGATCCTCGCTGCTTTTTCAGCAATCACCATTGAACGCCTTTTTCCAATCCACCTTTGGGGTGACTGCCTCTCTTGCCGTGCTCTTATTGGGCATTATTCTGCTGCAAGTGTCTTCAAATATTAGTCAGGCCGGGCAGCAGGGGTTGATCCCCGATGTAGTGCAAGAATATCAACGTGGAAGGGCTTCCGGCATCAAATCTGTGTTGGAAATGGTCCCGGCTGCGTTGGTGCTGGCGATCTCTCCCTTGTTGGATAAAGAGCAATTTTGGATTGTCATCATCATCCTGATGGCTTTTTATCTGCTCACCATGCTGTGGACGGTTCTTTCTACCAAAGAAATACCGCTGACTGAAAAACCTCCCCGGCTTGAGGGTCGACCCGTGCTGCGCATGCTGCTGCTGACAGTACTATTTGTGGGTGTTACACAACTGGCTTTATGGATGGTGAAAAGCAGTGCTGACTGGCTGCCTCAAGATACCACGAGTTTGTGGCTGCGCGTGGTTGTAGTGGGATTGGTAGGACTGCTGGGCATGGCAGGTTCGATCTTCATCGGCGTCTATTTTGGCGCTCAGGTGGGCATCGGCGCTGATGCGCGCAATCAAAAATCTTTTATCTGGTGGGTAGTCACCCGTTTGATGTTCCTGGCTGCGATCGGATCCACACGCAACTTCACTATGTTCTTTGTCAAAGATGTGCTGCAGGTTCCCAACCCGGCCACGGTTACCACGTATCTTACAGCGGTAATCTTTGTCTTCTTATTAATCACTTCGCTGCTTGGCGGGTATCTCTCAGATAAAATGGGACGCAAAAAACTGTTGACGGCTGCAGGTATTTTGGCTTCTATTGGTTCACTGCTGCTGATCTTCTCAACCACGATTCCATTGGTGATGGTGGCAGGCGCTTTCTTGGGTCTTGGCACCGGCACCTTTATGTCAGCCAACTGGGCTCTCGGCACAGACCTGGTGCCAGCCAAAGATGCAGGGCGTTACCTGGGCATCTCTAACCTGGCAGGCGCAGGCGCAGGCATTGTGGGTTCCAGCATTGGTGGCCCTTTGGCGGATTATTTCAATGCCATTCAGCCGGGTTTGGGTTACCCGGTAATCTTCGCCCTGTATGGCGGTCTTTTCTTGTTGTCTGTGCTCCTTTTGCCAAAAATAATTATGACTAAGGAATAATGCAAACCTTATGACCCAAAATGTTCATTTGATTTTCAAGACCCATCTGGATGTTGGCTTTACCGACTATGCTTCACGTGTGATAAATAATTATTTCAAGAAATATATCCCCACATCTCTGCGAGTAGCGCGCCAGATGCGAGATTCTGATCGGCAAGAAGGTTTCATATGGACGACCGGGTCATGGTTGATCTATGAGTATCTTGAACAGGCAAACAATCTTGAGCGTGCAGAGATGGAAGCCGCCATCGAACTTGGTGAAATAGCCTGGCATGCACTGCCCTTCACCACGCATACAGAATTAATGGACCCCGAGCTTTACCGTTTTGGATTATCGCTTTCTCAATCACTAGATAAACGCTATGGCAAGAAAACCATCGCGGCCAAGATGACAGATGTACCCGGTCACACCCGCGGCATTGTGCCGCTGCTGGTTGAAGCCGGAGTAACCTTCTTGCACATCGGTGTGAATCCCGCTTCGACGGTTCCAAACGTACCGCCGCTCTTCCGCTGGCAGGATGAATCAGGTGCGGAATTGATCGTGATGTACGAGAGCGGCTACGGCAGCGCTTTTGTGATTGACGGCATGGAAGATTCTCTGGCCTTTGGGCATACCGGCGATAACCTGGGGCCGCAATCACCAGATCAGGTGTTGGATGTCTACCGGGAATACAGAGCCACCTTCCCTGGCGCGAACATTTTTGTCTCGACGCTTGACCAGTTCGCTGAAAAGTTGGAACCTGTGCGCAACAGCCTGCCTGTGGTGACTGATGAGATTGGCGACACCTGGGTCCATGGCGTGGGCAGCGACCCCATCAAGGTCAGCCGCTATCGCGAATTATTACGTCTGCGCTGTGAGTGGCTCGAAAATAAAAAGGTCAACTACAGCGACAAGCGTTTCATCAATTTTAACCGGCGACTGCTGCTGGTGCCTGAGCATACCTGGGGAATGGATGAAAAGACCTTCCTGGGCGATCACGAGAATTATGCTGCCGATAAATTTGAGCTTGCCCGCGGATTGCCCAATTTCAAAAAATTTGAATCCTCCTGGGTTGAAAAACGCAGCAACATCCAAAAAGCGGTCAATGCCTTGGAAGATTCTCCCCTGGCAGAAGAAGCCCGCCAGCGGCTTGAGCGAATACGTCCTCATAAACCAGATCTTTCAGAATGGCAAAAAACTACCAGCGAGAAGATTGAACTACAGACTTCTCAATTTGACATTCAGATCAATCCGCTGCGGCTTGGGTTGGTTTCTTTGATTGATCGAAAGATCCAACAACCCTGGGTGGATGAAGTACACCCAATGGGTGAATTAAACTACCAAACTTTTTCGGCAGCCGATTACGACCGCTTCTTCAGTCAATATATTATTAATGCAGCCCAAAATGGTGATTGGCCGAAAGAGGATTTTACCAAGCCCGGTTTGGAACTGGCGAAACCAAGCAGCGCGATCTGGGAGCCCTACATCCGCGACTGTTACCGGCGACAAACCCCCGCCCATGCCGAATTCTTGTTTCACATGACCTTTGAACAGGAGTGCGTGGCGAATTACGGTGCGCCAAAAGATATTTACCTGACCTACCAATTTCCTTTAGAGGGACCGTCATTCTCAATTGACCTGCAGTGGTTTAACAAGCATGCCTGCCGTATGCCAGAGGCGTTATGGTTGGGGTTCAATCCGGTGCTTCCTGAAAGTGCTGAATGGCGGATCGAGAAACTAGGTAAAATGATCTCTCCGTTTGAAGTCGTCGAAAATGGCAACCGTCATCTGCACGCCGCAGGTTCAAAGGTTCAATTGAGCCATGTTAAAGGGAAAATGGATATTTTGCCGCTTGATTCTCCACTGGTGGCACCGGGTGTTCCTTCTTCGCTGGATTTTAATAACGACCAACCGGATATGCAGCAAGGTATGCATTTCTGCCTGTTGAACAACTTATGGGGCACAAACTTCCCCATGTGGTTTGAAGAGGATTGTCGATTCCGCTTTATTGTGGAGATGCACGTTTAAAATAATTCGATATTGGATGCAACCTATCCGTGGATGCAACGTATATCTAATAAATAATTAATATTTTAATGAGGTAAACATGGATAATCATCCGCGATATCGTTCGTTGTTTTGGCCCATTCTATTGGTAGGTGTGGGTATTGTCTGGCTTCTTAGTAATCTCGGTTTGATCCAGACGATCAGCCTGGGTTCCATCTTAAGGTTCTGGCCAATTGTCTTGATTGTTTTTGGTCTGGATATGCTCTTCAGCCGTCGCTATCCGTGGGTGGGGGCAGTGGTGGGTTTGCTGGCAGTTGCCGGGGTGGTGGGCTTATTAATGTTTGGCCCCCAGATTGGCATTACCACCAACACCGAAACAAAATCAGAAACCTTTTCTACCCCGCTTGAGGGTGTAAAAACCGCTAAATACGACTTTGACACTTCATCTTCTCCAGTTGTGATTACTGCCCTTGATGATAATAAGTCCGATTTGATTTCGGCAGATGTCACTTATCGGGGCATCATGCGTTTTGATGTCAACGGCTCTGACCACACAACCGTCAGGATGTCGGAGTATACAGACAACACATCCTGGTTAAACTGGGATTTTTCATTTGATAATCTTAGGTGGGATATTGGCCTATCACCAGAAGTCCCCTCAGAGATCATTTTGAACGGTGGTTCAGGGGCTATCACCATGGATCTTTCTGGGCTCCAATTAACTTCTTTGCAGACCGACCTGGGCTCTGGAGCCTCAACCATCACGCTCCCGCAATCTCAAGACGCTTATACCGTAGAGGTTGAAAGTGGATCTGGTTCGGTTACTCTGAATGTGCCTGATAAAGCCTCTCTCACACTTACTCTTGATACAGCCAGCGGAGCAACCAATGTAATTATTCCTGCAAAAGCCGCGGTGCGTATCGAAGTGAACGATGATGGTTCCGGCAGCTTGAATTTACCTAATGGATTGACGAAAGCCTCCGATAGCTCCAGTTTTGATATTGGCGCCTGGCAAACTCCCAATTATGACACCTCAGATTACAAAATCCTGATCCAGGTTTTAGGCCAGGGATCAGGTAGTCTTTCCATTCGCTAACCAATATATTCTTCCCCCTTAATCTGAAACCCGTCGCACTCTTGACGGGTTTCATTTTGGCGTTATAATGATAATGAAATACATTATCAATAAGGATGTCTGTGGCAGATACAGAACGCTGGCTGGAGCTACTGGAAGAAAAAGGCGGTCGCATTACCGGTCCGCGCAGGGCAATTGTTGAACTGATGGCCAATTCTGATCGTGCCCTCAGCCCTGTGCATGTATTTGACCTGGCGCGAGCCAAATACCCAAAGATGGGGCTGGTTACCGTCTACCGCACGCTCGAATTTTTGAGTGAGTTGGGTTTGGTTGAGCGTGTTCATCAGCCTGATGGTTGCCATATGTACCTGCGAGCAGCAAATGGGCATGAACATCTGATGATCTGTTCGGGCTGCGGAAAGGCAGTTTATTTTTCTGGTGACGATTTAAGTGCTTTTATCGAAAAAATCAGCAAAGAAAGCGGTTTTTTGATTCAAAGTCACTGGCTGCAGCTCCATGGATTGTGCAAAGAGTGTCATTAGGAGAATAATTATGTGTGTATTTTGTGTTGTAGTACCCGCGACAGCGGTTTCAGGTCTGGCGCTTGATCAGCAGGCAAGGAAGAAAAACCCTAATAAACGGTTACCCTTTTATAGACGGCCTTATATTGTGCTAACAATATTGGCGATTGTGTTGTTAATGGCTGCCTCGTTGTTTTTTCACAGCCGTAGCTCAACTTAGAAAGAGCTGTTTTTTTTGTCAAAACTAATGAAAATGAGTATCAATATCAAAAGGAGTAAAATGAACAAGAAATTCTATTCAATTATTGCATCAGCGGCTGTCTTTATGCTGCTTTTATCAGCCTGTGCTGCACCTGCTGCAACCAGCAATCAAATTCATGTGGTGGCTTCAACCACCATTGTTGGCGATGTGGTTAATCAAATTGGCGGAGAGCATATTCAACTGACTGTGCTTTTTCCTGTGGGTGCTGATCCTCATACTTTTGAGCCAAGACCTCAAGATGTGGCTGCCATCGCCGATGCGAAAATCATCTTCCTTAATGGGCTTGAGTTGGAGCACTCTCTGGAGAATATTTTAGAAGCCAATGCTACGGGCACTATTGTGGAGGTTTCTGAGGGTGTGGAAGTTCTTCATTTTGACGGTGAGCATCAAGAGGGTGAAGAAGAACATTATGAAGGTGAAGAAGAGCATCATGAAGGTGAAGAGCATGAACACGCTGGTGGTGATCCTCACACCTGGATGGATCCAAACCAGGTCATGATCTGGGTGAATAATATTGAAGCCACACTTTCTGAACTTGATCCTGAAAATGCTTCAGTTTATTCTGCAAATGCCAAAAGTTACCTGGCTGAATTAACCGAACTGGATGCCTGGATTCAAACCGAAGTGGCCAAGGTTCCAGTAGAAAACCGCAAGCTGGTCACTGATCATCATAATATGGGATATTTTATTCACCGATATGATTTTGAACTGGCTGGGTTAGTGATAGACAGTCTCAGCACAGGCGCATCTCCCTCAGCCCAAGATCTTTCTGCTTTGGTAGATGCGATCAAGGAACAGAATGTAAAAGCTATATTTGTCGGCTCTACCGTTAATCCCAATTTGGCTGAACAGATTTCAAGCGACACGGGCACTACGTTGGTTACCATTGATACTGCATCGCTTGGTGGTGAAGGCAGTGACACAGCAACATATATTGAGTTTATGAAAAAAATGGTAACTGCAATTGTGAATGGTTTACAATAGAGAAAAAAATATAAATTGAGCAAAAATGACGCGCCTACTAAGACATGATCTAAACCAACCTATATTAGATGTATCGCATGTGAACTTTAAATTTGGAGAACATGTCGCGTTGGATAACATTACTTTTCATCTGCATACCGGTGAGAGAGTGGCTGTGGTAGGGCCGAATGGTGCCGGCAAAAGCACCCTGTTCAAAGTAATTGCCGGTATCTTGCGTGCTGATTCAGGCGATGTGAACGTTTTTGGGTCAGAAAGCGGAAAACATGACTGCATTGCCTACATACCGCAGCGCAGTGTGGTAGATTGGCACTTTCCCGTGAATGTGTTTGATGTGGTCATGATGGGTAGAACCGCCATGCTCAAGCCTTTTGCCATCCCTGGCAAGCAGCATCAGGCAGTGGTCAGGCAGTCTCTTGAGAAAGTGGGTATGCAAGACCTGGCTTCACGGCAGATAGGTCAGCTTTCAGGTGGTCAGCAGCAGCGCATGTTCATTGCCCGAGCGCTGGCCCAGGAAGCCGAGTTGATGCTGATGGATGAACCCCTGACCGGCCTGGATGACCCTGCCCAGGAAGATTTGCTAACGCTGATGGAAAAACTTGAGCAAGATGAAGTAACCATCATGGCTGCCACCCACGATTTGGATCAAGCCGCTCAGCATTTTAACCGCATCTTCCTTTTGAACCGGCAATTAATCCGGTTTGGCGAGGCTAAAGATGTGCTGACTGCTGACAACTTGAAGATCGCCTATGGTGGACGCCTGCGCTTGTTGGAGGACGGAAAATCCATGATGGCGCTGGATCACTCCTGCTGCGAAGGGGGTGAAGAATGATCGCCTCCATCTGGTCATGGATTGTTCAACCTCTGACTTACGGTTTTATGCAGCGTGGATTGGTCGCCTCCATTTTGGTGGGGACGGTGTGCGCGATAATCGGTGCATTTATTGTGCTGCGCGGCAT
>CAKMKJ010000091.1 GCA_927443345.1 uncultured Anaerolineaceae bacterium | reverse complement strand
TGCCGATGACTTTTACCACATCACAGTGTTTAAATTGACTTGAGATGATTTCCATTGTCCTAGCCTCCAAAAAATAGACAAATAAATAATTGGGTTAATTATATCATGTGCGCAAAAAGTTGAAAAACAGATAGATTTTTTGTGGTATGATGTTTTTGAGTGAAGCGGGTAGATAATAGACTATTCTGATTTCATCAATTACAATTAAAAAGGCTTGTTAAGTAACTCCATAACGACAAGATCATAGGAATTAATATGAGCGGAAAAGACTCTCCACAAAACGTAATCAAGAAATTTCAAAATCGGCAAAAGATGATGCCTTACGTGTTAGGCGGATTGGCTGGTGCACTCGTCATCGGTGGGATTTTCATAATTATCACCGTATTAGGCGGAAATAATAAACCATTTTCTGGATTATTTTCAACCAAGACGCCTACAGTCACAGTTACCGCAACTCCAACGGCGACACAACCCTCAGCTACGCCATCCATGACTCCAACTGAAACGCTTACACCGACCCCTGAGGCATCACCCACACCCGACAAGCCATTTCAATATGTGGTTAAAGAAGACGACAACTGTTGGCTAATCGCTTTTAACAATAATGCTGATTTACTTTATCTGCAGCAAATTAATCTTTTCACTGACCCGCTTAATACTTGTCCCATTTCTCCGGGCGATACAATTTGGGTTCCTGCACCCGGTCAAAAAATACCCACACCGACTCGTGTACCGGATGATGTTGCCAGAGCTACAAGGTATGATTACATCATTCAATCAGGCGATACTCTGGCGAGTATTGCATCATATTTCAATAGTACCGTCGAAGACATTCTCAATTACAATCGTGACATTGCGGACGAAAATTCGATTGATGTGGGTGATCGCATTGTTGTAAGAGCAAATATAACTACTCCAACACCAACATTAAGAGCTACGAGTACTCTGGCTAACCAAACACCTGGGCTGCCATCACCAAGTGTCACAGCCACACCATAGAATAGAATAAATATAAATAGGAGACTCGAGTATTATGCTTCGGGTCTCTTTTTATTTATCAATCCCATTAGTAATATTTCTGAAACTCCGATTAGCTGTGTCAATTAAATCAGGATCTTCTGTTTTTTGAAGGAAAGTTTCGATAATTTTCGAATGTGCTTCATTTCCATTATTTCCAAGCCAGGTAAGTGCGTTACGCTGTATTCCTTTCATTTTTGATCGAAAAAGAGCAGTGGTTTTATAGCGGGATGAGAATTCTTCACTTGTAAATGTTAAAAGTGTTTGAACTTCTTCCACTGTCCATGTTTGGTTTAGCGAGGACGACTGAGAATCCTGGTTAATTCTATTCCAGGGGCATACTGTTTGACAGACGTCACATCCAAACAACCACTTTCCAATTGCCAGCTGTAAATGATCTGGAATATTTCCTTTATTTTCAATGGTTAGATAACTGATGCAGCGAGAAGAATCGATGGTGCGGTCATCTTGGATGCATCCGGTGGGGCAGGCATCAACACAGCGGTG
Source organism: uncultured Anaerolineaceae bacterium (assembly GCA_927443345.1). Classification (GTDB taxonomy): domain Bacteria; phylum Chloroflexota; class Anaerolineae; order Anaerolineales; family Anaerolineaceae; genus UBA6107. Next base: position 26,815 of record CAKMKJ010000091.1, on the reverse strand, counting down.
GCAGGTACCGCAGCGGTCGTGTGAAAATGCTTGATCAGGTTGGAGCGGAATATCAATGAATAGTTCAGCCAACAAAAATGCAGACCCTATAGATGGATTGATCAGGCATGCGTTTTTGCCGATCCAACCCAAGCCGGCACGCGATGCGATCTCTCTTTCGAGAATAGGCGCGCTGTCGGTAAAGGATTGCGCATTGATTTTTTGGTTCAGTTCCAATTGAATGAAGTTTATTAATTGATCCAGTTTTGTAATTAGTAAATGATGATAATCAACGTCTGCAACATAACCGGCAATTAATGCTTCATTTGACGATTTGTCATCACTCTTGCGATTGAGAAAATAGGGCCATGCCAAAGAAATGATGGTTTTTACGTCTGGCACCAGTTGAGAAGGATACTGACGCATCATTCGATGGCGCGGAGATTCCAGGTAAACCATGCCGGCATGCTGACCTTTGGACAGCCATTGTTCAAACCGTTCATATCTAATAGGCGATTCTGGTGTGGTAAAACCGCATAAATTAAAGCCAAGGCGGATTGCCTCGGCTTTAATTTTGTCTTCAAGAGTTGCTAATATACAGTGGTCAAATTGCATGTTTGAACTATGTAGGTGTTGCCGTTGGGGTTGGCGGAGTTCCGGTGGTGGTTGGGACTGGTGTTAAAGAGGTTGGGGTTGCAGTTTCGCTACCGACATTAAAGACCACGCTAACCTGATCGCCAAAGAAAAACCCGGTTGAGCTGTACATTTGCCACCAACTGACATAAGAGCCGTTGACTGTGGGAGCCACAAATGGCACGGTAATTTGAATCGCTTCACCAGGTGCAACACTCTTGGTTAACTTCACACTCATAACCGTTGCTTGCGGACCAAACACATAAACCAACTGGTAATCAGTCGTCCAGGTGGTTGTGCCGGAGTTAATAATGGACCATGTCTTGTTGAAAGAGGCTCCCGGCTTGATGATTGAGCCGTCGGGGATAGTAATATCCTGATCATATTTGGCATTGTCACCAGTGCCAGGGTTCAAAGACTTGGTTGCAGTTGAGAAAGGTCCCTGAAGTGTGGGGGTTGCGGGTGACAATGTTGCCGTTGGGGTTAGGGTTGGTGTGGCAGTGGGCATGGCAAGTGCAGTCTGTGTGATTTCGGCCTGAACGGTTGCTGCAATTGATGTTATCTTTAAAGCAGGGTCTTCTGTGGGGGTGGCTTTTCCACAAGCAGTAAGTGCGAACATCAACGTTAGTGCGGCCACTAGTAATACATATATTCTTTTTGAAGCCATTGAAACGATCCTCCATTTATCTAATAGAACTATTCATTGTCAGGCAGGTTGGAATTCCTGTCAAGAGAAAATGAGTGAATATTGGGAGGATTTGGAAGAAAAAAAATTATTGCAGAAACTCTTCGATTTCTGGTGCTTCTGGCATACCTTGTTTGAATCCATTTCTGCCATCGAAGGTCACAAAATTGACAGTCCCTGGGGCAATAGTCACATTGGTGCGGTACCATTTATTTTTGTAGATCATAGACAGCTCATATTCACCTGCGGGGATGTCTCCGACGACAAAGTTTTCTCGAAAATAGTCATCTGAATAGATGTGTTTTACAGGGGCATAAGACATGATGTCATATTTATATCCGGTTTCAAGAGATTTCAACCAAAGCTGCTGTGCTGAAATCAGGTAGCCGAAATCGTTTTTTAGCCGTCCAGCCAAGACACCGCTGCCAACAGGCGGCGCCATCCAAAGTTCAGGGTTTTGAACTCTGCCGCCTTTACTGTCTTCAATACGTACCTCAAAATGAACATGAGGTCCTGATGTATTTCCGGTGAGGCCTATCGTTCCGATCTGATCGCTAACTTTCACATACTGGTCTTTAGCGACATCTATACCATCCAGGTGACCGTAAACTGTGTAAAGCGTTTTATCGCCATAGCTGAAAGTGTGGCGGATGAGGACTGCCAAACCATAAGGATCATTAATATCTCCACCGCCGTTCATCAAGCCGTATCCGATGAACACTACCTGCCCGTCACCAGCAGCTAAAACCGGTTTATACATTGGTGAGCTGATATCTACACCCGTATGTACCTTATCGTCATCTGGATAGTAAAAACCATAACCAAATGCTCTTAAAGGTGCTGTGTTTGAATCCATGGCTATGGGACGAGTAAAATAAAAATGATCATATGGATTTAACGCAAGCGGGACAGTATATAAAGGGGTTTGTCCAAATTGATCAGGTTCAGGTGTCACAAATGGAAAGATCGGTTCACTGATTACTTCGGTTATAACAGGTGTTTCATCATTCGCTTGTACTTTGTCGGTTGAAATCGGAAGAAGCCAACCGAAAATTGCAATAAGAAACAAAAAAAAGGTAAATAACGTTCGAACGCTGTGACAAGGATTAATTTTCACTTGTGACTCCATTCAACAGGTCTACCTGTTCGGGAGGGTAAATTTCAAGCATGGCTTGCTGCCAAGTAAGGTCTTGTTTTAATGCAAAAACATTAAATTGGGTTCCCTGAAAATAAGATCTCCAATTGTTTAATGCAGGCAATCTTTGCCAACCAAAGCGACTTGCCAAATCAGTAAAATCAAACCAATATCCGGCTGGAGGAGGTTTGAATTCACCCCCATTTTCATAAGCCAATGCTTCGCCAGATGTACGACTCCGAAAATCCCATATGGGAGTTTGCAGCGGCTCACCGCATGATCCATCTTGAAGCTTGCATTTGACCCAAACGCGCCAAAAAATGTTTCCTGCGAACGCTTCGCGACTGACGACCATCCAACCTGCTTCGTAAGGGGCAAGGTTCAATCCAATTGCACGGCCTGTGTATAGCCAATTCTCTGGTATGCCTGGCATGGGGGCAGATGTGGGGGGGATCACTGCATTATCCAATGTTGCCAGCAAATCCCACCCAATTTTTTGATTGACTAAACTGCGCATAGCAATAAAGCTGTCGTCAACCGCATCAGATAATAAAGCTTGGGGAGCGGTGACATTTGGTAGATCCACAAGCCTACGACGGTTGTTAGCGTTGGCGGGTTGAGTGGCAACATCCGTCCATAAAAGAGAAGGTTGAGGCAGCGAATTTTTTGAAACCCATGATTGAATATTCTGCACGAGTGCGCCAGAGTTCCAATCATATTCAGATATGCTGCCACCCATTGGGATAGGCGGAAGCATTAAATGGCGGTCAGTAACTGAGTAAGCGACTATTTCTGTTTCATTGGGCAGCCGTAAAGTCGCGAGGATGCCGCTACCATCAGGCATCCAGGCAGGATTTTCTCCGCTGCCAATAACAAGCGGTTCCTTGGAAGATTCATGTGGCTCAATCAATACAATCTCAAAATTGTTTTGATGTCTGCTGACAGCCAATTTTGTTCCATTAGGTGACCAAACCGGATTGGTATAATCTGCATTAGTGGAGCCTACAACTTCAATAAACCGGTCATCCGGATTTTGCAAGCGGGCCAACCAAATTGCATTTCTTCCAGAACGGTCTGAGACAAACGCGATTTCACTGCCATCAGGAGACCACGAAGGTTGAAAATTGTTTGTGGTTCCGTCGGTTAATTGAATGGGGGCTTCGGCTTGATCATTTACCGATTGAATGACCAAATCGAAGTGGTCATTTTGATAAACGTCATAAACAATGTAACTTCCATCTGGTGACCAATCAATGGTTCCTTCATAAGCAGGGGAATTAGTCATTTGGGTGAGGGTATTACTCACCAAATCAAGAATATAAATCTCACGAGTACCGAAGCGGTTGGATGTGAAAGCAATTTTGCCGCCATCAGGGCTAACTGCTGGAGAATCATCATCCCAGGCATCGGCGGTTAAACGGGTCATCGCCATGTAGGAAGGATGATAAGCAAACAGATGTTTGTAAGCTCCGTCACTCATCGCCAGAATAATTAGTCCAGCATTTGCAGCAGACGAGTTTCCTTGCGACACTGGTAACAAGGTAGCAGTAGCAGTTGGGTTGACCCCGGTTTGGGCTGGTGTGGCTATATAAGATTTTTCAATGGTTGGGTAACCAGCCGGTTCTGTTGGGGTGGGGGTTTCAGTCACTTTTGGCTTACATGCGCCAAGTAATAAGCCTGTAATTAGGAAAACCACCAGATACAGAGATAAATGTTTAGCTATGACGTGATTTCCTGGTTTCATAAAAAACCTGCATATCTCAAATTGATATCAGAGAACGACACCCTGTAACAATCTGGATGCAATAATTGTACCGTTTAAGTTGGAACGGCTTGGCGGTATCGGTGTATAAATGAGGAGAATTCAGCTCATCTATCAAGCTAAACGGGTAACGGCCACGCTTTTAGAATCGATGGGCTTGTCTTCTTCGATAAAGGTGATGCCAGTGAGTTGCAGTGGCGGCTGGGCATCAGGAACCCGAACATGCAGGGTGAATTCCAGATGAGACTCTATCATTCCCATGATAAGTGAACGGGAAATTTCATTGCCAAGTGCATCTGTGAGTATCATGGCCAGGTTTGGTTTGGTGTGATTTTCATCCAGATCGACAACCACTTGAATGCGGCTGTTAGAAATTTCTGTGCCATTGATTGTTTGAATGGTGTTTTCTAATGAGGCAGACATATTCGATATCCTTTTTATGAGATGCGACGGGCTTCAAAATAGAAACGTTTTTCATGTGCTTCACCCATGGAGAAGGTTTTTCTCGGTAGTGATCCATCCATGATCACGGTCTTGAAGAGATCGCTTTTGGGCATGCCAGCCAGGTAAAAACCAGCATTGGCAGGTTGGGTAGATAGTGAATATAACGCTTCATCTCCGTGGACGTAGTCAATTTCAGTGGCCTGACCTTTCTTCATCCAAAGGTCGAGAAAATCTTGAAGTGTTCCCACAGGGAGGTTGAGTTTGGGATGCTTAACCGATATGACCTGGCAGCCGTGAGCATCAATATAACCAAAGTGGTGGTCAGGTCCTTGCCGGGATTTGACAAGGCTGACCATGGCTGCATAATCATTGACTTTAGAGAAGGAAATATCAGAGCTAAAATGATCTTTCATCGCTTGTAGAAGATCTGCTTTAATTTCAAAAATCACGCGGTGAATGGGTTCAAATTCAAGTGCATGGTCGTGCACATTTTCGATTTCAACAAGTGCATACCGCGCGGGATGGTTCATACCTACTATGGGTTTTAGTTTTTCCCAGCAGGATTTGGCCGTTGCCAGTGAGTGATTGCCGTCTCCTGAAGCAAACAATAAAACCGGTGACTCTTTTGGCAGATAGTATTTTTGTGAAAAAACTTCAGGATTAGCCAATATTTCTAAACCTTCAATCACATTTTTTTCGAGCTGAGGGTCGTTTACGAATCGGCCGGTTAAGTGACCACTGGATTCCATTAAGTCGAAATCATAGGCTAAAGGCAGGGAGGCTTTTTGCTTTTCAATGCCACCAATAACCACATCCTCTGGGTCATCAATGAGCATTAATATATGAGGGAATTCGAGAGGCGCTTGTTCGCGGATTTTTATGCGCGGTGGCAGGCGGTTGAGGATGGTGCCTTCTGTGGCGCGGATGAGGGTGGTGGAACCAGCATTAAAATCGTATTTTTCAAGGTCAAGCGCAAGCATCAAACCACGGCGGGTTTTGCCTGAAACTGTTCTTTCGACATAAATCATTCCATCATGTGGTTGAAGCAGACCTGTTTCAAGATATTGCTGCATATTGGCATGGATATTTTTAATGCGAGAAGACTCATCCTCTTTACCAAGAAACACTTCTGGAAAGACCAAATGAAGTGTGGAGGGTTCAGTGCCGACAAAGTCAGCAACCTCTTTCCAATAATCCGGTTGGGAGGTGAATTGATCGCAAGCGATCACGGACCATTTTTGAAGATCAACCGAGGACACAGGAAGTTGAATTTCTGGAATTTGAACACCTAAATTTGGATAATTTTTCATTGTCCGCCTCATTAGTGAGATAAATTGATTTTACCAAAAAGACAAAAAAAAGACCTGGCAGGAACACACTCCCTGTCAGGTCTTTTCATTGGTAAAGTCTACATGCCAGACATGTAAGCCAGGCCAAGCGCACCTGGCCCTGTATGGGTGCCCAAGACCGGGCTGACTGTTGAGATGACGGCATCTGATACAAGATGGCCGGGGATGCGTTTTACTGCCCGAGCCAGCAAATCTTCAGCTTCTGCCGGAGCGTTTGCGTGAATTGCACACAAGCGCACTGGCCCTTTTTCTTTATCCAGTTTGGTTTCAACCAGATCCAACAGGCGGTCAATGGTTTTTGAAAGTGTACGCACTTTTTCTACTGCTTCAATTTTGCCTTCACGCAGTTCGAGAATTGGTTTGAGATTGAGTACATTTCCCATAAATGCGGCTGCGCCACCAATGCGTCCGCCTCGATGTAAAAACTCAAGTGTATTGACTGCGAAAAAGACGCCGGAATGTTTTATGGCGGCTTGTGCAACCGCCTTACATTCTTCTATCGAAGCACCCATTTTTGCCAACCGTGCAGCACTCATTACCTGGAATCCCATTGCCATACTGGTACTAAGAGAATCCACTAATTCAATGGCGGCGCCATTAAAAGTCCTTTTTGCTTGAATGGCTGAATCCATTGTGCCGGAGAGTTTACTGGAAATATGAATACTTAGAATATCGTAGCCTTCGTCCAATAATTTTGAGTAAGCCTGTTTAAATTCCTCAGGGGTGGTTTGAGAGGTGGAAGGCATGTTCTTTTCGGTTGCCAGTCGATTATAAAAATCTCCTGGTTGAATATCTATGCCGTCTCTAAAAATTTCACCATTCCAGATCACTTGTAAGGGCAGCACCGTGATAGGATGCCCGCTAAATAATTCAGCGGGTATGTTCGATGTGCTATCGGTCACAATCATCACTTTAGACATTTGTTATCTCCAAAATTACTAATATCGAATCCAAATTGTTGATTATAGAACCCACAAGCGGGGCGTTGGTTGCTCAATCAGAATTAATGACCGACTATTCATCATAAAATTCAACTAAATAATTTGAAAACAGCTTTCATGACCGATTTAGAATACTGTGCTAAAATTTCATATTGTTGAATAATTGAAGGGAAGCCTGGACTATGATAACGACCTTTGCATCAATGAAAGGCGGCACCGGCAAGACTACCATCACCGGATTGCTCGCTAATTATGTTTCGAAAGTATTAAATAAACGAGTCATAATTATTGATATTGATCCCCAGGGAGGATGCACAACGTTGTTCCTTGGATCGGAAGCGCGCGAGATCATCGATGGCAAATCCACACCTACGATTTTTAACGTTCTTGAAACTGTAAGGGATAATCAGAACGCCAGGTCAATCGTTCAAAAAGCGCTGGTAAAATCTCCGTACAATGAAAATGTTTTTATCCTGCCAGCAGATTATCGGGTTACCAGTCTGATGAGTATGGGTGAAACCCCTGAGCTGCTTAAATATGGCCTTAATGATGCCGGTTTTGCACCTGATCTTTTGGTAATGATTGATTCTGGCACTTCTCCTTTTTTGGTTAACATGTCAATCGCAGCAGTAACAAATCAAGTCTTTGTTCCATTGATGCTTTCGGTTCAAAACAGAAAACCCACTGCAGATACCATCCAGTTAATCTTGCGCCAGCGAAAACAACTTGGCGGTCTCATCCCTGTGGGAATTGGCAGCGCTAAATGGGAAGAAAACTCGATGGAAAGCTGGAAGGAACGTCTTAAATCGACACCGCTGTTGGCGAACTCGCCAGTACTTAAAGGTCTTCCTTATTCCAAAACATTGATCCATAGCGAATGGGTGAATCAACCGTTTCCAGAACGATTCTTGCCGATCTTCGAAAATATTGCCAGGCATGTTTTGAGTGAAAATAGTCAAGAAAAAAATGTTGAAGACACAACAAGCGACGAAAAAACTCAGTAATAAAGTAAACAGACCCGACTGGGTCTGTTTTTTTGGCTGGGATAGAAGGATTCGAACCTCCATTTTCTCGTCCAGAGCGAGACGTCCTGCCGTTAGACTATATCCCAAGAGGATGGCGAAGCAAGAATCGAACTTGCATTAGGGGATTCAAAGTCCCATGTCCTGCCATTAGACGATTCGCCAATGAAAGATGTTAAGTTACAAAAAAACCAGCCGAGGTTTTGAGCGTCTCGGCTGGTAGTAACTGAAGTAAGGTATTGTTGCTTATCTTATTTTCACCAACGCAAAACGCCCAATCGAAGTTGGGTTTGCTGAGCTTGTTGTTGCTGCAATTGCATTGATATGTAAACCATGTAGGAATTCTACTTGATTCTAAATATTAATTCAAGCGGCGTTTTTTAATAATTTCCTAAAAATTGACACTCCTATGCCGTTTGTGGTAATATTTTTAGGATATCAACAGGATTGATGGTTAAAAAATGCCTGCACATTATGGAAAATTCAGGAGAAGTAAACATGACACAAAGTGATAAAACTGTTCGTGATGGTGTAATGTTGGTAGCTTCTTTTCATTTTTTGTTAGCTATCCTTTCATTGGTTGGTTCTTTAGCCATCGTCATTTTTGCCGTCCTCCCGGCAGTTAGTGCTCCCGCTACGACTAATTCAATATTCCTTGCAGTGGTTGGAATTGTGTTGGGGGTATTCTTGACCATTTTCTATGCTGTAACCGGTTCTGGTTTGATCCAACTGAAAAACTCAGCCCGCATGGGAGCTGTTTTTCTTGCACTTTTTGGCACCATTGCAGGGCTTTTCGTATTAATCGGTGCTGGAATCCCTGCCATTAATAAATTATTGCCTGATATGGCTGCAGTTGCGGGGGTGATCGTCGGTGGTTTATGCGGGTATGCTCTCTTGACAGTCTTAGACCTCGCAGTATTATCCTTCCTGTTCAATAAACGGGTTCGTGCTTTGTTTTATGGTGAACCTTACATTCAGGATAATAAAGATAGTTCACTGGCTAACCGTATTCGTTCAACCTTTATCGATGAAGTTGAAGATGAGGAGGAATACGCCGAGGTTCAATTAAAAAAAGTTCAACCAAAACCACAGGCTAAACCGCAAACCAAAACTCAAGCCAAAACACCAGTGAAACCACAGACCAAGGTTCAACCAGTAAAAGAGACCCCTGTTCGAGAAGCTCCGGTTCGCAGACCCAATCCTCCTGAAGAATTGGATGCACCAGGTGATCTCTTTACAGAACCGACAACTCGTAAGTAAGGTGGAATAAAATATTGGATTGCCGTAGACCCAAGCCAAAATTCCGGAAGGCTTTCTACGGCAATCTTGTTGGCATGGTAAAAAGGTAAGGAACCTAATGTCGTAATGCGAAGAGATGAATTTTTAAAACCACTTGAACAAATTTTGATTATGACGATGTTAGCCGTCAAGGCTTTTGTCGTTATTGTGTTTGTTTTTACAGTACTCGCATTAGGCTTAAAAAACCTCAATAGAACTCCGGTCTACAGTTCATCTATTATGTATCCTCCAAATAGCACAGGGCCATTGGACGATATAACCTTAGGTCTTTCTGAAATGCCAACGCCAACTCCCATCCCCACAATGTTGCCAACATTTACTTTTACGCCAACCTTATTACCAACCCACACTATTGAACCAACAGGTACTTCGACCGCAACTATTGAACCAACCTCGACCCTTGCTGCGACGGAAACCAGTCAACCTACTTCAACATCCATAGTATTGATTTCGCCGACGCTGAAACCTACCGCAACACCGTATCCAACATTGACGCCGACTCCATTTGGTGCTGCTACTCAAACAGTTAGTGCATTAACTGGCATAATGGCCTCGCCGTTGCAAGGTGTTGCTGCTTCAGATCTGTTTAATGTCATCTCTCAACCATTTATTATGCCGCCTGCCGGTGAAGATTCTGGTCATCATGGCGTTGATTTTGCCTATTGGGATTTTAAAGATGTTGGCGCTATCGAGGGTACACCCATCCTTTCCGTTTTCCCAGGTAAGGTTTCATCTGCGTACACAAAAATTCGTAATCCATATGGTTATATGGTTATGGTAGAAACACCGCTTTCTAATCTACCTCAAGAAATCATTGATGCCATCAAATTGCCAGAAGCTTCATCTACTCCAGCTAATCCCAGTAACCGACTAACCTGTCCGACTGGTTTTGCTGATTGGTGGGATCCGAATACTAAATCTTTGTATGTTCTTTATGGGCATTTAGGCAACATTCCGACTGTCAAATTAGGTCAAACGGTAAAAATGGGTGATATATTAGGTGTTGTGGGCAATTCTGGTGCGTCATCATCTCCACATTTACATTTTGAAATGCGTATTGGTCCGGCTAACGCTACCTTTGCCAGTATGGGACATTACGAAACAACCACAACTGATCAAGAACGACACAATTACTGCTCATGGCGCATCAGCGGACAATTTGAGATTTTTGATCCCATGGTTTTGTATGGTGGTACTGCAAATTAGTGGACATAATTATTGCCCTTGACCGGACTTGTCAACCAAGCTAAAATTTCAGCTTGTTTAATCCTTAGTGAAATAGAAAATAATGTTTGAAAATTTAACCAGCCGACTCAATGAAGTTTTTCAACAATTACGCCGCAGAGGTAAGCTTTCTGCGGCTGATGTTGATTCCATGATGCGTGAAGTACGCCTGGCTTTGTTAGAAGCGGATGTGAATTATGGCGTGGTTAAAGATTTCACCGCGAGGGTGCGTGAACGTGCCGTTGGCGCAGAAGTTTCGAAGGCATTAAACCCTGCCCAGCAAGTGATCAAAATTGTTAATGAAGAATTGATAGCAACGTTGGGAACCGCCGAAAAACTGAATTTCAGCGGTGTCAAACCATATGCAATCATGCTGGTGGGGCTGCAAGGTGCTGGCAAGACCACCGCTGCTGCGAAATTGGCTCGAAAACTCAGGTCTGAAGGTGAACGCGTATTGCTGGTGGCAGGCGATCCATATCGCCCGGCGGCAGTTAAACAGCTTCAAACCCTGGGTGAAAAAATCGGTGTGGAAGTACTTGCGGATGAGAAAATTAAGCCACCCGAATTGGCTGCACGAGCATACGATAAAGCACAAAAAGGCGGTTATACCGTTGTTATTATCGATACGGCTGGCCGCTCACAACTCGATCAAACCCTGATGGATGAGCTTCAGTCCATAGCTAAAAAAGTAAAACTCTGTGACACGCTTCTGGTAGTTGACGCCATGATTGGTCAGGAAGCGCTGCACATTGCTGAAGGTTTCCGTGACCAGGTGAAGATTACTGGTCTCATCTTTACCAAAATGGATGGCGATGCCAGAGGCGGTGCTGCCATTTCGGTGCGTAGTGTTACGGGCGTACCCATTAAATATCTGGGTGTGGGCGAGGGTGTTGATGCCTTAGAAAATTATGATCCTTCCCGATTGGCTTCACGTATTTTGGGAATGGGTGATATGATTGGGTTGATTGAAAAAGCTGAGGCTGCGTTTGATCAGAAAATGGAAAAAGATCAAACGGAAAGAATGCTTAAGGGGCAATTTAACCTTGAGGATTTTTCATCTCAGCTTAAACAGATTCGAAAAATGGGCTCTCTCTCTCAGGTGATGGATATGCTGCCTGGAGGAATGGGCCAAATGGCTCGGAATGTTGATCCGGCTGATACTGACAGGCAAATGAAGCGGACTGAGGCGATCATCAATTCGATGACCATCAAGGAACGCAGGGACCCGGACCTTCTGAATGCCTCGCGCAGACGGCGTATCGCCGCTGGAGCAGGAACAGAAGTGCAGGAAGTAAATCGTCTCATCAAGCAGTTTCGCGATGCACAGCGTATGATGAAGACACTACAGAAAACGAACGGGAAGGGACTTTCCCGATTGTTGAAGTGATCAGAAATGAAACGGCGGTATGCGCTTCCTTCAGCGCCCCCCAGCCAACGTGGAATTTTTGGAATCACGCATATTTGATCATTTTTAGATAAGAAACAGGAGATTTTTTCGATGGTTAGAATTCGTTTACGCCGAACCGGTCTTAGGCACCAACCCAGTTATCGCATTATTGTGGCTGATATTGAAAGCCCTCGCGATGGAAAATTCATTGAAATTCTGGGCAACTATAATCCAACCACAGAGCCATTTTCTTTCGATGTGAAGGAAGATCGCGTCTATGAATGGATTAAGAATGGTGCTGTTCCCAGTGAATCTGTGATGAAACTTTTTAAGAGTGTTGGTTTGTTAGAACGATACGAACGCTTCAAAAAAGGCGAAGCACTGGCGACCTTGGTTGAAGAATCAACCAAATCGTACGCAGACCGAGCCGCACAAATTAGAGCATAATCGACGAGATGGACAAAAGGCCTAATGCATCATATCGTCCGCCGCGGATTATGGCGGAAGGAGGAACTGTGAAAGAGCTTATTGAATATATTGCACTTTCGCTCGTAGACGATCCTTCTCAAGTGGTCGTTTCCCAATTCCGCAATGGCGGACGGGAAAACCTTGAATTGCATGTCGCAAAAGAAGACATGGGTCGGGTGATTGGCAAAAGCGGTAGAGTGGCAAATGCCATGCGCGTCTTACTGCGTGTTGCCGCCGCCCGTGAAGGCAAGCAAGCAACCCTGGACGTTGCAGAACCTCGATGACAACTGCCGAGTCCTCTTTATTGAACAGTGACCAAAAACAAGGCTCGCCCCAGTCGGGCGGGCCTGTGTTTTTGACCATTGGAAAGTTCCAGCGCACTCACGGCGTTAAAGGTGAGATCGTGATGGAAGTGATGACGGATTTCCCGGAAAAGATACTTGCTGGAAATATAGTTTTTATTGGCAGCAAACAACAGCCTTATGAAATCGCAAGTATCAGACCCGCCGCGGATAAGATGTTGATCAGCATTAAAGGTTTTAATGATTGCGACCAGGTATCTATCTTTAGAAACCAGATCGTATCTATTAAAACCGAAGATGCAAATCAATTGCCTGAAGGCGAATTTTATCATCATGAAATCATTGGCATGACCGTGGTTGAAGAAGATGGTAATTTAGTCGGTACAATTGGTGAAATATTGGTGACTGGCGCGAATGATGTTTATATTATTAGTAAAGAAAATGGTGAGGAACTTCTTCTGCCTGCCATCCGGGATGCGGTAAGATCAATTGACCGTGGCTCTCGAAAGATGGTGGTTAGACTACCTGAGTGGGAATAAGAGGTTGGGGTGGACACAAAAGCCTATTGGGTGGGATTCAATTTAGTTAAAGGCATCGGTGCTGTTCGTCTTAGGCAAATTATTGACTTCTTTGGCACGCTCGAAATTGCGTGGAACTCTCCCCAGGAAGGGTTTTTAGCTGCAGGGCTACCGTCGAAGGTTGTGGAGAATTTCCAACAGGTGCGACGCCAGGTTGACCTTGATCTCATCATGGCGAATATTGAAAAGAAACGCATAAAAGTGATGACCTGGGAAGATTCAGAATATCCCAGGCGATTGAAAGAAATTAACCAGGCTCCGCCTGTTTTATTTATCAATGGTTCAATTAATGTAGAAGATGATTGGGCAGTGGCCGTGGTGGGTACCCGGCGGGTTACGCCTTATGGCCGGCAGGTGACTGCAGAAATAGCCCGCTTCCTTGCTCAAAATGGTGTCACGGTTGTCAGCGGTCTGGCACGCGGTGTGGATGCCATCGCACACCAAACGGCTATCCAGGCTGGTGGGCGAACAATAGCCGTACTTGGTAATGGTGTGGATGTTGTTTATCCGCCTGAGCACCGCAAACTCGCCAGTGATATCGCTCTACAAGGTGCTTTGGTAAGCGACTATCCACTTGGCACCCCGCCAGATGGTGTGAATTTTCCTCCACGCAACAGAATCATCTCTGGGCTTTCATTAGCTACGGTTGTGGTTGAGGCTGGTGAAAAAAGCGGCGCATTGATAACGGCAGAATTTGCGGTTGAACAAGGAAGAGATGTTTTTGCGGTTCCGGGCAGTATTTTGACACCGCAAAGTGAAGGTACGAATCGTTTGATTGAGCAGGGTGCGCGTCCGTTATTGAAAATGGCTGAAATATTAGATGCTTTAAAGCTTGAGCAAATCCCTGAAAAACAATTGACTCGCAAATTGAATCCAGCGAGTGCTGTCGAGAAGAATTTATTGAATTGTCTGTCGCAAGACCCCATGCATGTTGATGAATTGTGTGGTTTGTCAGGGTTGCCGATCAGCCAAGTTTCGGCTACACTCACGATGATGGAACTAAAAGGTATGGTGACTCAAGTCGGCGGAATGAATTATGTGGCCGCCAGAGAAGCAAAGGGTAATTATTTAGCCAAATGACAACTAATAAAGATTTTTTTGCCGTGATTATGGCCGGGGGAGGCGGAACCCGTTTATGGCCGCTTTCAAAAAAAGCCTGTCCAAAACAGATGTTGCAAGTTTTCGAAGGTAAATCATTATTTGAAATTGCAATTGAACGATTACAAGGCGTTTTTGAGACTAACCATATTTACGTGGTGACGATCGCAAGCCAGGTCAAAACATTAAGTGAGTTGGCTCCAGATATTCCGTTGAAGAATTTCTTGATTGAACCCATGCCCAGAGGAACAGCAGCCGTGGTAGCAATGGCGGCGGCATCTTTAAAAAAAATCAATCCAGACGCAGTTATTGCTATCTTAACCGCGGATCATTTTATTAAAAATATTTCAGATTTTCGAAATTTACTTGTAGCTGCATATCAAACAGCTAAATCTGATGTTTTGGTAACACTGGGCATTCAACCCACTTTTGCATCCACGGGATACGGTTATATCGAAAGAGGCGATCAAGTAAGCGCCATTGACGAAATTAAAGCATTTAAAGTGAGTGGCTACTTTGAAAAGCCATCTCAAGAACGTGCGATTGAATTTATTAATAACGAAAAATTTAGTTGGAATTCGGGCATGTTTATCTGGAAAGTGGATGTTATCCTTTCAGAATTCAGAAAATTTATGCCTGAATTATTTGAAACAATAGTCAAATTGACTCCAATGTTAACCGTGGATCATTTAGGAAGTGATTTTTCTGAACAATGGGCAAGCATAAAGCCTCAAACCATTGATTACGGCATTATGGAAAAATCAGACAAAGTTGTCGTTTTGCCCGCCAAAGCACTTGGCTGGAATGATGTTGGTAGTTGGGATTCATTGTTTGATGTGCTATCGCCAGATTCAAATGGTAACATCATCATCAATGCCAAACACATCGGAATAGAAACCGGTAATACAATGGTATATTCAACAACGCAGGATCGCATGATAGTGACGATAGGTGCTCAAAACATGATTATTGTAGACACACCTGATGCGTTATTAATATGTCCTCGCGGAGATAGTCAAAGAATTAAAGAAGTTGTGCAATACTTAAATGAGCATAACTATACTCAATATTTATAGGTCAGGTCATGGAAGCTTATTGTGTAAAATGTAAGTCAAAACGTGAAATCAAAGATGCAGTTGCTGAATTTAATGCGGTGGGTACCCCGGTCACCAGAGGAAAATGCCCTGAATGCGGCACAAGCATGTATCGCATGGGCAGCACCCCGGCACATGAAGGAATGCAGAAACCAGCCAAGAAAGTAAAGCCTCGCAGCGGCAAGCTTGTGATCGTCGAAAGCCCTGCCAAAGCCAAAACTGTCGGCAGATTCCTGGGCAAGGGATACACTGTCAGAGCATCGGTTGGGCATGTACGTGATTTGCTGCGGTCAGAATTATCTGTGGATGTTGAAGATGGTTTTAAACCTAAATATCGTGTCCCCAATGAAAAAAGGGCTGTTGTAAAAGAGTTAAAAGCACTTGCCAAAGAGGCAGAACAAATCTACCTAGCCACTGACCCTGACCGCGAAGGTGAGGCTATTGCTTGGCATTTAATGGAAGCTGCTGAAATTGATCCTCAGTTAACCCAACGCGTCGTTTTTCATGAGATCACCGAAGGCGCTATTAACGAAGCTTTTGCCAACCCCCGTGATATTTATATGAACTTGGTGGATGCACAACAAGCCAGACGAATTCTTGACCGCCTGGTAGGCTATTCCATCAGTCCATTGCTGTGGGAAAAAGTTCGCAGTCGCTTATCCGCCGGTCGTGTGCAATCCGTGGCGTTGCGACTTGTGGTCGAACGTGAACGAGAGATTGATGCTTTCGTTACGACAGAATATTGGTCTATTCAGACCGAGATCACGCCAGAAAGTAAAAAATCGGCATACATCACCAAACTGGCTAGAATTGACGATGTTGAACCTGATTTATCAAACAAACAAAAAACAGAAAGTTATCTGGCGGATATTGAAGCCGCTCCTTTTGCAATCAATAAGATTAAGAAGAGTGAACGGCGCCGTAAACCTGCCGCTCCCTTCATCACCAGTACGCTTCAGCAAGAAGCCTCACGCCGATTAGGGTACACAGCACGACGTACAATGATCATTGCTCAGCAGCTTTATGAGGGTCTTGATCTTGGCGAAGGTGGCGCGACAGGCTTAATCACCTATATGCGAACAGATTCGACCAATATTTCAGATGTGGCTCAAAAGGAAGCACGAAATTATATTCAAAAAACTTATGGTAAAGATTATTTACCAGCTACACCGCCGCAATACAAGACGCGTGCCCAATCTGCTCAAGAAGCACATGAGGCGATAAGGCCAACTTCTGTCTTGCGCCAACCCGACACCATTAAATCCTACCTCGCACCAGAGCAGTTCAAACTGTATCAATTAATCTGGCAGCGGTTTGTTTCTTCACAAATGGAATCAGCCATTTATGACACGCTTTCAGTGGATGTGTTGGCTGATGGACAGGATCATAATTACTTATTCAGGGCTTCGGGTTCGACTATTAAATTCCCTGGTTTTTTGGTGGTTTATGAAGAAACAGCAGATGAAGATGCCAAATCAGAAGATGGTGAGAACATTCGCATCCCTGCCGGGCTTGAAGAAGGTCAACAGCAAAAACTGATAAGATTAATCCCTGAGCAGCATTTCACTCAACCGCCTCCAAGGTTCACTGAAGCCACCCTCGTGCAGATGCTTGAAGAGAACGGCATCGGTCGCCCTTCGACTTATGCGCCCATCCTTTCTACTATTCAACAGCGCGGATACGTGATGCGTGAGGCAAAACGCCTTTCGCCAACTGAAACTGGATTCCTGGTTAATGATTTGGTTGTTGAACACTTCCCTGAAATTGTGGATCTAGGCTTTACTGCTGACATGGAAGAAGACCTGGACCAGGTAGCTGCTGGCAAAGAAGCCTGGCAAAAAGTAATCGGTGAATTTTATGCCGAGTTTGGCCCACAGGTATTAAAGGCTCAGGCAGAGATGCCAGTTACCAAATCAGAACCTGAAAAAATTGGCCGGGAATGTCCGAAATGCGGACACGATCTGGTGATTAGGTGGGGCAGGTTTGGCAAGTTTATCAGTTGTTCGAACTTTCCCACGTGTCGGTTTACTGAAGCCATTCTTGAAAAAATAGGGGTTGTCTGCCCAAAAGATGGCGGCGATTTAGTGATGCGAAAAACCCGCAAAGACCGTGTTTTTTACGGATGTTCCAACTATCCTGAATGCGATTTTACCAATTGGAAGCGCCCGGTAGCGGTGCCGTGTCCAAGTTGCGGCGGATTGATGGTTTTTTCAAATAAAAAAGAAGTTCAATGCACTAATTGTTCTGAGAGTTTCCTGATTGAGCAAGTCGGCGTCACAGTGCAAGAATAGGCACAAAAATTGCATCTTAGTTATTGGATAGATGAATGTTACATAACTATTCAATAGTGTGCAATTTTGAAGTGACAGGGCATGCATCCCTGCAGGAGTACTTATATGGACAAAATTAAAACGCTTCTCGCTCGTCCTCTGACAACCGGAATTCTAGGTTTAGTCATCGGATTAATCATCGGCTTGCCGTTATTGGGTTGGTGGTTAGTGCCTGTTAAATGGAAAGATGTTGATGCCAGCTATTTACGGCCTGATTTAAAAGCTCAATATCTTTGCATGGTGGTTGATTCTTACAAAATTAATCGGGATCCAAGTCTGGCTGCAGCAAGAATCGACAGTTTGGGAATGAACTTGCAAACATCCCCGTTTATGCTGGACACTCTGCAAACCGGTGGATGCAATTATCAACCTGGAGATGCTGATGTTCTTGAGTTGAAATCAGCTCTGCTGTCTGGCGCACCTGTTCCTCAAACAATGGGCACCGAGACTGTCATAACTGATGGTGGTAACCCTGTAGCATTGCCCACTGCCACTCTCACGACCGAAAAACCGGCAACCAAAACTTCTACCATTTTGCTGGCTCTTTTATGTGCACTATTCCTGTTGATCGGCGGTGCGCTGGTTTATATCTTTTTCATCCGCAATCGCAAAAAAGGCAAAGTGGATGCGGGTATTGAAATGGAAGAAGAATACCTGGATGATGACACTGCATCTTATGCCAATCAATCTATGCCTTCCAAGACCGTGCCTGCATCAGGGGTTCAATCTGGTGGCGGTCCAGCAGCTCATTTCATGACCACCTATGTGATCGGTGATGATCTGTATGATGATTCCTTCAGCATCGATGCTCAAACTGGCGAATTCCTGGGTGAGTGCGGTGTGGGCATCTCTGATACCATTGGTGTGGGTGATCCCAAAAAGGTTACTGCATTTGAAGTCTGGCTCTTTGACAAGAATGATATTCAAACTGTAACCAAAGTTTTGATGAGTTCCCACGCCATAAATGATCAAGCCATACGACAGCGTTTGGCCTCAAAGGGTGAACCCCTACAAATCGAAGCAGGTCAACAGATCCTTTTAGAGACTGCCACGCTTCAATTAGAAGCACGCGTCATCGAATTGGTCTACGGTCAGGGCGCTTTGCCTCAAGGAAGTTTCTTCGAACGGCTGACTTTGGAAATTGCGGTTTGGCCGAAATAGAAAAACATAAATGAAAATCCCCTCAACGAGGGGATTTTTTATTGAATTTCGAGTATTTTGAAGTTGATTGGTCCAGCAGGGGTATTGGCAGTAACAGTATGACCAACTTTATGATCTAGCAGCGCTTCACCGATGGGGGAGCTGTAAGAAATTCTTCCTTTGGCAGGGTCAGCTTCTTGAGGGCCAACCAGCAAATATGTTTCTTTGTCTTCACCAGATTCCTGTATGGTGACTTTTGACCCGATTTGAACGGTGTCTTTAGGGGCTCCGTTTTCTTGAATGATGACCACATTCCCAAGAATTTGAATTAATTCCTGAACCCGGCCTTCAAGAAAACCCTGTTCTTCTTTGGCTTGTTTGTAATCTGCATTTTCTGACAAATCACCCATTTGAATGGCTGAACGAAGGCGGACAGACAACTCGTGCCTCTTTGGACCGGATAACTCTTCCAATTCTGCTTGAAGTTTATTTCGGCCTTCTTCGGTCAGGTAAGAAACTTTGTTCATCAATTCTCCAATTCTGAATGTAAAAAATAATTTTAATGCGTCTTAAGGTAATAAGGAAGGGTCAAACAATTTTGCATACTCATCCACCGCAAAACGATCTGTCATGCCAGCGAGATAGTCGCAAATGGTGCGTTCTTTGCCTTTATCTTCGATTAGGTTTTGGAATTGTAAAGGCAGCATCGAAGGTTCGTTTGCATAAGCATTAAACAATTCGGTCAAGATTCTTTCAGCTTTTTTTTGCATCCTAACCACACGATAATGATGATACATGTTTTTGAACAGAAAATCTTTCAAAATGCGGTTGCGTTTTTTCATTTCATCGTCAAAACCAACTACATTGTAACCGAGTAACTGAAGTTCTCTTGCTGATTTAACCTGACTATTTTCAATAATTTGTGCTGAAGTATTGATCATGCTGGTCACTTGCAACCCGGTTAAGTCACGAATGATCATATGCCTGGTGAGATCATCCATGAGACATCCGTTTTTTATGTGTTTGGCTGAGGCAATTTCCCACAATTCGATACCATCGAGCATTTCAGGTGTAATGATGCCAGAACGTAAGCCATCATCCAGATCGTGAGAAGTATACGCTAGCTCATCAGCCACGTTGGTAATTTGGGCTTCCAGATTGCCTCGCAGCGAGGGATCATATTCCAACGCGTCAGTTTTGTCATATTCTGTTTCGTGTTTGACCATCCCTTCCAGAACTTCCCAAGACAGGTTCAAACCCGGAAAGTCAGGATAGCGTCGTTCGATCTCAGTAACGATGCGATAAGAATGATGATTGTGATTAAAACCGCCGTGGTTTTGCATAAGCTGGTTGAGGGTTGATTCGCCGGAATGTCCAAAAGGGGGATGACCCATATCATGAGCCATGCAAATGACTTCTACAAGGTCTTCGCTGGCTCCAAGTGCTCTGGCAATGGTACGGCCAATTTGAGTAACTTCAAGTGTATGTGTCAAACGGGTGCGATAATAATCGCCTTCATAGTTTATAAAAACCTGAGTTTTATATTCAAGTCTTCGGAAGGCAGTAGTGTGCAAAACACGGTCGCGATCTCGTTGAAAACATGTGCGATAATCCGGTTCGGTCTCGGGGTACTTTCGTCCCCTCGAGTTTTTAGAATGAATAGCATACGGAGCTAGAAATTTAGCTTCGATAGATTCTTGATATTCGCGGCTGTATATCATGATTCATCCTTTCGGATTTCTAATAAGCGTACCTTTATATTCTCCCATCAATAATGCTTGTACGTTCCCCGGTGTTGAACCTGAGAAGATTTGTACTTCAAGTGATGGAAGTTGTTTTAATAACCCAATCATCAATTGGACTTTCGTGAACATTCCACCTGTGACATCGATACTGCCAGAACCTCTAATTTCAGCTTGTAAGGCGGCAATGTCATCCGGATGAATTTTATTGATTAGTTGCGTGTTCTGTGGGAAATCCCTCCAAACGCCTTCTTCCAAACCTGCCAGCAGAATTCTTTCAGGTTGCAGCCGCGGCGCTAAATACGCAAAAAGTTCTTCGGTCGAGAGGATGGTACCTCCCAGGCGGCGATCTAAAATGACATCACCATAGATTACGGGTACAAGATGTTGATAAAGGCAATCAGAAATGATTGAGGTATCCCAATTTGTGATGCGGCTGTTTTCGGCTTGAATGCCAGAAAAAGGGGAGACGGAAATTGCTTTTACGCCAGCATCAACTAGACGATCAACGAAAATTTGGTTCAATTCTCGTGCCCGAAGAGCAACCTCGCTAAATCCCAACCAACCTTCTTGTGAGGTGACTCCATTGCGTGTGCCATATTTTTTTGCAGCATGATGACCAAATGAACCCGAGCCGTGACCGATAAGTAAGGTGAGTGAAGAGTCTTGATCCAAAGCCTGTTTGATGTCATGGGCAATGGCTTCAATTCTTTGAAGATCAGGCGTGTTTGTCTGATCTTTATTCGTAATGATCGATCCGCCAAGTTTAAGAAATAATAGCTTGGGCATGATTATTGTCCTTTTGCTGGAATGTGCGTAATAAGCGTATTCACTGCACCTTTTGATAATAATGCCGACGCCATTATATCAGCCTCATCAGACTTAACCAAAGCGATCATGTTTCCGCCCTGGCCGCCGCCTGATAATTTCGCGCCCAAGGCTCCTTGAGATAAAGCAAAATCAACCAAAACATCCAGTTTGTCACAAGAAACACCCATTTTTTGAAGCAGCATATGATTTTCTGTAAGTGTTTTTCCAAGTGAAATTTGGTCACCATTGATAAAGGATTTTTTTGCTGAAACCACAAGGTCACCAATTTGATTAAACAAAGCCTCAAAACGATCCTGATTTTCTTGATAACCTAACAGAACCTCAGAAACAGCTTTTGACGTAGAGCTCTTGATTCCTGTATCGGCAATGACAAGTGTCACTTGTTTGCCGGGCAAGATAAATTCGCAGGGTTGGTCTTTAATGTAAAAAAGCGATTTAGCATAGGTGATGACCGTGTTATCAATTCCTGAAGGCGTGCCGTGATGAATCTTTTCAACTTCAAAAGCGACTTGATTGACTTCTTCATCTGCAAAACTGCTTCCAAGGAAGGTAGAAAGGGCGCGGATTAACGCCACTGAAGTAGAAGCGCTTGATCCAAGACCGGCAGCGGTCGGTAACGTTGAATTGATGCGAATCTCACAAACCGGTAAATGGTCAAGCTGTAATTTCTTTAGTACCAGGTTAATTGCCACGCGAATGGGATGCTTTTCAACCAAACAGCTTAAATAACATTTAAGCGCGATATTGGGGGCAATTATTATGGTTTCATCATGGGGGGCGGTTGGTTTAGCAACGATGGAACACTTGGTTGACCCTTCGAATACAGGTACAGCAATGGCAGGTTTTTGATAAACCACCGCATGTTCACCACATAAGATGACCTTGCCCGGGGCTGAGCACGAAATTGCTGGCATATCTGGCTCTAGTTAAGATAGAAGATGATCATGATTGAGATTGCCCACAATGCAATGGTGATTTGAAGTGGGCGGTCTTTCAGTAATAACTCTTCAGGCTCACCACCCATTTTGTTGATCTGCATAACGGATAGATACCTGAAAACACCATATAAGACAAAGGGGATGGTCAGCATCATGGCATGGTTATCGGGTAAATTCGGCGCTGAAAAAGTATAGAGAGAATATGCAATGATGGTGGTTGAAGAAACGATGGTAATCAACTGATCAATGAATTCAATTGTATATCCGCTTAATACTTTGCGGTGTGACTGCCCGTTATCTGGAACTAAAACCATTAACTCAGCCCGGCGTTTGCCAAAGCCGATATAAAGCGCTAAAAGGGTTGTAACGACATATAACCAGGGAGAAAATCGCTCGACTTCAATTACCGAAACACCAGCAGCTACTCGCAGTACAAAACAGGCAGCGATCACAAGAACATCAATGATGGGCATGTGTTTCAGCCATTTTGAATAAGCCAAATTCAAGAAAAAATAAACTGCAACAATTGCCATTAACCCAAATGATAAGAAGTATGCGCCAACCAGAGATACAATAACGAGAATTATGCTTGTAATCAGTGCCACACTGACAGGCAATTTGCCTGATGCAATCGGTCGATTTTTCTTGACCGGATGAATCCGGTCAGCTTCAATATCCATCGTATCGTTGATCAAATAAACGCTGCTTGAAACCAAACAAAAAATTACAAATGTCAGCAAAGTTCGTTCAAGCGACTGGATTTGGAATAATTGCCGGTCAAAGACTAGGGCAGCAAGAACAAATGCGTTTTTGGTCCATTGGCGGGGGCGCATAGCCTTAAAAATGTATTTGAGCATGAGGTTAATATATCACAAGATGGTTTTTAGCATGTAAAATTGAACACATGGAAAAATTGCGGTTGGATTTATTGATGGAAGAATTAGGGTTAGCCGAAAGCCGCTCATCAGCTCAACGGATCATCATGGCAGGACAAACCAGGGTCAATGGGCAGGTCGTATTAAAGGTGGCAGCAAAGGTCAACCGTGGAGATTTAATAGAGGTGGATAAACCTCCGCAGTTTGTTTCTCGGGGTGGTGAAAAACTACTGGGTGCCCTGCAAGCATTTGACATGATGCATTTGGGTGGATTGGTTTGTGCTGATATTGGGTCCAGCACCGGGGGATTCACCGATTGCCTTTTACAACATGGTGCTTCAAAGGTTTTTGCGGTTGATGTTGGTTACGGAGTGATGCATTGGAAGTTACGCAACCATCCGAAAGTGGTGGTGATGGAGCGGACGAATGCTCGTTATGTTGTAGGATTTAGCGATACTGTTCAATTAGTGACCATTGATGCTTCATTTATTTCTTTGCGCACACTTCTGCCTCCTGTGAAGAAATGGCTTGAAGAAAAGGGCGGCCAGATAATAGCGCTGATAAAACCTCAGTTTGAGGCCGGCCGGCAAGACGCTGCAAAAGGTGACGGTGTGATTCGCGATGTTTTGATCCATCAACGGATTCTTGAACAAGTATTAAGTTTCGCGGTTCATGAGGGTTTTGAGATCAAGGGGTTGATTCAATCGCCATTAACTGGTCCAAAGGGGAATATTGAATTTTTGACATTTTTGAACTATCCGGCAGCTTCAAAAAGCAATGTTGCAGAATGGTTGGAGGGGCTCTATCCAGTTGATGCACAGAGCGAAGAAATTTCCAGCATCTAGCACTATTAAGGTATACTAAACTCCGATTATGACCTCGAAAAATATTCGTAATTTCTGTATTATTGCTCATGTTGACCACGGTAAATCCACACTGGCTGACCGTATGCTGCAACTCACGGGCACTGTCTCTGACCGCGAAATGATGGAGCAGGTTCTGGATTCTATGGATCTGGAACGTGAAAAAGGTGTAACCATCAAAGCCTCCGCAGTCAGAATGAAATATTCATATAAAGGGATTGAGTACGAACTAAATCTGATTGACACGCCAGGACATGTTGACTTCAATTATGAGGTTAGCCGCGCGTTAAACGCATGCGAAGGTGCCTTGTTGGTGGTAGATGCCACTCAGGGAATCGAAGCCCAAACATTGGCAAATCTCTATTTGGCTATAGAATCTAACCTGACGATTATTCCAGTGATCAACAAAATTGATCTGGCGTCTGCTCAACCTGATGAAGTTGCGGAAGAAATCGAAGCCCTGATGGGGGTTCCGGCAGAATCTATATTAAAAGTTTCAGCAAAAGACGGCATCAATATTGAAAATGTATTGGATGCCATTGTTGAACAAGTGCCAGCGCCATCAGGAAACCCCGACGCTCCATTGCAAGCTCTGATTTTTGATTCACATTATGATTCTTATAAGGGTGTCGTCGCTTACATCCGTGTTATGCAGGGTCGCATTAAATCCACCAGTACGTTGCACTTAATGGCCAATGGGACGGATATCAAACCTGTTGAAATCGGAATCTTCCATCCGGGCATGGTTGCCATTGATGAACTGATGCCTGGTGATGTAGGCTATGTGGCTACCGGGTTAAAAACAGTAAAGGAATGTCGTGTAGGTGATACTTTCACCCTCACCAGCCAGCCTGCTAACGATCCTTTGCCAGGTTATCGTCACCCAAAACCGATGGTTTTTGCAGGTATTTATCCTGTCGAAGGTGAAGATTATTCCGAGCTGAAAGATGCACTTGATAAATTGCAGCTTAATGATGCTTCATTGGTTTTTGAGCCTGAAACTTCACAAGCACTGAATTTTGGTTTTCGCTGTGGATTTTTAGGCCTCTTTCATATGGAGATCATTCAGGAACGCATCGAACGTGAATATGATCTGGATATTGTTGTAACCGCGCCTTCGGTGGAATATGAAGTGGTCATGAGCAATGGCGAGAATATCAAAATTTCTTCACCCGCCATGCTGCCTGACGAAAACTCAATTTCTGAAGTCCGTGAGCCGTGGATGCGTTTGGAGATCATCACACCAACAGATTTCTACGGCACAATCATGGATCTGGTGACAAATCGCCGGGGATCCTTCCTTTCACAGGATTATCCAGCCCCCAAACGCGTTCAGCTCAATTATGATATTCCGCTATCTGAATTGATAGTTGATTTCTTCGATGATCTAAAGTCACGCACACGTGGATATGCATCAATGGATTACCATCTGTTGGATTATCGTCAGGGCAATCTTGTAAAATTAGAAATTTTGGTGGATAGCGAACCAGTAGACGCGCTGGCTGCAATTGTTCATAAAGAAGATGCCTATCACAAAGGTCAAGCCTTGGTAACGAAACTAAAAGCATTGATTCCACGTCAATTATTTGATGTGATCATTCAAGCTTCTGCCAGCGGCAGGGTAATCTCACGCGCCACCGTCAAGGCTTTGCGAAAAGATGTGTTGGCAAAATGCTATGGCGGCGATATCAGCCGAAAGAAAAAGTTGCTCGAAAAACAAAAGAAAGGCAAGCGGCGCATGAAGATGGTGGGGAATGTCGAAATACCCCAGGAAGCATTCATGGCAGTGCTGCGATTAGGCGACGATTAATGCAGGCAAAAAAATCAGGTTGGAAACAAGTATTGCGTTGGATGCCGGGTGTTTTAATCAGCGCAATTGCCATATATGCCGTTTTTAAATTTGTAAATGTTGAAGACCTGAAGAACGCTTTCCAGACTGTTGAGCCTGGTTTTATCCTGTTAATCTGTGGTATTAGTGTTATTGGATACTTGATACGCGGTAAAGCATGGCAAGTCATTCTTGGAAAAGATGTCACATTCAAACAGTCTTTTTTTGGTGTAAGTGTAGGTTATTTCTTAAACAACGTTTTGCCATTTCGAGCAGGAGAGCTAGCGAGATCATTCTTCGTAGGACGAAGTACCGGTAAGGGTACCTTTTACGTGTTATCTACGATAATTATCGAACGCGCATTTGATCTGGCTTTTGCGGCTGTTTATGTGATCATTACATTGCCTTTCTTATTAGGAATGGATTGGATAAAACCTGTTGCCATAATTGCATTAGTTATTGTGTTTGCTGCCCTCTTTATTTTATTTTTGGTTGCCAGAAACAAAGAAAAAGTGCTTGGTTGGTTAAACAAGATTTCAAAACCCAACAAGTTTTTCAATTTTCTATTACCTAAAATAGAAAACATTATTGATGGATTTGCATTACTTGCCCATCCATCTCAATTTTTTCTAAGTCTTCTCTGGATCGGCATCAATTGGGTCGTGTGGACCGCAACATATTGTTTTGCAGTCAATGCTGTAATTCCTGGCGCACCAATCTGGTGGGGTATTTTTCTCACGGGGGTTATGGCGTTGGGTGTGGCCATCCCATCAGCACCCTCAGCGTTAGGTGTGTATGAAGCCTCCTTTGTGGCTGCAATTGCCATATTAGGTGGACAAACCAGTACTGCACTGGCGTACGCCATCAT
>CAKMKJ010000090.1 GCA_927443345.1 uncultured Anaerolineaceae bacterium | reverse complement strand
AAGTCAGAGAGGTGTGCGATATTGCAAATATTTCAACTGAATTCACCCCTATTATGGCGTCAGATGACCCATTGGAACTTATGGAGTTTTAAAAACCGGCCGTCCCTTTGACCCTAATTATCTCAACAAAATGCAAGCTTCCTCTTGACTTTCAAGACAGCATCTACGCGCTACTATAGCAATAAACCAGCCATGAGAGCAATCAGACTCGGTTAATTCAACCCCATAAGTTCCAATTGGTCATCTGACGCCATAATAGGGGTGAATTCAGTTGAAATATTTGCAATATCGCACACCTCTCCTGACTTTAACCCATTGACAAAATTAAATCTTGCACTACCAATATCAGGACCTGTTAATGTTGGTATTGATGGGTCAGTAATAATTCCCTGAATTATAGATTGACCCACCATTTCCTCTGAGTGATCTTGAAGCCATGACCTCATCTCAGAATCTGTCATAAGTCTACTCACGCCACTCAGTTGTGTTTCACCCGCGTATTTCCCAAAGTCAGAGAGAGTCAACGTGCTCAATTTCACCACATCACCTGTTGATTTGTCGCTAAAATCTCGTTGTACTGACACGTAAACCTGCCAGTCACCATTCTTTAGGGGGAAACCTGTATAAACGGCAACAGGCTTGGTGGTATCGCCTTCCCCGCGTGGGGGGGCCTCGACGATATCCAGAATGACCCCCTGGGCGAAGGTTATACTGAGTCCATTCTCCATTTTCTTCGACATGAAGATTGTACCCAACTCCCCCCATGGCAATTTCGTCCCATCGCTCAAAGTCAGCTGAGTGAGCGACTCCCTATCTGGCATGATCAACGCTTCCTTGTCCCAATACGAGGTATACGAATCAACTGGTCCCCATCCCGCCCAGCCGACCTGGGGGACGTAGGAGACCCACTCCTTACCATCCCATTGGAGGGTGCGGAGTTTGGACTCCTCATTGGGATCCTCGCCTTTTAGGATGGCCACGATCCGCTCAGTCCCATCCATATTCTTCATCGTCTCCACCCGATCAATCTTCCCCTGCCACTCAGCCGGCAAGTTCTCCATCGACGGAGCGTTTGACTCCTGAGTTGCGGGGGCTTGAGTTGTCTCCACGACGGGTGCCTCGGTGGCGAGTTGGGTGGCGATCTCAGTGGGGGTTATCACTGGACCCACCCCACAAGCGGTGAGCATAATCGCCATGATCACACACGATATCCAAGTATGTCGTGGGTTACTTAAGGGGTTTTTCTCGGTCATGTTGATTATCCTTTGAGATGCTTGATAGACTGCAAAATAGTGTGGCACAAACTATTACTGGTATTTCAAATTTATTAGGGATCAGAAGATTTATCTTACTTTTCGCCAAAAGTTATTGAGATATTTTACTATGCCTGCTAAGATCATACTTGAGTAACAAAAATAATCCCCAAGCAAAACCCCAAGCAGCACCCCGGTTTTACCAACCGGGGTTTTTCTCCCTTCCACGGGCATCGAGCCCTTGAAGGGAGCCGGGAGATCTGGCCTTCCTCGGATAGGCCGTTCGTAAAACAGACAGTTTTTCGCGATATACGGCTCAAAACAGACTGTTTTTCTCATCGGGTAATGGTGCATCCCAGCTAACGGGATGCACCCTACGAATGTCCTGCGGACATTGTCTAAACAATCTCACGAAAACCCTTGACCTATTTCAAACGGGTGATAGAATCAATCCATTATGTTTACCGAAATCGTGTTCCTCCGCGCTCGACGAAAGCAGCCCTCTTCATAAACGAAGGATGGGAGCTTTGGCGTTCGCGCAAAAGCGGATGTTTCTGGAAACAGAAAAGATCAATGACAACAGCCCTCCTTCATGGAGGGTTTTTTTATGCCGAAGGCATATTTGGGTTTGCAAAGGTATTTGATGGTTTTACGTAATTGAGTGCATATAAATTGAAGTAATTAGTAATGAGTAATCAGGAAGAGCAGGGATGAGTAATGAGGAAGATCAGGAATCAGAAATCAGTAATTAGGAAGAGCAAGGCAAGAGGATTAATAACACATTGGTTTTCCTAATTACTAAGCGCCTAATTACTAATCCCTAATCACTCATCACTCATCACTCATCACTCATCACTACCGAAGCAATTATTTAGCAGCTTTTATTCAACAAGGAGAAATGCCATGACCAGATCAGCGAAACAAAAGAAATCCATCAAGAAGGTGGTGCTCGCCTATTCAGGCGGATTGGATACCTCGGTGATTGTGCCCTGGTTGAAAGAGAATTATGGCTGCGAGGTGGTGTGTTTTTGCGCCAACGTGGGCCAGGGCGACCAGGAGCTGGATATGCTGGAGCAGAAAGCGCTTGCCAGCGGCGCCAGCATGTTGATCGCACACGACCTGCGTGAAGAGTTTGCCAGCGATTATTTGTTTCCACTGATCAAAAGCGGCGCGATCTATGAACGCAAGTATCTGCTGGGTACGTCTGTGGCCCGCCCGCTGATCGCCAAGCATCTGGTTGATGTGGCGCATGAAGTGGGTGCGGATGCCATTGCGCACGGCGCCACCGGCAAGGGCAACGATCAGGTGCGTTTTGAGCTGACGGTGATGGCGCTCGATCCGCGCTTGAAGATCATCGCCCCGTGGCGCGAGTGGGAAATCCGCTCAAGAGAAGATGCGATTGCCTATGCTGCCGCGCACAACATCCCCGTGACCGCGACGATTAAATCCATTTACAGCCGCGACGCCAACCTGTGGCACATTTCGCACGAGGGCGGCATTTTGGAAGATCCCTGGAACGAGCCTGAAGAGAGCATGTTCCAGATCAGCACCAGCCCCGAGATGGCCCCCGAGACGCCCGAATACGTGGAGATCGAATTTGAGAGCGGCATCCCCGTGTCGGTCAACGGCGAGAGACATTCCCCGGCCAAACTGGTGGAAGTGCTGAACGCCATCGGCGGCGCCAACGGCATCGGCCGTGTGGACCTGATCGAGAATCGCCTGATCGGGATGAAATCTCATGGCGTTTACGAGACCCCAGGCGGCACGATTCTGATGTACGCGCACAACGAAATTGAAGAACTGGTGCTCGACCGCCAGACGCTGGCCTTCAAACAGATCGCCGCGCTTAAATATGCTGAACTGACCTACGACGGTCTTTGGTTCACGCCGCTGCACGAAGCCATTGACGCTTTTGTGGATAACACGCAGGGCCCCGTCACCGGCACGGTGAGACTCAAACTGTATAAAGGCAACATCATCAGCGCCGGCATCAAGAGCCCCTTCAGCCTGTACCGTGAAGACTTCGCCACTTTTGGTCAGGAAGATGTTTACGACCAGAGCGACGCCGAAGGCTTCATCCGCCTGTTTGGGTTGAGCCTCAAAGTGCGCGCGCTGAACGGTTTGCCGGTTTCCGGTCTGGCCATGCCGAAACCTGATTATTCACGTTTCAAACGCGACTAGTGTTGGATTTAGTGAAGGAGGCCGTATGACGCTTTGGGGTGGACGTTTTTCTGGCAAGCTGGACGAGCAAGCGTGGAAGTTGAACGCTTCGCTGCCCTTTGACCAACGCCTGGCGCTGCAAGATGTTAAGGGCAGCCTGGCCTGGGCGAAAGCGCTGCTCAAAGCGGGTGTGCTCTCTTCTGGTGAACACACTGCCACCGTGAATGGGCTGAAATCCATCGCCGAGGCGTTCAAGAACGGCCATTTTGTTTTTGGCGAAGGCGACGAAGACATCCACACTGCGGTGGAGCGCCGGTTGGGCGAGCTGATCGGCGAAACCGCCGGCAAGCTGCACACCGGACGCAGCCGCAACGACCAGGTGGCCACCGACTTCAGATTGTGGATGCTGGAGGCGCTGCCCGAACTGCAGAACGCCATCCGCGGACTGCAATCCGTGTTGGTGAGTGTCGCCGAGGAGAACGAGTCCGTGGTGATGCCGGGCTACACCCATCTGCAGCGCGCGCAGCCGATCACGCTGGCGCACTGGCTGATGAGCCATTTCTGGTCTTTGCAGCGCGATCTTGAGCGTTTGACGGATCTGACCAAACGTGTTTCCGTGCTGCCTTTAGGCAGCGGCGCGCTGGCCGGCACCACACTGAAGATTGACCGCGAGGCGCTGGCTGCGGATTTAGGCTTTGCATCCGCCTCAGCCAACAGCCTGGACGCCGTCTCTGACCGCGATTTTGCCGCCGAGTATCTGTTCTGTGCGGCGATGACCGGTTTGCATTTGAGCAAACTCTCCGAGGCGGTGGTGCTCTTCAGCACGGCTGAGTTCGGGTTCATTGAATTGTCTGATGCCTTCTCGACCGGTTCGAGCCTGATGCCGCAGAAGAAAAACCCCGACCTGTTCGAGTTGGCGCGCGGCAAAGCGGGGACGCTGGTGGGATTGCTGACCGGATTGCTGACCACCTTAAAAGGGCTGCCTTCCACTTACGACAAGGACTTGCAGGAAGATAAATTGCCAGTCTTCCAGGCCTCGGATACGCTAATGTCCATTTTGCCAGTGCTGGGCGGGGCGCTTGAAACGATGAGCGTCAAAGCCGACAAAATGCTGGCCGCGATAGATGGCAGCCTGTATGCTACCGACCTGGCGGATTACCTGGTGCACAAGGGCGTACCCTTCCGCACGGCGCACGGCATGGTGGGCAAAGCCGTCAAACTGGCCGCTGAGAAGAGCTCCGCGCTGGATCAACTTTCCGTGGAGGAGTATCAGGCCATCGGTCCGTTTGAAGCAGATGTGTACGAATTGTTCAATCCCCTGGCTTCCGTCAACAAACACAATGTGAACGGCGGAACATCCCAGGATGCAGTCAAACAACAAATTCAAAAAGCGAAATCATATCTTAAAGGAGAAATAAAATGAGTACTGTTAATTGCCCCGAATGCGATGCCGAAATCACCCTTGAAGCCAGCACCGAAGTTGGCGAAATTCTGGTCTGCCCGGATTGCGGTGTTGACCTCGAAGTGACCTCTCTGAACCCCGCTGCGGTTGAACTGGCACCGATGGAACAGGAAGACTGGGGCGAATAATTCTACAATTCGCTGCGGTCGAAAGCAGCATGGAGGTTCGGGTATGACGCAAAAAAGACTACGCATCGGCGTTTTATATTCGCGGGTGCGCGTGGAAGAGAAATGGATCTTCGGTGCGATGGAAAAGCTCGGCATCGATTATGAACGGCTGGATGATCGGGCAATTTCCTTCGATTTGGAGCATCCCGAACCCTGGCAGACTTTTGATGCGGTGCTTGAGCGCAGCATCAGCTACACCAGCGGACTCTACTGCCTGCGTATGCTGGATGCCTTTGGCGTGCGCACGGTGAACACCGCCAGGGTGGCCGAAATCTGCGGCGACAAACTGGTGACGAGCGCCATTCTGAGCGGGGCGGGGGTTCCGCAGCCGCACACGGTAACGGCCTTTACGCCTGAAGCCGCGCTGGATGCCATCGAAGCTTTTGGCTACCCGGTGGTGTTAAAACCTGTGGTAGGTTCGTGGGGCAGGCTGCTGGCCAAGATCAACGACCGTGAAGCCGCCGAAGCGGTGGTGGAGCACAAATCCGTGTTGGGTTCTGTGCAGCACTCCGTCTTTTACATTCAGGAATATATCAAGAAACCCGGACGCGACATCCGCGCGATCGTGATTGGCGACAAGGTTGTGATGGCCATGTACCGCAAATCGGAACATTGGATCACCAACACCGCGCGCAGTGGAGAGGGAGAACTCTGCCCGATGACACCCGAAATTGAAAAGCTGTGCCTCGACGCGGCCCGTGCGGTGGGCGGCGGTGTGCTGGCGGTGGATTTAGTGGAGCATCCCGAGAAGGGCATGCTGGTGAACGAGGTCAATCACACCATGGAGTTCCACACTGCGCAGCCCGTCAGCGGCATTGACATTGCCGGCGAGATCGTGAATTATGTGGTGGAGGTTGCCCGCAAGGGCAAAGAAGTAATCAGTAACGAGTAAACAGTAATCAGGAAGAGTAAGGGCAAGTAATTCGTAACGAGTAATCAGGAAGAGCGAGTAATCAGGTAGAGCAAGATCAAGTAATCAGTGATCAGGAAAAGCAGTGGTCGGTAGTTTGGAATTGGCAGTTTATACTATATGAGGATATTTGATTTGGAGTGATGAGTCGGGTTGAAAAACAGCCTGATTACTAATTACTTAGCACTCGTTACTTCACAAGGAGCAAACATGATCAGTGCATCAATTGTAGGTGGGTCGGGGTATGGCGGCGGGGAATTATTACGGTTATTGATTGGGCACCCAGAGGTGGAGGTCAAGCAAGTGACTTCGCGGGCACATTTGGGTGAGTATGTGTATCAGGTGCATCCCAACCTGCGCAAGCGCAGCCAGCTCAAGTTCAGCGATCCCGCCACGATTGAAGCGGTGGATGTGTTGTTTCTGGCGCTGCCGCACGGCGCCGCGCAAAAGAAGATCAACGAGTACGCCGCGCTGGGGAAGAAGATTGTGGATCTCTCCGCGGATTTCAGGATCAAAGATACTGCGCTGTATGAAAAATGGTACGGCGAAGCGCATTCCGCGCCTGAGTGGCTGCCGAAGTTTGTCTACGGTCTGCCCGAGTTACACCGCGCAGAAATGACTGGTGCAAGCTACATCAGCGGAGTAGGCTGCAACGCCACCGCCGCCAATTTAGCCCTGCTGCCGCTGGTGCAGGGGGGGCTAATTGAACTGGACGCGCCGACCTATATTGAGATCAAGGTTGGTTCTTCAGAGTCTGGGGCGGAGGGCAATTCAGGGTCGCTGCATGCCGAACGCGCCAACGTGGTGCGCACCTTCTCGGCCTTCGGGCATCGTCACACCGCGGAGATCATCCAGGAGATGGGTATGACCAATGCCAGCCTGACCATGACCGCTGTGGATCTGGTGAGAGGCGCGCTTGCCACCGTCCACGCGACGGTGAAGGCGGGCGTGACCAACAAGGATTTGTGGAAAGCTTACCGGGCTGCCGCGACCGAAAATCCGTTTGTGAGATTGGTGAAAGAGCAGCGCGGCATCTACCGCGTGCCTGAACCCAAGATCGTGACTGGTTCAAACTATGCCGATATCGGCTTTGAATTGGATGAAAGCAATGGGCACGTGGTCTCCATTTGCGCCATTGATAATTTAATGAAGGGTGCCTCGGGTACCGCAGTACAATGTATGAACCTGATGATGGGCTGGGATGAAACCCTGGGCCTCGAATTCACCGGCCTGCACCCCATTTAGAGCGGAGAGATTGATGAGCAATTCTTCAACCATTGTGGTAAAACTGGGCGGCACCGAAGGGGTGGATTTTTCGGCCATCTGCGCGGATGCTGCCGAGTTGATTAAAGGCGGCCAGCGGCTGGTGCTGGTGCACGGCGGATCCGCGGAAGCCAACAGCCTGGGTGAGGCTTTGGGCACACCGCCCAAGTTCATCACCTCGCCGTCTGGTTACACTTCAAGATATACCGACCGCACCACGCTGGAAGTGTTTTTAATGGCAGTCAACGGCAAGGTCAATTCACTGCTCACCGAACAGCTTCACAGACTGGGCTTGAACGCTTTCGGCTTGTGTGGCATGGACGGCAGCCTGCTGGTGGCCGAACGCAAAGAGGCCATCCAGAGCGTGGAGAACGGCAAACGCAGGATGATCCGCGACGACTACACCGGCAAGATTGACCATGTCAATACGGAGCTGCTTGAGATGATGTTGAGCGCGGGTTACCTTCCGGTGATCGCGCCAGTGGCTGTCAGCCACAACGGCGAAGCACTTAATGTGGATGCCGACCGCGCCGCTGCCATGGTGGCAGGTGCATTGAAAGCAGAGACTTTGATTTTGCTCACGGCAGTGCCCGGGCTGATGGAAAAGTTCCCGGATGAATCCACTTTAATAAAGCATATTTCGCAAGACAAAATCCTTGCTGCGCTTGAAATGGCGCAGGGACGCATGAAAAAGAAAGTATTGGGCAGCGAAGAAGCGCTGCAGGCGGGCGTGGGCAAAGTGATCATCGCCGACGGCCGGGGTGACAAGCCAATTTCCTCCGCGCTGGCGGGGGCAGGGACGGTGATCGGATGAGCGCAAAAAGAAACTGCATTGATATTCAAGCTGTAGAAGAGCAGCACACCTGCGGCACGTATACCAAACAACCGCTGGTGATCGTCCGCGGCGAGGGAGCAATTTTATACGCCGAGGACGGCGACGAGTATCTGGATTGTTCGTCGGGTCACGGCGTGGCAAATTTGGGGCACGCGCATCCCAAGGTGGCGGCGGCAATCGCCAAACAGGCGTCCACACTGCTGACGCTGTTTGAGTCGTTTCCGAATGATCAGCGCGCCGAATTGATGCTTAAATTAACGGCACTGATGCCCGGCATGGATCGGGTGTTCTTCTGCAACAGCGGCACCGAATCGGTGGAAGCGTCTTTCAAGTTCGCACGCATCTCCACAGGGCGGACGGGGTTTGTGGCTGCGATGCGCGGATTCCACGGACGCACCATGGGGGCGCTTTCGGCCACCTGGAACAAAGCCTACCGTGAACCCTTTTTGCCGCTGGTGCCTGATTTCAGCCATGTGCCCTACAACAACCTTGAATCGCTGGATAAAGCCGTGAGCGACAAAACCGCCGCGGTAATTTTGGAAGTCATCCAGGGCGAGGGCGGGGTCTTCCCGGCTGCCGAGGAGTATCTCAAAGAAGTGCAGCGCATCTGCAAAGAACGCGGCGCGCTGCTGATCATAGACGAAGTGCAGACCGGCTTTTGCCGTACGGGCAAGATGTTCGCCTGCCAGCATTTCGGCATCACGCCTGACCTGCTGTGTGTGGCTAAATCGTTGGGCGGTGGCATCCCCATCGGGGCGGTGCTGATCGGCCCTGCGGTGCAGAACCTGGTCCCCGGCTTGCATGGCTCGACCTTTGGCGGCAATCCGCTTTCATGCGCGGCGGCCAACGCGGCTTTGGAAGTGATGGAAGAGGAAGGTCTGGCGAAACAGGCGGCTGAAAAGGGCGCTTATTTGATGGAGAAATTGCGCGCCATCCAATCCCCGCTGATCCGCGAAGTGCGCGGCATGGGCTTGATGGTGGGCATCGAACTGAAGCAAAAAGTGACGCCTTACGTGAAGGCGCTGCAAGAAAACCACATCATCGCTTTGAACGCCGGGCTGACGGTCATCCGCTTGCTGCCGCCGCTTGTGATTAGCTATAAACAGCTTGACCAACTGGCAGCGGCGATAAATGAAGTCTTGACCAGCGAAATCAGCGGAGAATAAGCTTTGAATGAAACCCTGATCGGATTGGTCGGCGAGTACAGCCCTTCAGGTAATGAAGGCGGTGCGGTGCGCTTTTTGGTCGAGCGCATGCAGACGCTTGGCTATGACCGGGCATTCCGCGACGAAGCCGGCAACGCTGTGGGCGTGATCGGCAATGGTCCGCGGCAGATCGTGCTGCTGGGGCATATTGACACCGTGCCAGGCGAGATCACCGTGCGGGTGGAAGATGGCATTCTCTATGGTCGCGGGGCGGTGGACGCCAAGGGTCCGCTGGCGTGTTTTACGGATGCAGCCGCGGCTTGTGGCGCAGCCGAGGGATGGCAGTTGGTGGTAATCGGCGCGGTGGAGGAAGAAAGAGACTCCAAAGGTGCCTATTTTGTGGTTAACAATTATCAGCCGGAGTACGCCATCATCGGCGAACCCAACCGTTGGGATAGAACCGCGCTGGGGTATAAGGGATCGGCCTGGGCCGAGATCATTGTCAAACGCGGACAGGAACATACCGCAAGCGGCGGGACGACGGCTTGCGAACGAGCGGTGGAAGTGTGGCAATCTATTAAAACTTTTACCGATACATATAATGCCGATAAGACACGGGTGTTTGACCAGCTTCAACCTTCACTGCAAGAGATTAACTCTGACCAGGGTGATTTTGAGCAGTGGGCAAAACTGAGGTTGGGGGTGAGGCTGCCGCCTGCGTTTTCGCCGGAGGAATGGCTCGCCAAGCTGGAAGTACTTGCATTGGGTGCGGAAGTCTTACACCTGGGTAAGCCGTTGGCTGCTTTTACCTGTGACAAGAATACCCGGCTGGTGAGAGCCGTGCTGGCGGGCATCCGCGGCGAGGGGGGCACACCGGCCTTTGTCTACAAAACCGGCACTGCGGACCTGAACGTCGTAGCGCCTGTGTGGGGCTGCCCGGCGCTGGTGTATGGTCCGGGTGATTCCGCGCTGGACCACACGCCGGATGAGAAGATCGAACTATGGGAATACGAGAAATCTGTGCGGGTGCTGACATCCGCGCTGAGGACGTTGACGCGAGGATAAAAAATTTATTTTTGTATATACTGTTTATACAATAGATACATTTGATGTATACTATGTCTATCTTGTTGAGTAATCAGAGTGAACAACAAGAAGGAGGAAAAATGGCCGAAGGGACGATTTCAAAGTGGGGTAACAGTCTTGCTTTAAGAATTCCGCAGACAATAGCCGCGGAACTGGGTATCAAGGAAAATTCTAGCGTGTATTTGACTGTAAAGAATGACTGTCTTTACATTGAAAAAGACTACACGCTTGAAGAATTAGCTGGCATGATAACTGACGAGAACCGACAAGAATTGGAGGATTTTGGACCTGACGTTGGGAAGGAAGTGATTAGCTCATGACAGAATGTCCAGATCGGGGAGATTTAATTACTTGTTACTTTGGAGACACAAGTGGACATGAGCAATCCGGTTATCGAAGGGCGTTGGTTTTATCACCTATGGTTATTAATTATCCATCCCACCTGGCGATAGTATGTCCAACGACTAACCAAAAGAGGGGTTATCCTTTTGAGGTGGATATTCCTGAAGGTCTGAAAGTTACGGGTGTGATCCTGGTCAACCAATTGAGAACTGTAGATTGGTCCACTAGAAATGTTGAAATAATCGATCATTTACCGAAGTATGAGTTATCAAAAGTACAATCATTGATAGCGAAATTGATTTTGTAAAAAGGATACTTGCCCAATCGAAAAGCTTGCATTATAATTTTGGGCACAATGCGGGCATCGCCAAGTGGTAAGGCGTCAGCCTTCCAAGCTGATATTCGCGGGTTCGAATCCCGCTGCCCGCTCTCAAAAGACTCGAAAGAGTCTTTTTATATTCATGGGTCCCCACTGCCCTCTGGGTGCTGCGCTAGGGGATGGTATTCGAATGCCCAAAGGGCACTATGTACCCCTTTGGGGCATGCGATCCCGCTGCCCGCTCAAAAACTCAGAAGTCCCGAAAGGGATTTTATTTTTAACTAATAAGATGGTTAAGCTATACTTTAATAAAACTATCTCAGGAGACTACCATGTTAAAAGACCTTGTATTACGCAACCGCAGTTTTCGACGGTTCAATCATTCGAAACGCATCACACCTGACACGCTTCGTGAATTGGTGGATCTTGCCCGCTTGACCCCCTCCGGGCGGAATATGCAGCCTTTGAAATATTTGCTGGTGACCTCTGAAGAAGCTTGTGCCAGACTGTATCCACAGTTGAGTTGGGCGGGCTATTTGAAAGATTGGGACGGCCCTATTGAAGATGAACGCCCGGCAGCCTACATTGTCATGCTGGGCGATACGGCGCTTGTACCAAATTTTGGCATTGACCCGGGCATTGCTGCACAGACGCTCTTGTTGGGTGCAGTTGAGAAGGGTCTGGGCGGATGTATATTTGGCACGATTAAAAGAGACGAAATCAGGACACTTTTCGAAATCCCAGCACAGTTTGAGGTGTTGTATGTGATTGCCTTGGGGGAACCGGTTGAAAAAGTGGTGATCGAAGATGTAAAAGTGGATGGCGACATCAAGTATTGGCGGGATGCGGATCAGGTGCATCATCTTCCAAAGCGGGCGCTGGCAGATGTGATTGTGGGAGAAATGTAAGCCTTAGTAAACAGAACCAACTTCTTATTATCTACATGGTTTCAAAGTCACCTTGACAAGGAAAAGCGAAACCTTGTCAAGGTGACCCTGTGTTTCAATTATTCTAAGTAATATTTTTCAAACAACGGATTACTCACGAAGATGTAGCCAAAGGAATCCTTATAAAGCAGGTGATATCCGCTGACCTTTTCGTACAGCACATCCGAATAGAAGTCAAACATTGCTTGCATGGCGTCTCTATCCAATGCGTACTCCAATTTGGATACATCCGAAAAATAGTGGACGTTATCAAACTCAATGAACAGGAAATCGGGTTGATTCTCATTGATGTAGTCGTAGGAGGCAAGGGTCCAGTTGTAGATCACCCGCCAGTGCGGATCGTCGGCAACGTAAGCACGCCAATCGCGGTAAATAATAAGGGGGGTGTCTTTAGGCAGGCTCGGCAGGTATTCCGCTTTAAAGGCGTCGAACATCGCCAGACTGGGGGAGTTTTCTTCGCGTTGTGTAGTGCCCTGGATGGCATCCATGGTGTGGAGTGTGTTGATGCCGATGGTGATCAGCATCGCCAACATAATCACCAGACTGGGCAGCAGCTTCAGCCATTTGGCAACGTGTTTTCCTGGCTTAAATAGCGTTTTAAGATCATCCGGCAGCCAATCCAGCAGGGTGGTGTAAAGCGGCAGCACGGCGGGGATGAAGTAATGCGGACGAATAGTGGCAGCGAAAATGACAAAATAGCCCATGAATCCTATCACCCATGTGAGGATCACCAGGTATTTGAGTCGTTGTTCTTTGCAGAATAAGCCGCTGATGGTCGAAACCAGGGCGGCGCAAAAGATCAGAATGTCGCCATAATATTCCCTGATGATTTGGATGATCTCGGTCAGTTTGACGCTGGTGCCATTGCCTGCCACCCAAAAGCCCTGTGAACTTTGAGAGAGGTTGGCTTTAAAAATGGCAATGATCTCGCCGCGTTCGATGGGCAGCAGCAGCAGTGGGTTGGTTGCCACTACTGAAACCACCAGCAGCACCAGGAAAATCACCGCTGATAATAATGCTTTCTTAAGCGAAATGCTTTTGGTGACCAGACCGTAAATCAAAACACTGGCATAGGTGAGGACGAATAACACGCCAAGGATTTTGGCGCCGATGGCCAGCGCGCAGGTAAACGCTGACAGGTAGAAGAACTTGCCGAATCTTCCCCGGTCTGTGATCAGCAAGAATATGGTTAATACAGCGAATAAGGTGAGCAGGCTGTCGGGGTGCCACCAGAGATTATTTCGCACCACGGCAGGAAGCGTCATTAGCAGTAAGAAGGTAACGAGGGCTTTCCACGGGGAGTTGGATTTCAATTGATCGCGCACCAGAATGAAAGCCGCCAGCAGCATGGGCAGCACGTTTACCATCTGCCTCAATACCGTTACGATGAGCTGGGTATGGAACGTCCAATCTGCGCCGAGGATCCACTTGACGGGCAGGATAGCAAGGGCGGAGAAGAAGTAAAACGGATAGCCGTAGTAGTAATGCAAGTAGACTAGAAAATTATGCAGAGTCGCTTTAAGTGAATCACCTTGTTCAAGCATGTGGATTACATTCGGATATTGGGCAAATTCATCATGTTCAAAAACGCTGAGCATGGTGGCATCTTTCGCGCCTGTCAGGTTGGGGAGGATAAAGGCGCAGAAAATGAGCAGCGAGAGTAAGGCGAGCATGAAGAAAATGAGTTTTTGTTGTTTTTGCATCTTCTCAATCCATGAAGTTTCTGCGTTCTTTGAAAAAACCATTCTCACGCAAAGTCGCAAAGCCCGCTAAGAAACCCTTTATTATAATAAAAACCAAACAAGAACTATAAATGATACAAAATTGTACACCATTTGTTTCGCTATTTTCGCCATTTTCTTGACTTTGAGTTGAAACCGGTCTATACTTTTGCCTGTAAGTAACAGTTTCACGGGGAGCCTGGCGTACCAGGCTGAGAGGAAGGCTAAGCGCCTTCGACCCGCAAAACCTGATCCGGATAATGCCGGCGGAGGGATGTGTGTGTCTAAAAAACCAACCCTCCCAGGCGGAGGGTTGGTTTATGGCTAAACGCGCAGTGCTTTTTGCCAACGGGGTGATGCCCCAGGCAGCACTGATCTTGCCTTGTCTCAGACCAGATGATTTCTTCATCGCGGTGGATGGCGGATTGCGACATTTGCGCAATCTGTATAAAACACCAGATTTGTTGATCGGCGATCTGGATTCTGCCACCACTGCAGAGGTGGAAGGGGCAAGCATGCAAGGCATCGAAGTGCGTCGTTACAAGTCTGGTAAAGACGAAACCGACCTGGAACTGGCGCTTTTGGCAGCGATTGAAAAAGGATTTGACGAAATTCTGATCATCGCTGCGTTGGGCGGCAGGTTAGACCATACACTGGGCAACCTCAATTTACTGACACATCCGCTTTTGGCCGGAGTCAAAGTCACCATCGAAGACGGCGCCGAAGAGATCTTTATGATCCGCGACAGTGCGGAGATCAACGGTAACCCCGGAGATGTGGTGTCTTTGATTGCGATGCAGGGCAAAGTGATAGGGGTTGAGACACGCGATCTGCAATATCCGCTCAGGCATGAAACTCTCTACCAGGAGAAAGGCCGCGGCATCAGCAATGTGATGCTCGGCGACCGGGCAGGGGTTTCAATAGAATCAGGTTTGCTACTCTGTATACACACCCGTTCTTTAGGTGTACACACCCGCACACTCGGGTTGGAGGAATGATGAAAAAAGTAATTTTTGTATTCTTAATCGGTGCCCTGTTGGCAGGCTGCACTGTGAAGCTGGTGGGTCCGCAAACGCTGACGGTGATGACCCACGACTCTTTTGCCATATCCGAGAGTCTGGTAACTCAGTTTGAATCTGAATACGACGTCACACTGGTTTTTCTCAAGAGCGGTGATACCGGTTCGGCATTGAACCGCGCCATTTTGACCAAGGGCTCTACTGAAGCGGATGTTTTCTACGGTGTGGATAACACCTTTTTATCGCGCGCGCTGGAGGAAGACCTTTTTGTGAGTTACGCATCCCCTGCGCTTGAGCAGATCCCGGCCGAGTTCAAACTGGATGACCAAAACCGCGCGCTGCCGGTGGATTATGGCGATGTGTGTATCAATTATGACAAGGCTTACTTTGCCAGCCGTGATTTGGCGCTGCCGCAAAGTTTGGACGACCTGCTCAAGCCCGAATACGGCCAGGGCAGCGGCAACGAAGGCTTGCTGGTGGTTGAAAACCCGGCGGTCTCCTCACCCGGGTTGGCGTTTTTATTAGCCACCATCGCCCAATACGGCGAAGAAGGATATCTGGACTACTGGCAAGCGCTCAAAGACAACGGCCTGGTGGTGGTGAACGACTGGAGTACGGCGTATTACACCAACTTCAGCGGAAGCTCTGGCAAGGGTGCACAGCCGATGGCGGTTTCTTACGCCTCCAGCCCGGCGGTGGAAGTCGTCTACGCCGCGACCCCGATCACGGAAGCACCGATCGCCTCGCTGGTGGGTGACGGCATGTGCTTCAGACAAATCGAGTTTGTGGGCATCCTCAAGGGCACCAAAAACGAAAAATTGGCGCAAAGCTTTGTGGATTTCATGCTGGGCAAAGATTTTCAAGAAGACATGCCCTTGCAAATGTTTGTTTACCCGGTCAACCCCGAAGCGGTTTTGCCTGAAGTCTACGTGAAATACAATCAGGTGCCTGAAACCACAGGCTCACTTGATGCACAGTTGATCGCAGATAAACGCGACGTGTGGATCCAGGCCTGGATGGACACGGTCTTAAGATAATGCATTCAACAGGAAAGCCGCGAGTGAAAGTTAAATTGAGCAGCCTGCTATGGATGCTGCCCGCGGCTTTTTTGTTCTTTTTCTTTTTGGTGCCGCTTGGCAATATCCTGCTGGTGATGGCCACACGCAGCGGGGTGGTGAGCACCAATGCTATCTTCCAGCCGCTGTGGTTCACGATCTGGCAGGCGGCGCTTTCGATGCTGCTGACGTTGGCACTTGGGCTGCCGGCTGCTTTCGTTTTCGCCCGTTACAATTTTGCAGGCAAGGGGGTGTTAAGGTTGTTGACCACGCTGCCCTTCATTTTGCCCACGGTGGTAGTGGCGGCAGGTTTTACTGCGCTGCTCGGTCCGCGCGGATTGGTGAATGGATGGCTGATGCAAGCGTTCAACCTGCAAAACCCACCGATTGCTTTTATGAACACATTGGGGGCGATTCTCATTGCGCATGTCTTCTATAACACCTCGGTGGTGATCCGTGTGGTGGGCAGCGCGTTGGTGCAGTTTGACCCACGGATTGAAGAGGCGGGCAGGGTATTGGGCGGTTCACCCTGGCGAGTCTTCCGCGAGGTGACGCTGCCCTTGCTGCGACCTTCCATTTTGGTGGCGGCACTGATGGTCTTTTTGTTTGACTTTACCAGCTTTGGGGTGATCTTGCTGTTGGGCGGTCCGCGGTTCGCGACGCTCGAAGTTTCGATTTATTCCCAAACGCTATCGATGTTGAATCTGCGCATGGCCGGGCTGCTCTCATTTATCCAACTGGCTTGCACGATTGGCATCACGCTACTTTATACGCGTCTGAATGGCAAGCGCAGCGTTCCGCTGATGCCGCGGCTGAGAGGTGAAACTGTGCGCACGCCGAAAAGTATTTTTGAAAAGACGGCCGTTGGTTTGATGGTTACTGTTCTGGTTGTGCTGCTTGTTTCTCCGCTGGCCGCTTTGGCCTTAAAATCGGTGCTGCAGACGGATGCCGCGACTCAAACCAGCAGCCTGACGCTGGCCTATTATAGGGAGCTTTTCATCAATCGTAACGACGCCTTTTTCTATGTGCCGCCCGCCAAAGCAGCCCTTAATTCGCTGTTTTATGCAGCCGTCACCGTGCTGATCTCGGTTGGGCTGGGGTTGACCGCGTCATACGCTTTGGTACGTCAGCGCGGACTGAAACGCTGGCTCGATCCGCTGATCATGCTGCCGCTGGGCACCTCTGCGGTGACGCTTGGATTGGGCTTCTTGATCACCTTTAACAAGCCGCCGCTGGATGTGAGCAGTTTTCCGCTATTGATTCCGTTGGCACACAGCCTGGTGGCGCTGCCCTTTGTGGTGCGCACGATCCAACCGGCGCTGGCGTCCATCCCGGCGTCGCTGGGTGAATCCGCGGCCAGTCTCGGCGCATCCCCGTGGCGGGTATGGCGCGAGTTGGAACTGCCGATCATCCGCCGCGCCGTAATGGTGGGGGTGATCTTCTCATTCACCCTTTCGCTTGGCGAGTTTGGCGCAACCAGCTTTCTGGCTCGACCGGATACGCCGACGCTGCCGGTGGCGATCTACCGATTCTTGTCACAGCCAGGCGCCATGAACTACGGTCAGGCGATGGCCATGGCGACGCTGCTGATGCTGGTTTGCGCGCTGGCAATTGGATTGCTGGACAAGCTTCAGGTGGAAGGAAGAGGATCAGTGAATAGTGATTTGTAAATCGTGAAACGCGAATCGTGAATAGTGAATAGGGATTAGTAATTATTAATTAGGAAAAAAGCATTATTGGATTGAAACTATGAGTCAACTTGAAATCATCAACATCCATAAAAACTACGAGGGTAAGCCGCTGCTCAAGGGGATTAACCTGAGCGTGGAGAGTGGCGAAACACTGTGCTTATTGGGACGCTCTGGCAGCGGCAAGAGTACGCTGCTGCGGATTGTTGCGGGTCTCGAATCCGCGGATAGGGGCGACTTATTGTGGAATGGCGAGAGTATCTGCGACGTGCCCACCTGGCAGCGGCAGTTTGGCTTGATGTTTCAGGATTACGCGCTTTTTCCGCATATGAACGTGAGTGAGAACGTGGCCTTTGGGCTGCGCATGGCTGGGATGAAGAAAGTCGAGATTGCGCCTTTGGTGAATGAGGCGCTTGAATTGGTCAATATGAGCGCATTTGCCAAGCGTCAGGTAACGGATCTTTCAGGCGGCGAGCAGCAGCGCATTGCGCTGGCACGCGCGCTGGCGCCTCATCCGCG
Organism: uncultured Anaerolineaceae bacterium; assembly: GCA_927443345.1. Lineage (GTDB taxonomy): Bacteria > Chloroflexota > Anaerolineae > Anaerolineales > Anaerolineaceae > UBA6107. The sequence continues at coordinate 10,965 of CAKMKJ010000090.1, read as the reverse complement.
GCTCTTGATGTTGGATGAACCCCTGGCGGCGCTTGACCGCGCCCTGCGTTTGGAACTGCAAGATGAACTGCGCGGCCTGCTGCACAAGACGGGCATCCCGGCTATTTATGTGACCCACGATCAAGAAGAAGCCTTTGTGTTGGGTGACCGCGTGGCGATTTTGTCTGATGGGTTGGTCGAACAAAGCGGCAGCCCGGAGGCAGTCTACAAGTTCCCGAAGAACCGCAGTGTAGCCGAGTTTTTGGGGATGACCAATTTAGTGGATGGCAAGGTGGTGGCGACGGAGCCTTTGCAGGTTGAGACTGCATTAGGAATACTGACGTCATCCAATTGTAGGATGTCAAATGTGAAAATTGGTGATCAACAATTGCTTTTGGTCCAAACTACCGGTGCAGAGCGACCAACCACGCAAGATGGAAGTAACAGAATACTTGGCATCGTCACTGAGTGTTTTTTCAGAGGGGATGATTTCAAAGTAACATTGAATTGCTGTGAATTATTTTTTGAATTTTCATTGTCAGAACGCTGTGAAGTGGGGCAATCCATAACGATTCAAGTGCCTGATTCTTCTGTTGTTTGTCTTGAAACTTAAGATTCTTAACCATTAAGCATAATCCATTGTAGATTTATTTACTATTAATCTTTGATCAATGCAAGAATCGGAAGTTGTAAACCAAACTTCCGATTCTAAGTGCAAGCCCTTGGGTCTGCCTGCAAAATGCAACCCCCCGCAGATTTCTGCGGGGGGTTATTAGAATATTTAGCTCTCAGCCGGGGGTTGGGTTTTCTGCTTTCTGAAGATCATTTTGGTCACCACGATGGTGGTCAGGATGATCACCACGCAAACGGCGATCACTGGAACGACAACGGACAGAAAAGAAACCGCGGTTGAAGCAGCATCTTCTGCCATGCTGACGGGGATGTTACCCGCGCCGCCTGTCGTAGCAGTGACAACCGGGCGCACGATCACGGATTTTACCGTATGCACACTGCCAGCTACAAGCAGACCGGCGATTAGACCCAGGGTGGGGTTGACGTCACCAATTTGACTTGAAGTGGCGGCGAAGACGATGGCGCCGGCGGTAGGGCGCACGAAAGATTGAATCACATCGTTGACATGATTAACCGCTGGAAACTTATCCGCGAGAAACTCAACGATTGATAGCGCAATCAATACACCGATGGTCCACCAGGAGGACAGTGCACTCCAGGGCTCCTGCAAATTGATCAAATCGGTATATCTGGCCAGCAAAGCAACCACCAATAATGGGATGTAAGCATTCAAGCCCGCACTGGCAGATAAACCAAATGCTGAAAAAATATTTAATAGTGCCATGTTTCCTCTTCTATCCTAAATCTGGATTCCACTCCAGGAACCCGTCAGGCTAAACCGAATCAGGTCCATCAAACCGATCTGCAGTAGTGCACAGATGACGCCCAACAAGTAAAAAGTGATGCCGTCTTTGCGCTTTTCGAGAGTGTTCTCCTTGTTTAAAATAATACTCCATAATAAGGTGTATACCATCCCCAGAATGATGAAGACCGTAAAAGTTGAGAGGAATGCGACCGGATAGTATAGAATGGGGATATCCAGCCAGATCAGCACACCTACCACGATGATGCATAACATGAGCAGCGCAAACTGCTTCCAGCTTTGCAGCACCGGGCTCGGATTGGTTTGCTTCCAGAGAGTCTGGTTCCACAGGGGAAACAGAATATTGGCCAGCACCACACCCATCAGAAGGCCTGTTCCCAAGCGCATCAGGTTGGATGGCGGGTAAAGGGGTGAAATCGGAAAAAAGGAGGTCAGCATAGAGTTGACGCCGTCGACAGTGAAAATGAGCAAAAATGCAGCCAGTACCACGATCTTTGCCGTTGAAGGTTTGCCTGACAAGCGTTGATTGGATTTGAGAATCAACAACGCCAGCAGGGTGCCGAGATACATGCCTGTGCAGCGTGCGCACAGCGGAAGCAGTTTGCCGCCAATCTCAAGCGTGTGGCTGGCGATCTGATGGCAGACAGCATAGCCGACGGCATGAAGTTTGCCTTCCAAGCCATGTGGGGTCTCAAAAGCCCAAATTGAAAAGAGCGCCAGCAGCATAACCAACAGGCTTATTTTGACCCATTTATTGTTAGTCCAATCGAATAATTTCATGTGAGGCATTATACGAGGGATTGAACCTCAAGGCAAGTTTTGCATATTTTTCTAAAAAAGGGTCTACAAACTTGTTTAATATCTTGACTTTCGTCTTCATTTAGCTATACTTACGTTACAAAACAAAATAAGTTGTGCCATCCTAACGATGAGGAGGTGGTGTCTATGAAAGATAAGTATTTTGACCAACGCGCTGCGACATCCCTCCTCACGATGAGATAGGGAAGTCGCAGCGCAAAGACACAAAGAGCCGTCCGTGTGACGGCTCTTTGCATGCAGTATACCGATTATTTGTTGGCGGAGCGAAGATGATTCGAAATCAATGGTATGTGGTTTTACAATCTGGCGAACTTAAAAAAGGTAAAGTGTTAGGAATGACCCGCATGGGCGAAAAGATGGTCTTCTGGCGTGATGCTTCTGGTCAACCGGTTTGCCAGGCAGACTTTTGTCCACACCGAGGGGTGGCGCTCAGCATCGGCTGTCTGGTGGAAGATCACATTCAATGTCCGTTTCATGGATTTGAGTATGATGCCTCTGGCAAGTGTGTGCTGGTACCAGCCAATGGCAGATCATCAGAGCCGCCAAAAGCCCTGAAGGTTGTTGCGTATCAAGCGCGTGAATTGCATGGCTATATTTATATTTGGTGGGGAGATGAACAGCAAGTCTACCCTGAACTGCCCTGGTTTGACGATCTGGATGACTCTTTTACCACCAGCGATCTGGTGGATCACTGGACAGTGGATTATTCACGCGCCATAGAGAATCAACTGGATGTCTTTCACATCCCCTTTGTACATGCCGACTCGATCGGACGCGGCAACCGCACTGTCGCGGACGGTCCGCTGGCTGAGTTGAAAGAAGACACCCTGGAAATCTGGGTCTATAGCCGGGTGGATGACGGTGTTTCCACGGCGAAAAAAGCTTCAATACTGGTCAAGCCTGCGAGGCCGCCATTCTTGAAGTTTCGCTTTCCGCATTTGTGGATGAACAGAATTTCTGAGGATGTGCGCATCACCGTCTTTTTTACACCAGTAGATAACGAAAACTGCTTGATCTATCTGCGCAGCCACCAGCGTTTTTTGAAAGTGCCAATATTACGCCAACTAGTTGCCTGGACGTTTAATCCAGCCAACCGACACATTCTTAATCAGGATAAAAGGGTGGTGCTTACCCAGCGTCCGAAGAAGACGGGGATGAAAATTGGCGAAGTTCTGGTGCCGGCTGATGGTCCCATCATTTTATATCGTAAAACAAGAGAACTATTACAAAAACAACCCCAGTAGGGTTGTTTTTGAGTGTTTGTTATCCCGCCAGCGGATTGGGCTTCTTGCCCTCCAGAATGGTTTTAACGGTTTTGATAGATTGGGAGATGGTCTCGCCAAGGTAATAACCGGGGGTTTTACTGATTAGTTCTGGATTGCGATTGAATGCCGCACCGCCGAACCCAAAGATGGGTTTTGGCTTAATGCTGCTGATCATTTCATCAAACTTATCCAGGTCTTCAGTGGCATCAAGAATTGTGGCTGAAAGGATGACCATCTTCGGTTTTTCTTCCTGGATGTATTGAATCAAATCATCCAGAGGTAAATCAGGGCCGAGATATTCAACCCGATACCCTGCTTCTCTCAGAAGGAGGGCGGTAACCAGAGAACCGATTTCGTGCAGTTCTCCTGGTGCACCGCCTATCATTATGTATGAAACCTTGCGGTTTACCGGAAGTGCTTGATAAATCGTCATTAACTTGGAGCGGATAAATCCGCTGGCAAAATGCTCAACTGCGATATAAATCTTGCCGTTAAACCAGGCATCTCCGATTTCTCTAAGCGTAGGGAAGATGACCAATTCCACTAGAGGGAAAAGATCAAAAGAAGCCATGGCTTTTTCGAAAATTTCAGAAGCGGTTTCTTCATCGCGCGTTATCAGGGCGTTATAAAAAAGTTTTACAAATTCGTTAGCCGGCAGGTTGGAGCGTCTTGAAATGGTGGGTGCAGGAGTATTGAAAACAGCTTCAGGTGAAATGCCCTTGCTCGTGGTTGAGCGATAATCTGCAACAGCCGAGCTGATGGAGATGCCTGCATCCACCTGGTTTTTCAACCAAACCAGCAGCGCGATATCGCGTTCACTGTAGAGGCGGTATCCATTTTCAGCGCGGTTTGGCTCCAAAATGTTGTATCTGCGTTCCCATGCCCTAAGCGTTACGGGCTGAACTCCGGTACGCTGACTGACTGACTTTATGTTGTATTTTGCGTCTTCAGGGTAGTCGACGATTTTGGGCATATTTTTATCCTGATTGACCTATAAAAAGTATTGTCATTGTACTTGAATCAAACACGGGTTACAACTGACTTTCGTCTATAATGGCGTTTATAATAATGTTAACTCATTTCATGGAGGTATAGATGGCGTCAGTTAAAGAAAGGTTTCTCAGCTATGTGAAGGTTAACACAACTTCTAATCTGGAATCGGAGACCAACCCGAGTACCCCTGAACAGTTTAACCTGGCGCATATGCTGGTTGAGGAAATGAAAGCATTGGGTTTGGAAGATGTGAGCCTTGATGAGAATTGTTACATCATGGCAACCCTGCCCGCCAATACTTCCAAAAAAATCCCAACCATGGGATTGATCGCCCATCTGGATACTTCGCCGGATATGAGCGGCGAGGGGGTCAACCCACAGATTATTGCGAATTATGACGGCGGCGATATCGTGCTGAACAAAGAAGCCGGCATTGTGATGTCGCTGGATTTGTTCCCCGAGTTGGCCAAGTATAAAGGCCAGGAACTGATCACTACAGACGGCACGACGCTGCTCGGTGCGGATGACAAGGCCGGCATAGCCATCATTCTGACTGCTATGGAATACCTGCTTAACCACCCTGAGATTGAACATGGCAAGATCAAAATCGCTTTTACCCCTGATGAAGAGGTCGGCAAAGGCGCAGATCATTTTGACGTTGAGAAATTCGGTGCGGAGTTTGCCTACACTTTGGACGGCGGTGAGATCGGCGAACTGGAATATGAAACCTTCAGCGCGGCCTGGGGCTATGTGACCATAAACGGACGCAATGTGCATCCGGGCAGCGCCAAGAACAAGATGCTCAATTCAATCCTGGTGGGCATGGAGTTCAACGAAATGCTGCCAGTGAACGAACGTCCGGAATTCACCGAAGGCCGAGAAGGGTTCTTTCATATCATGGAGATGAAAGCCACCGTCGAACAAACCAAGATGCTTTATATCATCCGCGACCATGACAAAGTCAATTTTGAAAAACGCAAGGCTTTGTTTGTAGAAACCGGTGCGTATCTGAATAAAAAGTATGGCAATACGGTGGTTGAAGCAACGACCAAAGATACCTATTACAATATGCGCGAAAAAATTGAACCAGTGTATTGGATCGTTGAATTGGCGGGGGATGCGATGAAATCTTTAGGGATTGAGCCGAATATTGTTCCGGTGCGCGGCGGCACAGATGGTTCTAGGTTGTCTTACATGGGGCTGCCATGCCCGAACCTGTTCACGGGCGGCATGTTTTATCACGGCAAGTATGAATGCATCCCGACCCGCTCGATGGAGCTCTCGACGCAAATGGTGGTAAAGATCATCTCGATGCTGGCCAAGAAATAAATCACAAAAACGCGAATGAATAATACGGGCGGGTTTAGAACCCGCCCGTATTATTCATCACCTTCTTGGTGAGCCATTCATTGAAAACCAGAGAAGCCACCACAATCAGACCGCCGATGAGCAGGGTAACCCAGTTGGTTTTCTCACCGAAGACCACCAACGAAACTGCCACAGCGAGGGGAACTTTTAGGTCGTTGAAGATGGCCAGCGCACCGGTATTGACCTTCCGTGAGCCTATACCCCACAAGAAGAAGCAAATGCCTGAGGCAAAAACGCCCAGGTATAGCAATGTCAGGATCTGTTTGGTGGTGAGCGCGATTTCATCCAACGGTGTAAAGAGCAGGGTGGCGGCCAGGGTAATAACTACGGCACCGAGGTATAAAATGCCGAAGACGTGTTGGTCTTTCAGTTCGTTGTTTTCAGCCATCAGGCGGCGATAGTAGACCTGTCCGAAGGCGAAAGTTAAGTTCGAAACCTGAACAAGCAAAAATCCGCTCAAGATGCCTGGTGAAAGCGTTTCGCCGCTTTTGATGACCCAGGTGCCGGCAACAGCCAGCAGTGCTGTCACCAGGTAAAGCGGATTGAACTTTTTGCGGAAAGCATCGTCTATCAGAGTCACGTAAATGGGGGTGAAAATGGTAAAGAGCGCTACTTCGTAAGCTTTTAAGGTTTTGAAAGAGGCGATATAAGCAATATACATGATGCCAAACTGCATCAAGCCAGCCAGGGCTATTTTTATGACGAGTTTGCGGTTAATGTGTCTGAATTTGATGAAGGGCAGAAAAACCAGAAACGAAATGGCCATGCGGACGAAGGAAACGAAGTTAGAATCCACACCCGTCAGGTTGCCCTTGATCAGCCCGAATGAAAAAGCCCAGGCAAGCGAAACAATAAAAAGCAGCAGCATGATCACCTCATCAAAACTTATTGATTAGTTGTTTGATGCCCTTGTCAAGACACTCCAAGAGAATCACCAATGTAAACCTGCATGCGCTATGATACCAGCAATGTGGATTTCAGCAGCACGATGTAAGGCACCGGGGAGGGAGTAAAAAGTCCTGATTTGTTTGTGATTGAATTGTGCGGAAGGTCGGTTTAGACCTCGACTCATTTATCGCAGTTGTGATCCTTCACTGCAAGCCGGGATAATCAGAAAGAGCGATGAGTTCGTTGGGATCAGGCATGTGAGTATGTATCCGTCTTCAAAGCGGATGGTGACATCCACTGCACCAATGCTGGAATTGGTCTGATGAACAATGTACCGGTAATCGGTGCCGAAGTGTGGGCTGACACTTTCAGCAATATGTTCAGGGAAGCGTACAGTTGAAGCGACATCATTACCGGCTGATTGCAGTCTGGAATCAAGTACAACCAAGCTATCGGTAATTGAACGGTCATACCGTGCGAAAATCCCCAAAACCAGGCCGGCAATCAAAATAGTGCTGAACAACTTTTGTGATCGTTTTTGCTTTATGGATTGATTTTCTTCTTTAAGGTTGTTGACTTGACGATTTATGGACCAACGAAAGATCATGGCAATCAGCACGGAGACTGCGATTAAGGGAATCGTTGTGACCAGGATGTTGAAATAGGACCCTCTAGGTGCAGGGGCATTCAAATAGGTGACGGTGTTGATCAAAAGGATTAACAACCCCATCATAATGCCACCGCCAACAACGCCGACGTGTTCTTCAGTCGCCCATCCGGCAATGGCACCAGCGATCGATAAGGCAACGGTAATTATCAACCAATATCCAAGGAGGCTGAGCCAATCCACACCGAGGGGTATGTCTGGAAATGAGATGGGATTAATCAGGGATGACGAGAGAATATAGGCAGTGGTTCCAAGGATGCCAAACACGACGCCAAGCTTAACTCTTTCTAGTCGGGATGAAAGACTTTCTTGTTCATACGAGGTAATAATGGATTGCTTGGGCTTTGTAAACATATGATTCCTTAACCGGTTTTGTTTTTGTTGACACTTCCCAGGATTATACCCAAAAATACTGAAAGGCCGGCAGCAAAGATCATGCGCCACTCAGAAGGGAGCATGAAGGTGATGGTGTGTGCGGGGATCCAGAAGAAGGGGATGGTTTTGGTGAAAACGAATCCCCACATGCGATCCCAATCAATGCCTTTGAGCGCGGACAGCATGTTGAACTGCCTGATAGGTAAGCGCCCCTGGTTGGCAGTGATGAATCGGTCCGTGAGGTGGTGGGTAGTCATGAAGATAGGCGAGAAAATCAGGTTGAGGAAGAGCGAAATGGCGAAGGCAGTGAGGATGTTGCGCCAGGGTTCCTGAAGTGTGTCGAGAAAGGGAAAGACTTTAGGTACGCCGCCGCTGAAGATGCCAAATGCCCAATAGATGATGATACCGAAGACTCCCCAGAGGAGGGTTTTAGGCAGCAGCCCAAAGCCCTTGAGGTTGTAGGTCTTGTGTTTGATGCGCCAGGCCCATATCTCTCCGCCGGTGGCGAGGAGGGCGAATTTGATGAAGGCCAGCAGCTCAGGTGCACCAGCATTGGCCGAGATGTACAATCCGCGGGTGGCGGGGATGGCAAAGAAGGTGGCAATCGCCAGGGTGAGCAGAACGGAAATGAGGTCGCCTATCAGCATGCAGGGCTCCAAATCTTATGGGATGTGTTAATTATAGTGGTTTTTAAAAAACTTTTTCATCCCACTCGCTTCGCTAAGTTTTTGAAAACCTTTTCTCTCGCACACTTGCCCAGGCTGCACACTTGCACTGGCGGCAAGTGTCAGGGAGTGCCAGGGAAGACGCAAAGGACGCAAAGAAGATCTTCTTTTGGAAAAACAGAAATTTAACCTCTGACTTAAACATACTAACAAACGAAAAACGCGATAAGAAAACCATAATTCTAAAAGAATTATCACTAATTTATTCTTGCGAATTAGTTGCACCCAAAATAGGGCTAACGCAATCTGTTTTTTGGTCATGTATGTGATTGGATATCCCGTTGGCTATTTGTTATACTTTTTTAATTACAATCGGTTTAGTGGGTTCACTGCATAATAACAATCGAGGTTGAAATCGCTAATTTTTTTCTACGCCCTGCACTTGAAACCGACGCCATAAAGATCCGCGACTTAATCCACCGAGTTAAGATCAATCGGATGGATTTGAATTGGAAGCACTTTATTGTGGCTGAAACGTCTGAAGGTGTTTTTATCGGTTGTGCTCAACTCAAGACGCATCAAGATAAGTCACTCGAAGTGGCATCCCTCGCCGTGGAAGACGCGTTTCGCGGCCAGGGCGTTGCCCGGGCACTGATTGAAAAGCTCATAACGCAAAGTCCGCGGCCGTTGTATTTGATGTGCCGCCCTGAGCTTGGGGTATTCTATGAGCGCTTTGGTTTTAGAGTCATCGGTGTCGAAGAAATGCCGCCTTATTTTCTCCGCATGCTGCGAGTGATCAAGGTATTTGTTTTCTTGATAAGGCGCGAAGGTCCGCTGATCATGCGGTTGGACTGATTTAGGATAATACAGCATTGGTGGTTTGCACAGACCTCGAGATCGAACCCACTTGTCTTGAAGTGTACAAAGACGACATACATAATTTAAAAATGAGTAAAAAATTGGAAAAATTCTGATGAAATATTTGCAATTTGGGTTACAATGCAGATAAGTTCAAATTGTGATTCAAATGGGGTGAAATATGGGGCATTTATCTGTAAAGCGATAATCAGTTTAAACAACTTTTATGGAACATTTTTCGTATAGAATTCGTCTGTAAAATGTGCAATTTTGTATCGATACGCAAAGGAGATTAAATATGATTTTACGAAAACGATTCGCTGTACTAAGCGTAGTTCTGATTTTGGGCTTGCTACTTTCCAGCTGCAGCTTTACAACCCAGCCTGCCGTACCAACTATCGACGCCATCGCACTGCAGGCAACAGTGGATGCTGCTGTGGCCCAGGCCGTGCTGGCGACAGCACTCAACCAGACCAGTACTGCGGCGGTCTTGCCCACCAGCACCTTCACCGCCACCCTTGAGCCAATAGCAACTGAAACTGCGACCGCTACTGCGACGCCTCAACCGACGGCAACAATCCAGTATATTGTCGTGACCAACACATTTATCCCCCCGACCAACACTTATATCCCCCCGACCCAAAAGCCTTCTGCCACCGCTACTCCCGCCTGGTATAGCTGTGTGGTATTCAACATCAGCCCCTCAACGGGAACCAAGATGAAGGCCAATGCAGATTTTGACGCGGTGTGGAAGGTCAGAAATAATGGCACCAAAGCCTGGGAGCCTGGTTACGTGGATCTCAAATACCTCAGCGGTACCAAGATGCAAACCGTGGCCGATGTTTTTGATGTAAATTCCTCAGTCGCACAGGGTGGCGAAATCACACTCACCGTGGATATGAGAGCCCCTTCTTCTGCCGGAAAATATGCTGCTTCGTTTGTTTTGGTCATGGAAGGCACCACCATGTGTACATTACCCGTGAACATCGAGGTGACGCCATAACCGTTGTTGCGTTTAGTTGAATGACTCCCCGGTTTCTGTTGAGAGATCGGGGAGTTTTTTGTTGTCGGATCGTTTGTAAAGAAAACCTTTCTTTTAACCACGAACTACACAAAAAACACTAAATGTAAAGTGCACCAATTTAAAAAGCAAGGCATGCCACTCGCAAGCGCCGGGCTTTTAAAATAGCGAGGAATGTTTGGAAAGTTTAGTTAGCAAATATATAGGGAAAACAAATTACAAACCCTCTATTGGTTTGAATCTGGTTTTGCTAAATTTACGATTGACAATTTGTTATACTTTTATGGGTGGGGTTTGATGACAAACCCGCACATAAACATTATGATCAAAATGATTGTACAGCTTCAAAAATTGGGCATCCATAGAAATGACATTGTTGTCGTCCATGCTTCTTTTAAATCATTAGGGATTACCGACCCTGAAGACTTTTTTCTGGCACTACTCGAAGTGCTGGGCGAAAGCGGCACACTGCTGATGCCGGCCCTGTCTTTTGAGCAAAATCCACCCAATCGACACAATACCAAGACCACGCCCTCAAACGTCGGTTTTCTGCCGGAGTATTTCCGCATTCGGACGGGCACGCTCAGAAGTTTGCATCCCACCCATTCGGTTTGCGGCGTTGGCTATCACGCCAGTGAACTGCTTGAGGCGCATGCGCAAGACACCACTCC
>CAKMKJ010000089.1 GCA_927443345.1 uncultured Anaerolineaceae bacterium | reverse complement strand
CTTAGGGCTGAAAAGTATTAGAAGTCGGTATCAAGAACTGCGTATTGCTTGATGAACCGCCGGATGCGGACCCGCATGTCCGGTGGTGTGAGAGGGGGCGGTTAATCGCCGCTCCCTACTCGATTAATCACGCACATCTTGGGATATAAACTACCCCTTGTGTCTATTCCGAGACTGTGTTATTATTATACCGATTAGGAACAATACGGTACCGATTCGGAACAAATAATTATGAAAAATCAATTCGATCAAATCGACCACCAGATCATCCGTATCTTGCATCAAGATGCCCGTACGTCTGCGTCTGAGATTGCGCGAAAGTTGAATGCCAACGAGCGCACCATCCGGAAACGAATTGACCGGCTGGTGCGACTGGGTGCTGTGCGTTTAACGGCCATCATTGACCCTGAAGTCTTCGGTTACGTCACAGCCGTGGATATCTTCCTTGAAGTGGATGCGGATCAGGAGGAAGAAGTAATCAGCACATTTTTGACCATACCTGAGATTTCTTACATCGCTCTCGGTCAGGGCACTAAAGACCTTTCCATCGAGTGTCGTTTCAGGAACAATGATGAGATGCACCAATTTCTGCGAAAAAAGCTCCCCGCCATCGAAGGGGTTCAGATCAGAGGGTACTCTTTGGTGCCGCGTATCATTCGAAACATTGACGAGTGGATGCCCAAAGATGAAGATTTTAAGGCTACTGAAAACGATGATGATATTTGAAGTTAATCCGGTTAATCACCGGATTTTTGTTAACTAGCCTCAATTCACAACTTAAGGAGACCAAAATGGAATTGAAACACTTTATTGACACACAGGATTTTTCAAAGCAAGAGCTATTGGATTTGATCGAATTAATCCGCATGATCAAAAAAGCCGATAAACAAGGTGCCACACCTCGTCTTCTCGAAGGTGCATCTCTGGCCATGCTCTTTGAAGAACCCTCTACCCGCACCCGTATTTCATTTGAAGTGGGCATGGCTGAATTGGGCGGTCACGCTCTCTACCTGAAACCCGGCGAAATCCATCTCGGAATACGTGAATCTTTGGGTGACACAGCACAAGTGATCTCGCGATATGTAGATGTGATCATGGCGCGCACCTTGAAGCACGAGACTATGGAAGGACTGGTTAAATATGCCACCGTGCCTTTGATCAACGGTCTGACCGACTACAACCATCCTACCCAGGTGGTCTGCGATGTGTTAACCATGATCGAACACGCCCCCGCTGGTAAGAAACTTGAAGAATTTAATGTCACCTTCGTGGGAGATGCCACTAATGTGCTCAGCTCTTTGATGTTGATCTGCACCCGCCTTGGCATGCACTTCACCCACGCTGCCCCCAAAAAATACCAGGCTCCCAAACAATGGATGGATTGGGCGCAGGAAAACTGCAAAGTCTCTGGCGGCACCGTGCAGGTCACCGAAGATCCGATCGAGGCAGTCAAGAATGCCGATTTCATCTACACTGATCTCTGGTGGTGGGTCGGACAGGAAGCCGAAATACCCGAACGTCAGGCTGCTTTCATGCCCAAATACCAGGTCAACAAAGATCTGATAAAACACGCTCCCGTGCACTGCAAGTTCATGCACTGCCTGCCTGCTTCACGCGGGGTTGAAGCCACTGACGAAGTGATGGATTCGGCTCAGTCGGTGATTTTTGACCAGGCTGAAAACCGGCTGCACACCGAAAAAGGCTTGCTGGTCTGGCTGGTTTATCCCCGTCTGAAGCGTCCCAGCAGCGAATTGAAGGCTGTGCATAAAGGACAAATTGAGAACTTCCTTGAAAGTAAGTTTTAAATCCCGTGAATAACGGACAACTCAGGAGATTAAGCTAATGGCTGTTTCAACGCAATCTGCATCGGATACTCCAAAAGGATTCAAAAAAGTATTACGTTCCCTGGATATGACGCTCTTCACTGTTTGCGCCATCCTGGTCATGGACACTCTGGCGCCTTCGGCTGCCATCGGTGCTTCTTCAATTTCGTGGTGGGTTATCACCCTGGTACTGTTCTTCATCCCTTACGGGTTGATCACAGCCGAATTGGGCACAACCTACCCAGAACAGGGCGGGCTTTATGTCTGGATCAAAAACGCCTTTGGTGAAAAATGGGCAGCCCGCACCACCTGGCTGTATTGGATCAATGTAGCCTTGTGGATGCCCTCCGTTTATATCCTCTTTGCAGGCATGTTCTCACAGCTTTTCTTCCCAGAGATGGGATTGTGGATGCAAATTGGCATCGGCATTATCATGACCTGGATCACTGTCTGGATCGGCACCATGACTCTCGAAACCGGAAAGTGGATCCCCAACATCGGCGCTATCTTCAAAGCCGTGATCATGATTGTCATTGGCGTAGGCGCTTTCTTCTATGCCAAGGCAAATGGTGTGGCAAATGATCTTTCTTTCAAAGCCATCTTACCTGAGTGGGGGGCTGGTTTGGCCTTCTTACCTGTCATCGTTTATAACTTCATGGGCTTCGAATTGATGTCTGGCGCTTCAGGCGAAATGAAGAATCCAGGCAAGGATATCCCTCGTGCTATTATCATTTCAGGTACTTTGATCGCGGTTTTCTATATCATGGGAACCGTCGGTATTTTGATGGCGCTGCCCCTTGATCAATTGGGTCTGGTTTCTGGCATTGTGGATACTCTTAAGATCCTGCTGGGCGGTACCCCCGTGGGCAACGCTGTGGTGGTTGTCTTGGGTGTGGCTGCCTTGTATACCTTTTTGGCTAACATGGTCACCTGGACCATCGGCGCCAACCGTACCGCTGCTGAGGCGGCTAAAGAACATGAGCTTCCTGAAATATTTGGTCGTGAACATCCAGTAAAGAAAACCCCGACAGGCGCTTTTATTTTGACAGGCATCGTCTCGACCGTGGTGATCATCCTCTACGGTTTTATGGCTGGCAACGCTGAAGACCTCTTCTGGACCCTCTTCGCTTTCAGTTCCATGATCTTCTTGATGCCTTATCTGGCGCTTTTTCCGGCATTCCTCAAACTTCGTCATAGTGATCCGAACATTGAACGGCCCTATCGCGTACCCGGCGGAAAGATCGTGGCCTACATTCTGGCCGTAATCTGCGAACTCTTCATCGTCCAGGCTGTGGTGCTCTTTGTCTGGGTGCCTGGTCAACCCATGGATTTGGCGTTTGCTGCCCCCGTTTTGATTGGCGTGGTGATCACGCTGGTGGTGGGAGAGATTTTGATCTCGGTGAGCAAGAAAAAGAAGAACGCACGATAATTGTTTCTCGAACTAATCAGTCAAGAAAGAAGGCAACACATGTCATTTTTACTTGAAGGCACTCCAAAAAAAGAAGGCTATCGTATGCCAGGTGAATTTGAAAAACATGCCGGCACCTGGATGTTATGGCCTGAACGACCCGACAACTGGCGGCTGGGCGCCAAACCTGCCCAGAAAGCGTTTGTCGAAGTCGCCAAGGCTATTAGTCAGTTTGAACCGCTCAGCATGGCGGTTTCACAGACACAATATAATAACGCCCGCAACCTGCTGCCCGGCAACATCCGTGTGGTCGAAATGTCCAACAACGACTCATGGATCCGCGACTGCGGACCGACCTTCGTAACCAACAGCAAGTCCGTCCGTGCCGTGGATTGGGATTTCAACGCCTGGGGTGGTTTACTTGGAGGACTCTACTTCCCATGGGACATGGACGATCTGGTGGCGCAAAAAGTAGCCGAAATAGAACGTGTTGACCGCTATAAAGCACCTTTGGTGCTTGAGGGCGGTTCCATCCATGTGGATGGCGAAGGCACACTGCTGACCACCCGTGAATGTCTCTTGAACGAAAACCGCAACCCGGACCTAACACAGGAAGAGATTGAAGCTCAATTAAGCGACTATTTAAACCTCTCAAAGTTTATTTGGCTGAATCGCGGTATCTACAACGACGAAACCAACGGCCATGTAGATAACATCTGCTGCTTCATTCGCCCTGGTGTGGTCGCCCTTGCCTGGACGGACGACAAGTCTGATGTGCAGTACGAGATTTCGCACGAAAACTACGAGATTCTGCAATCCGCGGTTGATGCGAAAGGCCGCAAACTGGAAATTCACAAGATACACCAGCCCGATCCAATCCTCATCACACAAGAGGAGAGTGAAGGGGTGGATGCCATTCAGGGCACACTGCCGCGTCAGGAAGGCGACCGACTGGCTGCCTCATACATCAACTTCTACTTCTGTAATGGTGGCGCTGTGGTACCCCAGTTCAACGATCCCCATGACAAGTTGGCATTGGAGCAGTTGCAAAAACTGATGCCAGATCGCAAAGTGGTGGGTGTTTATGCCCGCGAAATTTTACTTGGCGGCGGCAACGTTCACTGTATCACCCAGCAGATACCCGCAGTATAGTAAGTGTGATTAATACAACAAACGACCCCGGCTTAATTGGTCGGGGTCGTTTGCTGTTATATCCATCCTCTTTTTTGATATTCAACATAGCCCCTTTGAATGGTTTCTTAGATTTGATCTATAAGAATTGAATCCAGCTTGTGGATATGAAAACAGGATTTTCCTTTCAAGCGTGACAACAATTCTAGCTTAAAGAATTCCTTGATTTCTGGTTCAGCATAGACCGGCATATAATAAAAACCCACATACGCTTTTTGAATGATCAACCCGGCAAAATAGACTTCTTTACGCTTTCGCCCTTCAATCACCAGGTCTTTGACCGACCAAAGGTCAAAATGGCTTTCATCGTCTGCTTTTGATGAAAATGGGGGTTGGTAGTCCTTAAGTATTTCTTTGAGGCGGGTAAATATCTCATCAAGATTTTCCATGTTTGCCACCTTTCAGTATGTCAAAGTATAAAAAAAATATACCTTCTTTTCAAGAGCACAAAAACTCATATGCAATAATGCACATGAGTTTTTGTTGAGGTTCAATTTTGATAAACGATCTATCGATTATAGACTTGGGGCAAAAACACCAGAGAAGATCAACCAGGCGAGGGTGGTCTTGGCTGCCAGGCTGAGCACGATATATACGCGTTCTCCATAAAGGTAATCTTTCCATTTGCCAACTTTTTTGTATTGTAGGAACATGTTTATGGCAAATATGTTGAAGAATACGAAGAGCGTGGGGATGATGACGTATACGAACGCGGGTGGCTTGGCGTCTCCGCTGTTGACTGCACCTATGAAGTATAGAAAAATCACAACCCAGGGAGCGATACCGGCGATACAACCAAAGATGAACGAAATCCAGTTTACCTTTTTGGTGAGCTGGTTGTGGTATTCCATAACTAGACCAAACAGGTTCATCGACGCATTGACCGTGAAAGCAAGGATGATGGCGCCAATATCGTTGAGTCCGACCAACAAACCGATCAGCACAATCATCAGGGATGAACTGAGCGCATATTCATAAAAGCGTACAGGGTTCATGCCCAGTTTTAAGGATTTTGCATACCACTTGAAACCAAAGGTTGCCAATCCAAAGTGAGCCACCGCAGAGAGCAGCAAAAAGAGTGCTACGCCAATCCCAAGCGGGAAATCAAATATCTGTTGTGGATTTGCGACCAATCCACCCAACTCTAGATTGAAGGTCAGATAATTTGAATAGATCGGGTAGGTTTCTCCGGGTGTGTCAATAATTAAGGTAATGATGATCATAAACAGACCCTGCACAAAATGCAGAAAACCCATGATGAGGTTGAAACGTCGAAGTTTTTTGATCTTTACATCAATGTTTGGTGCGAGCGTTTCCGTTACAAGTTCTTTTTCCATTTTATTTCCTCCAGTTCAAAACAACTATTAGTTTATAAC
The DNA here is from genome assembly GCA_927443345.1 of uncultured Anaerolineaceae bacterium. Lineage (GTDB taxonomy): Bacteria > Chloroflexota > Anaerolineae > Anaerolineales > Anaerolineaceae > UBA6107. The sequence goes on along the minus strand of CAKMKJ010000089.1, from coordinate 23,688 downwards.
TTCATCATAAGGCTATTTTGAGAGTTTACAATGGTTTGTATAACGTATGTATAATATATGTATAACAACAACCCCTTGCAAACTCAGTATCAAAGCAAGGAGTTGATTAATTGAACGGCACTGGCAATTGTTATCGTGGATAAAGCTGGTTAAGCGTTTGAGTTTCGTCAGCAGTCAGATCAATATCAGCCGCCTCAAGATTTTCTTTCTGATGCTGCGGATCAAAAGACATGGGGATGGTGATGACCCGCGGCTGGTTGGTCAGCCATGCCAACGCGATCTGAAAGGGGGTGGCTCCGTGGGCTTCAGCGATTGATTTTAGGGTTTTGTTTACAGTCAGGTTGCGAAACTTAACCGGGGTATATGCTGTGACCAACACGTCATTTTGTTTGCAGTAATCCACAACCCCTTTTTTGACATACTTGTTTTCAGGCAGGCTGTAGGGCACCTGGTTGGTGAACAGCGGGGTCTCACAAAGGTATTTTGATTTTTTTAAGTCTTTGAGATTGAAATTGCTGACGCCAACGTGTTTAATCTTGCCCTCGCGCACCAATTGGTTGAGCGCTTTGAAGGTTTCTTCCAATTTGATCAGCTTGTTCGGCCAATGGATCAAATAAAGATCGAGGGATTCCATTTTTAGACGGCGCAGACTGCCTTCACATGCCTTCAGCACGGAATCATATTTCAGGTGGTCAAGCCAAACTTTGGAGGTAATAAAAAGAGAGTCACGTGAGATTTTTGAGTTTAGGATGGCGTTGCCAAGCAGTTCTTCGGCATGGCCCAAAGCATAAAATTCTGCGGTATCGAAATGGGTATAACCGAGCGCCAGCGCAGACTGCAAAGCCTGCATGGAAATCTCATCCAATGAATTGTCGACGGACCTCTTTCCGCCGATGCGCCAGGTACCGAATCCGATTTTTGGGATTTGAACCCCGTGAATGTTTTCGAATTTCATCGCATCTCCTTGGCTCTAGTAAACAAGTCCGCGTTGAGTCAAATCTTCTGCCAATTGCTGCGCAGAGTGGAAGTGTATGGTTTGAAAACCGAGCGCCTCCGCAGCCTGGATGTTGGCAGCGGAATCGTCGATGAACAGGCATTCTTCAGCCTTATGGCCGATTCGGTCGAGCAAAATCTGGAAGATATAAGGCTCGGGCTTGACCTGCTTTTCCTTGCCTGAAAGCACGTATTCATCCAAATAATCTAAAAAGACCATGCGGTCTTTGACCAGGTTGAACTTGGTTTCGTTCCAGTTGCTCAATCCGAATAGTGTATAACCGGCCGCTTTGAGACGTCTGGCGATCTCGACGGTATCCATCATTACCTCGCCCATGGCGTCCAGCCAGTGCGTGTCGAAGCGCTTGATCAATTCTGCATGCTGCGGAAACGCAGCAGACTTCTCTTCAACCCCTTTTTCGAAGGAATAGCCTTTGTCAAACTGCAAATTCCAGTTCTTAAAATCGATTTCATCCAGAAAAGCTTTAATCTCCTCGTCGTTTGCCATCACCTTGCGATAGAGATAATACTGATTCCAGTCCACCAGCACGGCGCCAAAATCGAACACGATGACCGGAGATTTAGTTGGTTGTGTCATTGAACCTCTTAAGCAAAAAATGTAAAAACAGGTTCAATTTTACCTTGAAAAAGACTGTCATTGCGAAGGCCGTATTATGGCCTGAAGCACAAAGTCCTCCGAAGGAGGAACCCCCACTAAAAGTGATTGTTAGAAACCGGGAATCTGGGGTCGTTCAATATTTTATTGCATATTCCCGATTTCTGCGGATCACAAAAGAAGCGCTCCAAATAACCCAAAGAAATCAGGGAATTACTGTTGCAGAAATAGGGAAGTCTAAAACACTGAAACCGGGATTGTCTTATGGAAGCGCGATATATCTCAAAATCATCACAAAGTGGCAAAAAGCCGCCAGGCTGACAAAGACATGCCAGACTTCGTGAAAGCCGAAGACACCCGGCAGAAAATCCAGTTTCTTGGTGATGTAGATCACCGCCCCCACGGAATAAGTCAACCCGCCGGCCAGCATCCACCACAGCGCGGCTGGGGGCATGCTTTGCAGCATGGGATTGACGATCAACACGGCCATCCAGCCCATCACCAGATAGACACCGGCAGTGACCCAGCGCGGCGCATTGATCACAAACAATTTAACAATCACCCCGGCCAGTGCTATGCCCCAAATCAACCCTAAAAACCCCCAGCGCAAGAATCCGCTGAAGAAATTGAGCAAAATAGGCGTGTAGGTTCCGGCAATCAGCACATAAATGGCGGAATGGTCAAACTTGCGCAGCTTGAGTAACCCTGCTTCTGCGGGGGTCGCCAGATGGTAAACAGCGCTGGCAGTAAAAAGAGTCACCAGACTGATACCGTAGATGCCCATCGAAAGTTGTTTCAAGCCATCTTCTTGTGTGAGGACCAATAACGCCACCAGACCGATGACTGCCAGTAATGCCGAAAAAAAGTGGATCAATCCGCTGACCGGATCGCGAAATTTGGATATCACAAGTGCTCCATTAATCAATTTAATGCAGAAACTATACCTTTAAATGTGTTGTGGGGAATGTATCATTGGGCACAATAAAAAGAGTTCTTGCGGGCTATTTTTGAGTCTTTTGAAATAGAATTGTTTCTAGAAATAAATAAACGGCGAGAGAAATTCCCTCGCCATTTCCCTACCAAGGATGAGACTATTCTGCAGCATCCGTTTTATGGACGTGTTCATCGTGAATATAGCTTTTTAGTTTTTGCTTGCGCTTCTTTTCACTGGAGGGGCTGTGGCCGCCATTCCCCATCCCCTTAAAGAGGATGCTGCTCAAGATAAACAAACCCCAGGCCTGCCAGTAGGTGATCTGTTTGAGGCCAAAAATATCAGGCATCAGCCAGTTCCATAACAGCATAACCACCCAACCGCAAAGGACTGCAAAAGCAAGCCCTAAAATGCCAAACCCGATTCCCCAAAGTATTTTTCCGGCCAAGCTTTTTTCTTCCCACCAACCTTCAGAGCCTTTCTTTTTTACGATTTCTTCATGTGATAAATCAAAATCAGACATTTTTTCCTCCTCCGGGAATCGTCCCGGATGTTAATTTGTATGGGAATTGCTCCCAGTTTTCCTAAGGTTTATTCTTCAATCCACTGCCGCAGCGCGCGCGACAGATTGCGGATGGCGTAACGTTTGCGTGCGGTCAAAGTGTCAATGCTCACACCGGTGGATTCGGCTATTTCTCTGAAGCTCATATCACCAAAAACCTGGGCTTCGATCACCTGACGCTGTTCTATGGGCAGCGCGCGGATGGCATCGTTGATCGCGTCAGCCAGACTTTCTCTGATATAGGCATCCTGCGGATCGAGACCCACATCGGCGATGATCTCTTGCAAGATTTCTTCGGCAACATCTATCTCGCCTGACCGGTCGCGCGTTTTTTCGTGCCGCCAGGAGTCAATCACTCTGCGGGTGAACAAGGTGTTGATCCATGCCGGCAAATTGATGATGTTGGTCACCAGATGCAGGTTTTCAAGGGTTTCTGCATAGACATCTTGAATCAGATCTTCGGCTTCTTCTAAAGTTCTGCCGGCAGCCAGCAGACGAGCCACAAAGCGCGGTTTCTCGCTTGTGTAAGCTTCCTCGATCCGCTTGTGCGAAATCTTTACGTCAGGTACAAGAGTTGAGTTCATCTTTTTCATAAGTATCGACGGATGATTATCATATTTGGTGTAACGAGTTTTGAAAAACCATTATTCATAATCACATTAATCATTCTACAACTTCCCACTTAAAAACCGCTGAAAGATACAAGTAGAAAACAACAAAAAAACATTTCACGTTACAATTAGGGGCAATACGATTCAGGCTGTGATTCCAGATCAGGCAGGTTAAAAAATGGAAATTGACTTTAAAGGGATTTATACCCGCGGGGATGTTTTCAAGGCAGTATTTTTGGCCAATAAGCAAACCCGCAACCGCGAACTCATGCGCATCGGCATCGCCTCATTTGCCATGGTTATTTACGTTGCTTATACTGTTTTGGTCTCCATTCAAAGCAAGACCACCCTCCTTGATCCAAATTTAATTGGCAGCCATCTGCTTTATATTTTGTTGATTGCTCTTTTTCTCTACTTTCCCCATATAACTTCGTCTGTTACGGCGCTTAAAATTTGGCGCGCGCCTACCATGCGTTATGAGTATAAGGGCACCCTCTCAAGCGCTGGCATACTCTACTCAGGTAAAAAGACGCTGATCACCTGGAATCAAATTGTCACAAAACTGGCTACGGATGAAATCATTGTACTGCTTACTGGCAACGGCATCCTCAGCTTCTTTCCACGGAGATTCTTCAGGTCTGAGGGTGATTGGCAGCGTGCGAGACAATTGGTTGAGTCCCAATCGAATAAAGTTTAATTTTTTGGAATTCCCGGTTTCTCTAAGTCATTTTGACTGAGAAGAAATTTGCTCCCAGAAACCGGGAATCTGGGTTAAAGAAACATAATGGCAACCCCCCTCGTCTCAAATTCAGACCGAGGGGGGTTCATTAGTTCACCTAAAACTCCACCACCGTCTCAACCGGTGTCTCAGGGTAGATCCTTAACGGTGCAGGGGGCATGGGGTTGTAAGCATAATCAAGCTGGATAATGCCGCACTTCAAGCCGGCAATCCGTTTGGAGCCCTGATAGGTTCCTCTCACCAACACATCTTCCATCGAGAGCGCCATACCGAAGACCGCCACGCTGGTGTAAGCCGGGATTTGCGCCAGCGCGTCGCCGTACGCGCCAAGCGAAAAGATCAGGTGTTCGCGATCCAACGACTGCGCCTGGATGAGGGGAATGACCACCGGGTAGCCATCCGCGCCGACGTAGCCCAGGAATTTTAAATTATCAATTTTGTCGTAAAACGCTTTTGACCAATCGTTGAGCACTTTGGCCTTTTCATGTTTGGGGGTAAAAGTCTTGGCCACCATGGTCTTGATTGCGGCCGGGATGATCTTGTTCATCGGCAAAGCACTCTTGCCGCTCTGGGCGACCAGTTTCATGTAATGCACCGTATGCACCCCAAAATACGCGTTATAACGGAAGAGCGGGGTGTTGTTATAAAAAGCGTAATCAGGGCCGTCTTTGGCTGAGTGGGTGAAATCGGCACAGCCGCGCCACAGGTTCTTATCCAGCCCCATCACCATGAATCCAGTCTTGGGGTTCTGTTTGATATGCTGTTTACTCATACCTTCCATAAACTGTCCCCACACCATTTCAGTTGGTGAGCAGGCCATCAGCGTGGTGATCAGCGTCAGGTGGGGCAGCCCTTCAGGTGTGACCGTGCCCAGAACGCCCACCTTCATGGTAGCCGAAAGGTCCTTGATATCTTGTTCTGTAAACCGGTCTAATGCGTAATCTGGATTGCTCATGATCCCTCCGCTTAATTATTTCTAGAATTAATTCTCAAGTCGTGCAGCGCCTGTTACAAAAACACGCTGTGGGTCGAACCCGCTGGTTTTAGCCCACTGTTCAACTTCTGCCAGGTTCTCCTTGGTCATTAAGGGTGTATTTGCAAAAGCCCACTCCATATCCAGGCGTGAATACTTGTCGCGGCACAGATTGTTGAAAGCGCATAGCTCCCAGCGCTCGGCAGTGGAGCCAACTGTTTCTGCCAGAAACTTTCCGACGGCCTGAATGTTTTCACGCGAATCCGTGGCGCCGGGGATGAGCGGGGTGCGCATCCACAGACGTTTACGTCCTCGAGAACCTTCTATCTCACGCTTGACTTCTTGAAGGTTGCTTAAGATGCGAGTATTGCTTACGCCCGTCCATTTGCGGTGAGCTTCTTCGTCAATTAGTTTCAGATCAAACAGCACGATATCCGCTTCAGAAATCAGTTCCACCAGTGTTTCCGGCGGGCACAGGCCGCAGGTATCCAGTGCCACAGATAGACCGGTTTGTTTGAGTGCTTTCATCAATTCAAGCGTGAAGGCGGGCTGCATTGAAGGTTCACCGCCCGAAAGGGTGACGCCTCCGCCGGATTTTTCAAAGTAAGCCCTGTCTTTTACCAACTCACTGACCATATCTTCCACGGTTATTGCTTCTCCCAGCAGCTCCATGGCACCGCTGGGGCAGGCATTGACGCACTCTCCGCAGGCATCACATAGAATTCTATCGCGCTCAATGCCGTCAGCTCCTTTGCTTAGCCCTTCTTTTTCACAAGCATCAATGCAAGAGTCGCAGCCAATGCAGCGGTTGCCAATCCACTGCACTTCAGGCTTGAGCAGCAGACTTTCAGGGTTGTGGCACCACGCGCAGCGCAGCGGACAGCCCTTGTAAAACACAGTGGTGCGGATGCCCGGCCCGTCTTCGGTTGAAAGACGCTGCAAGTGCAGAATGGTGCCGGTGAGAGTGGCGATGGCTTCTGTCATGTGTTTCATTAACACATCTGGTGGCTTTCACGGGCGATGATCTCGTCCTGAAGTTCCTTGCCAATGGTGGTGAAATAGGCGTTATAGCCGGTAACGCGCACCAACAGGTGACGGTAATCTTCGGGGTGTTTTTGGGCGTCGCGCAGCAAATCCGCGTTGAGCATGTTGATCTGCAGAGCGCTGCCGCCATTCTCAATATAGCCGCGCAGAAAAGCCTTGAATTTATCACGGTGTTCGGGGTCTCGCAAAATGGACGGATTAAAGGTGATGGTATGGCTGCCGCCGTTGGGCAGCACGTTAAAGTATTCAGCCCAGTCGCCTTTACCATCCGCGGCTTTGCCGCCCATCACCTTACCCACCGAGTTCACGTTGGCGGTAGGTCCTTTAATATCCGCGCCGTTGGAGGGGCAGATGGCGTTGGAGAGGAACTTGCCCTTGGCGCGCCCATCCGGGCTGGCGGCCAGGATATCCGAGTAGGAGATCCAGTAATTCCAGCTCAACATGCCCGGTCTGAATTGGCGCTTGGTTGAAATGGTTTTGTGTTTCCAAACCTCTTCCGTCCACAGGTGCATCACCTGGCTGGCCATTTCATCCGCAATTTCGTCGTCCCGGCCGTATTTTGGCGTTTTGTTAATAGCGATGGCTTGCAGCTTTTCGTAACCAACCCAATTGGCTTTGAGCGCCTTAACCAGCTCCTGCATGGTGCAGATCTGTTTGTCGAAAACCAGATGCTTGACCGCCAGCAGTGAATCCACTGTGGTGGCATAAGTCACAGCTTCGACAGTGACAAAATTGAGTTCCGGTCCGCCCTGGTTGATGTCTTTGCCGCTTTCGGCGCAGCCTTTCACCAGGCAGGAGAGGTAAGGGGTTTGGAAGAAGCGTGCCCTGATCGCTTCGGACTTTTCGTAAGTATCCACACTGAGCTTGATGATGTGGCGGGTCTGCTCGGCGTAAGCCTGCCAGAACTGCTCCCAGGTGGAAAATGCTGCCGGGTCGCTGGTATCCGCGCCATCAAGGGTGAGTTTGGATGGCGCGCCGGTGAGCCCGTCTTTGACTGGGATCATATCGTAGCCACCGGTGAGGGTCAGTTCAACGGCTTTCAAGAGGTTCAGGTTGTCATCCACTGTGCCGGAGCGGTCGTTGCCCACCATGGTGTTTTCAAGGCAGCCAACCGGCGCGTATTCATGCACGTTGGTAGCATTGATCAGGTGCTGCACTCCGGCTTTGCGGCCTTCAAGCATCATACCGGCCATCGAGCGTTCGTCAAAATTTAGCAAAAACGGCGCACCCTGGCTGCTGGCGATCATCTCGACCACTTTGTCCATCAGGGGTTCGGGAGTGCCGCGATGCAGCCTTACATTGGGTTTGGGTTCGAGGATGGGTGACATCTCGTCAATCACTTCAAGGATGGCGTAAGTCAGATCGTTAGACATATCCAGACCTGCCGCACCGACACCCGCAATGGTAAGCAGTTGTCCGTAGCCGGCTGTGATGCCCTGGTTTCCCCCGGTGCGGATCATGCCGTCGTAGGCGGTGTTGCAGTGCACCCACATGCACTTGAGAATTTCCTTGCCAAAATCTCGATCCATGCCGGAGCTTAGTGAGGCTTCCCACAATGGATAAAGATACTGGTCAATGCGCCCAAACGAAACCCCAGGGCCGGGATAGTTTTCATCAGACATCACCAGCATGTGGGTCAGCCACAGCGATTGCACGGCTTCCCAGAAGTTGCGCGCTGGTTCCCATGGCACACGCGCCAGGTTGGCGGCCATGCTTTGCAGTTCTGTTTTGCGTGCGCTATCGGGTTCATTTTCTGCCAACACTAAAAGTTTTTCGCGGTACTTGGCAGCCAGGTCGCGTGCCAAGGTCGAGGCAGTGATCATTGCGCGCAATTGCCCGCCTTTAGGTCCTTTTTTCTCATCATCGGAGAGGTTTTCGTAGAAAGCCTTGAGCTCAGCGTTGACTGCCACCCAGCCTTCCTGGATGATGCGGGCATAGCCGGGGACGAGGTGTCCGCTGGTGGGGCCGGTATTGCCGTATCCGTGGTTATGGAACCACAGCATGGCTTCGCGTGAACCGCCTTTACCTTTGATCAGTTTGTCATATTCTTTGGTTTCTTTTTCGGTCAGACAATGAGAGGTCATCACATTGAAGCGCGCACCTGCCAGCAGGTCGCCCGGCAGGATTTCTTTAGGCAGAGTGTTGACCATCACTTCCTTGAGGAACCAGGCGCGCCTTTCGGGCAGGCTCCAGCGCCAAAAATCCTTGAGCAGGGCCACCGGTTTGGCGGTTTGCTTAAAAGATGAGCGAAAGGTTGGGATGTAAAAATAGGTTTCGGGGACGATGTAAAAGGAAAGTTCGTTGTATTGAAAGTCCCACGGAGTGCCGGTCGTCCAGGAGGTGAACTCGTTGTTCCACCTTCGTTTGACGCCCTCGAAATAGTAATCCCGCAACCAGCGCACCCGATCCGAAAGGGATTTGGGTTCCTTGATGGCAAATCTGGTTTTTTCGACCGTCAGTGTGGACATAATTGAGCCTCCTGTGGCACTATTTAATTAACTTCCCAGTAGTTTTTCTCCGTGCTCTAACAGTGTTTTCATAATATCAACAGACTTTTGAGTATCGCGGCTTTCAAGCGCCGCCAAAAGGTGTTGATGCCAGGCATGCACTTCATCCACCACGGCAGAACCGGCAGTTTTTTGATAGAAAGCCGAGGTGAAGTGGGTATAAACGGTTTTGAAAGAATTTAAAATAAGCGGATAAGCCAGGTTTTCTGAGGCGATGGAAACCAGCAGGTGAAAATCAAAATCAAGTGCCACCAGGGTGCTGATACTGCTGCGGTCAGCAGCCAGTTCTTTTTGGACGATCTGTTGTAGTTCTTGAAGTTGCTCTGCGCTGGCGTGGATAGCAGCCAGGCGGGCTGTTTCGGTTTCAACCAGAAGCCGCATGGAAAAAAGACTGCTGACAAAGCGCGGGTCAAGCTCGCCGTTGTGATAAGTCAGCAGCGACGAAAGAATTGCCATCGAACCGGATTTGCGGAAGTCGTTAATCACCACTCCGCGCCGCGGATTAATCGTCACCAACCCCTTGGCGGCAAGGTCCACCAAAGCTTCGTGCAGCACCGGACGGCTGACCCCCAGGCGCGCGGCCAGATCGCGTTCAGCGGGCATGCGTTCTCCCACTTTGAGATCGCCCGAAAGAATCAATTCCTCCAGGCGCGCGATGCACACAGATTTAAGACTGTTGACTTGAAGCGGTTCGATGGGTAGGGTCATAGGGTTTGGCTGGTAAAACCACCAGCCAAATAATTATATGACATATCACAATCTTTTACAATACACAAATTGTAATCAGACTTACGAATTAATTAATTTGTTTGTCGCGGGTACTAAATCACATTAAGTGACCTAAACGTATTGATCAAACATTATCATATTTCCGTCAGGGTCTGTGAGCATAAAACTGGCCGGTCCGCTCGTATGAACGTCTGCTTCCGAGATAAATTCCACGCCATCCGCTTTGAGTTGTTTTTGCAGAAGACGAATATCGGTGAACTCACTCAGCGGTTGAGCAGCATTATCCCAGCCGGGATTAAAGGTTAGAATGTTGTTATCAAAGATGTCTTGAAACAACCCGATCACATGGTTGCCATTTTTCAATATCAGCCAGTTTTCAGACTGATCACCTCCAAATATTGTAAAACCTAATTTCTCATAAAATTTTTTTGAAATTTCAATGTTCTTTACGGCCAAACTGATTGAAAAAGCGCCTACGTTCATCAAAAATCCTCCGTCTCAAAAAGTGCCCCTATTTATGTGTCTCTTTATTAGTCTACAATATTTGGTCTATAAATAAAACATAAATTATCAAATTAGTCTCATTAAATTGTCTCATAATGTATTAATTTGACACATTACTATTTTAAAAAGGATGCTGTTGGTGTTTGAAAACGGGGCTTTATCTGTTTACCCCGCAAGGTTGGGTGGATCGCCCACCCCGCATTCATCATATACAACCTTTGTTTAATGGTTGCGTATTAATAGTAACCATTAGTAAAAAGGAATTATTTATATGGATAACCCAAAAAAGATAAGTCGACGGAGTTTCATTAAAGGGGCTGCAATCCTGACCGTTGCAGGGGCAGTCACCGGCACCGGCATCTGGGCGACGAGTACGCCAGCCTACCCCTCTGCGAATATTGATATTAATCAGGAGAAGAACATGGAAAAGAAAATTTTGGTTGCCTACGCCAGTAAATGCGGTTCGACTGCTGAAGTGGCTCAAAAAGTAGGGCAAGTATTGAGTCAGTCTGGTGTTGAAGTGGAAGTGCGGTCAGCGCGTGAAGTGCGAAAGATGGAAGATTACGATGCGGTTGTGATGGGCACGGCCATTCGAATGGGTCGTCCAGTGGGCGAAATAACCAGTTTTGCTAAAAAATTCAGTAAAGAGCTGGCTCTATTGCCCACAGCCGTCTTTTCGCTGGGTCTTTCGATGAAGGAAGATACCGCAGAGAATCGTGCGGAGACGGCCAAATTTATCGCACCGCTGGTAGAACAATTGCCTTCCAGGAAGAGCACAGCCATGTTTGGCGGAAAATTTGATCTAAACACCGTTTCACCTATTTTGCGGTTTATGCTATCAAAAGACACTTCTGGCGCCATGGCACCAGGTGATTACCGCGACTGGAATGCCATCAATGCCTGGTCGAATAGCCTTCCGGCTGAATTGGGATTAGCTTAGCCGGAGCGGGTCAACTATTAAGACGATGGCAGTTAAGTCAAAACCGAAGTGGATATTTAAACCAAAACCCGGGTGCCATGTGCAACCCGGGTTTTCTCTATCATTTTTATTTTTATAATCAATTGATTTTGACGGTTCTCGGATATCGGTTCACGGATATCGGGTTTCTAATAATGCAGCGTCTCAGGGTCCGCTTTCACACGTTTCTTGAAAACGATGTAGGTCCAGATCTGGTAAGCCACAACCACCGGTACCATGACTATTGCAACGATGGTCATCACTTTGAGTGTATAAGGTGACGAAGAAGCGTTGTAGATGGTCAGATTGAATTCAGGGGATGTGCTTGAGATCATCACATTGGGGAAGAGCGCCACAAACAGGCTGGCCACGGTAAAGAGGATGGTTAACCCGGTCATACTGAAAGCCCAACCTTCTTTTTTCATACCCATGAAAACTCTTGAGAGCACTAAGGTAACCGCTGCCAACAGTGGGGCGATCATGCCCACAAATCCTTTTTCGACAAATGCCTGGGTGCTGAAAACGATCCAAATCAGGTAAATGGCTGCTATTATCAGGGCAGAAACCCACATGACCTTGGCGGCTTTATTGGCACGTTCGCGCATCCCATCCGTCAGCTTGAGGCTGAGGAAGTTGGCGCCGTGCACCAAAAAGATCACGACGACCGCCAGTCCGCCGATGATGCTAAGCGGATTCAACAGCGTGAAAAAGGTGCCGGTATAAATCTGGTTGCCGTCAATCGGCACACCGTTGACGACATTGGTAAACACTACGCCCAACAAGAAGGCGGCTAAAAAACTGCTAATGGCAATTAGTTTATCCCAGGTATTTCGCCAGACAGGGCTGCCAATTTTTGAGCGGAACTCAAAGGCCACGCCGCGGAAGATCAGGGCTAATAGCAGTAAGAAGAAGCCGAGATAGAAACCGCTAAACATGGTGGCGTACCAATTAGGGAAGGCCGCAAAAGTGGCGCCGCCAGCGGTGACGAGCCAGACTTCGTTGCCATCCCAGTGCGGTCCGATGGTGTTGATAATGGCCCTGCGTTCTTCATCTTTCTTGCCCAGCAGGGGTACAAGCATCCCCACGCCAAAGTCAAAACCTTCCAAAAAGAAATAGCCGATGTATAAAACACACACTAGAATAAACCACAAAATATTGAGGTCCATTATTTGCCTCCAGAAGTTTTTTCTACTGCTACAACATCCAGGGGTTCAGACGTAGAGTCACCCGCTGCGAGTCCTTTTTTCGCGTTTTTGATCAGCAAGTACAGGTCTATCACCATTAAAACACCATAAACCAAAACGAAACCGATCAGGCTGATCAAGATGGTCGTAGGAGTCAGGTTAGGGCTCACGGCATCCTTGGTTAAGATTAAGCCGGTAACCGCCCAGGGCTGTCGGGCAGTCTCGGTGAGGATCCAGCCTGCCGTATTTGCCAAATAGGGAAAGAAAATGGCTATTGGCAAAATCTTGAGCAGCCAGTTTCCTTTCCGGGGGAACTTTTTGCCAGAATAGAACCAAATGACCAAAGTGATCAAGGCCATTAAGAAGCCAAGCGCCACCATGATTCTAAAGGTCCAATAAGTTAATGCCACCAGTGGAACGTAATCTCCGGGGCCATATTTTGCTTCATACTGCGTTTGAAGGTTGTTGATACCTTCCACTTCGCCTTCAAACTTGAAGTAGTATAAAAAGCTGAGCGCTTTTGGGATGGTCACATTCCAGGTCACATTTTTGCCGTCAGGCGTAAACCCGGCAATCAATGAGAAATCAGCCGGATCTTGTGTTTCAAAGTGGGCTTCTGAAGCGGCAGCGGCCATGGGTTGTGCGATTTTAAGCTCCATGCCTTGAAAATGCCCGGTGCCAATAACAGCGACGGTTGCAAAGAAGCCGATAACTGCAGCCAGCTTGAGGCTTATTTTGAAAGCGGATTCATCTTTTTTGCGAAGGAGATGATAGGCGCTGAAACCAAGGATGAAGAAACTCGCAGTCACCAACCCGGATGTAATGGTGTGCGCAAAGAAGTACAATGCTCGAGGATTGGTAATAATGGCACCAAAATCAACCATTTCTGCGCGGCCATTGTTAATCACATAACCGACGGGGCTCTGCATAAATCCGTTGGCGGCGAGGATAAAGAAGGCGCTGAGATTGGTGCCGATAGCAACCAGCCACATCATGGCGGCATGCATCTTTTTCGAAAGCCTCTCCCAACCAAAAATCCAGACACCAATAAAAGTGGATTCGAGGAAGAAAGCGATCAAGCCTTCCATTGCCAGTGGTGCCCCAAAGATATCACCCACGAAACGTGAATATTCAGACCAATTCATACCGAATTGGAATTCCATCACCAACCCCGTCACAACCCCCATGGCAAAATTGATCAAGAAGAGTTTTCCCCAGAACTTGACCAGCCGTTTGTATTCGGGGTTGCCATTCTTGACGTACATAGATTCAAGGATGGCTACATAAATACCTAACCCCAGGGTGAGTGGAACGAAGAAAAAGTGGTAGATTGTAGTCAGTGCAAACTGCCATCGGGACAACAATACGATATCCATAAATCGTCTCCTTTACAATAATTATTATCTGACCGGCCAAAAACCGGGCAGGGTAAGTCTTAAGATGACATCAGCGATTAAGCCGAGCACAAAGAGATTGCTGAACAGTCGGTTGTGGTAAAAAGCGAAACCTGAAAACCAGGTCGGCCAGGCGGGCCATTCTTTTGGCGGTTCAACCGGTCGTGGTTTGGTATGCACGCCAATGGCATAAAGCAGACGCTTGCCGGCGATCAAAACGATCAATAACACCGGGGTGAAATATTGGGTCACAAAGATCAAATAGAGAATGACCAGGTAGATCAAAGCCAATACTACCATGTTTACATAGCGGGCTGCTTTTTCACCGATCACTACCGGCAGGGTGCCTACTTTTTTCGTGCGGTCTTCTGCTGATTTATCAATGTGTTTACCAATGTTGATGCTCACCACACTCAAGCCAAATGGGATGGCGGCCAGGGCAGCTTGCCAAACAGTATCTACCATGCCGCCAGCCAGCACCAGGTAGACTCCTGAGGCCATGATCGGCCCCCAAATCAAAAAGATGCTCAACTCACCCAGGGCAATATGTTTGAGCGGCCAGGTATAAAAAAGCAGCACCAGGGCGCCAAAAGCAAAAAGGATAATTATTTCTACCGAAAAATGGGTATAGATTAAGGCAAAAACACCAGAGAGAAATGCCAGGGTTCCGCTGATTGCAAACCAGGTGAGTTGCGTTTTTTTCGTCCAAAAACCTTGATAGAGAGGATGCGCACCGTATTGAATGCGGAAATAATCGACGCCGTCAATTCCGCGTGAGAAATCGGTGTAATCATTTAACAAGTTGTTGGTGCCATGCGCCAAAAAGAGCCCAAGGGTAATGATCAACCAAACGACAGGGTGAAGAAAGCCGTCCCGCCAGGCAAGGATGCCGCCAATTGCGCAGGTATACAGGGTCACCATGGTCACCCCTGAACGGGTTGCGATCAGCCATCGTGAAATAACGTCCAATGAGCGCCATTCATCCACAGATTCCATTTTTACCAGAGATGAAAAAGCCTTTTTCCACATTGCAAAGTTAATCCGCATTAATCCCTCCCAACCCAACAATAGCAATTAAAATAATTACTATCATTTTAATCTATTTTACATATAAAAGCATTATTTTTGGATTGTGATGTAGAAGGATTAATCAAACAGTTTTCCGAGACCGAATCCGCCAAACGAAAACAGCAGCGATCCGAAGAATATGGTTACTGCGGTTGTCCAGATATAGCGTAAAAACGGAACGTGATAAACCCCTGCCATAACACTGATCGCTTTTGCCCCATAAAGGGGGATTGCTCTGCCGCCAATGAGGAACCAGGCTGAATTAACGGGCAGTTTGCCCAATCCAAAGGGTAGTTTTTCTTTCTTTTCGAGAAAGTTGGCGGCGCTGCCAATGCGCTGGCCCACATAATATTCCACGATTGCGGCCAACGTGTTTCCAATCCACGAAACGATCATCGCCGTCCACGGACCGAACATGGCGCCAATTAACAGCGTGAGCGGTTCAGATGGGACGAAGGTCATGCCCAGTGCAGCATACACGAACACGCTGATCACCAATCCCCAAACACCGGCATGACTGATGAAGGATTTAATTTTTTCGAAGTCAAAAGCTACAATAGCGCCAATCGCTACCATGAACGCCAGGGAGGTGAATAGTGTTGCCAATGTTTTTTTGCGCGACTCTTTAATGTCGGGCTGCAGAGAAGGGTTTTCCATTTGTTTGTGGCTCCAATGCGTTTCGATTATTTCGGGTTGATTGCAGAATCCTCTGCCAAAATGAGATCATTTTTTTGCGCCGGGATCTTGATTCGCATGGCGGCAAAGAAATTAATGATCGCAATCAACACTCCAAATATGAATACGTATTGAAAACCAAAACGGTTCCAAATCTCTCCCCCGATAAGGGCAATACTGATTGAAAATAAATGATCAATGGTAATTGAGGCTGAAAGCGCAGGTTGAATGTCAGATTCCTGAAGTGCTATCTTTTTCATATAGGTTGAGCGTGCCATGCCGACAGACATTAATACTTGATCGAGCAGGTAACATCCGCAGGCAATATAAAATGCCACGTTCATTGAAAAAAAAGTTTTGCCGAAGGCATATCCCAGGCAAACCACGATCAATAAAACCGCTTCTGAAGCCAACACAACTTTTTCACCCAGTTTGTCAATGGCTTTGCCCAGCAGGGGTTGAAACAGAATTCCAAATATTCCCCCAATTACAATTAGGGTTGCAATGGTTTGGGTGGGTTTACCAAAAACAGTAACAATTACCCACGGCGCAAAAGTAATAAAAATCTGTTTGCGTGAGCCAAATAAAACGGCCAAAACATAAAAAAGAGTATATTCTTTTCGTAACTTTAAAAATGATTTTCGATTTACTTTTTCAACTTTCGATGGTTTCATCAGCGCCATCAAAATCATACCTAAAATGAAACAAGCTGCTGCGATGGTGAAGGTGTGCTTGTAGTTGAAGTTGAGATATTTAAAACCGACGAACACGAGGGTACTGCCGATAATTGCAGCCAGGTTGCGAATGGCGTTCATCTGCCCAAGACGCTGACCGGTTTTTCCGTCTCTGGATAATTCCATGCCAATGGTTGAGGCTACCGGCAGAAAGAGGTGCTGACCCATGCTGAAGATGAAAAGAAAGAGCACC
Source organism: uncultured Anaerolineaceae bacterium (assembly GCA_927443345.1). Taxonomy (GTDB): domain Bacteria; phylum Chloroflexota; class Anaerolineae; order Anaerolineales; family Anaerolineaceae; genus UBA6107. The sequence goes on along the minus strand of CAKMKJ010000089.1, from coordinate 7,273 downwards.
ATTACGGTATAGGTTTTTGAAGCAAACCCCACCAGAAAAATACCCACGCTGCCCAGCAACAATGATAATGCGCCTAATTTTCGACTTCCTAAAAACCAAAGAAGCGCAGAAGCAAAAACCACAATGAACCCGGGTAATTCTCGAGGAAGCTCCAGGAAGGAACGTTGAAAAGGCGACAACGTGAAGCTGTCATTGAGGAAGTTGTTTAAAGTGGAATCCACCAGGCTGCCGGCCATACCCACCGCAAAGGAGGCAATGGCAAACAGGGCTAATTCGCGTGAAATACGAGAAAATTTGGTTCTAAGGGCGAGAAACATGTTCTTCTACGATTCTGTCAGTGGAATATTGTTTGGATTTATTTGTTTAAATCAGACCGAATTAAATTCTTAATCCCTTCAACGGCCACTTTGATCACGCTTTCAGCATCAAATTCTTGCATGTGCTTATCCGCACCGGTTTCTTCAGCGAGTTCAGATTCGTTGATCACCAGCATCACTCCGCCAGCCCGCTTTCGATAGAGGGAAGACAGCACAAAAATAGCAGAAGACTCCATTTCAGAGCACAGCGCGCCGCCAGCCACCCAGGCATTCCAGCGTTCTTCAAGGTGAGCCGCCATGGGCATGCGGGTGCGTTCAACCTCGCCATAGAAAGAGTCTTTGGATTGTGAGACGCCGCAGTGGTGATGCAAGCCGAGGGCTTTGGCGCTGGCTTGCATGGCGTTGACCACATCCACGTTGGCCACAGCCGGGAATTCCACTGGCAGGTAGTGTGAAGTGGTGCCTTCATCGCGGATGGAGGCGGTCACCACCACGATATCGCCCATGTGCACATTCGCCTGCATGGAGCCTGAAGATCCCACACGCACAAAGGTATCCGCGCCGACATCCACCAGTTCTTCCACGGCGATGGCGGCAGATGGGCAGCCGATGCCTGTTGACACAACGGATACTTTTTCTCCTAAGAGCGTGCCCGTCCAGGTGACATATTCGCGGTTATGAGCCACGAAATGAGGGTTATCGAAATATTGGGCTATCTTTTCGCAGCGGCCGGGGTCGCCTGGCAGCAGTACATAACGCCCGACGTCGCCTTCTTTGATGTGTAAATGAAAAGCCAAACCTTCTTCATTGCGCATGGGATACCTCGTGATAAGGAATAGGAGTTTGATTATAGCGTATCAGAGAGCTTCGGAGATAAAAATATTCCATTCCAACAAAAAAATAAACAAGACTTGACAAATAGATAAACATCTATATATAATAGTTTCATCATGAGTACAGTAAGTTTTGCCAAAGCCCTTGCCGATGAAACACGTCAACAAATAATGCGCATTTGTTGCTGTTCGGTATTAAGTGTCAACGATATCGTCGAACAGACTGGTGTAACCCAACCCACGGTTTCTCACCATCTCAAGATTTTGCGTGAAGCAGGGCTGGTGAAGGTTGAACGTCGTGGAAAGGAGATCTACTATTGCCTGAATCAGGAAAGAATGGCTTCATCTTGCTGCCAGATAGCTGAAGTATTTGCACCTGATGTGGATATTAAAAACGCAGCCAGTTAAAATTTTTTACAACTTCATATCGAAATATATAAATATATCTATATAGTTATTGGAGGAAGTATGACAAGTCAAACCATCAATAAGGATGAAACAAAAGTGCGCCAGGCGGTCAGAGAACATTATGCCGGTGCAGCCAGAAACGTCAGCGGATGCTGCGGAGGCGGCGGCGAAAAGGGCAGTACCTGCGGCTGCGGCCATTCAGCTTCGGCCAGCGAGCCCTCCACAAAAGCGCTGTACAGCGCAGAAGATTTCAACGCTCTGCCCGAGGATGTCACCAATATCTCACTGGGTTGTGGTGACCCGGTCACCCTGGCATCACTCAAACCAGGACAAACCGTTTTAGATCTCGGTTCTGGTGGTGGTATTGACTGCTTTTTGGCTGGTAAGAAGGTTGGCCCAACAGGCAAAGTAATTGGGGTGGATATGACCCCCGAAATGTTGGATAAGGCGCGTGCCAATAAGGTCAAAGTTGGCGTAGAAAACGTTGAGTTCCGCCTGGGTGAAATTGAGCACCTGCCTGTCTCAGACAGTTCAGTAGATGTGGTCATCTCGAACTGTGTGATCAATCTCAGCACCGACAAACCGCAAGTACTCAGTGAGATTCTGCGCGTACTCAAACCCGGTGGACGCATGGCCGTCAGCGATATCGTCACCAGCGGAGATCTACCCGCCGAAGTTAAGGCCAGCATGAGCGCCTGGGCTGGTTGCATCGCCGGCGCCATGGATGCTGACGAAATGACCACATTATTGAAAGAAACCGGGTTCACCAATATTGCGCTCAAACCAGTCTATTTCAGCGAAGAAATGGTGGCAGATGCCATCCAGCAGGCAGATTACACCGGTAGTTTAACCAGTGAAGATTTGTTAAAAACGGTTTTCAGCGCGAACATTTCCGCCGAAAAACCGGAATAAAGTTTTGGTAGGGTGTGGTTGACCCATGTTTTTGGGTCAACCCACCATATTTTGTAATTATTTCACGCTTACTAACTCAGACTCCGGTTCAAAGGGGATCAAACTAGATTCATCCACAAGCATTCCATGAGGCTCAAATTCCTCGAGGATACTCTGCCAGCCGAATAACTGTGAATAGACCACGGTCAAATCGGTGCTGCCCAATAAACGGATGCCCTCGTTTTTCAGGAGTTCCTTCCATTTTGCGGTGAGCGCCATTGACCGATTGAATACCTGGTAGATCATGCCGGCATCGTCATCCGCAGCGATGCGGTTGATCGAAAGCTTTCCGCAGCCCGTGCAGCGGTGGATCAACATCAATTCACCCGCTGCTTCACGGTTGTAGCGTTTAGGCGTCTGCTTGAGGGTTAGCCCTATTGGCTGCATGCGGCTCTTGCAATCTGCTTTACGATCACCAGCTTTGATTTCATCCACATGTTTTGACCACACGCAGCGCGGACAGTGGTTGCGGTTATTCACCCCAGATTGTTCTCTGGAGGTGGTAACTGAAAATCCACATTGCGCACAGCTAAAACCTTTTTCGTAAACCTTGCCATCACGGTGTAGTTCTTCGCGGTCAAGATCATCCCACTTATGGGAAGTATATTTATTTCTTTTTTCAAAAGCGGCGTCAAGGAACTCTTCCTCGTTAAACCGCGTATTATGCTTATGTTTCATGGGTACCCCAACAAAAAACAACCCGCCGTGGAGTTATCCGTGGCGGGCTGTCTTTAATCAAAATGACTGATTAAATGAAGACTGAACTTTGGGGAACGTCTAACACATCAATGGGTGAAAAACGGTCATCGTACGTCTTAAAAACAAACCACGGAGCAAGTGAGCACCCGTGGCGGAAAAGTTTAAACCAAAATCTGGTTGGGCCTTTTCTTACGGGCGCACCCTTGCGTTAAGTGTGGTTACAATGACCGAAGCGAAATTAAACAAACAACACCTTTTTATGATTTTTTACAACGAGCAAAATTATCGCACAAATTCGCAGGCTGTCAAGCCATTTCTATGATTAGTTCTCGAAAAAATTATAATTTACTCGTTTTTGCCAGGTACATGGCATGATCTGCTACTTTTAATAGCAATTCAGCCTCTTCGCCGTCAGCAGGATAGGTGCTGATGCCAATGGCCGCGGTGACGCTGTGTTCTTCTTCATCCACCCATTTGCGGATGATCTCGCTCAGTTTTGCGGCTACTCTTAGCGGTTCATCTACGTTGGCAATACCATCCAGCAGCACCACAAATTCATCCCCTCCAATGCGCGCTACCGTGTCTGAGGAGCGTACGTTTTTGGTCAGCGCTTGTGCTACTTTTTTCAAGTAAAGATCACCCATGGCGTGACCTGCTTTATCGTTGACACTTTTGAATCCGTTCAGGTCAATAAAAAGGAGTGCAAAAAGACTCTTGTTGCGCCGGGCGTGAAAAATCGCCTGTTCGATATGGTCTGAGAGCATGAAGCGGTTGGCCAGCGAAGTGAGTGAATCGTGGGTCGCCAGCCATTGGAAACCGATCTCGGAGTTTTTTAATTCATTAATTTCGCGGGTGATGCCAAGCAAACCAACCACCTCTCCATTATCGTCATAGATCGGAAGCTTTGTGGTGGAGGTCCAATTGTTTTCGCTGCGAGAACTGTCGATATGGTTTTCAATCAAACTTATTTTTGGCTTACCGGTTTCCATGACTTGTTTATCGTCAACCATTGTCTTTCTGCCGAAGGCTTCACCAAATAATTCGATGTCGGTTTTGCCATAGATATCAGTAATGCCATTCTCTGCAAAATAACCTGCCATCTTCGTGCTGATGCGCCAAAGGCGGCATTCACGATCTTTGATGTAAACACTGTCACCAATGTTGTCAAGCAGTGCTTTAAGTACCCACGCGTCTTTGCAGAAATGCGAATAACCTTCCATGGTGTCTCCAGGGGCAGGATCATAGGTTTTAGAATGGACAATGAATTTAATTATAGAACGAAACAGGAAAAATAGTTAGATTTTCAATTTGGTAAAACAAATCGAAGGTATCTCTGAATTGGTTTAGTTAGTTGTATTTTGTTTAATTTATTGAGGAAGTCATCGGTGAGAAAACAACCCCACTCGTTTTGCAAGTGGGGTTGTTCAAAACAGACTACATTTTTTCTACAAGTACTTCAACGGGATTAATTTGGCTGTCTGGTACATTTTTGGAAGTCATTTGTGGCTTCTTTAGAATTATCGTCAGGATGACTGCGATAATCAATGATCCAGCCGATAGCAAGTAAGCCAGAGTATAACTTCCGGTTGCATCTTTGATCGAACCTGCCAGTTGAGAAAGCATGAAACCACCTAAACCCCAAGCCAGGTAAACAAAACCATAGTTTAGGGCGAAATGTTTCAAACCGAAGAAATCTTTTGTGATTGCCGGAAAGACAGAAAGGTTAGCTCCATAATTTGCGCCAATGAGGATAACCATAATGATTATTAGAACCGGGTTTGCCAAAATTGATTCTTTATTGATTGTGGAAAGCAAAAATACAAGGACTGCTTGAAAAACAAAGGAAAAAACCAGCACGTTCTTACGCCCTAACTTATCAGATAATAAACCGTAAAGAACCCGCCCACCGCCGTTTCCAATAGCGAGAGCTGAAACTGCGATGGCACTAAGTGCTGGTAAACCAATTTGCTCATTAATAATTGAAGCGAGATTGCCGATTACCATCAAGCCAGCCCCGGCACCAAGAGCGAAAATCACCCAAATTGTATAGAATTGCCAGGTTTTCAAAACTTCGCGCGTAGGATAATCCGAATTTGTTTTTGCTGCCTTTTTTGCACTTTGATTGCTTTCGGTTTCATATCCGGCGGGCGGAAATTTTACAAATTGGGCCAAAATAATGACCACAAGCAACATGCCTATACCAAGATAAAGCATTGTTGATTGGAGACCATATACTGCAATGAGCTTTCGTGCTAAAGGAGCCACCCATGCGCTTCCCATACCAAAACCACCAACAACAATCCCTGAGATCAGCCCTGTTTTTGATGCTGGAAACCATTTAAGTGCGGAGGGACTTGCAGAGGAGTAAACAAATCCAATTCCAGAACCCAATAAGAAGCCAAAAGCAAAAGTATACACCCAAGGTGATGTTGACATACTTGAAATAATTACACCTGAACCAGCTAACAAACCACCCAGACTTATGATAAGGCGGGGGCTTAGTTTTGATAGCAGTCTGGCGCCGACAAGAGTCATAACAGAAAAGAAGATACAAGCCACCGAATAGGGTAGCGTTTTTTGTGCATCTGTCCAACCCCAATCAATGGGAATATTGGCTTTGAAAACACTCCATGCATATAACACACCTAAAGCCAATAAAGCGCCAGTGCCTGCACTCGTAACCAGCCAGCCTGAATTGTTACCTTTATTGTTCATACTGCGAATATTCTCCATTTGATGTGGGCACCTTAGTTATAGGATAGATTTTCTGCTTCTAACTTGAGGCAGAAGAATCAAAAAGCGTTTTGGTTGTTGCGTTTGGCAGGAATCAGATTTAGATTATAGGGTAATTGTCAGACAAATGATAGCTGACATATGTCATTCAAACATCCATTTATGTTTTACAAAAGGATATGACACATGACATGGATTATGGAGTAAGAACAGTAGCAAATTACTAGAGAATAAATTTTTATTAAGGTATTCCCCTTTGTTTGCCTGAGTTAAATTTGACAGCTGTGTGGCTATCTCCTATAAAATAGTATTGAAATTAAAATAGATGGAGGTATGCCATTAATTCAGTTTATCCTTGTAAGTTTCTTAGAAACAAACAGTAGTCCATTTATGCCAGGCATTTTTCTTGATTAGGTAACCCGGCGCAATAACCGGATGTAATTATTTAAATTACACCCGGTTATAAAAATCAATTCTGTGACGTAAAGACTAAATCCAGTGAAGAATACCGGCAAAGAGGATCATCGCGACCACATTGACACCCCAAATGATGGCCAAAAAGCGTTTCTGAACTTTTGGCTGCCAGTCGTGGCAGAAGAAGGCTGCCAAAAAGAAGGGAATATAGGTGGTGACAAAAACAGGGATGGCGCCCCACCAACTGTAGACCCAGTGGAAGGCGGGTGTGGTGGCCAAAAAGATTTCGATGATCGAAAAGCCTGCCGCGTTCATGATGGCAAAGAATAAGCGGTTGTTGATGCCTAAAATCTTTTGTTTGGGGTCTGCGGGCAGGAATTTGCTCATCACCAGACCGGCGATCGCAAACATCAGGCTTAGCTCGATGCCTACGCCGACCAGCAGCAGGTATGAGGTTCCTGTGGGGACGGTCCAAAGCGCGTGGCCGCTGACATGCTGGATGATGGCATTCAAAATCTCGTAGAACCAGTGCACGCCGTAAAGCGCCAGTCCGGCGGCGATGGCTTTGTAATTTTTCTTGCTGAATTCATTGGCATATACATACATTACCAGTGCGAAGAGCGGAATCACGTACCATTGAAAATAGTCCGGGTTTCTGAGCAGTTCCAGTGCTTGTTGGGTGAGTTCGGGTTGGTTCAAGTTCTCCTCCTTGGAATAGTTGGTTACTGCAATAATGATTTCATCTCTATTATAGAGTTGGTTTGATTTTTTGGGGGTGAACTTTAAAGAAGCGTGCGGTTTTTGTCTTGTGAGTATAATTAGCATATGTCGAAAACGATTACCCGGTTTGTTTGCCAGCAGTGCGGAAAAACCTCTCCGCGCGCGTTGGGTAAGTGTCCGCAATGCAGCGGATGGGAT
>CAKMKJ010000088.1 GCA_927443345.1 uncultured Anaerolineaceae bacterium | reverse complement strand
ATTCGTGATTCGTGATTCGTGATTCGTGATTCGTGATTCGTGATTCGTGATTCGTGATTCGTGATTCGTGATTCGTGATTCGTGATTCGTGATTCGTGATTCGTGATTCGTGATTCGTTTAAATATTATAGCTTTTACGGTTTTCATTTCACAGTTCACGGTTTACGGTTTACGTTCTTACGGTTCTCGGTTCTCGGTTCACGGTTCACGGTTCACGGTTCACTAATCACAGAATATACATTATAATTATGATATAAATTGTCAATATTTGGAGATCAAAAATGAACAAAGACACTTATCAACCTACTAGAATCGCAATCGTCGGCACAGGCAATGTCGGCGCCACTTTTGCTTATGCCCTGCTGCAAAGCGGTCTGGCTGCCGAAATTGTATTGATTGACCGCAATCACACGCGCGCCGAAGGCGAAGCCATGGACCTCAACCACGCCGTCCCCCTCGCTCATGCCACGCGCATCTGGGCAGGAACTTATGAAGACACAGCCGGTGCCGCCGTCACGGTAATAACTGCCGGCAGTGGACAAAAAGAAGGCGAAACCCGGCTTGACCTGGTATCGCGTAACTATGAAATTTTAAAGGGCATCATTCCAGAAATTGTCAAATACAATCCCACTGGCATTATTTTGATTGCCACTAATCCAGTAGATATTTTGAGTTACGCAGCCTGGAAGATCAGCGGATTACCCTCTGAACGTGTGATCGGATCTGGCACCATCCTCGATACCGCGCGCTTCCGCTATCTGCTAAGCGAGCATGCAGGGGTAGACGCCAAGAGTGTGCATGCCTATATCATCGGCGAACACGGTGACAGTGAAGTGCCCGTTTGGTCATCGGCGAACATCGGCGGCATGGACTTGAAAGATTATTGCCCAGGCAACTGCGAAGGGTACTGCGAAGAATGCTGCAAAGATTTTGATTCCGAAGTTTACGAAAAAATATTTAGAGATACCCGCGATGCGGCTTATGAGATCATCAAACGCAAAGGCGCAACCTACTACGCCATCGGCAACGGCTTGCTGCGTATTGTTGAAGCCATCCTGCGCGGACAAGACTCCGTGCTCAGTGTTTCGACGCTGATTACGGGCTATTACGGTATCAATGATGTTTACCTGAGTCTGCCTTCTGTGATTGGCCACAACGGTGTTAAACGCACCATGTTCCTAAAACTGAATGAAAAAGAAAAACTTGGCATCCAAAACTCGGCGAATGTATTGCATGACACGCTGGATAAAATTGGGGTGAGGTAGTGTAGGGTAGTAATCAGTAACGAGTAATCAGGGAAATCAGAGCGGCTAATAATCAGCAGCTCTGATTTTTGTTAATAACAAATCGTTAACACCTGTTTGGGGTTGCACTTGTATAATTATTGCAGCATTCATCATTAATAAAAGGATGGAAAATGGATAAAAACAATAGCAACTCGATTACTGCCGAAAAAGAACATAAACGGGCAATCACAGCCTGGACGATGTACGACTGGGGCAATTCGGCCTTCGCCACCACCATCATGGCAGCCGTGCTGCCAGTTTATTATTCTTCCGTTGCCGCAGCCAACCTGGCGCCCAATGTCGCCACCGCCTATTGGGGGTTCACCTCCTCCATTGCGGCATTGATTGCTGCCATCATCAGCCCCATTTTGGGTGCTGTTGCCGATTTTAGGGGCAGCAAGAAACGTTTCCTGACCATCTTCATGCTGATCGGCGTCACCGCAACTGCCCTTTTATATGTCATTCAGACCGGCGATTGGCTTTTAGCCTCGATCTTTTTCGTATTTGGAAATATCGGTTTTGCCGGCAGTCTGGTTTACTATGATGCATTATTGCCGCACATAGCCAAGCCGGAAGAGATGGATCAAGTCTCTTCACGCGGATACGCTATGGGCTATATCGGCGGCGGTATTTTGCTGGCCATAAACTTGTTCATGATCATGTTCGTGCCTGATCTGGTGCCCGCATTGGATGCAGGCTTAATGACGCGTTTGTCCTTTGTCACCGTGGCAATCTGGTGGTTTGTGTTTACCCTTCCGGTTTTGCTGCGCGTCAAAGAACCTCCCCGCCGCATTGAAGCCCACGAAGTTGGTTTTTCTCCGCTGAAGGCCAGTTTTACCCGTCTTTATACAACTTTTAAAGAAATTCGCAAATACCGTGATTTATCTCTCGGCTTGCTGGCTTTCTGGGTTTATGCCAACGGCATTGGCACAATTATTGTGATGGCTACCATCTACGGCGCTGAATTGGGATTCTCACAAACCACCTTGATCGGCACACTGCTAATGGTTCAGTTTCTGGCTGCGCCGTTTGCCTTCCTCTTTGGCTGGCTTGCGAAGAAACTCGGTACCAAGAAATCCATTTATCTTTGCTTGAGCATCTATACCCTGATCGCCATTGCAGGCTACTTCCTCTATCAAGAATGGCAGTTTTGGGCACTCGGTGCTGCGGTGGCTACCGTCCAGGGCGGCAGCCAGGCATTGAGCCGCTCAATGATCGGAAAGATGATCCCGCGCAGCAAATCTGCCGAATTTTACGGCTTTTTCAGTGTGTTTGAAAAATTTGCTTCCATCCTCGGACCTGCTTTATTCGGTGTGGTCTCAACGATTATGGGCGAATCTCGATTGAGTATTTCATCCCTGGTCATCTTCTTTGCGCTGGGTATGTTCATCCTCACCAAGGTAAATATTGAAAGAGGTAATGCTGTGGCAGAGAAAGAAGAACAAGCGTTGGTGGCGGTTCCGCAATAACTTTTCCTGCTTTACACGAGTATCGTCGGGGCACAGCGCGCTCTGCCCTTACCAACATAAACAAAAAATCCCCCAAGGTTAAAAAACCGCGGGGGTGTTGCTTTTTTATTCGGGCACGGCACGCCGTGCCCCTACATTACTTGGTGATTTCGTAAAGTTCGACCAGCACACCACCGGTGCTTTTGGGGTGGATGAAGGCCATCTTGCGGCCAGGTAAGACATTGGGTTCTTCACTTAACAAACGGATGCCCTTGGCTTTCAATTCAGCCATGGTCGCGGCACAGTCATCCACTTCAAAGCAGAGGTGATGCATACCACCGCCCTTTTCGGCCACAAATTTCGCCACGCCGCTGTCATCCGAGGTCGGCTGCACCAATTCAACTTCCGTGTCGCCCACCGGCAGAAAAGCCACTTTGGCTTTCTGGCTGGGTACGTCTTCTATATGGTGCACATCAATTCCCATGCCGTCACGCCAAAACTTCAAGGCTTCTTCAATATCTGGTACTGCAACTGCAATATGATTGACTTTCTTTATTGTCGCCATATCATCTCCTCGGAATTTTTGCTATCCCCATATGGGGATGTTATCCCCAAACGGGGGGTTGATATTCGCCCCAGGTTTTGCGCAGTACGCCGCAAACTTCGCCCAGGGTCAGGTCATTTTCCATGCAGGTTACCAGCAATGGCATCAGGTTGTCAGTACCGCGAGCGGCTGCATCCAACTGAGCCATAAGTTCGTTGGCTTTTGTGTTGTCGCGGTTCTTGCGCAATTCAGCCAGCTTGGCCACCTGGTTCTTTTCAATCTCGGGATTCATTTTAAGGCGTTCAAGGTCGCGTTTCTCCTCCATCTGGAAGGAGTTGACGCCAACGACGACGTTCTGTTTACTTTCAACATCCTTTTGGAACTTGTAGGCGGAATCTTGGATCTCGTTCTGCATGTAGCCTTTTTCAATTGCAGAGAGCGCACCACCCAGGTCGTCAATGCGGGTGATATATTCCATGGCGCGTTTGCATATTTCGTCGGTCAGGTATTCGATGACATAAGAGCCGGCCATGGGATCGATGGTGTCAGCCACGCCAGATTCATGGGCAATAATCTGCTGGGTGCGCAAAGCAGTACGCACTGATTTTTCGGTGGGCAGCCAGAGCGCTTCATCCATTGAGTTGGTGTGCAGCGATTGAGTACCGCCCATAATAGCCGCCATGGCCTGGATGGCCACACGCACCACGTTGTTCTCGGGCTGCTGGGCAGTGAGGGTTGAGCCGCCGGTTTGGGTGTGGAAGCGCAGCATCCACGACTTGGGATCTTTAGCGCCAAAACGGTCGCGCATGATCTGAGCCCAAATACGTCGTGCAGCGCGGAATTTGGCGATTTCTTCGAGAAAATCATTATGGGCTGCAAAGAAGAATGAAAGCTGAGAAGCGAATTGATCGACTTGCTGGCCTGAATCAATAGCCGCCTGCACGTAGGCAATAGCGTCCGCGATGGTGAAGGCCACTTCTTGCACAGCGGTGGAGCCAGCTTCACGGATATGATAACCAGAGATGCTGATGGTGTTCCAATTGGGAACCTCAGTCTCGCAGTATTTGAAAATGTCAGTGATCAAGCGCAGAGAGGGTTTGGGCGGGAAGATGTAAGTTCCGCGTGCAACATATTCTTTGAGAATATCGTTCTGAATGGTGCCGCGCAACTGTTTGGACTCCACACCCTGTTTCTTGCCAACAGCGATATACATGGCCAACAGCACCGCTGCGGGGGCGTTGATGGTCATGCTGGTGGAAACTTTATCCAGTGGTATCTGGTCGAAGAGCACTTCCATGTCGCGGCGGGAGGAGATAGAAACGCCCACCTTGCCCACCTCGCCCAAAGACATAGGGTCATCCGAGTCGTAGCCGATCTGGGTGGGCAGATCAAAAGCCACCGAAAGACCGGTCTGGCCCTGGTCAAGCAAATAGCGATAGCGCTTGTTGGATTCTTCCGCGGAGGCAAAACCGGCATACTGACGCATGGTCCAGAAGCGGCTGCGGTACATGGTAGGCTGCACGCCGCGGGTGAACGGATACTCGCCCGGAAAGCCAAGCTGTTGCATATAATCAAATTCGCCCGGCACGGCTGCCCGTGGAATGGGGATACCTGAAGGGCTTAGAAATTCTGCTTTACGTTCTTTAAATTTTTCAACCGAAGGTTTGGCGACGGTTTCATCCCAACGCTTTTTCTCTTGATCCAGATCCATTTTTCCCTCCGATAGTGAGTTACATACCTGTTTAGTATACATGAATGTGCCTGCTCTAATAAAGTGAATATGCATACTGAGTCTTCAGACAAAACTCATAACCTAATTTTAAATTCTTAGTTAGGATTGCTCAAAAATGAGAAAAGACAAAATATGTTATAAATATATTAAGAAAAGAAAAGCCCATCATGAATTATTTTAACGGTACTCGAATGCGTTGGATTACTGATCCGCCTAAAGGATCACATAAATTATTGATGAGTGTCGAAAAATATTCATTCATAGTTCATTTGCCGTACGCGTTGTATTGTGTGAATCGGTTGAGATAAATAATAAGTTCTATTCAACAGATTTACCTTTACTGACAAGAGCGGCAAACCCGCTCTTGTTTCTTTAACTGAGGTGAATATGAAAAAGACAGTTGTAGCAGCAGCCCTGGGGGAATGTGTGCATGTTGCAGGGGTGAGTAATTTTCTACGCCTGGCTGAACAAGCCGGTTGGAAGACAGTCTTTCTTGGCCCTGCGGTTTCGATTGAGAAAGTTATAGAAGCAGCCAAACGTGAAAAAGCTGACCTTGTTGGTGTTTCTTATCGCCTAACCCCTGAAACCGGAGAGAGGTTGCTTGGTAACTTCACTGAAGCTGCGGATGAACTCCGTTCTAACGGCGTAAGGTTTGTGTTTGGCGGAACACCGCCTTTAGCTGAAAAAGCCAACAAAATTGGTTTCTTTGAGTTGGTTTTCGAGGGCGGAGAACCAGATGATCAGGTTTTAGCCTTCCTCAAGGGTGAATCCAAAGGGATCAATGCAGCCATCGACTATCCCCGAACCACGATTGAACGGATAAAATGGAAGGCTCCCTATCCGCTGCTCAGACATCATTTCGGCTTGCCCACCATGGAAGCCACGCTGGCCGGCATTGAGACAATCGCAGAAGCAAAAGTTCTGGATGTGATTTCATTGGGAATCGATCAGGATGCCCAGGAAAACTTCTTCCACCCTGAACGGCAAGATGCACGGCAAAAAGGGGCTGGCGGGGTGCCGGTACGCAGCAGAGAAGATTACCTCGCGCTTTATCAGGCCAGTCTGCGGGGTAACTTCCCACTGATGCGAACGTATTCTGGCACGGATGATTTTATTAAACTTGCAGAACTCTATACCGAGACCATACACAATGCCTGGTGCGCCATTCCGCTGTTCTGGTTCAACAAGATGGATGGCCGCGGCCCCTGGGATTTGGAAGGCTCAATCCATGAACACCAGGAAGTGATGCGCTGGTATGGAGAGCATGACATCCCTGTGGAATTGAATGAATCGCACCATTGGGGCATGCGCGACGCTTCTGATGTCATCTGTGTGGTTTCAGCGTATTTAGCTGCTTATAATGCGCGGGCTTTTGGCGTGAAAGACTATATTGCACAGTTGATGTTCAACAGTCCTCCCGGCCTATCTGATGCCATGGATCTTGCCAAAATGGCGGCCATGCTGCAATTGATTGAACCCTTGCGCGACCCGGATTTTCGAATATGGAAACAGACACGAACCGGGCTGCTCAGCTATCCGCTGGATCCATCCGCAGCCAGAGCACACCTGGCCACCAGCATTTATTTGCAGATGGCGCTTAAGCCCGATATCATCCATATCGTGGGGTATACCGAAGCCGATCATGCAGCCACTGCAGAAGACGTGATCGAGTCTTGCACAATCGCCCGTAGAGCCATAGAAAATGCCGTTCGGGGAGCGCCTAATATGCTGGCAGATTCACATGTCAAAAAAAGGATCGATTGGCTTACTCATGAAGCGCAAATCACATTAAATGCTATACGATCTTTATCAGCCAATTCAAGTATTGATCCGTTGATTGATCCCTTTGTACTCGCTCAATCTGTTATCACGGGAATCATGGATGCACCACAGCTAAAAAACAATCCCTTTGCATCAGGCAAGATAAACACAAGAATTATCAATGGTTCATGCAAAAGTGCAAATAAAACAGGCAAGGCGATTTCAGAACAACTTCGAATTGAAGCCGTTTTACAGGAAAGAGAGGAAAAAAAAATGAACAAAAAAACGAATTTTACAGTAATTGGAGCAGGCCACGGTGGAAAATCCATGGCCGCGCATATAGCCCAAATGGGTTTTGAAACCACACTCTATAATCGCACCCCGGAACATATTGCTGCCATCAAAGAGCTGGGCGGTGTGGATCTTTTCAATCAAGAAACAGGCATAAAGCGTTTCTCAAAACTGACCTGTGTGACTTCAAGTATTGAAGAAGCTCTATCTAAAGCAGATATGATGATGGTGGTTGTGCCATCTTCAGCCCATGGTGATATCGCCAAGGTTTGTTCACCCTATTTAAAAGATGGTCAGATTATAGTGCTGCATCCCGGTCGCACATGCGGTGCGATTGAATTTGCCAAAGTGCTGCACGATGAAAACTGCACAGCAGATGTCACAATATCAGAAGCCGAGACTTTTATTTATGCATCACGGTCAGACGGCCCGGCTGAGGCAAGGATCTTCCGCATCAAAGATGCTGTGCCCCTGGCCGCCCTGCCGGCTACGCGCACACGCCTGGTACTGGATTCCATTCATCAAGTTTATCCCCAATATATTGATGGCGTTAATGTGCTGCAAACCGGCCTGAATAATATGGGAGCCATTTTTCACCCTGCCTTGACCATCCTCAACACTGGCAGAATTGAGTCGACGCATGGCGATTATCAATTTTATATCGAGGGAGTCACACCTTCTGTGGCGCGTGTACTGGAGGCGTTGGATCGAGAACGCGTGACCGTGGCTTCGTCTCTGGGTCTTCGCGCGCGGACTGCTATGGAATGGCTCAAGCTCTCATACGATGCCGATGGTGAAGATCTTAATGAAGCAATTCACAATCAGCCCGGTTATTACGGCATCAAAGCGCCGCCCACAATGAATCACCGCTACATCTTTGAGGATGTGCCCATGAGCCTTGTGCCCATTGCTTCTTTGGGTCAGCGTTACGGCGTTTCAGTGCGTGCAATGGATTCAATGGTCCGCCTTTCATCCATCATCCACCGCACAGATTATTGGCGTCGAGGTAGAACCATCGATAAACTGGGCATAGACAAATTAAGCGTTGGCGAATTAATGGCATATGTCAATGAGGGCATAAGAGAACAATAAGTAGAGTTCAAAATTTGGTAAAAAAAGAATAGTCAGAAAATGGTTGATTTTTTGTTTTGAGTTTATCACTTTGATCATTTGATTTGTAAATTTTGAATAAAATCTATAATAAGTGAATATTGACATATTTCAATCAGGTCTGTTAGGAGGTAGAAATGTTTATGGTCATGTTTGTGCTGGATGACGTATTATTTGCAGATGATATTCTAAATTCGTGGTCAGAGATTGGTATTACCGGAGCCACAATTTTTGAAAGTAGTGGATTACATCGCCGCCTTAAAAAAATTATTCCCATGCGGTATGCTTTTGATAATGGCACTTCAGAAGAAAAAGGCAATCTCACTTTTTTTGTAATGGTTGAAACAGAAAAAATGGTCAAAGCTTGTCTCGATGCAATCGAAAAAATTGTGGGCGATTTGAATCAGCCCAACACAGGAATTTTCTCGGCCTGGCCTTTATCAATAATTAAGGGAATTCCACCCCTGGAACAAAAGGATAGGTAAGCACATGGCCTGGGTTGTTTTTATATTCACAGCAGTACTAATCGTTTTGGCAGCAACACAACTCGCAAAATATGGAGACATAATCGCCATTCGCACAAAAATGGGTGGAATGTTTATAGGATTATTGCTGCTGGCAGGGGCTACCTCACTGCCTGAAGCATTAACCTCAATCAGTTCTTTGCAACAAAATACACCAAACCTTGCAGCGGGCAACCTGCTAGGAAGCAATACCTTTAATATGTTTCTGTTGGCAATCATCGATATCTCTTTCCGTAATCAACGCATTCTTCGCACAGCCGCCCTTAAACATGCTGTTACCGGAAGCCTAACTGTTTTTCTGATTGGCTTGGTCGTTTTTTTTATGATCGCCGATATCGATATCAAGATTGGGTTTGTTGGCCTGGATAGTTTGATCATCATTGCGGTTTATATACTTGCAGTAAAACTCATTCATAAAGACAGCCAACGGAGCACCATATCCACAGAAACCGTGGAGGTGCCAGCTAACACACCCACCTTGCTGCGCGGAATAATAGGCTTTTTGCTTGCAGCAGCAGCATTGATTGTGATCACCCCGGTCATGGTCAAAAACGCAAATATTATCGCTGAAAGCACCGGATTGGGTACTACATTCATTGGAACAACCCTTGTAGCACTCGTGACCTCTCTGCCCGAATTGGTAACGACAATTGCAGCGATCAAAATTGGTGCAGCCGACATGGCAATTGGTAATCTGTTTGGCAGCAATATGTTCAATATGTTCGCAATGGGGTTAACTGATGTTTTTTACACGCAAGGACGCTTTTTAGAAGTGATTGATCCATCTTTCTTACTCATCGGCTTGGTGGGCTTGTTGCTAACCTGTATGGGATTAATCGGCAACCTGATCAAGTTGGAAAAACGCATATGGTTCGTTGAAATAGATGCACTTGCAATTATTCTGTTTTATTTCGCGAGTCTTTGGTTGTTGTATGTTCGCAGCTAATTTTGCTTTTGGTTTATTTATGCTGATAGAAGCAAATAACAAATAATGCCATGAGGGTTGCCCGTAAGGATTGGGGCAGCCCTTTTTTTTAGTTCAAAGTACCGCGATCAGGAATGTTTTTTAGCGATTGCATTAATCAAAATAATCAGCATTTTGACAAGATGGAAAAATTCGGGATAAGCAGAAATGGACCGGCCTCAATATAATCAACATAGTTATATCCACCTATATAATATTGACATTTTGAATTTTCCCGGTTCAATAATTACACTTCTCGTTCAAGGCGCGATAGAAATCGAATGAGACAACAATTATCCATTGATGATCAAAAAATTTTAAAAAGAATTATTGTGTTAACATCTGTTAAGTGAAAATGCGGGTGAACCTACACAACACAGAAAAAGAGTTATGATGTCTAACTTCTTACAATTAATCTCGCTGATCGTCATTATCTTGTTTACTGCAAAACTGGCAGGTTATCTCAGTACTCGCATCGGTCAACCTTCTGTTTTTGGCGAACTTTTAGCAGGCGTACTGCTCGGTCCATCGCTGCTTAACCTTACTGGACTGCCATTTATCAGTGATACTCACATTCTGGAAATTATTTCTGAATTAGGCGAGATTGGCGTGATGCTGCTCATGTTTTTAGCCGGTCTTGAGCTGAATCTGAAAGACATGGCCAAAAACACCAAAGTTGCTGCGTTGGCAGGCGTTCTCGGCGTGGTTGTGCCTGTAGGCTTGGGGTTTCTTTTCGGTGAACTGTTGGGCATGGATTTGAACCATTCCATGTTCCTTGGATTATCGCTCGGCGCAACCTCCGTTTCAATCTCAGCCCAGGTATTGATTGAACTTAAACTCCTTCGCAGTCGGGTGGGCCTTGGCTTGCTCGGTGCTGCGATTTTCGACGATGTATTGGTGATCTTATTACTCTCTTCTTTCATTGCTTTGTTGTCTACGAGTGGAGGGGCCGCCAGCATCCTGCTTGTAATTGGCAAAATGCTGCTATTCTTTGGTTTATCTGTAGTTGTTGGGCTAAGGGTTCTGCCGAGAGTGACCCGATTTGTGCATACACTTCCGATAAGCCAGGGTGTAACCACACAGGCGATTGTAGTGCTGTTTTTGTTCGGTATCGCTTCAGAATTAATAGGCGGCATGGCTGCGATCACGGGTGCCTTCCTGGCAGGGCTGATGTTTGGCAGAACACCCGAGAAATCTTTGATCGAGGGCAATCTTCATTCCATTTCATACGCTTTTTTTGTACCCATTTTCTTTATCAGCATCGGATTGAGTGTTGACCTTCATTCAATAGATATGTCATCCATCTGGATCATTGCAGCAATTTCTGTCATCGCTGTGGTTGGCAAAATCGTAGGCTCGGGTGCAGGCGCGCTCATGGCGAAATTTAACCCCAAAGAAGCATTACAACTCGGCATTGGCATGATCTCACGCGGCGAAGTTGGTTTGATCATTGCCAAAATAGGTCTGGATGAAGGTTATTTAACGAATGAAACATTTTCTTCAGTCATCGCGATGATTTTGATCACTACCGTTATTACTCCCCCACTGCTGCGTTGGTCATTTTATAAGAAAAAGAAGAAGCCAACAGACATGGTTCCATCAGATTCAAACCCGAATCAGGAGAGTGCCTAATGTATATGGTTATGTTTGTTTTACATGATCCCTGTTTTTTAAAGGATGTGCTTGAAGCCTGGGACGCAGCTGGTGTGTCTGGCGTGACGATTTTTCCTAGCACCGGGTTGCGCCGCCTACAAACCCTGGATGTGCTGCGCGAAGACATCCCATTGATTCCAAGCCTCGAAGACCTGATCCAGCAGGAAGAACGGTTGAACCGCACCTTGTTCACCATAGTGGATGGTGATGAAATGGTCGACAAGGTGGTTAATGCCACACAGTCGGTTATTGGAGACTTAAACAACCCCAATACTGGCATCCTCTCGGTGCTGCCGGTGGTCAAAACTTATGGGCTGAACCGCAAAGATGAGGTGGATGAAGATAAGGGATAAAGAAAAAGATATTTCACCAATTGCTTGACCGATCACGAGTCATTTGGTAAAATCTCTCTCGTTGTTGCCTCCATCGTCTAGGGGACCAGGACGCGACCCTTTCAAGGTCAAAACCGGAGTTCGAATCTCCGTGGAGGCACAGAAGAAACCACCGTAAGGTGGTTTTTTGTTTAAGCACTTTCCGTTCCCCCTGAAGGGAGTCTCCCACCCTTCGGGTGGCAAGCGCTCACGCTGCGAGAGGCACTGAACAAAAAAACTCCCAAACGGGAGTTTTTGATTTAACAATAATTTTTTATGCCAGTGCGAGCGATTATTACGAAGCAATCCCCTCTAAGGTTTACCTGTGACCTCTTTATGAAAACGAATCCAGATTATTGAAATTTGACCAAGGATGTCCTAGTTTACTTGTATAGAAAATGGGAAAACCCTGGTGGGGATTGCCACGCCGCAAAAACCGCGGCTCGCAATGACGTGAAGGTTAATTCCCGACGATCATGATGAACTCACCCCCAAAATATTTTGTCATTGCGAGCCCCGGCAAACGTTGACCTAAAAAGAAATCCGGCATTTGCGGGGCGAAGCAATCCCCAACGAGGTTTTTTACTTTTGGATATAGAATTAATTATGCAAGGTGCATATCATGTTTACATTCTCACCAACAAATACAACACTGTGCTCTACACCGGTGTGACGAGTGATATTTATATTCGAGTGCTTGAGCATAGAGACAAGGTCTATGCAGGGTTTACGTCTAAATATAACCTTCATAAGTTGGTGTATTATCAGGGGTTTGAGGATGTCAACAAAGCGATTGCAAGAGAAAAGCAGATCAAAGCTGGCTCAAGACAAAAGAAGATAGATCTGATCAATTCAATGAATCCAAATTGGGAAGATTTGTGGGAAAAGGATTTTAGTAATGAGTCGTGATTAATAATAAATATATAAGCAATGGTGCATCAAAATTCTCCATGGCAGGAAAACATTTTCGATCAGACAGAATTTAGCCGAAATGGGGATTGCTTCACCCCGTACATTCCAAATTTTCTTTTGGAGAAAGTATGGCGGGGTTCGCAATGACAATTCGTGTTGTGTTTGCTTCGCCCTGTACGTTACTCGTTTTCTTTATGATTAAATTTGGCAGGGATCGCAACAGAGGTAATAGAGGGTTCGCAACACCTGCACAGGCTGCATGTGCCAGTGTGACATAGCGTATTGTGTTGGAGATTGCTTCGCCCTGTACGTTACTCGTTCTCTTATTGATTCGATTTGGCAGGGCTCGCAATGACAGAGGTAATGGAGGATTCGCAACGCCTGCAATGGCTGCACGTGCCAGTGTGACATATCTTATTGCATTGGAGATTGCTTCACCCCGTACATTCCACACTTCCTTTTGGAGAAAGTATGGCGGGGTTCGCAATAATAAATGTAATACGTGGATCGCAATGACGTGAAGGTTAATTCCCGACGATCATGATCAACTCACCCTGTAATTTTTGGTCATTGCGAGTGATTATTGCGAAGCAATCCCCTCTAAGGTTTACCTGTGACCTCTTTATGAAAACGAATCCAGATTATTGAAATTTGACCAAGGGTGTCCTGGTTTACTTGTATAGAAAATGGGAAAACCCTGGTGGG
This sequence comes from uncultured Anaerolineaceae bacterium, assembly GCA_927443345.1. GTDB lineage: Bacteria > Chloroflexota > Anaerolineae > Anaerolineales > Anaerolineaceae > UBA6107. Next base: position 52 of record CAKMKJ010000088.1, on the reverse strand, counting down.
GATTGCCACGCCGCAAAAACCGCGGCTCGCAACGACGTGAAGGTTAATTCCC
>CAKMKJ010000087.1 GCA_927443345.1 uncultured Anaerolineaceae bacterium | reverse complement strand
AAATTCCTTTCTACCAAGCAATTATCAATTATTTGTACTTTGAAATATTGGGGTATTCGGATTAACATGTGGAATGCTCCTTTGTGTACATGATTCATAATTCGGATTAGTGTGTGGGTTTCTACATCCTTTCACTTTTGTACACTCCTTTCAAAAATTAGGAATAACATGTGGAACGCAATAAATAAGGGGATATACTAAAGTCATGAGAATTTCTCCAAAATAACCAAGTGCCTGGATTTAGTAAACCCACATTGCTTCCACATGTTATTCCTAATTTTGAAAGGAGTGTACAAAAGTGAAAGGATGTAGAAACCCACACACTAATCCGAATTATGAATCATGTACACAAAGGAGCATTCCACATGTTAATCCGAATACCCCAATATTTCAAAGGCAATTCACGCAGCAAGATGTGGGTTACCTGGCTGCCTTTATCTTCGAGTTGGTCCTGAATCTGGTTCAGGTAAGCATTAAAACTGCTTTCTTGCGGGTTTCCGTTGAGAATTGTTATTTTCATTATTGTCCTTTACTCTTGCGGCACTTGGCCGGATTTTATGCGTTGGATGATGCTCTCTGCCCATTCAAGGCTCGCTTTCATACTCAGCATGCCATTCTCAAGGGTCAACAACCAGAAGAAATGTTCGCGAGGAGAGGTGATTTCCTTTTCAAATGGTCCTAATTGGCTTGGCACTTGATCATATCTTTCCAGAATCATGCGCATGATCCCGGCATAACCCTCAAATTTTTGCAAAATTTCTTCATCTGTGAGTATCCCTGAAAAGAAGACCTGAATGAGTGGGGCGCTGCGGGGTTCGTCTAATGGAGCAGGGCCGGCAACCCATTTTCGTAATTCTTCGCGGCCTGAATCGGTGATGTGATACACCTTGCGGTCAGGTCGGTCATCCTGGGGCACCTTTTCCATTTGCACTAGCGAGCGTTCGGTCAGGTTGGCAAGGGTGCGATAAATTTGACTCTGGTCCGCTGGCCAAAAATGCCTCACCGAACTGTCAAAAATCTTCTTGAGATCGTACCCGGTGTAGGGGTGGTAATTCAAAAATCCAAGGATGGCAAACTCGAGTGACATTATATTACTCCTCATATATAGGATAAAACATATATATTATATATCATATAATAACATCTTCTCTAGTGAAGTCAATAGGCAAATTTATCCGAGAAAATGAATGAGTGAAAAATTCCTTTCTACCAAGCAATTATCAATTATTTGTACTTTGAAGACTTTGATAAATAATCAGAAAGTAACTCCAAACTGCCATTGAACAGGGTAGACTTTGCAATCAATAAGATGTGTGTTTTTTTTCCCACCACACTTGCTGATAAAAAAATCATTTCCACAGTCCAAATTTATATGGATCGCTAAAAATGATACAAAATGGAGGAAACTATGCTAAAGTTAACTTAGTTCCGCTGCATCCATCACCCCTCTGGTATAAAAATGTTGAAAAATTTTTTTGACGTGGAATCCGGGTTTCAGATATAGGGCGATCAAGAGCGAACAATGGATCGAACGATGTTCATTATCGGCAGCGGCACCGCCGGGCAAACAGCCGGATGTTGTGCCCAATTGAACGCATTCGGTCATTTCATCTAGTAGCGAATAAATGGATAAAAATTTATAAACAGTTAGATACCTTATAATTTTTTACCGACTACAAATAAAACGATATATTGATTACTATCTGGTAGAGAAACGTGTCAATACGACTCCATGCATCAGGCGAAAAAATGCCGGACGAATCCGGTCAACCGCCGTGCTTTTCCAAGGCTGATTCTCAGGAGAATAAAAAGAAATGAATATGCCAGAAGAAAAAATGCGACTACCCAAAGCGCCGACAGGCATACAAGGGTTGGACGAAATTACCAGTGGCGGTTTGCCTAAAGGCCGGCCAACCCTGGTATGTGGTAGCGCTGGCTGTGGCAAGACGCTCCTCGCCATGGAATTTCTAGTGCGTGGCGCGAGGCAGTACAACGAGCCTGGCGTCTTTATGGCTTTCGAAGAGACCGAAAATGACCTGATCCAAAACGTCGCCTCACTTGGTTTCGACCTAAAAGACCTGATCGCACGTAAAAAGATGGTGATTGATTTTGTGTATATTGAGCGCAGCGAAATCGAAGAGACCGGTGAATATGATTTGGAAGGGTTGTTCATTCGCCTCGGGCAGGCTATTGACTCCATCGGAGCCAAACGCGTTGTACTGGATACAATCGAGTCACTCTTCTCCGGCTTGCCCAATGAGCTCATCCTGCGCGCAGAACTACGCCGCTTGTTTCGTTGGCTGAAGGAGAAAGGCGTGACCGCCATCATCACCGGCGAGCGCAGCGAAGGGTCACTGACCCGCTATGGATTGGAAGAGTACGTTTCTGACTGCGTCATCATTCTCGACCATCGTTCGAGCGAGCAGGTCTCCTCGCGGCGGTTGCGTGTGGTTAAGTATCGCGGCTCATCACATGGCACGAACGAATACCCATTTCTGATAGACGAAGATGGTATTTCGGTACTGCCTGTTACCTCACTTGGTCTACAACAGATCGCCTCCACTCAACGTATACCCACCGGTATTGAGCGCCTCGATTCGATGCTGGGCGGTGCGGGGTTTTTCCGGGGAAGCAGCGTACTCGTCTCAGGCACGGCAGGCACTGGTAAGAGCAGTCTCGCCGCGCATTTCGTCGCAGCCGCCTGCCAGCGTGGCGAACAAACACTGTATTTTTCCTTTGAGGAATCTCCCAGCCAGATCATGCGCAACATGCATTCCATCGGGATTGACCTGCAAAAGTGGGAAAAGAAAGGTCTTCTCCAGTTTCAGGCGAACCGACCCACCTTTACAGGCTTGGAGATGCACCTGACCATGATGCACAAAGCGATCAACGCGTTCAAACCAAAAGTTGTGATTGTGGATCCATTGAACAGTTTCGTTATGGGGGGCAATGCGACCGAAGTTAAAGCGATGTTAATGCGACTGGTGGATTTCTTGAAAATGAAAGAAATCACCGGTTTATTCACAAATCTTACAGCAGGCGGTGGCGCACTCGAGCAAACCGATATTGCCATTTCATCTCTGATTGACACTTGGCTTTTGTTGCGCGATATCGAAATCAGCGGCGAGCGCAATCGAGGCATGTATATCTTGAAATCGCGTGGAATGGCCCACTCGAACCAGATACGCGAGTTCCTTATCACCGATCACGGAATTGAATTGCGCGATGTTTACATCGGTTCGGGGGGTGTGCTGACCGGCTCGGCGCGTCTGGCTCAAGAAGCGCAAGAGCAAGTCGCGCAGACAATACACGATCAGGATGTTGAGCGGCGAAAACTTGATCTGGAACGCAAACGTAAAATTATGGAAGCGCAAATTACCGCATTACGCTTTGAGTTTGAGGCACAAGAATTCGAGGCGATGAACATTATCGGGCAGGAACATGCGCGAGAAGACCACCAGACGCAGGAACGTGTGGATATGGCTCAGATCCGCAAAGCGGACGCCAAACCGAACAGACAGAAAGGAAACTCGAAATGAAAAAGGAATCTGTCGATCGCAAGACCGATCTGAATGCACCCCCACTCCCCAAAAAAGATCGGGAGGATATGGGGGTTGGCGCAAGTGAAACCCAGTTCGCCCAAGCAAAATCGGATGCCTTTATCTTGCGCTTGTATGTTGCCGGACAAACGCCCAAATCCATGATGGCTTTTGCCAATCTCAAAAAAATTTGCGAAGAACACCTGAAAGGTCAATATTTCATTGAAGTAGTGGACTTGCTGGAAAATCCAACACTAGCGAGAGGTGATCAGATTCTGGCAATCCCGACTCTGGTACGAAAACTGCCAGTGCCTGTGCGTAAGATTATCGGCGATCTTTCTAACACCGAACGCGTGCTGATCGGATTGGATCTGCTGCCGCGGGAATAGGAACATCTTATGCTAACCGAGAGAGTAACCGATTCGACTCATCAGTTTGAACAATCGTTAATCCGACTGTCTGAAATACACTATGTCTTGCGGTTATATGTGACCGGCACGACGCCGCAGTCTTTGCGCGCCATTATGAATGTCAAAAAATTCTGCGAGGAATACTTAAAAGGGCGCTATGAGTTGGAGGTGATCGACCTGTACCAACAACCTCAACTTGCCCAGGGCGAGCAGATTATCGCCGCGCCGACACTCATCAAAAAATTGCCGCTCCCACTGCGCCGGATCATTGGAGATATGTCAAAGAGTGAACGCGTTCTGGTAGGGCTGGATTTACAAAAGAAGATCTGACACCTATTTTTGATTTGCGCCACACAGGATTTATATGCGTATGAAAACCGCGTTCCCAAATAAAAAGCAACTTGTAGATGAAAACGCCGGGCTTCGTATACGGCTGGAAGAATCCGAAGATACATTGCGCGCCATTCGCAGCGGCGAGGTGGATGCGATCGTCGTCACGGGCGCGGGAGGTGAGCAGGTTTTTACCCTCACCAGCGCTGAACGTCCTTACCGGGCATTGATCGAGGGTATGATAGAAGGCGCAATGACCCTTACACCTGAGGGTGTAATTTTATATGCTAACTGCTGCTTTGCCGAAATGCTCAAAACCCCGCTCGAAAGGGTGATCAGTTCCACCATCCACACCTGGATAGCGCCCGATTATCTTGATATATTTCTTGCGCTGCTGAAGAAAGATACACCTGAGAAACGTCACGAGGAGCTGGTTCTCACTAGCGGAGATGGAACACTGGTGCCGGTCTATCTTTCGGTGATTCCCCTGAACGTAGAAGGGATTCTCGATTGCTTTGGCCTGGTGGTCATCGACTTGACCGACCAGAAGAAAAGCAACGAAGCGATACTTGCAGCTGAAAAGGCGGCGTACGAATTGTTGGAAGAACGACAATACTTAGCGCACGACCTGCATAATGCCGTTAACGAGACTCTGTTCTCCGCCAGCCTGATAGCCGAAGTCTTGCCGCAATTGTGGGAAAAGGATCAGGCGGAGGCACGGCGATCTCTCGAAGACTTGCGTCGCTTGACGAAAGGCGCTCTAGCCAAAATGCGCAGTCTCCTGACTGAACTGAATCCCTCTGCGCTGGACGGTTTAGACCTGGGTGATCTGCTGCGTAAGTTAGGCGAAATGCTATCCGATCGGATCAACACCTCGGTTGCTGTAAATATTGTTGGGAAATTCATACTCCCAACTAAAGTCCAGTTAGTCTTTTATCGTGTGTGCCAGGAAGCGCTGGAAAACGTTGTCATACACAATGCAAGCCAGGTTGAGATCAATCTTCAGCATATTGGAGATGTAATCCAATTACGCATTCATGACAACGGTCGCATATTTGACTCTGAACAATCCCACTTAGGTTATCCTGGCTTAGATATGGTGGTCGAACGTGCAGAAGCCCTAGGTGCAAAACTGAAAGTAGACAGCCGACCGGGTTATGGAACTGACGTTTGGCTGACCTGGCATGCCCCCCAGAATTGGACGCCATAGGCCTGGCTCAAGATAGTGAATGTGGGTCAATCAACAGGAATAGTTATTTTAGCTCTCTGGTTTTTTTTGCGATAACTTTGCCATGGCAATTCCCTTGGATCCATTTATTATTTTGACCGAATTTTCCTTTACTTTCTTTATATGGCACAATCTTACTGGTAAGAATATTTATGGAGATGACCAATGACCATATTAGCAACTACTCGAATGTCCTCCAAGGGACAAATCGTTATTCCTGAAAGTATCAGAAAACAAATGAATCTCATTGAAGGGACTCAGTTTGTTGTTGTGGGAGAAAATGGTGTCGTAATGCTTAAGACCATTGAAGCACCGGTTATCAGTGATTTTGACGACCTGATCCAGCAAGCCCGTTCTCAAGCAAAAGCTGCCGGACTGAAACAGTCTGACATTTCCGATGCAATAAAAAAGGTGCGTAGTTAACATTCACAACATTGAATTTAAATGGGGGATCATGGGAATAACGACTCCACCATTTTGCCGGGGTTTTATTGCACAAGGAAAGGTTTCGTAAGGAGTGTGAGTTTTGATGAAGGATGATTTTTTTATCTTCACCGATAAACCAGAATCTGGAACCGAATGGAAAACTTTCTCATTTGAACAGTGGGCTATAAATATGCCTTTAGAAAGCCAACCTTATAGGATAAAACCCCTTAATTATTTACGTTCCTTAAACAGAGAGATTATTAAAAATCTCGGAGTCACAAAAGGAAGGTTTCTATTTATTAAAGCTATCCTTTGGGATATTTTGTTCAAGAAACCGCAATGGGCGCCTGAAAAATTCAACCTTTCAAGCAAAAAACAAGAGATTTTTTATAGAAGAAAATTTAATGAAAACATACCGGTTATAGTCTTTTTTCAATCGCTTGCTAGGATCATTAGATCAGAGGAATCAGATAAAATCATTGCCAACACCTTGGTTCCCGTGATATTGGATATGATGAAATCCAAATACCATCCTGTAGAAAACATTGACTCGGTAGAAATCTGGCTTAGACAGGCACGCAATTATTTAGGCACAGAAATTGATAAAGAAAAGGGCTTTGATGGTACTGTGCATCTGGCTGAAGATAAAAGTGAACTGAGGCTACATGTTACAAGATGCGTCAACGTAGAAATATTACGGCAATATGGATTGATTTTTACCGCCGCAGCCATCTGCATGTGCGACCATATCACGTACCATACTATTTTTCCAAATCTTGTTTTTAAAAGAACCCATACATTAGCGATTGGTGATAATTTTTGTGATCATGAGTTTCGACTCAAAAGAAGTTTTGACACTGTTATGGATGAAGCATGTTATTCTGATTGTTCAAAAGTAAAAGGTATGAGAGAATTTGTAAGAGAGTGGGAGGAAATCGCCAAAGTAATATTCTTTGGAAGCCGGGATGAATGGGAAAAACATGCAAACCGTTGTTGCAATGGAGAGAAATATTCCTGTTAATAATTCTTAGTATAATAGTTTAATTTTTGGTTTACAGTATGTAACATTCTTTGAGACAGATCCATTAGCTTCTATTGACAAGAAATGAAGAATCTTACAAATATTCCAAAAAGTGTACGTGCATTAGAAGGCAACATCGATAGTTCTTCATCGGTTTTATTGATTACACTCGCCATAAGTAAAAGTATCTTTTTTATCTGCACATTTTCTTAAAATTTGAAAAGATCAGCAACTGTTCTATTTCAGTACTAGCTATCGACCTCCCATATCATAGTCCAAATCGGATGATTAATGACTGATAACTGCATTTAGGTTGACTAACATCCCCCCTTATCCAGGCATGCAGTTCATTAAACAAAAAATTGCACGAAATATAGGTTTGATGATTTTTAAGGCGGATGATGTTTTTGCGAATGCGAAAAACCCCGTCTGCTTAAAGCGCGGGTAGCCTGTAAAAAACTACGGAAATATTTAAATTTCGGTTTCCATTATAATTATTCTAATGAACCAATCAGAGATAACTATTTCATATAAAGAGATGGCAGAACTTGAACGCCGGAGATTGGTTGCAGTGAGTTTGCGCAGCACGCTCTCGGCACTAAATTCCGATTTGCCACTCGACCAACTCCTGGATTTTATTGTCCATCAAGCTCTGCCGTTGCTTAGTGCTGATGCTGTAGCAATATATCGCCTAAATTCGGACGATGAATTAGTAATTCAATCTGTGGTGGGGCTCTCGGTTGACCATATTCAATCTGCCGGTCCAGTGCTTGAAAAAATCACAACAAGAAAAGCTTATTTATGCAGACAACCAGTCTTTTGCACAAATCTTTCAGAAATTCTAAATAAATCTGATTTTTGCCCTGCACAGGTTGATTCTTTTGAAGGGTTGACTCGTAAATATCGTTCAATCTTATCTGTACCAATTGAGATCCGTAACGAGAGTTATGGCGTGTTGACATTATTTTTTGTTAAAAGACACAAGTTAAATGATGACGAATTAGATTTGGCAATTGACTTTTCAATTCAGGCAGCTTTGGCGATTGATAATGCAAGGCTGCGATTAAATGCACAATTGCAAGCAGTAAACCAGGAACGAAACCGTTTGGCTCGTGAATTACATGATTCTGTAATTCAGAATCTTTTTTCTGCCAGTTTAATAGCTGAGTCATTGCCCAAAGTATTCGAACTTGATCCTGCCCAGGGTCTTGAAGGGTTGAGTGAACTTCAATTGTTAACCCGTGGGGCCTTGGCAGAGATGCGTTCATTATTATTAGAATTACGTCCACGTGCTATTGAAGAAGCTCGTTTGGAAGAGTTGATCAGGCAAATTGCAGAAGCAGCATCAGGAAGATTGCGTAAACCAGTTACCTATTTTTGCGACAATAAAAAAACAATGCCTGTTGATGTGCGACTTACTTTTTATAGAATCACACAAGAGGCGATCAACAATATTATTAAGCATGCAGAAGCAGACAACATTTCGATTGTTTTAAAACAAGACGGCAAATCGCCAGATAGTCGTTGTAAAAATGCGACCTTAACCATCACTGATGACGGTCGTGGTTTTGTCGAATCAAAAGATTCTCCTTTTCATTTGGGGTTTAAGATTATGAAAGAAAGAGCTGAATTAATTGGCGCAAAACTTTCGATAAAAAGCCAGATAGATCAAGGGACTACTGTTCGACTTAAATGGGTAAATCAAGATTTGGAGACCACATGATCCACGCAAACCCTATTCGCATTCTTATTGTCGATGACCATGCGATGGTTCGCAGTGGTTTACGAATGTTTTTAATGGCTTTTGACGATCTTGATTTGGTTGGTGAGGCTGTGAATGGTGTTGAAGCTGTAAATCTTGCAGCGAAACTAAATCCGGACATTATATTAATGGATCTCATTATGCCAAACATGGATGGATTACACGCCACACAAAAAATTCATAAAAAATTCCCTCGCATCAAGATTATCGCGCTTACCAGCTTTACTGAATCTCAATTAATTGATGATGCATTCAAGGCTGGCATTTCTGGATTCCTGTATAAAGACGCCACTGCAAATGAACTTGCTAATATCATCCGTAATATAAATTCTGGCAACGTGTCGTATTCACCAGCAAGCGCCCCTTTGTCAGACAGTCAGCCATCTACTGCAAAAACGCCTACTATCGAGCTAACCATACGAGAGAAGCAAGTGTTGGCGTTATTATCGATAGGCAAAAGCAATACCGAGATATCAGCAGAACTTACACTCAGCCTGTCAACGATTAAATTCCATGTTTCCAATATCCTTTCAAAGTTTGAAGCAAATAGTCGTGGTGAAGCAGTTTCAATAGCACGCAGAAACCATTTGATTGAATAGTTCTTTTTCGTAAGGACAAGTCTGTCGATTCAGACCAGAAAAGATTCACTAAGGACAAAATTGACACCTAAACTTAAGTTTAGGTTTTTTTATTATTCAACCATTTTGTTCTGAACGAACCTATTCTTTTTACTGGTGTAAACCATTATCAAAAACGATAAACTTAAGTATCGCTTAGTTTTATATTAATTTCTTATTTGCTGTAATTGAAAAATATGAGTCGCTGATTGAAACAATTATGATCACTGTAAATGTAAGTTTGTATGGCTCCCTTGCGAGGTTTGGGGGCGGGAAGCATGTTGCTCAAACAGATATAAAGGTAATTCCAGGATCAGGGAAACACGAATTACTGCAATTGCTGGGAATTCCCGAAGAAGAAAGAGGTTATTTGTTCATCAACGCAGTTCTTTGCGAAGTTCCGGGGATTAGTACAAATGCTAACGAGTTGCTCAATGATGGTGATCACGTAGGTATTTTTTCAGTTGACCGTCTATATCCGTACCAATATCGTGATGGACTTCCCATCTCAGCAGGACTCAAAGAAACGCTCGATAAACTAGGGGCTATGTATCATTCATATCAAAAGAATTGAGCAATACATATTTTCGGGCAAAACGCAATAATTACAACCAACCAAGAGAAAAGGAAGGAGATTACTGCAATGGCAAAAAAAATACTAAGAATTGACATGACAAATTTGAAGGCAGCTTATGAGGAGGTGCCGGCAAAATGGTCGAAGTGGGCTGGCCGTGGCTTAACATCCGCAATTGTATGTGATGAAGTGGATCCTCTGTGTCATCCGCTCGGCCCCAATAATAAAATCGTAATTGCTCCAGGATGGGTCACTGGTTCTCCAGCCGCACCCAGTAGCGGGCGCACATCATTCGGTGGTAAAAGCCCACTGACTGGTGGTATTAAAGAGTCAAATGCGGGCGGCCTTTGTGGACAAATGATAGCAAAGCTCCGCCTGGCAGCGATAATTGTTGAAGGCACGCCAGAAAAAGGAAAATGGTACACCCTGGTAATCAACAATGACGGTGTTAAGTTTGAGTCTGCTTCAGATATTGTCGGTAAAGGTATGTACGACGTTGATGAAATTCTTTGGAAGAAATATCCAAAATCGGCAGTAATTGGGATTGGTCAAGCTGGTGAGATGAAATTATCTAATGCCGGTATTTCGGTGAATGATCCTGAAAATAGACCAGGACGTTATGCCGGACGAGGCGGTATGGGTGCAGTTTTGGCGGCACGTGGCGTGAAAGCCATAGTGATTATTGGCGATGGTCCTGGTGTCGAAATCTCCAATGAGGAATTGTTTAAAGAAGGCCGAAAGAAACTGACGGAATCCATTCAGGAACACGGATTAACCAAAAAAGGTGGTGCATTAAATACTTATGGTACAGCCGTTTTGGTTAACCTATTAAATGAAGCCGGAGGTTTACCTACCCGAAACTTTAGTGCAGGGCAATTCGAAGGTGCAACCAAAATATCTGGTGAAGCGATGGCTGAAAATTGTGAAGAACGTGGCGGCGAAGGGACAATGGGTCACGGTTGCCATCCCGGATGCATCATTAAGTGCTCAAATATTTACCCTGATGAAACGGGTAAAGCAATCGCATCTTGTATTGAATATGAAACCACCTGGTCGTTAGGTGCTAACTGCGGCATCGACAAGCTGGATTATATTGCCCAAATGACTCGAGAGTGTAACGATATTGGATTGGACACTATCGAAGCTGGCAATACGATCGCAGTAGCGATGGAGGGCGGTTTACTTGAATTTGGCGACGCTGAAGGTGCTTTTAAGACTTTCGATGAGATTCGAAAAGGAACACCTCTCGGACGCATTCTGGGTCAGGGTTGTGAGGCTACAGCCAAAGCTTTTGGTGTTAGCCGGGTTCCGGTGGTAAAAGGTCAATCGATGCCTGCTTATGAACCTCGTGCAGTTAAAGGGATCGGTGTGACTTACGTAACCACTCCAATGGGTGCAGATCACACTGCTGGTTACACCATTGCACCAGAGATTGCAGGCGTGAGTGGAAAACTAGACCCGCTTTCAGATGTTGGAAAAACCGAGCTTTCCCTTACATTCCAGGCAGCAACTGCTTTTATCGATAGTACTGGATATTGTTTGTTTATTGCATTTCCGATCCTTGACATTGCAAAAGGTTGGGAAGGAATGGCAGAATCAGTAGCGGGAGTCACTGGTCTGAAAATTACCGGCAATGATGTCATTTCATTAGGCAAAGAGATATTGAAAATGGAGCGACTGTTCAATGAACATGCCGGATTTACTTCAGCAGACGATCGCCCACCTGAATTTATGCTTAGCGAATCTCTTCCGCCCCATAATGTTAAGTGGACCATCACTAATGATCAACTTGACTCAGTATTTGCCTGGGTCCATGAAGAATAAGATTTCCTTTTCCTAAATTATAATTATTCCGGGTGTGGGGTTTTCTCCACACCCGGAAAGAATAAATCAAATGACTGAATTTCAGCACATTTATTGGGGATATGAAATCACATATCCCGATTTTTGGCACCATCAAAAAATCCAGGACATAGATTATTTTGTTTCAACTGTTGACGCGATCGAACCGAATTATGACGGTTCGGGTGCTGGTCAAATACAAATTCGTGGAGAATGGAACTGGGCGCGTCAAAACGTTGAACCTTTATGGAATATCCAACTAGGAAAACTTGCGAGTTTATTTGGTGCAAAAAATGTTGGCTCAGCTCCCTGGCGTCTCGGCGAAGCTTCTGGTTTGGAGGCTGAGATAGTCTTGCCAAAAAAGGATAACCTGCGCTTATGGACAGGAATATTGATGCATGATTTCCTCATATTGCATTTTTTGGTAACGCATCCGAAAACCGAGCGAGAAAAATTCGAACCTGAAGCTACAAAAATAATTACTAGTTTAAAATTCCCAAAAACTTTTGCTGGTGTGCAACTTTCTTCAGAAGGTTTGCCTTTGCCACCAGATTTTACTGCTATTGATCCACAACACATTCTTAAAGATATTTCTGATCCAGATAACTGGCGCGCATTTTCGGGTTTATCTGATGTCGGTGCTTTACAATCTTTTTATCTACGTGAGCTAACGCTCCATAACTGGACCATTGTAGAATATGTGCCCTTCACATCCTTATCCGAATTAGGATTTGCCAGATACAAACTTGAAAAAGATAAACAACAAATAACATTAGGTCTTATGCCTGCTGAGGAAGTAGAATCTGAAAATAAATCTACCCAGTCCAATATTGTTTATAAAATTTCATCATTGTAAACATATCTTATGGGCGTGCTAGGAGAATAATATGCTTGTCAACGTGAAATTATTCGCAACGCTTACCCGATATAAGAGCGGAATAAAAGCTGGAAATTCATATGAAATGAATCTGCCTGATACTGCCACTGCACAAGAGATCATTGATATATTGCAAATACCTGATGAAGAAATACATATCGTGTTCGTCAATAATGTAATCCAGGCACCGTCAGTCAAATTACAGGCAGGGGATGTGGTCGGAATATTTCCACCGGTAGGCGGAGGATAGGAAAAATTCCTAAATGAATCAAAAGCAGTTGATTAAAGCGCATATTGATAAAAATGGTAATTTACTGATCCCCCAGGAATTAGCGGCTCGTTTTGGATTGGTTCCAGATATTGATGTTTATCTGGATGAAGGAAACAATGAAATTAGATTGTTTCGCCCTGTTTCTCATCTTGCAAAGGTTTATATTGAACCAACCAATATGTGCAATTTGGAGTGTCGTACCTGCATGCGAAATGTGTGGGGTGAACAATCTGGAGTTATGAATGAAGAAACCTTTAATCGTATATTTGAAGGAATTCAATCAATAACACCATTGCCGACGATTTTTTTTGGGGGCTTTGGTGAACCACTTATGCATCCATTAATAACCGATTGGGTAAAACGGTTTAAGGATATTGGAGCCAGGGTTGAGTTAATCACTAATGCATGCTTGCTTAGCGAAGAATATTCATTGAAATTTATTCGTGCAGGATTGGATATGCTTTGGGTTTCACTCGATGGATCATCAACAGAAAGTTATGCTGATGTTCGTTTGGGTTCTTCACTTCCAAACGTAATTGAAAATCTCAAAACGCTTAGGCAGATTCGTTATAAAGCGACAGATATTGATAACAGTAAACCTCATTTAGGTATTGCAGTTGTTGCTATGAAAAGCAATATCAATGATTTGCCTGATATCTTGCGCCTCGGAACAAATCTTGGGGCTACAAGTTTTTCAATTAGTAATGTTTTAGCACACACCACTGAATTAAATGAACAATCACTTTACAATCGAACAATTCACAATATGATCTCTCGACAGAGTACCTCTGTACCGCTCGTGAATTTACCTCGGATGGACTGGAATGAGCTAACCAAAGGTCCCTTGGCCGAAATATTATCGCGGAATTATCGTCTTGAAATTGCAGGATTTGAAATTCAACGCTCTTTGGATACCTGTCCATTTATTGAACATGGCAGCACTTCAATTCGTTGGGATGGAAGTGTATCTCCTTGTTTGCCACTTCTACACACTAACCAAAACTTGGTTGAGAACCATTTTCGCGAATCACATGCATTCTCCCTTGGTAATATCAATGAACATGACCTGCTTGAGATTTGGAATGATAGTAATTATGTCAACCTTCGTGACCGTGTGCAGCGTTTCGATTTTTCTCCTTGTACCTTTTGTAATGGATGTGAGCTTTCAACGGAGAACAAGGAAGATTGTCTCGGCAATACCGACCTGGCATGCGGCGGATGCTTATGGGCTCAGGGCTTGATCCGTTGTCCATGAAAACGTGTTTTAAATTGAAATCTGTTATGAAAGTGAAAAATTATGTTGTAAATGATTATGATCGCTGTTGGTATAACAGGCAGAATAAGATAAAAGTATGGGAATTAATAGGTCAGCAAAAAAATCAAAAATTCCTTTTCAGCACAGCTTGCTAAAACGGCACCGAGGCCATATCCTCATAAATGTGGTGTGAGATTCTTTTATCATGGCATCCAGGCATTGCCAGTCATGGTAATCAGACAAAGCAAAGTGACCGTATCTGCATAATAATCTTCATGTGTCTGGTAGACCGCATCATAGACTGAATTCAACCAATCCTGTTGATCGGGGCTGGTCATGGCGGCGACCCCCAGCGGAGCCACAAAGAAGGTGGTGGAGTAGTCGCTATTTTCCAAAGGCTTGCCATCTAGATCATAGCCTGCGCGGAAGGAGGTTGGTTCTCCTCCAGAAGTGGATTCAGCCCAAAGAGAAATTTTTTGCGCAGCAGCACGTGAAGCCGCGTCATTGTTGAGGAGGGCATCTGCGCCAATTCGCCACGGGTCGCGGCCCGCGTTATAGTAAAAATTCCCGTCATTTTCGCTTTCCAAAAAATAAGCAGGAGCCGGGGCGGGTGTATGGTCTTCACCGCTCATGATGATAAAGTCAGGCAGCAATCCGGTCTTGGGGCTGTAAGTTTCCTGCAGGTTGAAAATGACTTTCTGGCTGTTGGTAAGCACTTCATCCCAAACCGGGTCGCCGGTGGCCTTGCCATAGGCTCTAAAATTTACCAGCATAAAATCGGATGACCTCGGTGTGTACTGATTGTGCGGATTGCCATACGCATCCGTCCAGTCGCCAAGCATGGGTAGACGGCTATCAGGTCCGATGGTGGATTCAAGGATACCGGCTAGCAGAGCATCCGCTTCGGCTTTGTAATTGATCTCGGCCTGGCTGCCCCATTGCGCATCCGCGAGCAAGAGACCAAGCGCCATGTCGGCGTCACCGTCAAAGGCGCTGGCATTGCCTTCTTTTTTAACAATATTCCAGTCCATTAACCTGGCATCCACTTCACTGGGATGGGCGCGTGCGAAAAGCCACAACCCGTCAAAAATCAACTGGGCTTCAGGGTCGTAACCCGCCATGACCGGCAAAATGAGCATGCCGAATCCCTGGCCTTCTGAAACGGTATTGGCCCGTGCTTCTGCATTCTTACCAAAAGCGATCCGGTAGAGTGGGCGTCCCATTGCATCTGTTCCGTCTTGAATGACGTAGGAGGCTTTCCAGTAATCGTAGAAGGCGCGCACGTCGTCATCCAACTGCGCCTGGGTGCGGTGATTGGGCAGAATGCTGCCAGGCGCGTATGCGGTGTGGTTTGGAAACGGATGAGTGAAGATGGAAGCGGTTGGACTTATTTCAACATCTTTCTGAGTCGCTGTCATAGCCTCTGGTATCGCAGTAACAGCAGGCGAACAGGCGGCCAGAAAAAACATGAAGGCGACGATATTAAGTATGGATTTTTTCATAAGTTACCTCTATTGGCTGAGGTCTGAAAAATTGATCAAATCAATGCCGCAAGCCTTGAGTGCGGAAAAAGTCAATCCATGGCAAAGCAGCATGAGCTCATCCGCACGCCGTTCATTATATATGGATGTGCGCAACAACTCGTCATCTACAACAGCGGGGTGGGTCATCAACTCAAAGGTATCATGTTCTTGATCTTCAGTAATTTGCTTCAAAATGGAAACAAGGTTTTCGAGGGTGACGCCTTCATCATAGAAATTGTCAATAAAAGCTTGCGCGTAGCCGATTGTGTTTTTCGCAATTCTGCTGCCAATGACTGGTGAGCTTATTTCAGCCAACGCGGTGCCTTGCATACCGAATGGCAAGCGGATAGGCACCTTCAATTCATCCGCCAGTTCAAGCATCAGCTCAAACAGGGTGGGTGTGAAGTACGAGCTGTGATGGTGAGAATCCAGATGGTCGGGTAGGCGGCCGATGGTTTTCTTGAAAGCTTCCACCTGTGCGTGCCACTCCAGGTTGACCTGGAGTAAATTTATCTGGTTAATTCGCTCGACAAACGGGGCATATTTATAGAATTTACCCTCCTGGTCGACCAAATCAGGCACTTTTTCAGCAGGCAGCACGGGACTACCGCTGGTCAGCACCAGGTGTAGACCCAACCCCAGCCGCGGACATTCGAGTGTGGCTTCACGTAGGTCATCCACCGCGCCGGGATAGTTCATCATCGCCGTCGTCGAGGTCACAATCCCGCGCAGGTGTGCCTGGCGAATGCCTTGCGACACCCCCCGGGTATGTCCGTAATCGTCCGCGTTAACGATCAGCCGTTTGCTCACGCTTTCTCCTTGCTGCGTATGCCCGACCCCAGTTTCTTGATCATTCCAAGGCGCGCGCTTCCTTCCAGTTTGCAGCCGGCGGCATCCATGCCCAGTAACAGACCGCCCACCACGGGTGGTTCTTCCGCACGGATAAACTGCGCTTTGGGTGCGAACGGATAGACCGTGTGCTGCATTTCTTCGGTCAAGAGCGGAGAGCCGTCAAACATGCTGCCGATCAGCACCAAGTCGAAATCTTCATTCTCAAAATGAAGCTGTTTGATCACGGTGTTAGCCAGTTCGCCCAATTCTTGCCCCGCCCAACGGATCAGATTCAGCGCTACCTCGTCACCCGTAGCAGCCACCTGAAAAACCAGCCTCGCATCCGCAGGGTTGAGACCAATTTTACCGGTGAGAATATTCTGCATTAACTCGTCCAAATTGGGTCCGCCGTATTTTTCCATGAAAACATCTGCAAGTGCTGTAGCCGGTCCGCGACCCGTCCAGGCATAAGAGAGCATGCGTACAGTCATGAAGACCAGTTCACTGGCGCCCGCAAATTCACCGCAAGAGATGCCGCCGCCGGTGACCTTGCCAAAACGTGTACGCGAGGCATCCCAGCCGTGGCAGTTGCAGCCCGTGCCAGAAACCACTGTCACCCCCCAGCCGCGCGGAGAGCCCACCAATAACCCAAGTTGCGTGTCGTTGACCAATTCCACAGCGCCACTAAGTTTAAGTGTATTGATCACAGCCATAATCGGTTCACGTTCTGCAGGCCAGTCGTAACCGGCCACACCAAAACCGGACCCACTCAGATCATCCGCGGTTAGGCCAGCGATCTTGATAGCTTCCTTAAAGGTGGATTGCAGGTTCGCTTGAAAGCCGTCATAACCGACAACCTCATGATTGCCGGGACCGCCTTCTGCAAAGCCTTCCACTTTTCCATTTTCATCGGCGATCAGCACATGTGTTTTGGTGGCACCGAGGTCGGCGCCGAGGTAATGTTTGGTCATCTTGATCCTCGTTATTTCCAGAATTGGGGCAGCCAGGTTTTGTGTGTTTGCAGCAGATCCTCCATCACGGGTTTGATCTCGCCCATAGACGGTCCAAGCGGATGCGCCAGCATGGCTTCATATAACACGTCGCGGTCACCGGTGACGGCTGCTTTGGCAGTCAGCATTTCAAAAGATTTCACCCTGGCGATCAATCCATAACAAACTTCTGGTAAGGGTTCAGCAGGCAGCGGATGCACGCCGGACTTATCCACTTTGCATGGCATTTCAAGCACCCAATCCTCTGGCCAGCCGGGCACGGCGCCGCGCTGCGCTACGTTGACCACGTGTGTTTCGCCCAGGTCATTGTAATGCGCGTTGAGCAATTGTGTCGCCGCTGTGGAGTAATAAGCCCCGCCGCGCTGCATCAGTTCAGCCGGGGGTTCAACCAGATTGGGGTTGGCATAATCACGCAGCAGGTCTTTTTCCAGTGTTATCACTTCTTCAGCGCGGGAGGGCGGCCATTTCTTCTGCTCTTCGATCTTGTGCTGCGTGTCGTAATAATAATGCAGATAATAGTTGGGGATCATCTTGAGTGTTTCGACCAGTTCCACCGGGAATTCAGGTTCTTCTGACGTTTTCATCTCCTCTACAAATTCTTTCAATACCTGCGGCCAGAGTTCTTCGCCATCCAGCTTAAAGCCGCGGTGCCAGGTGAGATGATTGAGGCCCAGGGTGTTCAGTTCTCCCCGGCTCGGATCGATCTTCTGACCCAATTTCTTTTCAAGACTTTCCATTATGCGCATTTTAACGCCAATGGCCACGTTGCACACACCTACCGAAAGCTGTTCCGGGGCGTAAATTGAGAGTGCCTGGGTGACCAATCCCGACGGATTGGTGAAGTTGGCCAGCAGCGCACCAGGTGCCAGTTCGGCCATGTCTTGCGCCAGTTTCAAGATCACCGGGATGGTGCGCAGCGCTTTGGCCATGCCGCCAATGCCGGTGGTTTCCTGACCCACCAGGTTGTGGCGCAGGCCGAGATATTCATCCTCGCGGCGGGCTTGCATTTGCCCCACGCGCAGTTGAGTCGTAACGTAGGTCGCGCCTTTGATAGATTCGCGCTGATTGGTGCTCAACACTACTTTGAAAGGCGACCCTTTGGCCGCGACCATGCGCTGGGCAAATTCGCCAACGATTTTCAGACGGGCTTCATCAATATCCATCAGCCACAATTCGCTGACGGGCAATTCTTTCACACGTGATAAAAAGCCATTAACCAATTCCGGTGTGTAGGTGGAACCTCCACCAATGACAGCGATTTTCATAGTAACTTTCCTTTCTAAGTAGGATTAACGCAAATCAAGTAGACTTGCATTAACTAGGGTTTTTGCATCCGCAGGAGCGGCGAATGATCATTTCTACCGGTAAAACAGTGCGCAGCGGGGTGTTTTCGCCGCGGATCAGGTTAACCAGTTGGCGGGTGGCTTCTGCGCCCACCAGTTCGTTGGGTGCCCGGACCGTGGTTAGCGGCGGGGTCAGGATGCGCGCAAAGAGTGAATCATCAAAGCCTGCTACTGCCACATCATCGGGGATGCGTTTGCCAGACTCGTTGAGCGCTTGGATCACGCCAATGGCATTGTCATCGTCCCCGGTGAAGATCGCGTCGAAGGATAATCCTCTTTTAATTAATCCTTTGACTGCTTCATATGCTTGGGCGGATTCAAAGCCACCTTCAATCACCAATTCAGGGTCATAAGGCAGCCCATGATTTTTGAGCGAAAGTAAATAACCTTTTTCACGCGCCTTGGAGTCTTCATTGTCAGGAGGACCTTGCACGAACACAATGCGCTTGCAACTGTGTTCTTCGATAAAATGATCCACCACCTGCTGCCCGCCGGATTGGTTCTCAATTGTAACCATGGGGATGTCGAGCCCTTTGGGTGAGGATTGGTGAATCAATACGACGGGGAAGTTGATTTTCTTGAGTCGCATCAGTTCGGCTTCATCCACGGCATTGATGAAAATCAATAATCCGTCAGTGTTGTTTTCACTCAGCGGCCGGCGTTTGATTGCTTTTGGCAGCGCCGTTTTCGCAGGCTGGTTGTTTCTGGTGGAATGGATCAGAAGATCATAACCTTCTGCGCTGGTGATTGATTCGATGCCGCGCAGCAGAGGGGTGTAAAACTCGCCGCCAATGTCATTCAAGACCAAGCCGATGGCGTAGGTTTTGTTGCTGGCCAAACTGCGGGCGGCGGGGTGGGGCGTGAAATCCAGCTCGGTCATTGCTGTCTGCACGCGCTCTGCGGTATCCGCGGATAAGGGTGCAGAGTTGTTGAGATAACGGCTGATCGTGGCGACAGACACGCCTGCAAGGCGTGCAACATCCCGAATCGTACTGGCGTTTCTTGAAGATTTCATGTATAATACCTCTTAATGTAACCGGTTACAGTAACCGGTTACATGATAACGATAAAAAGTTGGCTTGTCAAGTAAGAAGGTTAAGTAATTCGATAACCGTGAACCGAAACTCGAATAGTCGATTAGTGATTCCGCGGTTTATGAGCACCCGAGCCGCGTAGCGGCGAGAGGTGACGATTTACGAGCTAAGCTATTACCTAATAGAACCAAGGAGTTCACCCATGTCCTTACATTCCGAAATATTAGAACAGCCAGACCGTTTGAGCGCATTGTTGAAAGATCAGCGCAAAACAATCCAGGCCGCCGCAGATGAGATTCAAAAGCGAGATATTCAATTCGTTTTTCTGGCTGCCCGAGGCACCTCGGATAACGCCGGCCGCTATGCCAACTATCTCTTGGGTGGGGTGAATGGACTGCCTTTAGCGCTGGCCACCCCCTCGCTTTTCACTTTTTATCACACTCCCCCTCGACTGCACAACGCCCTGGTGATCGGCATCTCCCAATCTGGGCAGTCGCCTGACATTGTCAGCGTGCTGGCCGAAGGTCAAAAACAGGGCTGCCTCACCCTGGCGCTCACAAACATTTCCGGTTCGCCCCTGGCACAAGCCGCGGATCTTGTCCTCGATCTTCAGGCCGGACCCGAAAAAGCAGTTGCCGCTACCAAGACCTACACTGCACAGCTCATGACTATGGCCATGCTTTCAGCCGCGCTTAAGGGCGAAAGTTCCGCCTGGGATCAGCTTGAAAAGGTCGCCGGCTGGGTTGAGCAGGTGCTAAAACTGGATAGTGCCATCGCCGCTGCCGCGCAGCGTTATCGCTACATGCAGCAGTGCGTCGTTTTGGGTCGTGGATACAACTACGCCACCGCTTTCGAGTGGGCTATCAAACTCAAAGAGCTGACCTATATCGGCGCAGAACCCTATTCTTCTGCCGACTTTGCCCACGGCCCCATCGCCATCGTGGACCAGGGCTTTCCGGTGATGGCTGTTGCGCCAAAAGGCATGGTCTTAGACTCCATGCTTGAAATGATGCTGAAACTCAAAAATGAACTGAAAGCAGAAATGGTCGTTATCTCAAACGACCAGCGTGCGCTTGGCCTGGCCGAAGTGGCTCTGCCGCTGCCCGAGGATCTACCCGAATGGCTCAGTCCCATCCCCGCCATTGTTGCCGGCCAGCTTTTCGCCTACCACCTGACCGTCGTCAAAGGCTACAACCCCGACCAGCCGCGCATCATCCACAAAGTGACTGAGACTGAGTAAAAAAGGCATATCTCACTGGGATTCAACTAAACTACCGCCAAAAAGACTACACACCCGCACATCCTGCTGAATATCTGGAAAGCTGGGAGATTTGGTCGAATAGGTTAATACTATTAGTTTTCGGTCTATTTTTCCGTGGTCGGAATTGTCGTTTTCGGTAATTTAAACTTGAACCATACCGGAATAATCGAAAGCAAACATACCACTGCTGTGATGGCGAAGGGTAATTGCGGTGAGAAATTCTTCCATAACAAACTGCCAATAAATGGGGCTGGCAACGATATTATGCCCAGGCTGGTGCTGAACAAACCAAAAGCTGTGCCGCGTAAATGGGCAGGAACAGATTTACTGATCAAAGATTGATAGGCGGGCGAAATCAATCCTATACTGATGCCTGCGATCGAAAATCCAATATAATACATCCAAACTGGACTGGAGGGTGGCAATATCGCAATTAAGCCGATAGCAATAAAATTTAAGAAGAATCCGATCATAATCCCAAGACGTTCTCCAAATTTATCTGAAAGCCATCCGCCAGGGATCATAAATGCCATGGAAAAAAGTCCAAATACGCCAAATAAGACGCCAATGTTCTGAATGCTCAGGTTTACTACCTGTTCCATGAACAGACTTAAAAAGTTGAAGGATATTCCAAAAGCGATATCACGCACACCGTCTGTTATCATGATCCAGGAAATCACACCGCCTGCGAATACCAATCCAATCATTAGTTTAAGATTGCTTTTTAAGCTGTCAATTGTCAGCGGTACGCGCTCATTGACCGTGTTTTCGTGTTTGGAGGAACGTTTGGCCATGATTAAACGGATAACAGTGGCGATAATATATAGCAGGGCTGCTGCTGCCAGCATGGTTTTAAAACTGTAGTTTTCCACCATCCAGCCACCGATGGGGGGGCCAATCACTGCGACAACACCAAACAACATTTGTGACACTCCAAAAACTCTGGCGCGGTTATGTTCGGACGAATTTTCTGCGATGAATGCATCAAAACTGGGTCCAACTAGCGAACGTGCTCCCGAGCCTACCATGCTGGAGACCAGTACCCAGCCCCATGCGTTGGATAGAACCAGGATGATCTGCGAGATAGTGCCAAAGATGCTGCCGATGGCGATGGCTTTTAATCGCCCAATGGAATCTGATATCCATCCGCCAAAAATTTGCAAAACAAGTGGAACTATCTGCGACAGCGTGTAAAAAAGCCCGATGGTTGTAACGGATGCGCCTAGTTCTTCCAAATAGATAGGTTCGAGCGAACCATACATGTGTCCGCCCAGGTTAGCCAGAATCATCGCTACCATGAACACGATCAGTGTGGGCGTTAGAATCCTGGTTTTTTCTTTGGTTGAATTTGATGCGTCCATTACTTTTCACCTCGATGAATGATCGCTCGAATTATACTTCTATTTTGTGGACGAACGAAATTTGGTTGGATTCAAATATGAGGAGAAACCTGTGCATTTAGCCGATGACAATTTCGTCTGTGTCTTATGCATTTCGGCGAGTTGGCAACCAATAATTATGTTTTTTTGAGGAGGAAAAGGTTTGGCTTTCCTGGCGTAATTCAATGCTATATAAAAATTTCTTGGCCTTTTTTGGAAAATTCCAAGAGTAGATTCCGGCTTAAACCATTCAGATATTTTAATGAAAAGAATTTAGCCAGCAAATCAATTAGTTGTTGCTTTCTTGATATCCAAACTCAATAGAGTAATCAAATCGATTAGAAATACTTCACTTTCAGTTTGGAAATCTCACAGTTTTGGCATTTCAAGCAATATCCGCGAGTTCTTGAATTTGTCTAGTGTGAGTTCATGAAATTAAAAAATGGAATAGGCCAATAAGCAGAAAAATAATTCCTGATAGCATTTTACTTTTTTAATTCTCTGATCACCTGATCTGCTGCAATTTTCCCTGTCAAGATTGAGATTGGCATCCCGGCAGGGCTGTAAGTCCATTGACCCGCTTGAAATACATCAGGGATTGGGGTTTGAATCGACTTAAGAATTTTTGGTATTCTGCTTTCTGCTGGTACAGGTTTGTTCGTGAACCCCCAACCGACAATTGCGCCATCTGTGTTACCGGAGGTTTTTGCCATGGTCAATGGCGTTGATGAAAACTGTTGCATGATCGCCCCCGTTATTCCAGGATAGATTGAGACCTCAAGATTCTTTATGATCAGTGCCTCAACGTGGACTTTGAATTCCTCATACCATCCCTGCTCTTCGATGCGCTTCGTCAGTTTATAATCGAATAAGGTACTAACGATAAGGCCTGTTTTACCTGGGGGAGCCATTTTGGCATCTCGCATCACCGGAATAGATATTTCATATGTAGTCAGGGCTAAAAAGTCTTTCAGCCAGTTTTTAATTGTTTTACGATCTCCATCCAAAGGAATTGGTCCAGCTTTTGTTTGTCCAACCTTTGAAGGGGTATAAAAGAAATGTTCGCTTGCGATCTTGGCAAAATACTCCGGATCAATATCCAAAGCAAGAAATAATGTGAGCACTGAGTCATTTCCGGTTTTGTCTTTGATCAAATCTCGTCGGTTTGATATTGCCTCTCGAAGTCGAGAATCAATCACCTTCTCAGTCTCAATATTGCGGTACAGCAATTTCTGATCGGCTGCCCATATCAAGCGTCGGTATTCATAACTCTTGCTGCTAGAATCAGTGACAAGTTTCTTTTCCGGGTCAACCGAAAGGATCTCGGTATTGGTCTGAATGACTCCGCCATGATTATTAATATAGTCAACCATCTTCTTTACAATCGTGCCAATGCCACCAAGCGGGTATTGGTATTCAAGGTAAAGTTTGATGTAACTCAAAGCAAAGAAAGCAGGGGTATCCTGGAAAAAATGCTGGCAAATGATATCCAGCAAGCTCTGGTTCTGCGTATAGCGTCTCAAAAAATCTACAACCGGTTCTTGTAGTTTCGAAATCTTGGGTGCAGTCACTGCATATTTAAACATCCAGGGGATAATGGCTTTGATAAAGTAATCCCGATCTTCCTTAATTTCCAGAAACATCGGATTGTCAATGCCGTATTGCACTTCCATATACTTCATGATTTTATTGATTTGAATGATGATCTCTTCAATTTCATGTCTGTTTTCTGGGTATAAATCATTGAGTAATTCTTGATAAGCTTTCACTGACTTCAGGTCATTGATGCGGATGACCCGGTCTTCAATCCCAACTGAGATCTTATTTGGTACAAATTCAATGTCTAACCCTAGCTTTCTGATCATTGGAAACAAGACGCCCGAGTTCTCAGTTGCCCTGATGCCGCCATCAAAAAAGAAACCGTCTCGCTCAAAGGTACTCAGCAATCCGCCGCAGGTATGCTCTTTCTCGCAAAGTAACACTGAATGGCCTGCTTTTGCAAGAAAAGCCGCTGAAGTCAGACCGGCGATCCCACCGCCAATAACAATGGCATCATATTTCATAAGAGTTACCTCTGATTACAAACAATTGATTAAAAAACTTAATTATGTAGTTAAACATCTGTCGCTTCAAGCCCTGTCAACTTATTGCTAACCTTCCAAACCTGTTTGCCAAGGTCACGATCAAGGGCATGCACAGCAGGTTTCTCGTCGATCGTCAAATTGAAAAAACGTCCACTTACTTCTGCCATTTCAGGAGCAGCGGCAAGATAGTAAATCGCTTCACCAGAAATACGAGCATCCTTGAGCAGCGGCCATAGCAGATAACGCTGATACCATTGGTAAAGCAAGTTGTTATTCATACCGATATTGGTGCGCACCGCTCCGGGATGCATGGCATTGATCGTAACGCCGCTCTCCTTAAGCCTATCTGCCAACTCCCAAGCAGTGAGAAGCTGGGCCACTTTTGAAGCCCCGTAGCCCTGCAGACCATGATAACGTCTTTTATCCCAATTCAGATCGTTTAAATCGAGACCACCGAAGCGGTGGCCTTGTGAATTAATCTGGATAATTCGCGCGGGGGCGCTTGTTAGAATTCGGGGCAGAAGTAATTCCGTGAATAAAAAGGATGCCAAATGATTAACATGGAAAACGGTTTCAACACCATCATTTGTGAGGTTTCTCTTGGTATTATGGATTCCTGCATTATTGATCAACACATCTATCCGGGGGTGATCCTCCAGGATAGCTGCAGCCGCATTTCTAACCTCAGACAGGGAAGCAAAATCAGCTTTTACGATCTGTACACTTGTTTTGTGTTTGGATTCCAATTCTTCTTTTACTTTGTTGCCTTTTTCAGCATTACGGCACACCAGAACCAACCGCGCTCCCCCCTCAGCCAACCGATCTGCCGCGTGATATCCAACACCAGAGGTCGCACCCGTGATCACGCACAGGCGTCCATCCATGCGAGCGGTAGTGGTTTTCTGAGTCTTTCTGCTGTTTGGAATAAATATCAGTTCATCAGGCCATTTCATCGATGCCATCCTTAACCAAAATTCCGGCGTAAAAACTTGCGATAGGGTCCTTTGAAATATGGAATTCCGTTGAAAATGTCGCCCCACAAATCAAAATAATCTCGCTGGTGAATAATGCGGTTATCGTTGCCAAGTGTCAACTTGGAACACCCGAATACCGGTGTAGATGGATACTTGTTGAACATCATCACCATTTTCCAATCAAAAAGTATTTCACCCGGATTCATTGCAATAGAGCTGATCTCCATGCTTAATTGTTCACAGCGTTTGGTAAGGCGGGCACACATCTCACGAAACGCTTCAATCCCTTCAATGCGTTGAATGCTGTCCTGGAATACGATATCTTCATGATAGTAAGGGAAGATGTGCGACCAATCAGGTTTTCCTTCTGTATTATATGTTCGAGACCAAAGTTCACGAAATCGTTCGGGAGTAAGTGCATCCATGTAAGCGTTTTTTCTCCGGGTACCTGATTAATTTGTTACACATTATAGTTTTATTATAGTATGATGACAATAATTATCCTAATATTAAGCTTATACAATCGGTTGATAATCCCATTAGAAAATTCAATCAACAGATCACGCAATCGGTGTCCAATTCGAGTTAATGTTACTCTTGTATGGAACAAAAAAGGAGTACCCTCTTGGCCCAGACTCTAAAAGAGTATATGCGGGCTCCGGAGGATACTTAATTTTAATATAGCAAAGAAAAACCAAAAATCAAGTATCACAATGCTGGTATCACTCCCTGTTTTTATCATAAAAGCAGGGAATTGAACTCCTTATTTTTGTCACATGGTTTTAAATTCTGAAGCAAAAAACATTCATCCTCAATTAATAAGTGTCTAGTGGAAAATGCGCTAAATAGTAAAAAAGTGTGACCACCTGAGTAGGTCAGGAAGTCACACTATTAATTATGCAAAAAAGTTGGAAATTCGTTTTTCTTGCAAAAATTCTAAGTGAATACTTATTCTGACCGATTTTTGAACCAGCCGAATGTCACGGCCCATCAGGGCGGGTGATTAAGCTGATTTATTGTATGGTTCATCTAGATATTGAACTTGTTTGATTTAAAATCAAGCAGTCTAATTCGTTGCTCCCTTTTCAGCACCCAATATGATAACCAAAAAACTCGATATTTACCGGTCCGCACGTAAAACCCTGTATTTAAATATGGGGCTGTTCCAAAAGTAACGGCAGCCCCATTGTTAGAAAAACAATTATTTGGATTTATTTTTAAATATTTGAATTAGTTGAACGCCTAATAAAAAGACGAAAATTGCTGCTGCAGCTACAGCGGCAGTCAATCCCACGGCAGGGATGTCCTGTCGCACGACGTAAATACCAGCGAAGGCCCAGATCAGCACCAAAGGATATGCTATTTCTTTGCGACGCAAGATCATGGCAAAAGCCAGTAAGACGCCGACCAGGATGACTGAGATCGTCCAGAAAACAGGGGACAAGCCAAAGCCATTCCAGCCGCTAACCACTCCTAGTGCGGAGATATTGGCAATGGTTGCCACCGATATCCAACCGAGATAGATACCAAAGGGAATGTCCAGTGCCCAGGCTTCCAGGTGGTTCGGGCGAATGAGGCCAATTTTACTTTTGGTGTAGACCATCAAAAGGCTGTAGAGTACGCCCAACATCACCAACACGGAAAGGGCCACCAGCCCATAATGCCAGAATAAAATCCAGATGCCATTCAATAGGTTGGAGATGAAAAACCAATACCCCATCTTTTCAAGGCGCGGATTGTTCTTCTGAGAGGGTAAAGCCTGGTAGATGGTAAAAATAACCAGACCCAGATAAATGATGCCCCAGATGGCAAAAACGTATCCAGCCGGAGTAAAAAGAGCCGGAATGGCGTCACTTATCTCTCCGGTGGATATTCCATTTAACGGTAAGGCATTGGCTAGAAAATTCATCAACAGGGCAAAGAGCAGTCCCAAAATATTGAGTAGTTGTCGAATATTCATTTATAAACTCCCTTTTATAACCAAAATTCCAGTTTTGAATAATTGTGGCTGTATTTTTAACTCTTGTCCATACAATGTAAGTTTAGCACGGTTTTTCCCACTCAATTCCACCAAGTATTCTAAGGATTAAAGATCTTTTCCACAATCAATGATTTATAATCACTTGCATGTCACGATCATAAATCCTCAGGAGTTGTAATGGGTAAATCGACGCGTTACAAGATTCATCAGCAATTAATCTCAATCGGCGACGATTATTGGATCGAAAATGAGGAAGGCCAAAAAGCCTTTAAAGTAGACGGTAAGGCCCTGCGTATTCGTAAAACCTTAATCTTGGAGGATGCAGAAGGCAAACCCATATGCCGCATTCAGGAGCGCATGTTGCGCATTAAAGACACCATGGAAATTGAAGACATGCAAGGCAAGCGCATTGCCCTCATTCAGAAAGCCTTGATCGCACCTTTTCGCGACCGCTGGACGGTGAAGATTCGCAACGGTCCTGACCTCACCGTGCAGGGCAAGATTCTGGATCATGAGTACACCATCAAAGAAGGCTTGCGCCGTGTGGCTGAAATTTCTAAAAAATGGTTCAAACTTACTGATGTTTATGGCATAGAAATTGACCCCGACCAGGAGGATGTCTTGATCCTCACCGTCGCCATCGCCATTGATATGATGGTGCACGACTAATAAAAACCTTCATCACTATAGAAGAATCCTTGATTGATAATGTCAATATGCAAATACGATGTTAAAGGGTCTTCCCACTATGATTATTATGTTACTCAATTCACAACCCCCAAACCTTTTTAGGTTTTGATAATTAGGTGGATTAAGCACAAGAAAATTAGTATACTGTAATGAAGAAACTCATACTTTATTACTCGTTCAAGGAGAGATTATGACCACACCACCAGATATTACTCCGGTACCATCCCCTGAAGTGACCAGTGAAGATCGAATGTGGGTTATTTTGTGTTTTCTTTTCACCCCCCTCTTCCCAATTATCACCCTTTTCATCGATGATAAAAAGAACAGACCCTTTGTTAAGGATCACTACATTCCTGCTTTGATCCTGGGTGTGGTTGAAATTGTTGCCGTAACAATCCTGTCATTTATTCCGATCATTGGTTTATTCACCTGGTTAATCTGGATCATTAACATTATTTATGCAGTAAAAGCTAATAAAGGCTTGAATGTTGAAATTCCCTACATCACCGAGTTCGCCAAGAAACAGGGCTGGTAATAAACGAGACTGTTCAGAATGAAATGAAACGTCCCCATTTGGGGACGTTTTTGATAGTGAATTGTGTTAAGTTTTATAAATCTATTTTGATTTTTCTAACCACTCAAATAATTGTGCATAATTCTGAACAATGAGATCGGGCTGGCAGGTTGGCAACGTATCGCCAAAAAGACATGTTTTTATGCCAGCAGCTTGTCCGGCGAGGATGTCGATAGTACGGTCGCCAACAGTCAATGTTTCAATCGGAGCGAGCTTGTGTTTGGCAAGCGTGACTAGAAATGCCTCCGGGTCGGGCTTGCGTTTGTATGAATCATCTGCGGTTGTCCAACCTGAAAAGTATTGGTTCATATTGAACGTGTCTAAAAGTTCTATCAAGCCTGTTTCGCGTCGATGAGTGACAATCAGATTTTCTCCCCCGGTTTCTTTGATGAATATGCAGATTTTAATTACGCCTTCAAAAGGGGGTTGGTCCAGCGCGGTACTGCTGCTGTAATAGAAGTCGAATTTTTCACCGATTAAGTCTTCATCAAGTTGACAGCGGTCAGCGAGAGCTTTGACACAGAAATCAATAGAAATGCGAGCCTGCTGTTTAATCCAATCCAGAGGTACATCACATCCAAGGTCTTTCAATGCTAATTGAAAGGATGTAGAAAACGAGGGGTAAGTGTCGAACAGTGTTCCATCAACATCCCAGATGATGTTCCGAATCATTAGGTCTCTCCCGAGTCATATTCAAGGATGATAATTATTTCAACCAGTAGAACAATCCCTCCAACTGTATGGCATAAACTCTAAAGGGTTTCGGTCCAACCAACGGTTCACCATTGATGAAGATAGTGGGGGTGCCGTAGAAGTTGGTATTTCGAATCTCTTCGAAAAGGTTCTGAACCTCTTCTTCGGTCTCAGGTTCAGCGGCGCAAGCTTCAATATCGTCTGCATCCAGACCAAGGTTAGTTAAGATTGCATGAGTGGCGCTAACATCTTCAAGGAAAGCGATATCTTGGGCAAAGAAAGCATCGTTCATATGCCAATATTTTTCTTGATCTTGATTGTAGACGCAGTAGCCAATGCGCGAAAGATAATCGGTTTTGAGTTTGGTTGGATATTCACCAAAGAAGAACTCAGGTTGGAACTCATCCACCAGTCTACGAATATCCGGATAAACCTTGCGAGTGTAATCACAAGAATAACAGCCGATAAAAATAAACTGATCCTCTGATTCTGTGTTTTTTACCGGCCACAGGTTAAGATCTACACCATTAAGCGTCAAACCTCCACCTTCATCGGTAATATTTGCAGGCACCGGGCAAGCACCTTCAGCCGTACTTGAGGTTTCATTATGTTCTCCAGTTGGGTCAAAAACACAGAAGCCGGCATCATTGGCACCGTTGCAAGAGCCGGTGGTGTAGAACAAATATAAGCTGCGCACCAGAAACACACTTGACACAAGCATTAAAACAAAAAAGATCCAGGCCAGAACTTCGAAGTTTTTGTTTAAAAATCGCGCAGTGCCTTCAGAACGATTGATCATCTTGCCAAGAATTTTGGCTTTCATTTTTTCATCGAACCCGGTGTTGCAGGGGCGAAAAGTGATGCGGCGGAAAACACAATCAAGTGCTTCTTTGGCCAGGCGGCGATTAGCGGCACTGAAGATTCCCAAAATGGATAGAACAACGGCTGCGACGATACAAAACATAAGGTTAGAGCACCTTTCTAATCTTTATGAGGTTTTCTACGAACAGTTCTGCTTCTTCTTCAGTATTATAGAAATAAGCAGAAGCCCTGACAGACCCCTTGATGCCATTGGCATTAAACCAGGAATGCACACAGTGTTGTCCGGAGCGAACGCAGATATTGGCCATCTGATCAAGCATTAAGGCGATTCGATGAGAGTCAATGCCATCTATATAAAAAGTAAAGATACCGCTGCGCAGGGCAGGGTCTGCCGGGCCGATCAAATGAAGACCCTGCATGTCTATCGTTCCTTCAGTCATGATCTTGTTTAGCAACAATTCTTGTTTTTGAATCGCATCAAAGCCAACTGCCTGGAGGTAGCGTGCTGCTTCTCCGAGACCGATAACTCCTGCGTAATCTTGCAATCCAGCTTCATATTTTTCAGGAACAGGCAGAAATTCGCAGGTCTCATAAGTAGAGGTGGCAACAGTATCGCCTCCAACCATAAACGGGTTCATTGCATCCAGAAGTTTGTATTTGCCATATAGTACACCGGTACCTGAAGGACCAAGGATTTTGTGTCCTGATAAAGCAAGGAAATCTACATCCAAAGCACGGACGTTAACCTTTCGCTGCGGGGCGGCTTGTGCAGCATCAAGCATCACGAGCGCACCTCGTTTATGGGCTAACTTAATGATCTGTTCCACAGGCAGGGTCACACCATCCAGGTTGGATGTGTAGCCAAACGACACTAATTTAACGCCACCAGATATGGCTTGTTCAAAACCCGGAAGGTCGAAACTGCCATCTGAAAGAGGAGGTAATATTTTCAAATGAATACCGCGGCGTTTGACGAGCATTTGCCAGGGAATAAGGTTGGAATTGTGTTCTTTGCCGCCAATCAGTACTGTATCCCCTGTTTGAAAATCGTATGCATTGGCTACCAGGTTGATGGCTTCGGTGGTGTTGCGAGTGAAAACAATTTCTTCCATGCGTGAGGCGCCGAGAAAACGCGCCATCTGTTGACGGGCTTCATCCATCAGGCGGGTGACAGTAGCAGCCAGTTGATGATTGCTGCGACCACTGCAGGCAGGGAATTTAGTATAGTAGCGATTCATTGCTTCAATTACCTGACGCGGACGCAAACTTTGACAAGCAGTATCCAGATAGATAATCGGCTTATCATTATTCTGAGGATTCAAAATTGGAAAATCGATTCGATAATCGTGTGTGGCCATGTTGTTTTCTTTTATTCAGAAATAGTAACAGGTTTTTATTATAAACCATCAAAAAAGTTACTATACATTCCCAACAGTAACTTCGTTTATTAACCCCTTAGCATGAGAGTAAGTGTTAAATGCGATGTTGTTTCCTATTCTAGGGCGGGTTATAGGCTGCTAATCCAGGATTCTCAGAATCAACAATCAAGCGTTACTCGGTCAACTTAATGAAGCTCATTTATTTTTGTATCAGGATGAATTAGGGGTTTAGATTGGTCTGGGGTAGTTATTTAATTCTCTTACCGCGAAAGATTATCATGCCCAAAAAACTACTTTGAGTGAGACAGTTTTACTAGGTACCGAAAAACTACTTATTTTTGTTTATGTTCTTTGTTTCTTTTGATTCGATAGACACTATTGCTTTAGAGCGGAAGTGGACGATTAATGTTAATAATATTGCCAAACTTATTAGTAGAATTAATATTACGAATTTGCTTGATAAATCCAACCACATATTTGCAATTTGAGGTGGTAAGAAAGATAGGGAAATTGTTCCAGGCCTACACAACCAAATTGTGAATAAGGCGACGATTATCAATAACCCATAGTTTTGGTTTTTTGTTAATAGCCATCGATTTCTTATTACACCCAAAACTATAAATTCGACGAAGAGAATATAGACAACAACATCATATTCTCTATGATAAACGACTAATAAAGACCATAAAATTAATATATTTAAGATGTGAAAATCTATCATGTTCGTTTCAGAGTGTGTAAATTTTCCTCTAGAAAAATATGAGGTTAATCCTGTCAAACCAAAAATAATGATTGTGAATACGATTGGAATAGCTAATGCCAATATCCGATTGTTTGGGAAAAGGGCAGTTAAATTCACTCCATGCATACCAGAATGACTGATCATTATTTGATAATACCCATCAATTATTTGTAAAGGCGAGGATGAAGTAAAAAAACTTAACATTAACAGACCAATAGCTTGAGTGAGGAGAGCTATGATTATTATTCGGAATTCTTTTTTGTACATCAAGTACAAAATAATGGAAATGACCATTGAGTATTTTGATAATGCTATGCCTAATACAACACCAGAAATAATCCAATTCTTTTTTGCTAACAAAACTGAGAGGATCATGAGAAAAAGAACAATTAAAGAAGTTTGCCCATTTCCTGCTGCATTTCTTGTTGCTAATAAAGCCCAAAACGATAAACAAAAAAAGAGTAGCCATTTGTTGTTCCTAACAACTCTATCTGCATGATATAGCTGATAGGAAAGAATGGGAATCACACTTATTAGTAATAAGTTACAGACCATCCATAAGATTTTTGCAACCGGCCAGGAGAAGTAGGAAAAAAGCGTCATGATTAAAATAATGGGGGCCGTATTCGCAGGGGTAATGGCAAGTCCGGCTTGAGCAACTGGAGGAGTTGACACATGCTTTCCATCAAGGAATTTAATGGGAACATTCAATTCAATATTCTTGAAATATGCTTCGAAGGGATCTTTCCCTTCTCTTACAAATAAACCAGAATACCAATAACTGTGAAAATCTGTTGCCCCAAGACTGCTAATTGTATTTGAAATAATCCTAAATAACGAAAGGAGTGATAGAAATGCAAAGAAAACAAGAAAAAATATTTTTAGGGATTGTAATCTATTCACTGATTTATTCATTTATGTTCCTTCAAAAAAGTTGAAAATTGGGTCGATTCTTGAACGCAAAAAAAGATTCTATCAATTGAAATCACATTTGTACTTCTTTGATTATTCCTTAAATTTGAAGTATTGCTTTCTTTTATTCAGATATAATAACAAGTTGTTATTATAAACCATCAAAAAAAGTTACGATTCATTCCAACAGCAAGAACATAAATTTCTAATAAATATAAAATTTTTGATCTCAAAATTTGGCAAAAAGGTTTTCATGTATCTTTTATGGCTAACATTAAATTTTTTTAATAAAATGAATATGTCTTCATTCTTATAAACACATCATATCCGTTGTTAGGTGGGCAAAACCGGATTTCTCCTTACTGGTAAGCTACAAGAATAGAATCCAAAAACCTTTTAGCAGGGGTTTGGATAAATTATTGGCTAGGTTCATGACCCGAGGTATTGCGTTTTATCTGCATATTTTTCTTATGCTTTATGTATTTCATCATCATTTTGGAGGTAGCGAGAATGTCTTTTTTGGCGAGAATTGGTGAAAAAATGAATCAAAAACGAAAACTTTGGTTAACAATTGTGCTTGGAATAATCCTTCTTGGATTAGGTGTAGCTGGATTAGTTTTGCTGGCGTTGCCACAATCTTTTCTTGCGACGGTATGGTTGGGTAGGTCAATGATTGCGGTGGGAATAATTGGTAGTTTTGTTTTTGTAGTGTTAGCCAACGCTAATTCATTGAATAATGACATCTCAGAAGAACTCACAAAAGCAGGGATTTCACTTTCAACCAATGAACTGCCGACGCTCTCAGGCGCATTAACCTCGTTAACGCAAGGTGATTTAACCCGCCGGATTACCTCCTCAACAAGACATTTTGGAGAAATTGGCAAAGATCAGGGCGCATTGGCAGAATCTCTAAACAATATTGTTACCAGCGTACGTGAAATCTTCCGCTCATATAATTGGATCACAGACGAACCGTGTGAGCGATTGTTTTATGTGGGTACAGATTCTTTCCAGGAAGGACAAATGGCAGCCCAAGCCATAGGAGAACTGACTGGAGGCAAAGGAAAGGTTATCGTTATAGGGATATTTATCCAGGATAATCTCGTTTTACGAAAGAATGGTTTTCTTCACACGCTATCTGAAAAATTTCAAAATCTTGAAATCATCCAATGTTTTGATCGCAGTCTCATGGATGAACAATCTCTGAAAAACAACCTTCTATTAGAAATTTCTCAAACTCCCGATTTGGTCGGGATTTACACCACTGAAATGGATTCGTTAAATATCATCGTGGATGTGTTTAAGCAAGCTGGAAAACTTGGAAAAATAAAATTGGTCAGTCATGATCTTAACGACCAGAATACACAATGGATAATTGATGGGATCATTTCTGCGAATATATCC
>CAKMKJ010000086.1 GCA_927443345.1 uncultured Anaerolineaceae bacterium | reverse complement strand
ATAACAAATACACCAACAATTACCACTACACCAACGAATACACCTACAATTACTAACACACCCACCATCACCAATACGCCGACTAATACTCCAACCGGCACATTAACACCGTCGGCGACACCTACAATCACCAATACGCCCACAAATACATTTACACCGACCATCACCAATACACCGACCATAACTAATACACCGACTATCACCAATACACCGACCATCACCAACACACCAACCAATACACCGACTATTACAAGTACATCTACAGTGACCAATACACCGACCATCACCAATACACCAACCGAAACGCCGACCCCGACCATCGTCCCAACACTGCCCATTCCTGTGACTGGCGGCGACCAGCAGCTCATCATCCCTGTCACCGGCATGGATCTGGCTGATAACGGCTTCAACAAGACTTCAAAAATTATGATGAACTTCGGTTTCGGATTTATCGGTTTGGGTTTGGTTCTGCAAGGTTTCGGCAAGAAAAAAGAAAAATAGTCCAACATAATTCTTAACTCTCGGGCTCGGTTCCTGGAAACGAGCCCGAGAATAGTTTATACTCCAATGATGCTTGAAAAACTCAAAGCAAAGCGGCACTATTTTTATATTGGGCTTGGGATTCTGCTGATTGGAGCAGGGTTGACCGGCAATTTTGTTACATTCTTTAAAAGTGAACCTCCACAAATCACCGGCGCTTTTAGATATGTAGAAAAGATTCAGCCAGAAAAAACGGATGTTATAGGTATAGGGGCTGATCCGGTGGTGATACCGGTAAAAGAGAATCTTTTTAGTAAAGATAGTCTTGAAAAGAATGATTTTCTTGTTCACCCTGAAATCGAGAAAGCGCTTGAAATTCCGCTCATTGCTGACAAAATAGAAATTCCAGCCATTGGTCTTGTGGCGCCGGTCGTGATTGCTGAATTTAACTTCACCGATGTGGAGGGCGAAACCTTTGGCCAATGGATACCATCCTCTGATTTTAATGCAGCCTGGCATCCAGATTCAGCACTTTTAGGGGCTAACGGTAATACTGTCATAAATGGACATCACAATGATTTTGGAGAAGTTTTTGGAGAACTCATAGATCTTGAATCAGGTGACCTGGTTTATGTTTATGCCAAAGGTAAAAAATACTCCTTCATTATCGCCAACAAAATGATCCTGTTGGAGCGCGGACAACCCCTGGATATTAAACTGGCGAACGCTACCTGGCTTGGGAAAACTGACGATGTGCGCCTGACTCTGGTGACCTGTTGGCCTGAAAAATCGAATACACATCGGCTTATTTTGGTGGCTCGTCCTTTTAATTAGTGGGGTTCAAAAATCGTTTTTTCGGCTTTTATGCATGGTATAATCCATGAAAATTCATA
The DNA here is from genome assembly GCA_927443345.1 of uncultured Anaerolineaceae bacterium. Taxonomy (GTDB): domain Bacteria; phylum Chloroflexota; class Anaerolineae; order Anaerolineales; family Anaerolineaceae; genus UBA6107. The sequence goes on along the minus strand of CAKMKJ010000086.1, from coordinate 16,665 downwards.
ATTAGGTCTCTTGAGGAGAATAACAATATGTCAGGGCATTCCAAATGGGCTACTATTAAACGCAAAAAAGGCGCAACTGATGCAAAACGCGGCCAGGTTTTTACCCGGCTGACAAGAGAAATCGTAATGTCAGCCCGCGAAGGCGGTGCTGATCCAGATTCTAATTTTAGATTACGGTTAGCCATTGATAAAGCCCGAGCACAAAGTATGCCCAAAGATAATATTGATCGCGCCCTCAAGCGCGCTGCAGGTGAAGGTAAAGAAGGTGAAGTTTACGAAGAAGTGTCTTATGAAGGTTACGCACCTAACGGGATCGCAGTCATCATCGAATGTGTGACTGAAAATAGAAACCGCACTGTTGCAGAAATCAGACATCTTTTAACGCGTTCTGGCGGCAACATGGGCGAGTTGGGTTCTGTGGCCTGGCAGTTTAAACGGGCTGCAACCTACACCTTTGATGCCAGTAAATACGATTTTGAAAAGGTTTTCGAGCTGGCGGTTGAAGGCGGCGCGGATGATGTGAACGAAGATGACGGTGAAATTACAGTTGTTGCCCCTGTCGAATCATTTAAAACCCTTAGTGATCGTTTCAGAGCAGCCAATTTGATGCCGTCTGATGCCGGGTTAAGCATGATCCCCACTAACGAAATGGAGTTAGGAGTCGAAGATACACTTCAGGTGGTTAGAACCATTGAAAACCTCGAAGAATTGGATGATGTTCAGAACGTCTATTCAAACCTGAAGATTTCTGACGCAGCAATGGCGGCCATTGAATCCGAGTAGCCCCGATGCTGGCATTGGGAGTGGATCCTGGCACTGAGACGACCGGTTATGCGATCGTTGAAGAAGATGAAACTGGTTATTTACGCGCATTGAAATTTGGTGTGATCAAGACCAGCCATACTGAATCCGCCGCAAAGCGATTGCAAATCATTTATAAAGAAATGAGCGAATTAATGAATCTCCACCGTCCTCAAACTGGCGCGGTGGAGAAATTGTTTTTCCAAAAAAATGTTACCACTGCCTTGGCTGTGGGGCAGGCCAGAGGGGTCATCCTTTTGGCTATGGCAGAAGCCGGCGTGGAAATTGCTGAGTATTCTCCGCAAGAAGTCAAAATGGCCGTTACCGGTTATGGTGCAGCCGAAAAGAAGCAGGTTCAGATCATGGTGCAAACCATGTTATCTTTGAAAGAGCTTCCCAAACCCGATGATGCAGCCGACGCCCTGGCCATTGCCATCTGCCATCTGAACTCGATTGGCTATAAAAAAAGGCTTGCGCAATAAGATGGAACAGATTACGAGCACTTCCAATCCTCAAATTAAACTGATCCGCAAACTCAAAGTTAGAAAATTTCGGGTTGAAAGCAACCTTTTTTTTCTTGAGGGAGTTCGGATTGTGATTGAAGCACTTGAGGCTGGTCAATGGATTACTCAATTGATCGTCTCACGCGAATTGTTAGGCAGTAACAAAGCGGTCGAAGTTGTAGAAGAAGCCGAGATCAAGGGTGTACCCATCCTGGAAGTGAGCAAATCGGTATTTGAATCCATCTCCAGCAAGGATGGTCCGCAGGGGTTGGCTGCGGTTGCTCAACAAAAGTGGACTGAGCTTGATCTCAACACACAACCCAACAGCGGCACCTGGATCGCTCTTTACCAGGTGGCTGATCCTGGCAATTTGGGCACCATCCTGCGCACCCTGGACGGCATGGGCGGTGATGGTTTGATCTTGTTGGATCAATGCACCGATCCCTTCGATCCATCAGCCATTCGTGCCAGCATGGGGGCAATTTTCTCTAAACAAATCATAAAATCCACGTCACAAGACTTTGTGGATTGGATTGCAAAAAATGGCATTAAAGTAACCGGCACCGCGGATTCAGCCAAAGCGGATTATCGGCAATATCGCTATCCAGACAACGGCATTTTATTAATGGGCAGTGAGCGCGAAGGCTTGCCCGATGCGTTGGCGGCCATCTGCGATGACGTGGTGTCTATACCCATGATGGGAAGAGCAGATTCACTCAATCTGGCAGTAGCCTCTTCGATTCTCTTATACGAAATAGCCTCACAGCAGCAGGCGCATTGAAAGGGTTAATATGATTGCATCCATTGAAGGTAATGTCACTCAGATTTTGGAAGACAGTGTTGTGGTCAATGTATCTGGCATTGGCTTTAGAGTGTTCGTGCCTTCCAACGTCAGCCGGGATGTTGAACTTCACCATGTCATTGCACTTTATACCTATCTGGTGGTCAAAGAAGACTCCTTAACCCTGTTTGGATTCGAGTCTATTGAAGAACGCGATATGTTTGTGCTGCTATTGAGCGCCAACGGCGTTGGTCCGCGCACTGCGCTGGCGATTCTGTCGACTTTATCCCTGGAAATTGTTTCCAATGCGGTTATTCAGGAGCAGCCTGATATTTTCAGCCGTGTATCGGGAGTGGGTAAGAAAACTGCCCAAAGCATCGTGCTGCAGCTTCAAGGTAAGGTAACAAAAGGCTCCGGGTCACCGCTCTCAACGATTCGCGATGTCGATAGCGACGTGATTGCTGCCTTGACCAGCCTTGGATACAGCGTGGTCGAAGCTCAAACCGCATTGCAGATGATCCCGAAAGACGCCCCGGAGGATATTGAATCCAGAATTCGTTTAGCGCTTCAGTATTTTTCTTAAGTTATACCGAAAACTAGCCAAAATCTCTGCTGTAAGGGATTGCGGTTTTATGAAGTAAAATAAATAGTCAAGTGAATTTGGCTTGAAGTATTCGAAAACAGTAAGAGCATTTGGCAGGTAAGGCTGCCCAACAGCAATATCATAAAAACATTAAGGAAACCATAAATATGGCAGGCTTAACAAGAGACCTGGGCATTGACCTGGGAACAACCAATACAATTTTTGCTGAGGGAACTCAGATTCTTTTACAAGAACCTACCATGGTCGCGATCATTGTCGATGAAGATAAGATGGTCGAGTGGGGACAGGCTGCAAAGAATATGGAAGGCCGTGTTCCTGATAGTATCGAGGTTGTTCGTCCGTTGCGTCACGGCGTGATTGCTGAATATGAGGTCACCGAAACACTGCTCAAGTACCTGACAAAAAAAGTGTGCGGACCGATGCGCTTGTTCCGTCCGCGGATGATGATCACCGTGCCTTATGGGGTCACCAGCGTCGAAGGCAGGGCCGTCCACGAAGCGGGGATAGGTGCAGGCAGTCGAGAAGTCTATCTGGTGCCGCAGCCTCTTGCTGCTGCGCTGGGCGTTGATCTGCCGGTGGGTACGCCCTCCGGTAACATGGTCATCAGCCTGGGTGGAGGCGTCAACCAGGTAGCCATTATCAGTTTGAACGGCATAGTCTCAGGCGATGCAGCCCGCACAGGCGGCCAGGACCTGGACGACGCCATCGTTAATTATGTGCGCAAGCGCTTTGGTGTCATTATTGGTGCTCCCACCGCGGAACACGCCAAGATCACCATCGGCGCGGCAACCCCACAAGATCAGCAGTTATCCCTTGAAGTGCAGGGGCAAGATCAGGTTACCAGTTTGCCAAGACCGGTCGTTCTGACCACGGATGATATCGTCGAAGCAGTTCAAGAACCGTTAACCGAATTGGTAAAGGTAATCAAAAAAGTACTCGAGCGCACACCCCCTGAACTCGTTTCTGACATCATAGACCGCGGTGCGGCCATGTGTGGCGGTGGGTCGCTGCTTCGCGGTGTAGATAAATTCCTTACCCGTGCCATCGGCATCCCCGTTTACATGGTCGACAATCCGCTGACCTGCACAGTGGAAGGCGCCGTCAAAGCCCTCGAAATGAAAGACCTTCTCAAACGCAGTCTGGCTTCTGGATAGTAATTAAGTAGACTCCGAAATCTTTATTAAAACAGAATCGGAAATCTGCTGCTTGATTTCCGATTCTTGCACCAAAGTACTGAACAAAATAAAAGGGAATCTTGGTGTTTAAGATTCCCGGTATCTGGGGGTAAATAATCTTAATCTCTGCTGGATGATCTTCCTGTCAAAAGAAAAGCATAATACATCACCGTGGTGATCGCTTGCAACGCGCCAGCCACATAAGTCCATGCTGCGGCATCCAACACTTTGTTGACGCCTTCATTCTCGCTTGAATAAATAATGCCCGAACCAGCCAGCCAGGCTTTGGCTCGGGTGCTGGCATCCAGTTCTACAGGCAGGGTTATTAATGAGAATACCGCTGTAAGCGTGAAGAGCGCCAGCCCTGCCCAGGCAAGTGTTGTCCCCATTGAAGAAGCCATAAACAAACCCACCATAAAGATGATCGGGCCAAGCCAACTGCCGATTTGCACGGATGGCACCATAAAACTTCTAATCTTCAGCGGACCGTAATGCTCGAGGTCCTGGATGGCGTGTCCGCACTCATGGGCAGCCACACCGGCAGCCGCCACACTGGGGCTGCGGTAGACGCCTGTGCTCAAACGCAGCACCTTCTTGGAGGGATCATAATGATCACTCAAGTTGCCGCCGACCTCTTCAATTTGAACGGAACGCAGTCCGTTGTTGTCAAGCATGCGCCGGGCAACTTCAGCACCGGTGAGACCGGTGGTGGTGCCCACCTTTGAATATTTATTAAAAGCCCCCTTGACCTTTGCCTGAGCCCATAAGCCAAGCAGCAGGGCAGGCAAGCTGAAGAGAAGATAAAGTCCATAACCGCCGAGGTACATATTTACTCCTTTAAATGCTTTTTCTATTGTTAAAATGTTAACACAGCCTGATGTAAAAAGTATTAGAAGATTATCAGCGAAATATAAAAACTCCCAAAAAGGGAGTCAGTGAAAAGTGGTGCGTATTTGCATATAGGAGTGTCCCCGGGGAGGTTGCTCATATAGGCATAAGTTTTTTTATACCTGGCGGAGCGTCCTCCTGGATGAGTTCATCCCTGAAAAATGCCTGCCCGATGATTCTATCATCACATCGCTCAGCAGTTACTCTGTAGATAAAGATTTTGAGGATGGCGTGTTTTTCTGCCAGGTCTTCAGAGGTGAGAAGATCTAGCAGTTTATCTGACAGTTCTTTGACCTCTGCAGGGGTGCGCATATGGATCTGTGTGCTGGTGGCCTGGCTTTCAAGCAGGTCAATTTCGTGTTCAAGCCGGTGAACCTCTGATTCTAGCAGCCTGATCCTTTCGAGGATGGATGCAGGGGCGTTTGGTTCTTCTGCAATTTTATCCACCAGGTTGTTGAGTCGGCGCCGGTTGTCGTGGAGTTCTTTTTGCTTAAGCTTGATGGACGCTTTCAACTCTGCAGATTTTGATGCTGACAGCAAAGCTCTGTCTTGTTCACGGTTGACCAGGATTTCAGGATCCTGAATGTATTCGGTCAATTTCTGGATGACGATATCTTCAATGTATTTTTTGGGCAGGCTGAGCGCGTCGCACTCCATTCTGGCTTTTTTGCCTGTGCAGACGTAATAATCATTGCGCTTTTTACCGCCAAAGTGGACGACATGGCCATTCATGATACTGCCGCATTTTTGACAGTAAAGCAGGCCGCTGAGCAGGAATTCGCTCGATGCTCGTTTGGGATGGTCCTGGGATTTACGCCTGCCGATCTTGCGTGTCTCTGGTCTGTTTTGGTAGTTGAGTTCCTGGACTTTGTTCCAGATGTTGATCGGAATGATGGGTTCGCAGTAGTCTTTGACCACTGTGCTGCCAAAGATGAGCTCACCAATATACAGCCTGTTTCTGAAAAAGGTCGAATAGCAGCTCCTACTTTTATATAAGTTCAGCTTGTCGTGGATCTGCTGAATGCCATAGCCGTCAGACCGCATTTTGAATGCACTGATCACCAAGGGCACAAGATCAGGATTTGGAACCCAGCAGGATACTTTGTGCGGTGAGCCATCACGCCGGATGCCGATAACCTTCTCTTTGAGCATGAACCCGACCGGCGGACGGCCAGAAATGGCGCCGAACTCCTTGAGGTTGTGCTGCAGGCCGCGCTTAATGTCTCTTGACAGGTCCTCAAGGTATTTGGCATTCATCCAGTCGATCATGGCCTCAAACACCTTGCCGTCTGTGGTGTTGGGGATGTTGTCATTCATGGAGTGGATGATATAACCACGCCGGCGGAGATCTGCTTTGTAGAATTGGGCATCGTCTTGATTTCTGGCAAAGCGGGAGAGGGTCCATAGTATGATGCCCTTGTCTCTGCAGTTTGGATCTCTAAAATGGTCGATCATATCCAAAAAGGAGTCGCGGGCATCAACTGAAGAGCCGGGGCGTGCGGCATCGGTGTAGATCTGTGAAAGAATAACGTTGTTTTCAGCGCACCAGGCTTCAATTTTTTCTTGCTGCTGGGCTGTTGACAGGTCTTGATCATCGCCCCCCGAATCTCGAAGGTAGGCGACGATTGATGCACCTGGCGGGAATGGTGATTTATCTGACATGATCGGATGCAATCTGTTCGTTATCTGTGCGGATGTAGGGCTGGCCGGCAATGGTGACCAGGTGGAGCTGTTGATCACCCATCATGAAGCGGTCGCCGGATTTGATGCGGTCGATCAGCATTTTGCGAGCATATAGCCAGTCTCTGGTGAGGCCATTATCGTTATTGTGGGTGGTGACAACCGCAGAATCAAGCCGGCACGGATCATCGGTATAAGTCACTTCGATGATCTCATGCCAGAAGTATTCGTGGTTGGTCATCGGTGGTTCTGATTGACTGGGTAAGGTATGGCTTGTCATTTTAGTTTAGCAAAAAAGTATAAATAATCAGAAACGCCACAAAGCCAAAAAGAATAATCACTGGACCAAATGTCATCCAGATAAGATCAAACTGATTTGGTACTCTTGGTTTTTTCACTCTGGACATATTAAACTTTCAGTGATGGTGTTTCATAAACTGTACTAATTACCTATCAAAAGTTGATCCATTTGTTGATGCCAGGTAAAAGGCTTCAATGTAAGGCAATCGTAAAATAATATTTGAATTCTCAGCGACGGCTGCCATTGCAGACATTCGACACAACAATGAAACACCGTCCATCGTTCTCAGGCACATTGCATCAGGAGAATCAAAAAACTTCATTTGGGTTCCAGCTCTAAACACCAAAAGAGTTACACCATCTGGTATGGCACCGATCGGTTGGATTGTAATAAATCCAAACAGCAAAACAAATACAAGGACTATAGCTACAATAATTATGATCGGCCAAACATTTGTTTTTTTGGGTTTCTCTACTACTTGTTGATCTGACATTTTCCCTCTCCCTTTTAATTATCCCAATCTGTAACAATAACTTTATATTTTAATTGCCCATCAGGCACTTTCATCATTATGGTAAATTGTGATTGTGCACCTGGCGGCAATTCATTTGAATCTGCGTAAGTCCAATCACTACCTACTTGAACCTCATTTTGATTATATGCATATCCAGTAAGCTCAATATACGAAATTGAGTGGTCGCATATATTCTTTATAGTTCCTTCAATGGTGAGGTAGTCGTAACTGTGATCGCCAGATGAGTCAATAATATCCACACATTTTTCATAAGTGTAATCTGACCTAACTCCGTTTGATATTCCACTTTTTTGTGTTCCGACCGCCCAGAGAATTACTACTACAAATACGATAATAGATATGAGAACCTTCATACCTGTAGAAAGCGGCTTGGGTGCAATTCTTTGAGGTTGGGTTTGATGTGGTTGAGTCATAACTTGCACAGGCGGCAGCACAAGATCGCGACCACAGAATCTACAGACAACAGCTTCATCCTGAATTTCTTCAGCACAATATTGGCACTTTTTCATTTATTCCTCCCGTTTTTTATAAATGGCAATTGACTTTTCCGCTACCAGTTGTATCCATATCAAACATCATAAAAGTTCCATTTAGGGTAAATATTGCACAATATATCTGGATGCTTGATGAGCCTGTTGAGGTTGTAATATCAACAGAAGTAAACAAATCAAGATAAATCTGTTCTCTTTGCTGAACGCCGCAACCAGGTTCGTCTGCTGGATTGCCATTGATTTCGTCAATACCAATGCCCATAATGCAAAAACCAGTCTCTAAAATATAATTCGGATTCGGAGTTAAGGTAATGGTGGGTTTTGGAGTGCTTGTCGGTAATGGTGTTTGTGTAGCTGTAGATGTTAATACCGGTGTGTTAGTTATTGCTGCTTTCTGAGTTTCTTCAATCGCTTTTTGAATTGCTTCAGGTGATGGAGCACACGCTGAACATAAATAAACCAGTAAGAGTATGCATAGAATCTTATTTTTCATTATTCCTCCCGTTGGACAAGCTGATTATTTTCCGTCACCCCCTTTTTTCTGTGGTAAGGCGGGATTCGGTTTCTTCTCTGGTTAGCAGACCGTTGATCAGGTCAAGAACGATCTTTTGTTTGGTGGCCGGCAGCAGACTTGATTTGTGGTCAATTTCATCAAGAATGGTTGACCTGATCTTTTCTGCGGGCAGTAAGCCGGCTTTGATAAAAACGGTCACCGGTGATATTTTCAGTGCGACGGCAATATTTCGGCATACTTTTGGACCGGGTGATCTTCTTGAGTTGAGGATGCCGCTGACAGCCTCTCTTGAAATCTTGGCTTCGCGAGCAAGATCAGCCTGGCTCCAACGCCTGGTTGATATTTCGTTCTGAAGCCATTCGACGAATCCCTCTGTAAACATAGTTTTGATTTTGTCATGATTGTCATGCACTGTGGACGATAATCTGTCAGCAATAAATGACAACAAGTAGCAATGAGATGATAAAATAGACGTGATGTTTTCATAATATTTTTATAAAGTTTACAGGTAAGGGGTAGGAATAGAGTCAGAATAATTTAAGATGTTTTCTCGATAAAACCTCCTTTTTTCTATTGCAATTATAGAACAAAAAATCTATAATAACACTGCCGATTACGAAAAGGGGTACTCTTATGCCAAAAAGTTATTGCTCGGTTCCGTGTACCAAATATTTGCCTAAATGTTTCTCTAAAATGGCATTGATTTTTACAATGTCTTCTGGAGAAGCAGTTTCTTTACCTTTGTTTATACCTGATGATCTAATTTCAGAAAGTGCAGCAATCAGCGCTGTGGCTTCTTCTGAAGGTAAAACGGAAGATATTGACTCTTCGAGGGGTGGTTCAAGACCTAAAGGCTCATAAGATTCAAAGCCATAAATCGAGATTAATTTATTGCATTGCTCATCTGATGGTCTACTTGATAAATTGCCAAGTAGCCAATAGCTGACAGTCTGAGAACGATTTTCGAGCATTTTGGCAAAGTCAACAACCTTATAACGGATGTTGCCTTGTCTTTCCTGTTCAAATTTTTCGTTTATCCATTTAGTGAAAGTATTAGGATCAAATTCTTTCATTTTCATTTTCCCATTATAGCAATTCAATACAACTTTATATAAGCCTATTGACAAACTGCAAAACGATATGTATAATGCAAATGTGATTTGCAAAATGAAAATAAGAAATGGCAGACAATGACAAAAAAAATTACAAACTCTTTTTCTTTATTGGCTGAGACTGACAACAAACTTAGTCTTATTGCTGATGGAACATATTTACGTTGGAAAGGTAATGTCATTGATCTAGCGGTGAGTGAGTTGGCAAAATCTATTGTTTCTGGTGCTCATTCAACTCTCGTAAAGCCAGGCAAAGAACAATTCGTCAAGGATCTCGGATGTGAAGCAAGTAAGTAACTGATTTCGTTTTCATAACAAGAGAATAGCACCAAACAGCGGTTCGTGAACTTTAGGGCGAATCGGGGTGTATTCAGGCTGTAAATAGTTTGTTTTGGGATGTTTTCGGGTCGGAACCGGGAAGATCCAGCAAAGAGAAAGCTCGCAAAGAGCGCTCGGAGGATAAAGAAATGACAACAACACCAAGAGAGTGGCCTAACCAGGCAATGTCTGTACGGGATGATTCAGCCGAATTAGTTAAGGCGATTATCGAGAACCTTCAAAAAATAGTCAACAATGAGGCAAATGACGAAGAGGCAGTTGAAGCCATCACTGCGGATTCGATCAATGACCTTTATACGCTGTTGAGGGCGCTGGAAGCAGTTGGTGCGCAAACAAACCCCATCAGCGAGTTGAGCAGCAGGGTATCAAGGGTGCGACTGCATTTTGCACCTGCGAGAGCCTGATCACTACACCCCACATTGAGTGGATCTGGTTATCTAGCCAGTGAAGCCTCTGGGCAGGGGTAGCAATCCTCCCAAGCCCTTGCCCAGAGCCGTGGAGGAATAAGGAGTTCGTTGATGCATTATCAAGTTGAGTTGACAGTCGTGAAGGTACCAGTGCCGGCAGAGGAATTGCCAGCATGGAAGCGATCTGTGGCAAACCTTTATGCTCGACTTGAAGAGGAAGTTTGGAAAGATAAGGAAAGGGAAGTTTACTATGCAAAATCTGACAGTAGCTCGTAAAGTTTTTTTCAGGGCATTGAAGAACCGTGAATTCTCAAATGCTGCACGAACGGTCAGGCTGGCGTTAGGTATTCAGAAGAATAATTTGAACAAATAGAAATATTGTTGGATTAACGAACAACCGCCCAACTGGTGGGCGATCGTTCGACTCCTTATTTATTTCTCAGTTCTTGGTGGTACCTGCTAACCAAATTATAGCAGTTGATAGAAAAAAGTCAATTGGTTTGACTTAACAAATTGTTTTCAAAAGGGTATGCCCCCGCCCAGTTTCGAACTGAGATTTGGAACTTAGCAGGTACCTGTCTTATCCAATTAGACTACGGGGGCACACCCAAATACTATAGCACGAAATGCAATTTGTATTCAAGTAATGAGGAAACCATGTCAACTCAAACGATTGCAATGAATGTAGGTCAAGAAGCCCACCGGATTGACAACCTCTCTGAGGATGTGAAACAGCGGCTTGAAAAGTCTGTCTTGTTGATCATCTCATATCACATCGGTCGGAAGAATGTGATCAGCGGCGCGCGTTTACTGTTTGAACTGCAATGCCAGGGGTTTGACATCAAAGACACCCGGTATTTCAGAGAGATCATCAACAAGCTGCGCAAGGAAGGTTATGCCATCGGTTCGACCGGCGGCATCAAAGGCGGTTATTGGTTGTGCGCGAACATGGAAGAGCTTGAAGCTTTTCTGAAGGTTCAATTTCACGATTTCGCAATGGATCTGCTTGAACAGGAATCCGCCATGCGCAGGGGAGCTGCACGCATGTGGGGCAGTCAGATGAGTGTGGTCGAATGATTACCGTTATTGCCAAAGGCCATGGCCGGATTGATCAACGCATCAACGGCATATACCGATCAAATTTGAAAGAATTGCCATCCAAGGGAGAGCGCGTGCGCATTGTAATTGATGTGCTCGAAATTGAGATAGAGGCGATTGTCTGCGAAGTTTACGAATCAATAAGAAAGTTTGATTTAAGCCTGCTGGAAAACCCTTATAAAACCAACCGTTTACTGGCGAAGATTCGCAAGGAAGAAAATTTATCTATTTTAAGTGAGGGCGAGCGCTATGCCTAAGTATCGAAACATCCACACCAAGACGCCTGACAGCGAAGATATCAACGACATGCCGGATGATTTCACCAGGTTATTTTATGTCATGTTTTTTATCATTCTTGACCGTGAGGGCAGGGGCTATGACAAACCCGCCTGGTTGAAGTCGAAAGCGTTTCCGCTGCGTGATGATGTGACGGTTGAAATGATCTCTGCTGCAATGGATTGGTTTGAAGAACGCAAGATGATTTTCAGGTATGAAGCCGGCGGTAAGAAGTGTTTTTATGATCCAAAGTTTATTGCACATCAGAGTGGATTGAACCGTGAATCACCAAGTGTTATTCCGGCTCCAGCTCCCGAGCAGGTCGCGAGCTGGTCTGGAGTAACTCATGAGCAGGTCGTGAGCTACTCCGCCCCAAATACAACTACAACAACAACATCAAATACAGCAACAAATACAAATACAAAGACAGCAACAGATTCACCCGCACACGAGAAACTCGCGAGCAGACACGCGGTAAAGCTGGTCGGTGATCCTGAAAACCCTCCTGAACCTTTTCCTGAACCTGTTATTTTGCCTGAAATTCAGATCGGATTGCAAGCTGAAAAGCTTTGGAATTCAGCACTTGGCGTGATTCAGAAAGATATGCCTAAAGCTGATTTTGACGCCTATATCAGGCCGCTTAAGCTTGGCAACCTGGTTGGCAATCAGCTCAGGATTCTGGCCATGAACACGCCAGTGCGGGATTGGGTTCGCAAGAGAGCAGGCCCGCAACTGCAAAATGCGCTGAAAGGTTTTGCTGGATGCGAGATCAAACTGTTGATCGAATCTGATGTTCAAGAAATGGAGCGAATAAAAACATGACACTAAGTTCACCTGCCAAGTTACGAGTACCCACCAACCGCACGCTGGATGAGATCGGTTTCGGAGTCATCCAAAGCTTGAGACTCAAAGAGGATTTGCCGCTGCCAAAACTGGGTTATGGCGATCGCGTCTGTGTGATCGGCACAAATCTGACAGGCGGCAAGGTAATCGGTTTTGACGGTGATCACAATCACGCACGGATTGAATGGCCGTCAGGATACACCGGCACTTGGTATATCCGCGATTTGAGAAAAGAAGAACCCCTCTTGCACGCACAAACAGCGTCGCTCGGGGGCGCAAAGATCGCGAATTGAACGCACCATTTTGTTAGCACCTACCAACTGGAGACCAATTTATGTCAATTATTACTTTTGCAAACCAAAAAGGCGGAGTAGCGAAAACAACCTCCGCGGTGAATGTGGCACACGGCGCAGCACTGCGCGGATACAAGACGCTGCTGATCGATTTGGACAGCCAGGGCAACGTTGCTGACAGCCTTGGCCTGCCTGAAGGTTCTGACCTTTACCGCTGGCTGGTGGACGATGAAGAGTATTTTCAGAATTGTTCAATGCCATCAGGTCGCGATCGGTTGGATGTGATCAGGTCCTCAAAGAAAACTGAAAAGCTGAAAGAGATCCTTTCAAGCCGAAATTTCAGAGAGCGTATTCTTTCGATCGGTCTGACGGATTATGAAGAAATTTACGACCTGGTTATTTTTGACTGTCCGCCAAGTGTGGATATATTTCAGGTCGCTGCGTTGGTAGCGTCAGATTACCTGGTTGTTCCGACAAAGTTGGATCAGTTCGCGGTCAAGGGCGTGATCGAGATCATACGCTCCCTGGATGCTGTGATGCGCGGAACTGAATGCCACTGCAAGCTGGCTGGCATCCTCCCTACTTTCTTTGACAGGGTTACTACTGAGAGCCACCAGCAGCTTGAGAATCTGGTTGCTGAATATGGAAACCTGGTCTGGCCTCCCATCCCTGTTGACAATACGTGCAGGGTGGCAAACCGAAAAGGCAAGACGCTGTTTGAAATGCAGACACCATCAAAAGCCGGTCTTGCCTACGCTGAAATAATCGACAGGATCGTGAGGTAATCATGAATCGCGACTCTGACGGATTCTTGAAGTCAAGAGGTGACGAGGCTGTTGAAAGCATCTTGAGTGAAGGAAGAAACCGGATCAATAACCGAGGACTTCCCACCAGGGAGCGGGCGCGGGTGAAGAAGGCCAAAGACAAACAGTCAGCTCGAAAACGCGCCGTGTATGACCTGCCGGAAGATCTGATTGAAGAAGTTTCAGAACTTGCCAAAAAGCACAAAGTGCCTGCCAGCCAGGTGGCAATGATCGCGCTGCGTTACTTCTTACAGTCTGGTGTGGACATCAGCCAGTTCAAGGTGGTGACCGATAAAAAGAGCCCTCTTTATGACTTTCGGCTGGTTTGGTTTGATTCGACGAGTTATGAGGTTGAGGAAAAATCGAAAAACTTGCCGTAAGGGGTACCGCTTATTAAATATAAGGGGTACCACCGGAAAAATGCAGAGGTACCGTAAAGGGGTACCACCGAGAAAAAAATGAACGGTACCCCATACCGACACCAGAACGGTCAGAAACAGGCGCTATGACAACCAACAGCACAAATAGACGGATGCAAAATCGACAACCAACAGCGAGGCTACGGATGGATTCTACGCAAGCAACCGAAAAAGAAGAAAAGCTGGCCGAACTCTATGTGCAGACCAAGGAATTATTGGTTGAATCGGCGGGCAGCCCGACCAGGAGAATGTTTGACATGCTTGGCAACACGCTGCTTGCTCAAATTCAGGGAACCATATATTGGATGAGTCGTGCGCTGATTGCTGAGCGTGAGATTGAAGATCTTCGCGACTCATTGAAAGCGAAAAGGAATTGACTATGCCCTCCACCCAAATGATTGACATTGAACTGATTGAACCAAACCCACAGCAGCCGAGAAAGCATTTTGACCAGGCTGAATTAATTGAGCTGTCAAACTCCATTTTGGAGAACGGCTTGATCAACCCGATCACAGTTGAAGGTCCACACAAGCAAACTAATAAACCAGATCATTATTACCTGATCGCAGGAGAGCGCCGGGTGAGAGCCTCAAAGCTTGCCGGTCTCGACAAGATCCAATGCATTGTAAGAGAACCGATGACCCAGGCGGATGACAAAAAGCGGTCGGTCATTGCCCTGGTGGAGAACATCCAGCGCTCGAATCTGGCCACAGTGGATGAAGCAAAAGCCATTCGCAAGCTTAAAGATGACCAGATGTTGACGAATACACAAATCGCTCAGATGCTCGGCGTTTCGATTCCAAGGGTGAATCTTGCACTCAAAACCTTGAAGCTGGACGAAGCCATATTGACGTTGATCAACGAGGGAAGCCTGGCAAAAGACAACCGGGTGGTGGATGCACTGCTGTCTGTTCCGGATGCAAAATCAAGAGTCGAAATTGCTAAAGCCCTGGCCAGCCGACATGCCGGTGTAAAAGCCTGTGTTGAAGCCTGTGCGCGGCTGGTCTGCCATCTCAACGAAGAAAAGATACCTTCAACTGAAGTTCCATCCATCAGGCTGTCAAGAATCAAGACCGGGGATGTAAAGAGACCGATTTATGATGTGATTGCCGCTGCCGGCAGAGTTCCGCCATGGCCTTTGGTTGAGATCACGGCGCGTAATGTTTGCGACCGGTGTGCGCTGCGTGACGATGCATCCAAAACTGTATGTGATGGCTGCACACTGGTGGAGTTCCTTCAAGACCTGGTTGGTAAAACGAACAGAGGGTAGAAAATGGATTTTATTTTGACGCTTGTTGATCAAACATTGATGGAGCATGGGTCTTCGGCTTCTGTTATCAAAGCCAGGGGCGGTATGGTTCGCTCTGTGGTCAGAGTAAACCAAAATAAAGTGATTAATCGGAATAGTAAAAGTTTGAAGTGGACGAAAGATGAAGATGCGTTTATCAATGCGAACTTAGGTAAATTGACGATGGTTCAAATTGGAGAGCATATAGGCAGATCTGAAAACGCGATCAAGATTCGCCAATTTCGCAAAGCGTTTAGACCTGCAACCAAACAGGCAGGATGGATGACGGCGCACCAGGTGTGTCTGCTCCTGGGTGTTGATTCGCACACGGTACCGGGATGGATCAGGAATGGTATTTTACCCGGCGAGTATATCGCATCCACTTATGTAAAAAATAAGACGCTGCGGGTCAAGATTGAAGATCTGAAATTCTGGCTGACCAGGCCAAAGAACTTCCCTTATGTGCGGGTTGAACGAATGAAGCCAGGTTATTTTCGACGCCTGGTTGAAAAGGCTCACGAACGCTGGGGTGATGAATGGATCTCGATGCGTCAGTTTGCAGACATGCACGGGGTTGAAGATGTCAAGACAGTGACAAAAAAACTGATGTCGAAAGAACTGCCTGGAGTGCATATTCGACACTTGGGCGGAAGAGGCGGAAATCGTTGGGCGCTCTGGTTTATCCGTCGTAGTATAGCGGAAAAGTGGATCAGACCGAGGGTTACTGACCTAAAGTGTAAATGGATTACGCCGGCAGCAGACGCCTTCATGATGAAGATGAAAAGCGAAGGTAAAACTTCGGTTGAGATCAGCCGGATGATGAAGCAGAATCACAGGACTGTTGATTATCGGATCAGGCGATTGAAAGGAGGGATATGATGGTTGAACTCATAAAAAGAACAGGGTACAAGTCTGATCGTAAAGGTTTTCAGGCAGTGGTTATCGAAAGCGAGTTGATTTCTCTTGAAGAAAAGATTGAGGTTCTCGCCGCTGAAATTACCCAACTATCCGCAGACCTTGCTATTTCACGTGAAGGGTTGCGAACATTTGAACCGTTGTACGAACAGGCGTTGATTGATAAAACACAACTCGCCACTGAAAACGAACGGCTTCAAGGCTTGTTGCAAAAACACGTTGTAGGTCAATGTAAAACTTGTAACTATATAGCTAGTTGGCCTGTTTGTACAAAATGCGGAACTCCATATCCAACCGCGTTGGAGAAATATGAAAAATCAATACCTGCCATTTGAAAACGTGATAGTTTCTCACTGTGAATTATGCAAAACACCACTTAATGCAGACGAAGTTTATGGAACAGATGATATTGATTTATGCAGACTTCACCACGAAAAGTTTTTTCAATTATTGAGATTTATTTGGCTATCCGGAATAACGTGTGGAAACAGGTAGAAAATGATCAGATGTAATGTCCTTCATGAGTGTGGATATCTTAGTACCAGAGAAGTAGTGGTAGTCAATGGTGCTAGGTGGAAACGTGGTAAATCCAGACTGAT
>CAKMKJ010000085.1 GCA_927443345.1 uncultured Anaerolineaceae bacterium | reverse complement strand
CTTTTCTTGCCTGGAGTGTGCCAGTAATTAAGATATTAATCTAATTATTTTCCTGGCTGCGTAGTACTGGTCGTGACCAGTCTACATACTCCTGGCAAGAAAAGCAAACCTGGTAAAAACCAGGGACGCAAAGCCAAGGATCTAAAACCCAAAAGGTCATGACCGCCTGGCTGCCAAAGTTAATAACCGCCTCTTCTCCATCCGAAGAAGGGGCGGTTATTAACTTTGGCAGCCAGGCGGTCATGACCTTTTGGGTTTTAGATCCTTGGCTTTGCGTCCCTGGTTTTTACCAGGTTTGCTTTTCTTGCCTGGAGTGTGCCAGTAATTAAGATATTAATCTAATTATTTTCCTGGCTGCGTAGTACTGGTCGTGACCAGTCTACATACTCCTGGTGCAGGCAGCGCGGTTATCTTGGTCTTGTTCAGACTTTAGACCCTTTGGCTTTGCACCGCCGGTTTTCACCGGTTTCGCCTTTCAAAGGCAGTCGGGCGGTCATGATCAGTTGCCTGATTTTAGATCCCTGACTTTGCGTCACCTACTTTCGTTAGGTTTTGCCGTTGACTAGACAATACCATAATTGAAATTAGAAATTCAATAGAACAAAACCAATTTTATGCGGATTTAATTTCGGGTAGTCAATAACCGGTGATTCGTTAGCATTACGACAAAAGTCGTATCAATAATCATCTAATAAATATTACTATTATTATGAGAATTATCTTATTAATTGTGTATAATCTTTTTAGGATCATTTATTCAGAAAGCATGAGGATCTTACCATGAGCGAAGTGATAAACAATCGTCAGAAACGTATTGACTTAATGAAAAGCCTCATCCGTCAACTGGATGAAGGTGTGGCTGAAGATAGGGTAAAACACCAACTCGAAACCATGTTGGATGAAGCCGATTACAGCGATGTCTTTTTGATGGAAGTGCAGTTGGTCAAAGAGGGCATCACAGCAGAACGCATCCAGGAACTTTGTGATACCCACACGCGGGTGCTCAAAAAGCACCTTGATCTGCAAGAAACCCCCGAAACCCTGCCGGGGCATCCCGTTCACACGTTTGTTCAAGAAAACCGTGAATTGGCTAAAACCACGGGTTCGATC
Source organism: uncultured Anaerolineaceae bacterium (assembly GCA_927443345.1). Lineage (GTDB taxonomy): Bacteria > Chloroflexota > Anaerolineae > Anaerolineales > Anaerolineaceae > UBA6107. The sequence continues at coordinate 16,262 of CAKMKJ010000085.1, read as the reverse complement.
CGTGTCTTGCTTGAAAAGATCAATCAAAAGACTGATGATGAAATTGTTACCGATTTAATGCAAGCGGTTCAGCAGCAGCTAAATATTCTGATGGATGTGGATAAACACTATCGCCGCAAAGAGAACTTGCTCTTCCCATATTTTGAGAAGAATCAGCTTCCTGGCCCGCCCCTGGTGATGTGGGGCAAGCATGATGAAGTGCGTAAACAACTTCGTGAAACGCTTGCCGGTCTTCAACAGGTGGAATCTCTAACTGCTGGCGAGGTCAAAGCGTTTAGTGCCTTTACTATTCTTCCTGCACTTGAAGCGGTGGATGACATGATCTACAAGGAAGAAAAGATCATGTTCCCGACCGCACTGGATCTGTTGACCGAGCAGGATTGGTATGAGATTTATACCCAAAGTGATGAATACGGCTATTGTATTTATGCGCCGCAATTTGAGTGGACCCCCGAAGGCGGCGTCACAGAGGAGATGAAAAAACCTGCTGCCTCAAACGGTAGGGTGCAAATGCCTACCGGTAATTTCAGCCTGCACGAGTTGATTGCACTCTTCAGTACTTTGCCATTTGACCTCACCTTTGTGGATGCTGACGACACCGTTCGTTACTTCACCCCAGGCCATAATCGTATCTTTGACCGCTCTCGCGCCATCCTCGGACGTAAAGTGCAATACTGCCATCCGCCCAAGAGTGTTCACATCGTCAACAAGATCGTCAAGGATTTCAAAGAGGGTGCCCAGGAGAAAGCAGCTTTTTGGATCAACATGGGCGGCAAATTCATCTACATTTGCTATTACGCAGTGCGTGACTTGCATGGCGGATATTTAGGGACGCTTGAAGTGACACAAGACCTGACGGAGCTCCGCGCTCTGGAAGGCGAGCGTCGTTTGTTGGAATACGACACAACTTTATAGAATTGACAAAAGATAGGAGCCTGATATGGAGATTACCGGTTCAAGCAAATTATTGGATGTGCTTCAAGCCTATCCCGAACTTGAAGAACAGCTTATCAACATCGCTCCTCCCTTCAAAAATCTAAAAAATCCAGTGCTCAGACGCACAGTCGGCTCATTGGTTAACCTTGATAAAGTCGCCCAAATTGGCGGCATGGATGCCACAAGACTGGTGAATACCTTGCGCCGCCATGTCGGCCAGTCTGAGTTGCTTGAAGCTTCTGAACAAACCAAAAAGGTAGAAATTCCAAGGACCACTGAAGACCCTGACTGGATTTCTGGCGAACCTCAATTTGTGGTCGACGGCACCCAACTGCTTCAACAAGGCGAAGTTCCGCTGGGCAAGGTCAATCAATTGATTACGCAGTTATCTCCGAAACGCTATCTGCTGCTCCTGACCAATTTCTCTCCCACCCCCATCATGGATGCGGTTCAGAAACAAAATATGCGCGTCTTTTCAAAGGTCAATCCCCAAAAAGCAGATGAATTCCTGACCTTTATTGGGTAAATTTACAACAAAGGGAGTAAAAAAAGTAGGGGCGGGTCCGCGCGAACTTTGCGCCCCCGAGCAAGGCGTTCTTTGCTTGCGAGAGGGGAGACCCGCCCAAAATGAAAAAGATCATCAACAATGTATTGATGGGGACATCCCTTTGAATTGCTTATAGACCTTTCCAAGCTGCGTAACAATGAAGAGCACCACCGCGATTTCAAAGGCCAGGTCTCCCAGCGATACTTTGAGCCACATATCATTGAACTCTTTGCTGGGATTAAACTTGTATTCGCCTTCGACAAACCTCGAAAGCTCCTGCGACAAGTTGGAGATTTCGATCTTGATCGTGCGTGATTCAGCCGCGCTCTTGTGCGCATGGATCAATCCGCAGTCTGAATTCTGATGTATCGTGATGTGGGGGTTGGGATGATTGAGGTAAACATTGATCATTTTTCCTCCAATTATCTGCTTAACAAACCAAAAGAGAGCAGACCAATCGATCTCTGATTAAATCTTACACCATAACGAATAAAATTCGACCTGTGGGTTTATAATCAGGATGTAGAAAAAATATTCTAGCAATTTGGAATGAATAATTGACGCAAATTCAGTATTAATTCGACCCTGAAGCGCAATCGGAGTATCAATGACTTTCTTAAAAAGTATCAGAACCATTTCTGAGTTGGTGGAGCCACATAAATTTCCTTTTTCAATTCCAATCCTCTCAAGCGGATTAAATCTCGAATTTTCTTCAAATGTCACTTTTTTTGTCGGTGAAAACGGATCTGGAAAATCCACTATTCTTGAGGCGATTGCCGAAGGCTGTGGATTCAACCACTCAGGCGGCAACCGCAATCACAGCTATTCAAGTACTGATACTGAATCCGATCTCGCCGCGGCGCTGCGCTTTTCATGGATGCCCAAGGTGACCAACGGTTTTTTCATGCGCGCCGAGAGTTTTTACAATTTCGCCACTTACATTGATCAAATTGCCGAAGAGGATTCATCCATACTTCAGGGGTATGGCGGCAAGTCATTGCACCACCAATCCCACGGAGAGTCCTTCCTCGCGCTCTTTGTCAATCATTTCAATCGCGGCATCTATATATTGGATGAACCAGAAGCCGCCCTTTCACCCAACCGTCAGTTGGCTTTCATGGCGTTGATCCACGAACTGGAATCATCAGGCAAAGCTCAATTCATCATTGCTTCACATTCACCCATCTTGTTGAGTTACCCGAATTCGGTCATCCTCAGCCTGGATGGCGACGCAATTTCTCAAGTCTCTGTTCAAGATACGGAACACTATCGCATCACCCGTGATTTTCTCGAAAATCCTGACCGTTTCTTCCGGCATTTGTTTGAAGAGTGATGAGGTGGTTTATTAAAGGCAGATAGCTTGTAACACTTGACAATCGGCGCAATAGTAGAATATAATTTCTACATTATCGGTATAATAAAAATGTCAATATTGATTACTTAGTCGTTTTACATGTGCCCGAGCGAAGCGAAGGGTAGTCGAATTGAATTTATTTGTTTTTTTTCAAAACGAATAATGGAAAAATTTGGTTGATTATTCAAGTTTTAAACCAGTCGAATTCGACGGGTTTAAAAAACCGGCATGATTAACAAAATGTATCATTCTAGTTAGGTAAAAACAATTACACCAACATTCGTTTACATAAATTCGAATGGTTCGTTTTCAACCAAATTATTACCATCAAGTGAGTTCAAAATAATCTCAAAGCTAAATTTTCTTACTCTGACACCATTTTTTACCCAAAAGGGATTCGTTTTCTTTGTTTTCGATTTTTCTCTAAAACAAAAACGAATCACGGTTTCCTTTTTTCGGTTCTCGGTTCCGCGATCTGTGCGCCCCACATGTCCCCCGCTTTTTGGGGGCGAGCGGTCTTTGCGAGTAGGGTCTCTGGAAAAAATACGAATCCAAATATGGAATCTGGGTTTCACTGATTACTGATTACTGATTACTGATTACTGATTACAGGGTTTTCCTAATCCCTAATCACTAATCCTCCCTTTTCCCACTATAATTACAGGTTGCCGTGTGGTACAATATCGGTATAGAAAATAAATTCTAATGGACAGATTATGACTCAAAACTCAATCCGTGTGGTGGGCGCAAGAGCCCACAACCTCAAAAACATAACCGTTGAAATTCCCCGTGACAAGCTGGTGGTTATCACTGGCCTTTCCGGTTCCGGCAAAAGCTCACTCGCCTTTGACACCATCTTTGCTGAAGGTCAGCGCCGTTATGTAGAATCCCTCTCATCTTATGCCCGCCAGTTCCTCGGACAAATGCAAAAACCCGACGTGGATTATATTGACGGACTTTCGCCTGCGGTTTCGATTGATCAAAAAGCCACTTCGCATAATCCGCGTTCCACCGTTGGCACGGTAACCGAAATCTACGATTACATGCGCCTCCTCTTCGCGCGCATCGGTGTGCCTCACTGTCCGATCTGCGGAAAAGTGGTGGTCAAGCAATCTGCTCAAGAAGTGGTTGACCGCATTGAGAGCCTGCCAGAAGGCACCAAGCTCTTGATCCTGGCGCCGGTCGTCCGCGCTCGTAAGGGTACCTACCAGGCCGTCTTTGACGAAGTGCGCAAAGCCGGTTTCGTCCGTGTCAGAGTGGATGGCACTGTCTACAATCTGGATGAAGAGGTAACTCTCGACCGCTACAAGATTCATACGATTGAAGCCGTGGTCGATCGTTTGGTGGTCTCGCACGCTGAAGATTCTGAAGAAGCGCGTACTTTCCGTTCGCGCCTGACCGATTCGGTTGAAACCGGTCTTAAAGTCGGCGAGGGCTATCTGACCGTTCAAAACGTTTCAGCAGAACCACCTGAAGATTTATTCTATTCAGAACATCTGGCCTGCCCCGAACACGGCATCAGCATCCCCGAGATTGAACCGCGCACCTTCTCTTTCAACACACCCCACGGCGCTTGCCCTGATTGCCAGGGGCTTGGCAGCCGGCTAGAAATCGACCCCGACCTTTTGATGCCCGATTTGGATCGTTCATTCAACGAAGGTGCCATTATCGCGCTTGAGTGGAACGGTCCGCGCGAGCAGGGTGGATACTACTGGCAGATGGTCGAAGCTGTCGCCAAAGAATACAAGATTGACCTGAATGCCCCTGTGAGCACCATCAGCCAGGAGAACATTAACCACATTCTCTACGGCACCGGAAATGAACAGCTCACCATCACGATGGACGGACGCAACGACCGCAAAACGACCTTCCAGACCAATTTTGAAGGCGTCATCCCCAATCTGGAGCGCCGCTACCGTGAAACCCAGTCTGAATACATTCGCAACAAAATCTCAGAGTTCATGAGCGACCGGCCTTGCCCAACCTGCAAGGGCGAACGTCTGCGCCCTGAAGCCCTCGCTGTGACCATTCAAAATGCAAACATTGTGGAGGTCACCCGTTGGGCGGTCAACCGTACGCTTGACTTTGTCCTAAATCTTGCCAAACCTGGCATGTTAAGCGGACGCGATACCGTGATTGCCGAGCGCATCTTGAAAGAAATCGTTTCTCGTCTTGGCTTTTTGGTAAATGTGGGTCTCGATTATCTGACCCTCAGCCGGCCTGCCGGTTCGCTTTCTGGTGGCGAAGCGCAGCGCATTCGTCTGGCCACTCAAATAGGCTCGCGACTGATGGGTGTGCTCTACGTGCTGGATGAACCTTCTATTGGGCTGCACCCGCGTGACAATGATAAACTGCTCGAAACACTTAAACATTTACGCGACCAGGGCAACACCGTATTGGTCGTTGAACATGATGAAGAAACCATCCGCGCCGCAGACTGGATTCTTGACCTCGGACCGGGGGCAGGCATTCATGGTGGTGAAATGGTAGCCGAGGGCACGGTTGAAGACATCATCGCCAACCAAAAGAGCCTCACCGGGGCTTACCTTTCAGGGCGCAAACAGGTGCCCATGCCCAAGAAACTGCATCCGAAGAATGGTAAAGCGCTCAAGATCATCGGCGCGCGCGAAAACAACCTCAAAAATTTGACCGTTGAAATTCCACTCGGTCAGTTCGTCTGCATCACAGGCGTATCGGGTTCCGGCAAGTCCACGCTGATGGTGGATATCCTCTATAACGTGCTGGCGCGTGAGTTGAACCGTGCTCACACCCAGGCGGGGGCTTATGATCGCATCGAAGGAATAGAATACCTCGATAAGATCATCAATATTGACCAATCCCCCATCGGACGCACGCCGCGTTCAAACCCGGGCACATACACCGGCATGTTTGATGAAATGCGCAACCTTTTTGCCGGTCTGCCCGAAAGCAAAATGCGCGGATACAAATCTGGCCGTTTCTCCTTCAACGTCCACGGCGGACGCTGCGAGGCCTGTCAGGGGCAGGGTCAGTTGCGTATTGAAATGCAGTTCCTCCCCGATATCTACGTCCCCTGCGATGTGTGCCACGGCGCTCGCTTCAATCGTGAGACGCTGCAGGTCAAATTCAAAGGGCTCTCCATCGCAGACGTTCTCGATACCACGGTTGAAAACGGTCTGGAGATGTTTGCCAACATTCCGGCCATCTATAACAAGCTCAACACTTTGCAAGAAGTAGGTTTGGGATACGTCAAGATTGGTCAGCCCGCCACCACATTGTCAGGTGGCGAGGCGCAGCGTGTCAAATTGGCCAAAGAACTCAGCCGCCGTGCCACCGGCCGCACCCTCTACGTGCTGGATGAACCCTCCGTGGGTTTGCATGCCGCTGATGTGCACAAGTTGATTGAAGTACTGCAGCGCCTGGTCGAAGCGGGAAACTCGGTGCTGATCATTGAGCACAACCTCGATATCATCAAAGTTGCAGATACCCTCATTGACCTGGGGCCTGACGGCGGCGACCGCGGCGGTGAACTGTTGGCCGTTGGCACGCCGCGCGAAATCTGTGAAGTGCCCAATTCTTACACTGGCCAGTTCTTGAAAGCCTACCTGCAACTGCACAAGCAGTATTGAGATTTAATAGTTCCCGATTTCTTTTGCACTTGAAATCGGGAACTTGCGCTAAATTCGTTACAAGAACACCAAGTTCTTTTTCACTCAGTCACCCTGCGCTCCGCGCAGTAAACCTTGATCGCCTCTGACAAGAACTCTGCCAAATTGGGGTCAATGCGGTCGTAAAAAGCCTTGAACCGGGGGTCGTCCACATACATCGTACCAAGCCCCAGTAGCATCTCATCTGTGCAGTCTGAGAAGAAGCTGATGTGCTTCTGCCAATCACCCACCAGCGCTTGCACTTCGGGGGCATTCACCCCTTTCGGCATCGCGTCGCGAAGGGCAAGGGTGATACGTTCACCCTCTGCACCTAAACCATTCTTGTCTGCCTGGCTCAGATTCTTGTACCTGCGGTTTGATTCGTGGACCATTTCAGGGTCCCACTTTTGTGCAGCTTCTTTTTCATATTCAGCCTGCTGTTCGTCGCTGAATCCTTTGAAATATTGTGTTTGTGTCATGTCTTTCTGTCCTTTCAAATTACTGATCGTGTTGTCGATGGTATCGAGCAGTGTGTTCAAGCGTTTGGCCTTGCCTTTCAATGCATCACGGTGTCCTTCGAGCGCATCAACGAGATTAAAATCCGGCTGATTGAGAAGAGCGTCGATTTGATCAAGGCTGAACTCCAATTCGCGGTAGAAAAGGATCTGCTGCAGTTTCAACAACGAGTCTTGCGTGTAAAAACGATAATTGTTCTCCCGTACGCGCTGCGGGATGAGCAAACCGATCTGGTCATAGAAGTGAAGTGTGCGCACACTCACCCCTGCCAGGTTCGATAACTGTTTGATGGAGAGTTTCTCTTGGTTAACCATACGCAAAGTATAAACTATGACGTAACGTTAATGTCAATGAGGAATATTGCCGGTTTCTTAACTTAGTGTTTACATTTTATTAATTTCAGTGTGTTAAGATGTTAATGAAAGGGTAAACAAGATCATGCCTAGTGTATTATTTTTATGTACGGGGAATTCCTGCCGATCACAAATGGCTGAGGCAATCGTCAATCATGATTGCAGCGGCGAATGGCAGGCTTTCAGCGCAGGGACATTACCCACTGGATCAGTCAACCCGGTGGCGCTTCAAGTTTTACAAGAAATTGGGATTGAACATCAGGGTAGGTCAAAATCCATTCAGGAGTACTACGGCCAGATATTTGACCATGTCATTACGGTTTGCAGTGATGCAGAATCCAACTGTCCCATTTGGTTGGGGCACGGCAAAAAAGTGCACATCGGTTTTCGCGACCCCGCCAAATTTTCAGGGTCGGATGAAGAAACGTTGCAAGAGTTTCGTGATGTGCGTGATGAAATAAGAAAAGAGATTATCGACTACCTTTCATCGGTAGAAGAATAATCCCTTTTACTAAATTAATATTCAGAATCCAGCTAGTTGATTGCCCTGCCAATTCCCATATAGGTGAACCCCATGGATTTGAGCAGTTCAGAATCCCAAAGGTTGCGGCCATCAAGTATGACAGGATTGCGCAGCAATTGTTTGATCTTCACAAAATCAATTTGCTTGAACTCGTTCCATTCAGTGGCTAAAAGCAGTGCATCAGCACTATCAGCCACTTCATAGGGTGATTCACACAGCTTGACGTTCTTGAGCACCTTGGAAGCATTATCCATGGCTTGCGGGTCGTAAGCCTGGATGTGAGCGCCTTCATTAATCAACAAATGTATGATCTCAAGTGCAGCCGAATCGCGGATATCATCCGTGTTGGGCTTGAATGAGATGCCTAAAATACCGATAGTCTTTTCATTAAGTGTTCCCAGCGCTTTGCGCAGTTTCATCACTGCACGACGGCGTTGGTTGCGGTTGATCTCCATCACGGCTTGCAGCAGTTGAGGCTGTGTACCGTGCAAAACCGCCATGTGTTCAAGCGCTTTTACGTCTTTTGGAAAGCACGATCCGCCCCAGCCAAGACCAGCATCCAAAAAGGAAGGGCCGATGCGTTTGTCCAGACCCATGCCTTGCGCCACTTCACGAACATCCGCACCGAGGTCTTCACACATATTGCCGATCTCATTGATAAATGAGATGCGGGTGGCCAGAAATGCGTTGGAGGCGTACTTGATCATTTCAGCGGTGCGCAGATCAGTAACCATAATTGTGCAGCGCAGCGGTTTATAAAGTTCTGCCAAACGTGTTGCAGCTTTTCGGTCTTCTGAACCCAAGACTACGCGATCTGGTGACATGAAATCGTTAATTGCAGAGCCTTCACGCAAGAATTCCGGGTTTGAGACCACAGAGAATTCGAGCGATCGGTCACCTCGTCTGCGGCGGATGACGTCTGCCACCCAGTCACCGGTACCCACCGGCACTGTGGATTTATTGATCACCAGAATGGGAAAATCAACAATATCTGCAATGGATTCGGCAGCGGCTTTGACGTATTGAAGGTCGGCTTCACCATCCACGCCTGAGGGAGTGCCAACGGCAATGAATGCGTATTCGGCACCTTCCAGTGCGCTGCGATAGTCTTGTGTAAAATGCAGCCGTTTGGCTTGCACATTTTGTTCAACCAGTTGTTCGAGACCGGGTTCATAGATCGGCATTTGGCCTTGTAACAGCCCATTAATGCGAGCCGGATCAGTGTCGAGACAGGTAACCTGATTACCTAGTTCAGCGAAACAAGTACCTGTAACCAAACCAACGTAGCCGGTGCCGATGACACAAATTTTGCTCATAAAATAGCTCCATGAAATGAATTCTGCACGTAATTCTATCATGCTGCAATCAGTATAGAAAATCATTGATTGTATAATAGGGATAGAAAACTTCAATCAAGGTGGTTCATAATGACAGCAAAAATTATTGATGGCAAATTGACGGCAGAAACGATCCGCTTGGAAGTAGCGGCTGCGGTAGCCGAGCGGGTAAAGGCAGGAAAATCCAAACCCGGGCTGGCAACGGTGTTGGTGGGCGATGACCCCGGATCGCACACCTATGTGCGTTCCAAACACAAGGCATGTCTTGAAGCCGGTATAGAATCTTTCGGTCACGAGCTGCCAGCCACGGCGACCCAGGCTGAAGTCGAACAATTGGTCATGGATCTCAACGCCGATTCGCGGGTGAATGGCATTCTGGTTCAATTGCCCATGCCATCTCATATTGATGAAGAAAGTGTTTTGAAGGCGATCTCGATTGAAAAAGACGTAGATGGATTCCATCCGCTCAATATAGGCCGCCTGGCGCAAAAGGGTAGGGAACCGCTTTTTATACCCTGCACACCTGCCGGCTGCATCTACTTGCTAGAAAAAGAACTTCCCAAACTTGAAGGCGCCAATGCGGCCGTGTTAGGCCGCTCAAACATTGTGGGCATGCCGGTGGCGCTGCTGCTGGTCAGAGCCAATGCTACGGTCACCATTTGTCATTCACGCAGCCGTAACTTACCCGAGATCATCCGCAGCGCGGATATTTTGGTTGCAGCGGTGGGGCGGCCAGAAATGGTCAAAGGGGATTGGGTGAAACCGGGTGCGGTCGTAATCGATGTCGGCATTAACCATGTGGATGATGCCAGCCGACCAAAAGGTTACCGCATTGTTGGTGATGTTGACTATGATCAGGTGTCACAAGTTGCCAGCGCCATCACGCCTGTACCTGGCGGGGTGGGGCCGATGACCATTGCCATGTTATTGAAGAATACATTGAGGGCAGCGGAGATCGCCGATAAAGTCTAAAAAAAAAACGCAATAGTTGTCAGACAATTGACTTTTAAACTTTATTTCGGTAAACTATTGATAGTACTGTTGTCTGACAATTTCTTGCAAGACAGGGAATTCATCCACAAAAAGGATAAGCACCGTGTCTACTCTTCTAATCAAACATGCACTCTTACTAGTAACCATGGACGACCACCGTCGGGAGATCCCGGATGGTGGTCTTTTTATTCGCAACGGTTTTATAGAGAAGGTGGGTGCGACCAACGCACTACCTGATAAAGCCGATGAAGTGCTGGATGTCAGCGGGCATGTTATCTTGCCTGGTTTGATCAATACACACCACCACTTCTATCAGACGCTTACCCGCGCCGTCCCCGCCGCCCAGGATGCCAATCTCTTCAACTGGCTGAAAACACTTTATCCCATTTGGGCAAAATTGACACCGGAAGATATCCGCATTTCGACCCAGACCGCACTGGCAGAACTGGCGCTCTCGGGCTGCACTACCGCCTCAGACCACCTCTACCTGTTCCCAAACGGTTCAAAGCTGGATGATGAAATTGAAGCTGCGCAGTCAATTGGGTTACGCTTGCATGCCTCTCGCGGCTCTATGAGCCTGGGTGAGAGTAAAGGCGGCCTGCCCCCAGACAGCGTTGTGGATTCTGAGGACAATATCCTGGCTGACAGTGAACGGCTGATCAAAAAATATCACCGTGCAGAACCCGGTTCAATGATCCAGATTGTATTGGCGCCGTGCTCGCCCTTTAGTGTGACCGGTGAATTGATGAAAGAAAGCGCTATTTTGGCACGCAAATTCGGCGTTCATTTGCACACACACCTTGCTGAAACACAGGATGAAGAAGAATTTTGCCTGCAAAAATTTGGCTACCGTCCTGTGCCATACATGCAATCCGTGGATTGGGTGGGGAAAGACGTCTGGTACGCCCATTCAGTTCATGTTTCTCAATCTGAAATTGAGTTATATGCAAGAGAAGGGTGCGGTGTGGCGCATTGTCCCTCTTCGAATATGCGACTTGCCTCTGGTATCGCTCCGCTGCGGCAATTTCTCAAGGCGGGTGTCAAGGTTGGTCTTGGCGTGGATGGATCAGCAAGCAACGACGGTTCTAACATGCTAGCAGAAGTCAGGCAGTCCATGCTTCTTGCTCGACTCAAAGCCGGCCTGGAAGGGGCATCGCTTTCTTCCACCGCAGAAGAAATTCTCACCGCGCGTCAAGCCTTGGAAGTAGGCACTCGCGGTGGAGCATCCGTTCTTGGCCGCAAAGATATAGGGTCACTTGAAACAGGCAAATGTGCTGATTTTATTGGCTACAAAATGGACCATCTTGAATATGCCGGAGCGCAGCACGATCCGCTGGCCGCACTGGTCTTCTGCCAAACCCGGCCTGTGGATATGAGCTACGTCCACGGCAAGGCAGTGGTTAAAGAAGGTGTCTTGACCGGTCTGGAGCTTCAACCACACATCGAAAAACACAACAAAGCCGCTCGCCGATTAATAAGCTAACACGGCCGAAGGAACATTATGGATTCTTATCAAAATAATTATTCCACGGATCTCGTGGCTTGTGCCATGGGGCGAAAACATGCCGACCTGGTTATCAAGAACGGACAGTGGGTTTGTGTTCAAACGGGTGAGATCTTGCCTCACACCGATATTGCCATCCTTTCTGGCCGCATCGCCTGGATCGGCGGCAGCGCAGATCACACGATCGGGCCAAAAACCCGGGTGATTGACGCTGAAAACCAATTTATGGTGCCTGGCTTGCTGGATGCCCACATGCATGTGGAATCTGGCATGGTCACCGTCACAGAGTTTGTCAGAGCCGTTGTGCCGCACGGTACGACCGGTATGTTCATCGACCCGCATGAAATTGCCAATGTCTTTGGTCTGCGTGGTGTGCGCATCATGGTGGATGATGCACGCAAACAACCCATTCATGTGTTCGTACAAATGCCTTCCTGCGTCCCCTCCGCACCGGGGTTTGAAACACCAGGCGCTGTGATCGGCCCCACCGAGGTGACTGAAGCCATGACCTGGCCTGGCATCATTGGATTGGGCGAGATGATGAACTATCCAGGGGTGGTTGCCGGTGATGATAAAGTGCATGCCGAAATGGCAGTCACCCGTGCTGCACACAAGGTCATCGGCGGACATTTCCCTTCAACAGATATGGGGAAAGATTTTCATGCTTATCTGGCAGGCGGTCCACAAGATGATCATGAAGGAACCACCAAAGAGGGTGCCATTGCCAGGGCACGCCAGGGAATGAAAGTGATGATGCGTTACGGTTCTTCGTGGCATGATGTCGTCAAACAGATGAAAGCTATCACAGAAGAGGGTATCTCTTCGCGTGCTTTTGTGCTTTGTACAGATGACTGCCATTCTGAAACACTTTACAACGAAGGCCACATGGATCGTGTTTTAAGGCACGCCATTGCTGAAGGGCTTGACCCGATGACAGCCATCCAATTGGCTACGATCAATACAGCAGAACACTTCGGTGTCACGCATGAGATGGGCATGCTGGCACCTGGCCGTTTTGCGGATGTCGTTTTGGTCAAAGACTTAAGAGATTTCAAAGCTCAACTTGTCATTGCCAAAGGGATTGAGGTTGTAAATGATGGTCAATGGTTGGTTGATTTACCCAAAATTACCTACCCGGATTGGGCAACCCATTCAGTTCACCTGGCTAAACCCCTGATGGTAAAAGATTTTGTTTTAAAAGCTGCGAGTGAGAAAGAAGTAATTGCCAACGTGATCGGGATCGTTGAAAACCAGGCACCCACAAAACATTTACGCCTGAAAATGTCACCGGTCGATGGGGTAATTCACCAGGATATGGAACGGGATATTGCCAAAATTGCATTGATTGAACGTCATCATGCCACCGGAAGAATCCAGATGGGATTAGTCAGCGGATTTGGGTTCAATGTGCCTTGTGCGGTGGCAACCACCATGGCGCATGACAGCCATCAGTTAATTGTGGTTGGCACAAATGACGAAGATATGGTCATTGCGGCCACTGAACTGGCGAAATGCGGCGGTGGGCAAATTGTAGTGAAAGACGGAAAAGTGATTGGATTGGTAGATCTGCCGGTGGGAGGATTAATGTCCAATGAACCGGTTAGGGTAGTTGCTCAAAAAGCGGCATCTGTGTTGGATGGTTTCCGTCAGTGCGGCTGCAAACTTAACAATCCTAACATGCAGTTAAGTCTTCTTGGCCTGGTTGTGATCCCTGAATTGCGAATATCCGATTTGGGGCTGGTCGATGTAACCAGATTTGATTTTATTCCTCTCACTGAACCGGCAGATTAAAAAGTAAAGGGTAAATAAATGGATAGCATTATTAATTCAGAACACAAGCATCCTTTTCAAATGTTGCAGACCAAACTGGCGAAATTAATCGCTGATACACCTGCGGGAGATAGATTGCCTGCAGAGCCGGAATTAGCCCGAATATTAGGCATTTCGCGTGCTACCTTGCGTGAAGGCATGCGAACATTTGAGGGTCAGGGGTTAATCCGTCGCAGACAAGGTGTAGGGACCTTTGTTGTCGCACAATCCAAAGTGATTGAAGCTGGTCTTGAAGTATTGGAAAGTATTGAACGTCTGGCAAACCGCATCGGACTCAAAGCGACCATGGGCGCGCTTCAGATTAAAGACATGGTTGCCGGGGTTGAAGAAAGTGAAAAATTGCAGGTTGAAGAGGGCACTCCTCTTGTAAGAGTATCTCGTGTCATATATACGGACGGGCGGCCAGTTGCTTTCTTAACGGATATGCTGCCTCCCAGTATCCTCACAGAAGATGATCTTACCACCGGTTTTAACGGCTCGGTGCTTGAACTATTGTTAAAACGTGGCAAAATCGGTCTGGCAAAATCATTCACAGATATTCAGGCAGTTGCTGCTTCGTCAGAAATCGCCAAGAAGCTTGAAATTCAACGCGGAGATGTCTTGTTGATGTTTGTGGCGCGCTTATACAGCGATGCGGGTGAGATTGTGGATTTTTCGTACAGTTATTTCCTGCCTGGATATTTCAGATTTCATGTAATCCGCAGTATTGGCAATTCCAATTTCAATTAGATTGTAATTGGTTGACTAATGGAGAAAAGAATGGATCACAACAATAGTGTAATTGATGTTCAAAAAAAGGTTGAGGCTAATCGCGAAGCAATCTTAATTTTTATGCGAGAAATCTGTGCCATTCCTAGTATGAACTCTCAATTAAAAGATGTCGGAATTCGAATTATTGCTGAAATGAAGAAACTTGGGTTCGATGAAGCACGCTTTGACCAAATGGGCAATGTGCTTGGAAGAATTGGCAGCGGTAAAAAGACGCTGGTTTTTGACTCTCATATTGACACAGTTGGCATCGGTGATGCGTCAGTTTGGAAATGGGATCCCTTCGAAGGCAAGGTTGAGAATGGCATCTTTTATGCCCGTGGTGCTTGTGACGAAAAAGGAAGTACGCCAGGAATGATCTACGGCATGGCCATTGCACGCGACCTGGGGTTATTGGATGGTTGGACGGTCTATTATTTTGGCAACATGGAAGAATGGTGCGACGGTATTGCGCCAAACACCTTTGTTGAAGTGGATCCAAAAGTTCGCCCCGATTTTGTCGTGATTGGCGAACCGACCAAAATGCAGGTTTACCGCGGCCATAAAGGCCGGGTGGAACTAAAGATAGTCGCCAAAGGGAAAAGTGCTCATGCCGCCAGTAACCACCTTGGCGATAACGCCATTTACAAATTACTGCCAATCATTGCAAGCATCCGCGATTTGGAACCACAATTGGGCGATCATCCGTTTTTAGGACACGCCAAAATAACAGTAAGTGATATGACCGTAAAAACGCCTAGCATAAACGCGGTTCCAGACGAAGCCACTATTTTCATTGACCGACGCATGACCTTCGGCGAAACCAAAGAAACTGCGATTGAGCAAATCAAAGCGCTCATTCCTGATAAAGACAAGTCATCAATCACCGTTGAAGAATTATTCTACGACGAGGCTTCTTACACTGGTTTTGTTTTTCCTGTCGAAAAATACTTTCCGGCGTGGGCACTAGATGAGGCTCACTTGCTTGTTCAAGCAGGGCAGGCCGCCAAGCAAGCCATCGGTTTAACGGGTGACAAGCCAGGCAAATGGGAATTCAGCACCAACGGTATCTATTGGGCAGGTAAAGCTGGCATCCCCAGTATCGGTTTTGGACCGGGTGATGAAATCTATGCTCACACGGTGGAAGAGCATGTGCCTCTTAATGAAGTGGTTAAAGCCACCGAATTCTATAGTTTATTACCAAAAATGATCGATAAGGAACAAAAGGCTTAAAACTGAGTGATTATCGATAGTTGAATAAATTTATCAAAAACCTTATAAAGGAGTAACAATGCAAACTTTCTTACATGGTCGTGACTTAATAAGTGATCTAGACTTCTCAAAAGAAGAAGTTGAAACCGTTTTGGATATGGCTTTTGATCTTAAACGCAAACGCGCTATTAATGAATTGACCCCTTATCTGCGCGACAAAGTATTAGCCATGCTGTTCTTTTTTAGCAGCACCCGCACTCGTGGTTCTTTTGAAGCTGGAATGGCTCATCTCGGTGGACATGCCGCTTTCATTGAATCTCGCACAACCCAAATCTCTCACGGAGATACGCCAAAAGAGATCGGTGAAATTTTCGGCCGCTATTTTGATGGCATCGCTATCCGCCATGTGGATTGGGGTTTGGGCAACAAATATCTCAATGAAGTTGCCAAAGCCTCGCGCGTACCAGTTTTGAATATGCAGTGCGACGTCTACCACCCCATGCAGTGTCTGGCTGATTTGATGACCATCATGGAGAAAAAAGGCCGCGATTTGCGCAAGAAGAAGATGGTTATTTCATGGGCATACGCATCTTCTTACCAGAAACCGATTTCTGTCCCTCAATCTCTTGCCATCCAAATGCCGCGCTTTGGCATGGATATTGTTCTTGCCCATCCACCCGAATTCATTTTGATGCCCGAAATTATGGATCAGGCCTACGAACAAGCTCGAAAATTTAACGTTGGTTTTGAAGTCACCGACGACATGGATGCTGCCTTTAAAGAT
>CAKMKJ010000084.1 GCA_927443345.1 uncultured Anaerolineaceae bacterium | reverse complement strand
ATACAATACCCGCTAAAACCAATAAACTGCCAATTAACGCTTGCTTTGATAATTTTTTCATTACTTTACTCCAATTAGTTTATGTCGACGGAACCCACTCCGCCTTCGTAAGAGATTTCAACTTTGTTGGCCGCTGTGTTGTAATCAACGGATTGATAGGTGTGACCGTCTTGCGGGAAGCGGTTGGTATCTACATTGATGCCTGAAAGGCCGCTTGATTCTCGGATGGAGGCTGCAACACCCTGAGGGATGTGCAATTTAACTTCAGCAGCACCAGATTTGACCACGACGCGGGTAAAACCCGCGTTTTGCGGCAGTTTGACATCTGTTGAGCTGGCGCCGGTTTCGATGTTCAACTCAGTTACCTTAAGATCAGTCAAGTCAAGCCTGGCCTCACAAGCACCCGAATGAATTCGTAAATGCAGCGGAATTTCGTTGGTAAGTTTGACATTCCAATTGAAGCCTTGATGTCCAGCTACCCACGCCCCCGGGAAGATGAAATCGGTGGGAGTGTTGATCTTCAAAAACGCTTTGCCGTTGTTGCGATGCAGTTCTTCAGTGATGCCGCCAGTAAATGAACCATTTAATAATTCATTCGGCTTGGCGCCTGAACCTACAAACATCCGCCCGGCACCGTAGTTAAATTGAATCTCGGCTTCGGTGTCGTTCATCAGCGGAATGGATCGTTCTACCGATTCAAGCGTACCCTTTGAAAGGTAGGGGCCAAGCAAAAACCAGACACCCAACAAAACTAGAACGAGAGGCCAAAAATAGCGCCAGATACGATGGTCCACAACGCCCAAGTTAATCCCCAGCAGTACAACGCCTAACAAGATAATCATTGTGCCAAAAAATAATGCCGATCGTTTCATTTTCTCTCCTCAAACCTGCGATTACGACTTATGCGGACGCAGCAGCGTGCGCAGTCCAATCAAAATACCGGCGGCTACCAGCAATAAAGGCCAATAATCGCCAAAAGCTTTGAATGCACCAAAGAAAGCACCAAAGATAATAAACATCACCAGGCTGGTGCCAATTGTATCCAGCGCAGAGCCGAGCGAGTAGCGATCTCGGGCACCTAATAAATGCGCCAGAATCATGCCTATGCCAGAAAAACCTGGGATTAATGCCCACATGTAAGCCCAACTGCCCCAGTTACCGGTAATGTTCTGATAATAAAGGATGCCACCAATGCCGCCCACAATCACGGCAGGCACTGCCATGTCCGGGGCGCCGACGATTAAGCCAAGCACCAACAAACCCGCAGCCACTGCCAAAATGATGGTCGGCCAGGAGTAAGTGATGTTAAGCCATTGATTAAATTGGGGAACCAAATTGGCCAGGATGAAATAGACGCCTAACAAAACGAGAATAACGCCTACGGCCAAACTGGAACGCTGAGAACGATTCATAACTGCCTCCGATAAATGATCAAGTTTATTTAGATAATATACGCATGTGAATTGTTAAAGTTGCATTAACATTTATTCTCAATATTGACTTTCTAAATTAATCGAATACAATAAGACAAATTAAGTCTAATTATTGGAGTATCAATGAAACAAACTTGCTTGTGTACAAGGCGGGGCACGATCTAACACCGCCAGAGTCTAAACCTCACGGTCAACTTTTTCTGGCGGCGGTAGACGTCCCCGCACGTACTTTGTGCAGCGCTCTCCGTCGCTTTTGATTTAAGTTGGCCGATTTGTTTATAAATATAGGATATAAGAATGAAAATCGCAAATGATGTTACTGAATTAATTGGTAATACGCCACTGGTTAAATTGAACCGTCTCACTGCGGATAGCGGCGCAATTGTGGCCGCGAAACTGGAATATTTCAACCCCTCACACAGTGTGAAAGATCGCATCGGAGTTTCAATGGTGGATGCCGGAGAAAAAGCCGGATTAATCACCAAAGACACTGTTCTGATCGAACCCACCAGCGGTAATACGGGCATTGCCCTGGCTTTTGTGGCTGCAGCACGCGGATACAAGCTGGTGCTGGTGATGCCAGACACAATGAGCAAAGAACGCCGTATGCTTCTGCGTGCCTATGGAGCAGAGTTGATCCTCACACCGGGCAGCGAAGGTATGCCGGGCGCCATCCGTAAAGCGGAAGAAATTGCCGCCACCGACAAGAAGTATTTCATGCCGCACCAGTTTAAGAACGCAGCCAACCCCGAGATTCACCGCAAGACAACCGCAGAAGAAATATGGCGTGACACTGACGGTCAGGTGGATTTTGTAGTGTCTGGCGTGGGCACCGGCGGCACCATCACCGGTGTAGGCGAAGTTTTGAAATCTCGCAAACCATCGCTCAAAATAATTGCCGTCGAACCGGATGCCTCTCCGGTGCTTTCAGGCGGCACAAAAGCACCGCATGTCATCCAGGGTATCGGCGCAGGCTTTGTGCCTGATGTGCTCAATACCCAGATCTATGATGAAATCATCCGCGTCAAGAACGATGATGCGCTTGCAACCGCACGTGAGATGGCCACCCGCGAGGGGTTGCTTGTGGGCATCAGTTCAGGTGCTGCCACCTGGGCAGCCTTGCAGGTTGCATCACGGCCAGAGAACAAGGGTAAGCTGATCGTTGTGATCATCCCCTCTTTTGGTGAACGCTACCTAAGCACCGCTTTATTTGCCAACCTGGCTGATTAAAGACTCATCCAATGGAGGGAACTGTGTCTTACTCACTTTTTCGTTACATCCGCGAGGATATCCGATCGGTCTTTGAACGCGACCCGGCTGCACGATCCACGCTTGAATTGCTATTGTCTTACCCCGGCTTACAAGCCGTGTGGGCGCACCGTACCGAACACTGGATGTGGGTTCACGGTCTCAAACTGCTTGCACGTTGGTTCTCACAGATCACCCGCTTCTGGACGGGCATCGAAATCCACCCGGGAGCAAAGATCGGACACAGTTTTTTCATTGACCACGGCATGGGGGTAGTGATTGGTGAAACGTCGGAGATCGGTGACCGCGTCACCATTTATCACGGTGTGACATTGGGCGGCACTAGTCTGCAAAAAGGCAAACGCCACCCCACGCTTGAAGATGATGTGGTGGTCGGTGCTGGCGCAAAGGTGTTGGGCAATATCGTGGTTGGCACGCACAGCCGCATCGGTGCTAACGCCGTGGTGGTAAAATCTGTGCCGCCTAACTCGGTGGTGGTGGGCGTGCCCGGTCAGGTGGTCAGCCGCAGTCTGCCGGCATCCAGCGGACCTGATCTGGAGCACGGTCGTCTGCCAGACACCTTAGGCGATTCTGTGGCCTCGTTGATGCAAAGGCTTGAAGCCGTTGAAACCCGCCTAAAAACGCTGGATAAACACAAACATGATGAGCAGCTTGAACACGTAAGTGTGCATCAGCCCACCGATGGAGTGTGGCACGGTCAAGATTTTATGATTTGATGATTGTAGTGCAAACCAATAGTGCAAACTCCCGCAGATTTGAAATCTGCGAGAGTTTTTTATTAACCGCGGGGGTCAATAATTTACTATTGTTTTTTGAATTTTGGGCGAATGAAGAAGAAGAAAATCACCACAAAGAATCCAGCAGCGCTCAAGACGAGCAGCGTCAGACCCAGATACTGACGGTCGATCCTATCGAGTAACGGCAATTGCGTGGGTGCCGGCGTGGGAGTAGACGTCCGCGTGGGGCCAGGGGTGGTGGGCATGAGCGTCTGTGTGGGTGTTCGGGTGGGCATCATCACCGTGGAGGTGCGAGTCGGTGTGATGGTGGGGGTAGGCTTGAGGCTGATCTTTAATGTATTGCCAACATAAATATCATTTGAGGTCATTGCATTGAGCGTTTTAATAGCATCGATGGTTACGCCATAATTGACCGCAATGGTATATAAACTCTCTCCACTTTTTACCACATGAGAGATGTTGCCATCCAAATCAGGGGTTGAAGTTGGAAATGAGATAACATAATTATTCACAATAGGGGTGCTGCCATCAGGCAAAGCAGTTGGGACAGTACCTGATCCTACAGAAGAACCCGAACCTGTATCACCGGATATCGCTCCAGCTTGAAGGATGTAATATGTATATCCATCTGAATCGGTAGATTTTCCAACGCCAACATACCTGTATTGTTGTTCTGTCGCTGGCAACATATGCCAGTAATCAGCCCAATAGCCGGCCAAAATATCTATGGTCAAGGTTTGTCCGCCAGCCCAGTTCTCAGTGACAAAAACTTTGTTGCCACCACCAAAACCAAATTCAGCACACCTAACACTTGCTGCCGTGTATCCGAAAGCAGTTAAATGGCCTTTGGCTTTCATTCTTGCCATTTCATCTGCAGTCCATTGAGCGCATTGACTTAATGCGGCGTCTTCTACCAACGCATTGGACCAATAACCGGATCGCCACTGATTCATCAGGTTGATCATATCGGCACCAGAAACGGAACTTTGGGCATTGGCTGTGCTAAACGGCAAAGCAAGCAGACTTGCAAGCAAAATTACTATGAGTGAGAGATATAAATATCGGCGCATCGTTGAAGTATTATAACCGATGCGCCGAGAGGTGCAATTCAAAAACTGTCAAGAATTAATGGAGGCTGCGTTCTTCAAAGTTGGTGCCCATGGCTTCAGCCACCACCAGAAAATCGGTGGCCGAGATCATACCCACGATCACTCCGCCTTCGTCAACCACTGGCAGGTGATGCACCCGCAGTTGTTTCATCAATGCGGCGCATTCCGTCAATTTCATCGTGGTGGGAACTGTGACCACAGGTGAAACCATAATCTCGCGAATTTTTGTCTCAGCAGGATTGTTTTTCTGGGCGACAATTTTGTCACATATATCTATTGAAGTGACAATACCATAATCAGGGTTTGTGGGGGTTTTGTTGACGATAACACTGTTCAAATAGCGATGTCGCATGAGGGATAACCCCTCGTTGACGCTTGCATCTGGATCAATAAAAATCACAAGGTCTTTCATCCAGTTCTTGACGGTCAAAAGCTTCATGCATCTCTCCTTGAGTCTTACTAAGTTGGATTGAACAAGAAAATTGTCAACGAACGATATGAATAATTTAACGTTTTCTTTGCTAAAAGTCAAATGTGATTTGTCAGACAAACTGGGGTACATCCTTCGCAACTGTAACTATTTCGCAGGCCATTCCCAACTTTTAATTTCTTCCAAGACTCTGTAGGCCGTCATATCCAATTGAATGGGAGAAATTGAAACGTAACCAGCCTTAAGGTCGCCAAAATCGGTGCCGCTTTCATCAACTCCTGTGGGGGCTTCGCCGCCAATCCAATAATAGGGTTTTCCGCGCGGGTCTTCGCGGCGGATTAATTCGTCGCGGTAGATGCGCAACCCCTGGCGGGTGGGTCTGAAGCCCTTAATCTCATCCTCGGGTAAATAGGGCACATTCACATTCAGCAAAATATCCCGCGCAAAAGGTAGCTTGATCATTGTTTCAATCACTTTGCGAGCTGCAGCCGCTGCGGGGCCATAATCCAAAGTTCCGCGGTTGTGCTCAGGGGCATCAAGTGAGACCGCTACGCCGGGCACACCATTGATTACCGCTTCCATGGCGGCGGTGACTGTGCCCGAATAAGTGATGTCATGACCAATATTGGCATTGGGATTAATGCCTGAAACCACCAGGTCAACGGGTTTTTCTATTACCCCCATCAATGCCAGAGCCACGCAATCTGAAGGCGCGCCGTCACTGGCAAGTGCCGGACTGCCATCCGCCAAGGTCACCGGCTTGGCGCGCAGCGGACGGTGCAGCGTCTTGACATGCCCTGCTGCTGACCAGTTACGGTCCGGAGCCAACACACTCACATCACCCACCTTGCGCATTTCAATAACAAGCGCCAGCAAACCCGGCGCCATCACACCGTCATCATTAGTAACCAGAATGTGCATTTATGATCAACCTTTCATCTACTTATTCATCCTATCAGCAAAACTTATGACTAATTCTAACATCTGAGCAAAATAAATCCATCCTGTTCAACAAAAATTGGCAACAATTACCTTTCGAAAAACAAACTATTTCAATCTCTTGTGTTATAATTCACCGGCTTAGGCAAAGTCCAAAAAATGGGTGAAGCCTGACATATCCCACACGCGCCCCGATCTTGTCTGCGTGCTGCCAGAGGCAGTGATGACAGGGCTAAAGGGTGCGGAAGAATAAAACGCAAAGGAGTAATACCCATGAGTTCAGTTGTTTCTATGAAAGCCCTGTTGGAAAGTGGTGTGCATTTTGGTCACCGCACCAACAAATGGAATCCGTTGATGCGCCCCTATATTTTCACCGAGCGCAATGGCATCCATATTATTGACTTGCAACAAACCGTCAAACTGTTAAACACAGCCTACAACCTTGTCCGTGACACTGCTGCCAAAGGCGGCACCATCATGTTCATCGGCACCAAACGCCAGGCACAAGAAACCATCGCTGAAGAAGCCATCCGCTGCGGTATGCCTTACGTGACCGAACGCTGGCTTGGCGGCATGTTGACCAACTGGTCGACTATGCTGGTTCGTATTTCAGAACTTGATCGCCTTGAAAAAATGACCGAAACCGGTGATATTCACCGTCTGACCAAAAAAGAAGGTTTGCTCATCGGACGCAGCGTCAAGAAACTTCAGACCCGTCTCTCTGGTGTGCGCACTCTCAAACGTGTTCCTGATCTTGTCTTCATTATCGATACCGTGCGCGAACATACTGCTGTGCATGAAGCCAATTTGAAGGGCATCCCCGTGATTGCTTTGGTTGACACCAACTGTGATCCCCGTGTGGTTGATTATGCTATCCCCTCCAACGATGATGCCATCCGCGCCATCAAACTGTTGTGCGGAAAAATCGCAGACGCCGTCATCGAAGGCAAGACCATGTTCAAAGATGAAGATCAAGATATGGTTGCCGGTGCTGAAACTTCTCAGAGCCGCCCAACTTCTGCAACTCCCCGCCCACGCATGGATGAAGAATCCGATATGGATGACACTGACTTGTTAGGCGCTGCAACCCTTGCCAAAATCGGTGGCAAAGCTGATGAAGTTGTCGAAGTAGCCAAAGTAGAAGAAGTAGAAGCGGTTGAAGAACCCAAGACCGCAAGTGACCTTCCTGAAACCGAAAAAGAAGACTAGTACACCTTATATAAGCGACTGAGACTGATTAGAAAAGGAACCTGAAGCAATGGCAATTACAACTGAAATGATCAAAACATTACGTGAAAGCACTGGTGCAGGCATCCTCGATTGCCGCAAAGCGCTTGAGCAATCCAATGGCGACTTGAATGCCGCTCTAGATTTCTTGCGTGAAAAAGGGCTGGCTACCGCCACCAAACGTTCATCCCGTCAGGCCTCTGAAGGTGTTGTTGAACTTTATTCACACGGCAACGGCCGCGTGGGCGTCATGGTTGAACTGAACAGTGAATCCGACTTCGTCGGCCGCTCAGAAGTCTTTCGCACCCTGGCACACGAACTTGCCCTGCAAATCGCAGCCACCTCACCTGAATTCGTCGCTGAAGCTGATATCCCTGAATCAGTGATCGAACGCGAGACCAAGATTGCAACCGCCAAAGCCAAAGAAGACGGCAAACCGGATGCCATCATGCCCAAGATCGTTGAAGGCGCAATCAAGAAGTTCAAAGATGAATTCGTACTGTTGAACCAAAAGTATATTCGCGATGAATCCATCACTGTTCAAGAATTGATCAATCAGAAGGTAGCAGCTTTGGGTGAAAACATCATTGTCCGTCGGTTCGCCCGTTGGGCTCTCGGTGAAACCACCTCGGAAGATTCAGAAGAATAATTTCTTAAAAGACCAACCTCTGGGTTGGTCTTTTCTTAACCCAAGGAGGAACCATGCAAGAGTTACGCTATAATCGGATCTTGCTTAAATTGGGCGGAGAATCTCTTGCCGCAGCCAGCGGCACTGGCATTGATGCCACCCAGGCGCTTGAGATTGCCGGCCGAATTAAAGAAGTACGCGAATTGGGTGTAGATGTGGCCATCGTGATTGGCGCCGGCAACTTGTGGCGCGGCAAGGTCGGTCTTGAAATGGGTATGGACCAGGCGACTGCAGATTACATGGGCATGTTGGGCACCATCATGAACGCATTGGCTCTGATGGATGCACTTGAACACCAGGGTGTGGTTACCCGGGTGATGACCTCAATCGAAATGCGAACAGTTGCTGAGCCTTACATCCGCAGGCGGGCGATCAGGCATCTTGAAAAAGGTCGCGTGGTCGTTTTTGGCGGCGGAACAGGCAACCCGTATTTTTCAACCGACACGGCTGCCGCCCTGCGCGCCATGGAAATTGAAGCAGATGTTGTCATCAAGGCCACCAAAGTGGATGGCGTGTACGATAGCGACCCCAAGAAGAACCCTGATGCGGTCAAATTTGACGAACTTAGCTATATTGAAACGCTCAACCGCCGTCTTGAAGTCATGGATTCCACATCAATCACCATGTGCATGGAACACAAACTGCCAATTCTGGTGCTGAACCTGTGGGACAGAGGCGCGCTGAAAAAGGCGTTGTACGGCGAAAAAGTCGGTACGTTGGTTAGGTAAGGGCGGAATAAAGTAATCAGTAATGAGGAAGAACAGTCAAGTTCTTCCTCATTTTCTTTACTTTATAAATGCTCCTGATAGTGTTCGATAACCTCTATGGCAAGCTGAGACTTAATTTACTCACCCTGCCACACAACCCCACCCCACACTGTCATCGCGGAATGGAACTGGACGCGAAATGCCCTCATATAATAATCAAAGGTGTTCTTGATAGTGTTCGATAACCTCGATTGCAAGCTGAGTTTTTAAGCGCTCACTCTGCAGGTCAACCTCGTTAAGCGATTTTACCAGTTCAAGCATCTGAAGCCGGCGGCTTTCAAAATGGGAGATCACCTCGGCATCTGACAGGTTTCTAACGCTTGCCACTGCCTCTGCATTGAAGGCATCCACATCAACGGAGGGAGGCTGGAAACCCGGCTCTCGCTGATAGACGGCGATTAACTGCATACCTCGATACCACCAGGCGGCCACATGCGCCAACAGATCACCCAGGCGTGCGTAGCCCTGGCGATCAAGGTATTGCTGCTGTTCTGCCGCGGAGAGCTTATTGTAACGCTCCACGAACGATCCCCACTGCGTTTTCAAGCACTTGATCACTTGTTCATTAGAAAATTCATCCATTTTGGCAGCCTCGCCTGTTGTTTATTTGGTTAACAAATGAGTGACCACGGGGCCAAGGGGAACTGCCATGTTATCAACCACCTCGTATCCCCCTTCAGGCATGGGCGGGCCGTCATGGTCACGAAAAAAGAGTGGTAGACCTTCGCCATAACCAACACCCCATACTTCGGGGTCAATGCGTTGATGGTGAATGTGGATGTGCGGTTCGCTGGTGTTGCCGGAGTTGCCACAAGCACCGATCACTTGTCCTTCGGTCACTGCATCGCCTGCCTTGACGTCCACACTCCCCGGCTTGAGATGGGCGATGACCAAATAGGTGTCTGACTCCATTTTAATGACGACATAATTGCCCTTCGGATTCGTCACATTATTGGAAATCACACCCGGGATCTCATCTGGTTCATTATCATGTGCGAAGGTCACTATGCCATCGATAGGGGCAACAACAGGAACCCCATAACAACCATAGTCATAGAGATTGGATAAATTGGAAAAATAAGGCTCCACCAAAAAATCATAAGCCCAACGTTGATCTGGTGAGAAGACATGGTTATTGTTCTTCAATTTATCACCACCCCAGATGACCTGCAACGGAGCATCTGCTGGAAGACGAACGGTGGCCGCAGGTTTGGAAAACGACAGAAAATAAGGATACCGCATCGGTGAAAACAGGCTGATGACCGGCAAGATTGCCAAAAGTGAAACAGCCAGGGTTATCCACTGCCTGGGTGTGCCTTTGCGATGACGAATGATTTTAATCAGGGTAACGATCAGAAAAATCAACCCAATGATGGGGCCAATGATTTGCAGGGCGTACCAGACAAATTCACCCATCAAGCCTTGGAAAAGTATTGCCCAGGCGCCGACCAGTAACATTAAGCTCAAAAGCAATACAGGTATCCAGCGCCAAAAACGATCTGGCTTTTTGGGGTCATCCTGTTTCAAGGTGATGTTATCGTTGGTCATTTTTGTCTCCTAATATACTAATCCGTAATCCGTAATCCGTAATCCGTAATCCGTAATCCGTAATCCGTAATCCGTAATCCGTAATCCGTAATCCGTAATCCGTAATCCGTAATCCGTAATCCGTAATCCGTGAAAACCCTGGAACTGATGGCTCGTTACTGCTCTTGCCCAAGACTTACTTCATCAGAGAATAGATCAGCATGCCGTCGTCAAACTGGACGGGGCGGGGCGCACTTGCATCATCCACATCGTACCAGGCGGTTTGATTGCCAAGGGTGACCTTTATGGTTTTGAATTCTCCGGCTGGCAGGTTGAGGGTTTCTTCACCGGTGATGTGAATCAGTTCATCTTGAATAAGGGTGACGTTCTTTTTCGCATCGTTATCCCAGCGGTTGAGGTAGACGTAAGGCGACTTGTAGAAGAGGCCGCTGTTGTTGTCAAGGCTGCTCACCTTCCAGGGCCATTCAAAATCAATGAGGAACTCCTCAGGTAAAGCGGTGCTGTGTTCATCGTAAGGGGTGGTGTAGACGAGGTTTCCGTCTTCGAGCAATGCAGACATGACGCCGCCTTTCTCGCTGGTCATTACGTACGAGTAATCCAAAAGGTCGTTTGTAGAAGTCTGCCAGGTCACATTCAGTTTACCTGTGTGGCCTTCATCTTTCCACATGCTGTTACCAATTTTGATCTCGAAGGCTTTAACCTCACTATCGCAGACAAGGTTAAAAGTTTCACCCTGCGGGGTGACGACACAATTCATCTCGCCCACCACATCCCCGGCGTGATTGACAGACTGGTAGCGGCTCTCAACGGGGGCGGTGAGTTCAGGCCGGGTGTAGGTGAGGTTGGTGCTGGCGGTGGCGCCAGTGAGCTGAGCATAGAGCGTAAGACCCACCACGACGGCATAGAGGATGCCAGCCACGATTAGCGCCCAATATTTCTTGAACCACTTGACAGGGGGCTCTTCAACCGCTTCATAGGGCTCAGGTTTGGGCTGCAAGCGGATGAAGATGAAAAGCAGCACGAGGGTGACTGCCAGACCGCTGCCGAGGATCCAATAATTGCTGAAAAGGGCGTTGGGGAATTTATTGCCGCTGAGCGCCAGTATGGTGATGACCGCTGAAGAGGCGTTCATCCCAAAATGGAGGAGCATGGTGCTGTAGATTGAGCGTGAACGCCAGGCGACGTATCCGAACAAGAAAGCGACCGGCAGCAGACCGGGCAGCCCTGAAAGGCGGAAGTGGTAGAAGGCAAACATCAGCGCGGGGATGGCGATGGCAAAAGCTGCAGACTTGCGCTGTTCGTAGGCTGTTTGAATGGGACCGCGGAAGAGGAGTTCTTCACAGATAGGCGCAGAAATGGCGATGGCTACAAAATAGAGGGCGTACTGAAACGTGCTTTGAGGCAATGCACTCTGTGAAAGATCCACGGAGGGAAGGCCAGAGAGGTTGGCCATGACCAACTCGATCAAGACGCTGAAGAGGTAAGTCGAAATGCCCAGAAGCAGGCTGATCACGGCCACCAGCAGGCTGATGCGGTTGAGGCGCAATCCTTCTTTGAGCGGGATTTTTCTTGCGCGCAGAAAGAGGATGGCCGGCAGGGCGATCAAAAACACTTCAGTGGCGATCAATCCCCAAGAAAGATGCAGCACCTGAACGATGGAGCCAACGAAGATGACGAGGAGCATGGTCACCAGGAAGAGCAGGTTGGCTGAGGGTATTGAAAGCGACTTTTTCATTGTGTAGAATCCAATCTATTGAGATATGATGGCAAAACGCTATTTATTATACGCAGAGAATAATTGTTTTGTTGCAAGTGAACACCTTTCCGGTAAAAAATATGCTGAACAACTGTGATTGGTTTTTTGTTTTTATGTACGAATCAATTTGTTGATCAAAATCAATCTCAAAAAGGGTGGTTTTTGATTCGTTTTTGTTTCAGAAAAAAATTGGAAACGAATAATTCAAATAATTGAGTTCTTCGTTTTTCAAAAAAACCATTACCCCTCTCGCAAAAACCGCTCGCCCCGGAAGAACTGGGGACAGGTGGGGCGCAAAGATCGCGAAATCGAAAACAAATACCCTTCGCTACGCTCGGGCACAGGGAAAACGAATCAGTAATCAGTAATCAGTAATCAGTAATCAGTAAGTTGTACCTGAAATCTAAATTTACACCTGTAAATTGGAAGCACCATTAATGGGATAAGTAAATATTAGAATATGTGTTCTGTTTTGTCAAGGGGGGAATTATATCCGTCGGGGCGTCGATTGGGTAGCCCTTTGATGTAACTCGAAAATCTGTCTCTCGCGGGGTCGCGGAGAAATATGATAGTCATGGTAGGGGCGTATTGCCATACGCCCCTACCGTGCTGATTTGTAGACAGGTTTGCCGAGTGATGTAATGGGTAAACCCTGATGGGGATTGCCGCGGGCTTCGCCCTCGCAATGACAGAATTAACACTCTTGGGGCACGATCTCCCAGCGCAGAAAGCGGCGGATTGTGATGTTCTCGCCGATCTGGGCGACGGCCTGCTGCTGCAATTGGGCGACGGTGATGCTCTCGTCGCGGATGTAGGGCTGGCGCAGCAAGACGTTTTGATTTTTAAATTTTTCAAGTGTGCCCTCAACGATTTTGTCGATGATGGCCTGGGGTTTGCCGGCCGCCCTCGCTGCTTCGGCTGTTTCGGCGGCCAGACCGCTGAGCACACCGCAGGTGAGATCCGCGTCGGAGACAAAGCGCAGGTTGGCTGCGGTAACCTGAAGCGCGATCTCGTGGGCGAATTTGCGGAAAGCGTCAGAAGCCGCGCCCTCCTCGGTTTCGGTGTTGAGTTCAACCATGACGCCGATGCGTCCGTTGGCGTGGGAGTAGAGTTCGATGTGGCCGTGCGTTGTTGCGGGTGATGTTTGCATGAGAATAACCTTTGTTGTGAATGAGTGCACCGTCAATTTCGGCGGCGGCATGATTTGATTTATTGGTATGAACCTTCTTGTATGGTGCGGTAGGTTTCGCCGATCCATTCGAGTTCGGTCTGACAGGCTTCGATAAAGTTGTCGTTGATGCGGCGCCAGAGGTAGGTTTCACGCGGAGACCGTTTGGGGTTCTGATCGGCCCGCAGCGCCCTTCCGCGGTGGAGTTCAAGACGTGAAATGATCTCGGTCTCGTAAGATTTAAGCAGCTTGAGCACCTCATCATCCGTGAGACTGTCGGCCCAGGCAAGCTGGATGAGGAAAGTCTTGTGCAGCTCCGGGGCTTCGGGTGCTTCAAGCAGCGCATGGCGCAGTAGGGCACGTCCGGCTGGGGTGACGGAGTAGATCTTCTTGGCGGGCAGGCTCTCCTGCTCATGCACTTCAAAGGTGACCAACCCTGCTTGCTGCAGCTCAAGCAAAATCTTGTAGATCTGGTTGTTGTTGCCTGACCAGTAGAAAAGGTCCGATTCAGAGATGATGCCTTTGAGGTCGTAGCCTGAGAGGGGCTTCCAACTCAGCAAGCCGAGGATGGTGGAGGAAAGATCCATGTGAGCGCCTTTAAGTAGGTTATGTTGTACATATGTTATTAATAACATATTAAAGGGAGGGCGTCAAGGAAGTATAAAAAAAAACTGTCTCACGCAGGCCGCTCGGAAAATCATCTCGCGGCCGCAAAGCAACTGTGTTGAAAGTCAAGGAGAAACAGGCTCAGGAGTAAGAGAATTTCGAATAATTGAGTTCAGATAAATGAGCATTTTATGCATACAAGCCACAATCGCGACCTTCTTAACCTTTCCCTTATCAAGTAAGT
>CAKMKJ010000083.1 GCA_927443345.1 uncultured Anaerolineaceae bacterium | reverse complement strand
TTGCCAGGTTCCAAATTACTCACTCAATATCTCGCATATCGAATGTGTAAATGGGCAGGTTGAGATCCATTTTGTGCTTTTAAATGTTCCGGATGGTGTAACACCTGGAAATGTCAATTATACCTATGGATCAATAGCTCCAAGTAATCGCAGCGGAAACGTATGGCATTATTACGATACTAAACCAGATGGTTATTATGACATCACCTCAGCATCAGTAGTTGTTGGCGGTGTTGCAGTGAATGTAGCAAATCCAAGCACTTATAAAGGAAGTTACATTTGTGCACCTACAAAAACCACGACTTCTACTCCTACTAAAACAGCAACGGCAACTGTAACAAATACCCCAACCAACACTCCTACAATTACCTATACACCAACCAACACACCTACTATTACAAATACACCAACAATTACCAATACACCGACCAACACGCCTACAATTACCAATACGCCAACCATTACCAATACACCTACCAACACACCCACGATCACAAATACACCTACAATTACCAATACACCAACCATTACCAATACACCAACGAACACGCCTACGATTACAAATACGCCAACCATTACCAATACACCAACCAACACGCCTACGATAACAAATACACCAACAATTACCACTACACCAACGAATACACCTACAATTACTAACACACCCACCATCACCAATACGCCGACTAATACTCCAACCGGCACATTAACACCGACCAATACACCAACCAGCACACCGGTAACTCCGACAAATACACCGACTAATACACCGGTGACTCCAACCAATACACCGGTGACTCCAACCAATACACCGACGATAACCAATACACCGACGATAACCAATACACCAACGCTAACTCCGACGGGTACTCAAACCCCAACTTTTACCCCGACGATTACCAATACCCCTACCATAACCTTGACACCGACAAATACGCCAACTGTTACAAATACGCCTACTAATACCTTGACGCCTACAAATACGGCGACGAACACCCCAACCGTGACAAATACCCCAACTGAAACGGCCACCCCTACAATCACAAATACGCCAACCATCACACCAACCGGAACGTTAACTCCTTCAGCAACACCCACTGTGACCAATACGCCAACAGTAACGAATACTCCCACCAATACACCCACAGTGACGAATACTCCCACTGATACGGCGACCCCAACGGTTACGAATACGGCTCCGCCCACTGCGACCTTTACACCGACCGCAACCTCCACCACACCAGCATTAACAGCAACGAACACTGAAGTGCCAACCAGCACGCCGACACCAACCATCGTGCCGACCTTGCCAATTCCAGTAACTGGCGGCGATCAGCAGCTCATCATCCCCGTCACCGGCATGGATTTAGCCGACAATGGTTTCAATAAATCCTCCAGGATCATGATGAACTTCGGTTTTGGATTTATTGGCCTGGGACTTGTCTTGCAAGGATTTGGTAAGAAAATGAAACAAGAATAAAACCAAAAACGATAGTTAATCAACACGAGTGCCTGGATCAAACAGGGCACTCGTTTTTTATGTCACTCTCTTCTCACATGGGTGGAAAGTGCCTGTAAAAAAAAATCAAATTTTACGTTAGGTTGGTTTCTAAATGCTCATTTTGTAAATTATCGCTGTATAATCTGGTCATAATTCAAGAGTAGATAAAAATCCGTTTATTCTTTTAGAGTTATCTATCGGTAGATTATCGTTTTTTTGATATTTACAGATATCTTTTTGCGTCGGCGTAAAATTAGCGTTAAATGGGAGTTAAATTAATGTCTTTTTTGCTAAATTTTTTACTTGCACAATGCATTATCCGCGTAAATTCGTAGTTATAATGTAATAGAGTAAATTGTAAGAAACAAGTAATTGTCATAATTTTTGAAGGATGCCTTATATGAAAATATCAAAATTGTTACACTCAGGGTGGCTGGCCAAAATATCATACATGTTTGGCATTGCCTTGATCCTGGCTTCTGTTGTGACAAACATGATACCAGCAAAAGTCGTTTCAGCTCATCATCACACTATTTGGGGCTCTTCAGTTTGCCTTGAAAATGGCAGCAGAGTGGTTACCTGGTATGCCAAAAATAGTGAAAAAAAGACTGCGGAAATTACATCAGTCAATCGTACAGTGACAAATATTGTCGTTGGTGCTACTGTTGATGAATTAGCTACTATTTCTGGTACTGAAAACATACCTGGATCTGTAATCGGAACAATAACATTGACGATTGGTGCTACATGGTCAAATGGAAGTAAAGCCACCAACAGTGGCTCAGTCAATTTAGGCGAAACTTGCCAGGTTCCAAATTACTCACTCAATATCTCGCATATCGAATGTGTAAATGGGCAGGTTGAGATCCATTTTGTGCTTTTAAATGTTCCGGATGGTGTAACACCTGGAAATGTCAATTATACCTATGGATCAATAGCTCC
>CAKMKJ010000082.1 GCA_927443345.1 uncultured Anaerolineaceae bacterium | reverse complement strand
TTGAAGATGTATTTTTGTTTTTTGCACTTCCTTTTTTTGTAATTCGTGAATTTCGTGGTGAAGAATTAGTTTAGGTACTGGTAGATCATAGTCTTGACTTCCAGCCTGAAGAGCTCACCCGCATCTAGTATGATAAATTCTATTAACCACGAAACAAACCAAAATTTCCAAAGAAAAACCAAAAAACAAAAGTAAATCTTATTTTTATCTTTGAACTTGAAGATGTATTTTTGTTTTTTGCACTTCCTTTTTTTGTAATTCGTGAATTTCGTGGTGAAGAATTAGTTTAGATACTGGTAGATCATAGTCTTGACTTCCAGCCTGAAGAGCTCACCTGCATCTTTGATATAAGGCGGATAGCGCCTTCCGATCTCGTTGAGGATCAAGCCGTGCAGACGGCTCCACATGATGTAGGCCAGATAGAGCACGAACTCGTTTTCCACCCCTAACTTCACTTTCCATTCAGAAAGCAATCCGCTCAAACCGGGGGGCAGGGTTAGCTTTTCTTCTTTTTTCAATCGACCACCGGCGTCTGCCTTGTTGAGTATGCCGATCAGCGCGGCCAGAGTGGGTGAGACTTCAGTCTGGGGTGAATCTGATTGCAAAGCGAAAAAGAGCAGATAACGCTGCGGATTTTCGACACCCCAGCGCCGGTAAGCCTGACAGACCACCCTGAGCTGCACATCCGCGTCATCTTCAAGGTGAGGGCTGTGAGCGTCGGTGAGTGTGCGACCCAGGTCGGCATCCGCGTCGGCAATCAGCGCTGCCAATAGCACTTCGCGGCTCGCAAAGTAGTTGTAAATAGCAGGCGCGGTGATTTTGAGTGCGCGCGCGATAGCGCGCA
The DNA here is from genome assembly GCA_927443345.1 of uncultured Anaerolineaceae bacterium. Classification (GTDB taxonomy): domain Bacteria; phylum Chloroflexota; class Anaerolineae; order Anaerolineales; family Anaerolineaceae; genus UBA6107. Next base: position 15,525 of record CAKMKJ010000082.1, on the reverse strand, counting down.
GGGCAACGGCATCGGCACCTTGTGCGGAGATCAGCTTCCAGGCTTCGGCTTTGACGGCTGCGCCCAGGTCATACGGCTCAGTGCGGACGGGTCTTCCCATGCAGGCCTCCAGAATATCACCTTGTAAATATACACTGTATAATTAAGAATGTCAAACCGTTATGCCGAATGTCACGCACCGCTCTATTGCCAGATAGGATACAATGAAAGTGCAACAGCATTCAAGAGAGGCTCCCCCATGAACATTTTAATATTTAATTGCGGCAGTTCCTCGCAGTGTGCGAGGCTCTATCAGGTTAACAACAACCAGACCGAACCGCAGGTGATCGCCAATTTTTCGGCCACCTCCGTGGAGTCACCCTCCAGCGCCGGTCCAAAACTCACCTGGCAAGTGAATGAAAAGAACGGGGTTAATAAGGCCTCGAGCATCACCCATAAGCAGGTGGCCAAAAAAGTCATTCAAATCCTGCAGGAAAACAAAATTAAAGTGGATGCCGTCGGCCACCGGTTCGTGCACGGCGGGGACCTTTTCACCGTGACCACACTGATCGACGCCAGCACGTTGGCTAACCTGCGCGCCTGCTTTCCGCTTGCGCCGATTCACAACCCCAATGCCTTTGGTGTGATCGAGATGTGCCACGCCTATCTGCCAGATGCTCCCCAATACGCAGTCTTTGATACCGCCTTCCATGCCAGCATGTCTGAAGAAGCTCGCACTTACGCACTGCCGCGCGAACTGGCCGAGAAAAGCGGATATCACAAGTTTGGCTTTCACGGCATCTCATGTCAGTATATTTCTGCCAAAGCGGCTGCGTTGCTCGAAAAGCCGCTTGACCAGTTTAAGCTGATCATCTGCCATTTGGGTACGGGCGGTTCCTCCGTTACGGCGTTTTCTGAAGGGCGCACGCTTGACACTTCCATGGGCTACTCGCCGTTGGCCGGGCTGGTGATGTCCACCCGCTCGGGGGATGTTGACCCTGGCATTTTGATTGACATGATGCGCAAAGGCCAATCCGCAGACGAGATCGAAACGATACTCAATACTAAATCCGGGTTGATCGGGCTTTCGGGTTACTCCTCCAATTTGTCAGAAGTGATTGAAAAATCCGAGGCTGGCGACAAGGTCTGCCTGGCGGCTTATGAAGTCTACGTGTTGCGCCTCAGGCACTACCTGGGCGCGTTTAGCTGGCTGCTCAACGGCGCGGATGCCATCGTTTTCACTGACGAGATCGGCGTCAGCTCGTGGCGCCTGCGCGAAGCCGTCTGCACAGACGCCGAGAGCCTGGGCGTCATCCTCGATCGCTCGGCCAACCGCAAAGCCGACCCCAACGTCGTCACCTGGATTCATGAGGATGACTCCGCGGTGAAGCTGTTGGTTATGCCCACCGATGAAGAACGTGTGATTTTGGATGAGGTAGTGAAATACAGGTAATCTGAGTTTCACGCATAATTTGTATTTTTGTAGGGACACAGCGCGCTGTGTCCCTACATTTTATCCATTACCCGATGGTCGCGCCTGTGAGGATATGTCCGACTTGGGTTTTATTTTTGAAGGTATATAATAAACATACGAACACAAAAACGCGGGAAAAAACATGAAAAATAAAAAACTAAGACTTATCATAATTGGGATTTTGGTAGTTTTTTTATTGAGAATTTTAATAGTTGTATATCAATTTTTTGATTTGTATGGTTTTCACCTTTTTGGAAATACTAATCATCAAGTTGTTTATGAAAGTAAAAATGGATCTTATTCTATGCGATTTCCAGGCGGATGGCATGAAGAGGAAATCATTTCTCCCTTGATATCAAATCCGAACCTAAAGACAACTTTTAGTACAGTCGGATTAAGAACATTTATTTTTGTACAAAAATATAATGACACTCAATTATCGATGGAAGAATTATTAATTAATGAAAAGAATAAGCTATCAGAATTGGATTCTTTAGAATTCTTGAATAATTCAAGTAAAACAATAGGGTCTTATTCAGGGATTTTATTGGAAACTGTAGATTTTCGGCAGTCTTTATGGAAGGTCTATTTAAACCACTGTTATGACTGGATTATCCCAGAGAATGGTGGGTATACCTTTACGTTTTGTGCTGACAACGCAAAGTGGAAATATGCTGAACCGATATTTATGGATATGATACAAAGTATTACATTGAAAGATTCTTAGTTTGATAATAATTTATGGCTTTTTGAGGAGATATAGAGAAAGTGTGTTTATGTGAATTTCTTCAACAATATTAGTGTGTCTTTCTAGCATCCTGAAAAAACAACCTCTTACTTCTTACGCGCATTCGCTATCACCGTTAGGTCTAAAACCAAGAACCAAATTTCAATCCACAATAAACAACTTTGCCCCAGTCGCAGTGGATGATCGATGCGCTTCGGCGCCGTCTGCCACCTGGTAGCTCATGCCGGGTTTAAGTACGAAGGTTCTGCCGTCCTCCAGTTCGGTGTGCAGTTCGCCTTCCAGACATAACAGAATGTGGCCTTTGTTGCACCAATGGTCCGCCAGGTAGCCGGGGGAATAGTCCACCATACGCACGCGGATGTCGCCAAACAGCTGCGTCCGCCATGTAGCAGCGCCCGTTTCACCCTTGTGTTCAACAGGTTCAACTTGCGACCAATCCGTGCTGCCAAATGGGATGTTTGTCATTTCCATTAGAAGCCTCTCCGTGTAATTCACTGCTTGTAGTCATCAGCTATATTTTTGCTTTTTAAGGGCACGGCGCGCCGTGCCCCTACATTTAACTTTCGCGTATTCCGTGTGTTTCGTGGTTAAGAAAAGGTTTTGGGGTTTAAAAAATGATCTTTCTTTTCAAGCGCGTTTCCTCGATCAACGCCAGCATACCGCCAAGATTGACTTCCCAGCTTGACCCTTCCTGCTTTTCGATGGCGGCCAGCACCAACTCTGCATACTTTTCTGGCTGGTTCACGCGCAGCTCCACGGCCTGCAGCAGCACCTCACATAGCGCGGAGGTCATTTCTTTAAACAGTTTATTGTTGGGCGAAGGGCTCTGGCTGAGCAGCGCGGCTAGGTCTTTTACCCGGCCGGCGGTGGTCTTGCCGCCTTCGCGGAACAGCAATCCGCCGGGCGCTTCATTGGAGGGATGCCACAAATCGTTCATTCTGGCGGCTTCACCCTTTGGCTCTAACGCACAAATCTGTTCGGCCAGGCCATCCACCGCGCGCGCGATGGGGATGACCGTGCCCTCATACGCACCACCATGCGGTTCATAGAGAGAGGGCATGCAGTTATAGTCCGCAGCGCGCATCATCTCGCTGAAGCATTGCAGGCGGCCATCCAGACAGGCCACATTGTCGGGGAATTCTTTGACTAGCGCCTGCATCCGTGCAAGCCGCGCCGGGCTGCCGGCATCGCCGTGGACCGTGGTGAACACCACGAATAATGGTAAATTCTTGTCTGCGCGTAAGAGTTGGCGGGTGCTTTCAACCATTACGTCATGCAGTTTCTGCGCCACGCGGCGGCCCATGCTGACGATGATGACCTTATCCGCACAGAGGCTGCTGATCTCTGCCGGCAGCAGTGCCCGGGCTTCGGCTTGCGCTTTGAAGAGTTCCTTGCGCGACTCAACCGGAGTCTCGATCAGCTTTTGTTTGAGCGCCAAAAGCGAATCGCTGACCCTGGCGAATGAGGCGTTGTTAATACCCACCACTCTGCCCATCAAGGCTTGAAGATGCGGCGCCATCACCTTGCTTTGGATGGCTTCGTTGCGCATGCCGTAGGCGAATCCGCGGTTGACTGTGGTGACCATATCGGCCAGCTCCATGCCGATTTCAAGTGCGGTTTTAATGCCTTCTGTTTTGCGCTCTGTGCCAAAAACAGCAAAGGTTTTGCCGAAGGGTTTGATCTCGTTGACCAGGCATTCGTCAAAGGTGTTGTGCAGGGTTAATGACACATGATGTCGGCTGCGGGCCAAGACCATAGCTGGCACGGTTTCCCAATCCGCGGCCCACACGAACTGCTGTGGCGAAGCAACCTGCTTGAGCAGGGCATCCACGGCCAAGCCGAACCACAGTGTATCTTCGCGCAGGCTGGCTAATGGAATGTCGTAAGGTGTTTCGATGCCCTCGAAGTGGCCGTCAATGGACAGAAAGAGAATGGGCGCGAATTCGTCCGTGGTGACCAGCACCCGGCAGGGCAATCCGCTCACCTTGAAGCGCCACTCCGTGGGTTTGACCTTGCCGCTCGTGATTGGATCGTCCTGCGGTTTTTCGCGTTTGAGTTTCGGGCACCAGGGCGCGATCATAATGCCGCGCTTGAAGTTGCGGCGTTCCTGTTTGGTGACCGCGGTGATCCCTGTGCAAGGCGTAATTTCGGTTTCATAGCGCAGCATGAAGAACTGCGCGCTGCCAATCTTTTTTAATATTTTTTCTTCCAGCGGGATACTCAAAGTTAACCCTCCCCGGGTGATGACCCTGATCTTCCTATTATTATACATTGTGAAACCCGGGGCTTGACAGCCATGATATACTTGAAATGTGGAACATATATTCTATTTTTAGATAATGATCTTGTAAAAATGATGGCCAAAAATGTAATTGAATTGAATCGAATTGTTTCTGCGGATCAATTCAAATAATCTTGGCTGTATTTTGGCTAAGTGATGGCATCCCTCTCCTGTTTGCGGGAGAGGGATCGAAGGAGAGGAAAAAAACACAATTTATTCGAATCTCAAAACGCGGTCTTTGCGCCCCACCTGTCCCCTGTTTTTTTTGGAGGAGCCGATCTGTGGGAAGTGGGGTTTAGGTTCGAATCCAAATTTTTTATTCAGAAAAAAGAAGAAAAGATTTGATGTTTTATTGCTTGGAATCAAAAACAAATAAACAATATGATCCAAGAAAGACACCTTTCTCCATTTTATGGAGAAGGGCCGGGGATGAGGCAATAATAAAAATACAAAATTTGTTTTAGTTGAATTGTTTTTATTGTTTTTGATATTTTATGGGTTTGAATCAAAAACAAATAACCAATATGATCCAAGAAAGGCACCCTTCTCCATTTTATGGAGAAGGGCCGGGGATGAGGCAATAATGAAAATTCAATAGTCGTTTTAGTCGAATTGATTTTTATTGTTTTTAACTAAATACGACTCATAATGAAGATTTGCAAAAAAAGTTTCCTTTGCGTACTCGCGAACTTGGCGCATCCGAGTTGCTTTTGCGAGTGGGGTTGCGACTTGGCGAGAGATAAAGTTCTAATTTACCCCTTATTCCATGTGTCAATATTGCACAGATCGGGGTTGAACGGATAATAATTGAATCCATTGAAGTCTTTGAGGGCTGGCGACTCGACATCCCTGACAGCATGATCTTTGTTGGCGTCCGCGCTGCCAAAGAAGCTGTAATCCTTTTCTAGTATAAACAGCCTGGACAGTGCCAGCCAGTGGCGGGGATTGGTGCGTACTCGTTAATCGCGATCTTTGAGAAAGTTTTGAAGAGTTTATTGCCAATTTTGATTGTGCTTAAGCTATTTAATCTGCGTGTTGTGTCTCAGTCAATGGAGTCAGTTTCAATTGATTGGTGCGCTTCATCGAGAGCAGGTAGACCACCAGCAGCGCCACAAGCAGCACGAAAACGAAGACGGGGATGGTTTCAAGCGAGATACGGCGAGCAAAAACCCCCATCAAAGTGGGCAGCAACGCGCCGCCGATGCCTGCGGACATCATTTGAAAACCAATGGTGTTGGCTGCAAATCTTGGGCTGACACGCGCGCTGGTGCCAGACATCAACGCCGGGAAGATCGGCGCAATGGCAAAACCGATCAACACCACGCCGATCAAACTGACAAGAGGGGCGGGGTTCCACCACAGCATGATGGCACCGATAATCGCGCCGCCACCACCGATCAGGATGGTTTTATTAACCCCCAGGCGCTTGGCATAAATCCCGGCCAAAATGCGCCCGACGGTAAACAAGGCATAAAAACTGCCCGCCCAGAAACCGGCGGTCTTGGTGGCAATGCCGCGAGACTCGGTGAGAAGGGTGTATGCCCAGGCGCCTAAACCCATTTCAGCGCCCACATAGAGTACAAAGAGCAGCATACTAAGCCAAACTTCCGGCTGCTTCAAAGTTTCTTTGTAAGAAGTTTTATATTCGGTTATGTTCTTTTCTTCTTTAGAGTCGTTCTGTTTGGGTTTAGCTCCCCACATCTTCATGGTCAAGAAGAAGGTGATGGCCAGCACAATCTGAAAAATGGCAACCACACGGTAACCAAAAAACCAGGTATTTAAAGAAGCCAACCCGAAGGTCATGAGGATAGGCCCGAGGGTTACGCCGATGCCATAGCTGGCGTGCAACCACTGCATCAAGCCTTCAGTGAAGTTGGCAGCGACATAGGTGTTCAATCCAGCATCAATAGCGCCTGCGCCAAGACCACCCAACAAACCCAAAATAGCCATCATCCACCATGCCGGAACGATGGTATAGCAAAGCAGTGCAAAGCCGGTTAATCCGCATGAAGCGGCAAGCAGACCGCCAACCCCCATTTTTCGCAGCAGAAAACCTGACGCAAAACTGGCACTCAGGTAACCCACGGTGCTGGCAACCATAAAAAATCCGAGCGCGTCGAGGGGAACTTGAAAACCAGCTCGCATCGAAGGCCAGCCTACGCCTAACAGCCCGTCAGGCATACCCAATGCAATAAAAGCGATATAGGCCAGTAGAATCAAACCGATTTTAATAGCAGGTTTTTTTGCAGTCGTCATTAGTTGTGTCCCTCGTTATAAAGATTTGACAATTATAGCACTAGTTGCAACCGGTTGCAGGAGCTTTTGTGTGTTTTTATACCTATTTGAAGGTCGAGATTAAAATAAAAAAGACGCTTTAGAATTCTATAAGCGTCTATTTTGAGGGTAAAAATCTTGCCTAATCGTGTTTGCCTTTCACCAGTTCCATAATTTCAGATTTGGTTGAATATATCTGCACCAATTTGCCGTCACGCATTTGCAGCACTCGATCTACATATTCACACATGCGCAGGTCGTGGGTCACCATGATGCCCGCGCGGTTTTGCTCATGGATCAATCCGGCGAAGGTCTCAACCACCTGGTAGGCGCGTTCGGTATCCAGGCTGGCGGTGGGCTCGTCGGCCAGCACCAGACTGGGGTTGTGGATCATGGCGCGGGCAATGGCCACACGCTGCTGCTGACCACCAGACATTTGACCGGGCAGGTTGTGCAGCCTTTCAGAAAGCCCAAGCCTGGCCAGCAACTCGCGCGATCGCATTTTGCCGGTTTTGTCGAGGCGGCCGTTGAGGCGCAGCATTAGTTCCACATTTTCAACTGCACTGAGATAAGGCACCAGGTTGTTCGCCTGAAAGGTGAAACCGATCTTGTTGCGGCGCATTGCGACGCGATCCACTTCATTCATGGCAGCCAGGTCCTGTCCGTCGAGGATCACCTTGCCGGAAGTCGGTTTGAGCAGCGCCGCAAGGATGGAAAGCATAGTGGTCTTGCCGGATCCGCTGGGGCCGACCAGGGCAACAAATTCACCCGGTTTAACCTGCAGCGAAACCTCATCCACGGCGTTAATAACGCCAGATTCACTCTGGTAGGTTTTGGTAACAATTTCTGTTTCTAGCGCGTAAGTATTCATCATGGATTCCAACTCTAGGAGAGCCCCAATGCTTTGAGGGGTTCAATTCTGACTGCGTAACGGGTGGAGATAAGGCCACTCAATGGTCCGATCAGAAGTAATGCAATCACAGCGATGGCCGTGGTGGTTCCGTTGAAAACAATCGGTACGGTTGGAGGAAAGGAAAGCGAGAACAAGAAGGTCATAAATCCGCCGATGGCAACGCCAACTATGGTAACCACGACAATTTGAAGGATTGAGGCCATGGCGACAATCGGGTTTGAAGTGCCAATGGCTTTGAGAACGCCAATTTGGGCTACTTTTTGCAATATTTGGATTTGGAAAAAGCCGCCGATCACTAAAACACCAATAAAGAGGGTGAATCCGCCTTGCAGATTGAGGGTGCTTTGTTGGGCAGAATAACCGGGAAGCGCATTGATGGCTTGCTTCAAGGTTGCAGTTTCGACATTATTGACTTGAGATACAATGCTTGCGCTGACTTCCTCAATTGCAGCAGGGTCAACCAGTTTTATCAGGATGACATTGGCCACAGGATTTGAACTATTGATCTCGGCTTCTGATTTGGGTTTGATGCGATCCCAGGTATAAAATGGAACAAATACCGAAGGCTGAAGGGAATATTGTTGGCCATCCGAGACGCCAACGATGCGCAATGTGTAAAATTCATCTTGAGTTCCCTGTGTAACACGGAGGGTCAGATCATCTCCGATTTTCAAGTCGCTGCGCAGGGCTGTATTTTTATCAATAATCACTTCATCAGACAGATCTGTGCCAAGCTGCTGCCCTTGAACTACGGCAGGTTCACCGGTGTGTCCGGGTTGAACGCCAAGCAGTGCAACTTTGAGAGGTTCAACATCACCTGGCAGAATCAAGGTCGCGTTGGCTGTACCAAGCATGCCAACATCGGCCACCCCTTCCACTCGGCGGATGGCCGCCAAACGGTCTTTACTCAATCGGCTGGCCGCGATCAAGAAATCTGACTTGGATTGGTAGGCAATCAATTCAGCATCCAACTTGGCGATATATTCTTTATTGCCGTTGCCAAGACCTTCACCCAAAGCAGCGATAAACAGCACCAATAACGTAATCAGGGCGATGACCAGGCTCACCAGCAGAAAGCGGCTGCGGTTGCGCCATATTTCTTTAAGGGCCAAAAAACCAGAAATTTCAACGATTTGTTTCATTGCGTTTTCTCAGCCCTTTCTACTTGAGGAACTCAACAGCAGCAGTCATACCCCAACGCATCAGTGGATCGGTTTGAGTCAGCAGGATGGTTACGGTGTAGGTGATATCACCGCGTTTTTCTTCAAACAATGAGTTAATGTAGGTAACTTCGCCTTGAAGCGATTTTTCAGGAAGTGCGTCAAGGATCACGTTTGCCTTTTGTCCGGTGGTGATGGAAGTTACTTCGGTTTCGGTGAGGTTGTCAGTTTTAACAATCCAATTTGAATAGTCTGCCACCACCACCGCTAGTTCACCTGCGGTCACTTTTTGACCAGGCTGCAAGGTAAGATCGACGATGGTGCCAGCAATATTTGCAGTCAGGGTCAATGCATCGATTTGACTTTGGGCGTTTGCAACCGCAGAAAGTGCAGAATCCAGCCTTGCTTTTGCCATCTGCAATTCGTTGGAATCAGAATCGTTTTGTAGTTTTTCCAACTGGCGCTGTGCATCTTCAAATTTGGCTTTGGCGACTGCAACTTCAGCATTTGAAATGGATAAATCCTGTGTATTGGGCGGGTTGATAAAGTTATTCAAGTTGAGTTTGGCTTGTGTAAGATTCAACCTGGCGTTTGATAGACTGCTGAGAGCTGCTGCTTTTAGGGGATCAGAGTCAGGCGTTTCGCTGAAGTCATTATATTTTTCTTCCGCGTTTTTTACGATATCTTCCGCAATCGTTACGGCTGCACGGGCAGCATTAATCACGTCAGGGTTGGTTTGCCGCGCTTGATTTTCAGAGATTTTGTTCCAACGGATTTTGTCATAGTCTTTTTGTGCATTTGCCAGGTTCAATTGAGCCTGCGCAAGGGTTAAGTCTTTTGAATTCAGAAGCTGGTCGTAAGCTTGTTGAGCGGCCAAGGCTTCAGCCTGGGCGTTTTCAAGGGCAAGCTCGGCGGCAGCAGAAGTGTTAAGACGAACCAACACCTGTCCGCTTTTGACCACATCACCGTTCTTCACCAGAACCTCTGCCACCTGACCAGAGACTGAGAAGGAGTGTGCCAATGAGTTGATTGGCTGCAGGCTGCCTTCAGCGATTAAAGATTGATTCTGAACATTCACAGAGGCAGGTGCAGTGCCTTGTTCAGGTTTTGCTGCACAAGAGGTCAGGAATAGTGCAAAGACCACTAGAAGAATTAAGAATACAGGTAATTTTTTCATATCAGATCTCCAAACATTTATAGATTACTTGACGCCACGACCAATGGGTTCATCGAATGATTTCGTCCAATCAGTAGAGAGGACTCCGTTCAAAAATAATTCCAAAGAAGGATGGTCGGCAATATTATCGTAATAGTACGGGAGTAGAATTTTGCCATTCGTGCCGATAATAAAGGTGCCAGACATGAGCATGGCATCCTGGCCTTCTGGCGGACCTTCAACCTTATACCCTTTTTTTTGTGAGTCCCTGACCGCAGACAACACCTTCAAGTTTAGAAAAGTTTGCCTCAGCGTACCGCGTTCCAATCCATATGCGGTATAGGCTTTTCGCTCAGGGTCAGCCAAACAAAGCAATCCAGGTGCGAATTGTTTGGCAAACAAAGTGGTAGTTTCTGGGGTACCCTGGGTAATGACTACAATTGATAAACCGGCAGCTTTGATGCTGTCATGAGCTGACACCAATTCAGCAAGCATCTCTTTACATTGGGTGCAGCCGAAATGTCTGGTAAAAGCCAATACCAGGGGTTGTTTTGCCCAAAGGGACGATAGTTGGACTTCCTGTTTATTGGTGTCAAGCAGTTTCAAATCAGGGGCAGAGGCATTAAAGTTGAGATGTTTTGTGTTCTTCATGTTTCTCCCAAATTAATTCATTTTTATCATATTTTAATAGTAACAAATTACAACAATCAGCGCATTAGAATGTATAAGGTTAGTAGCGTGTTTCGGGATTTTTTATGAATTATTCACAGCGAAATTAATAGAAATGAACCTAATCTGATATGCGGCAATATTTACTCAAAAACCGAATTATTGATAATTTTCCACGATTGGTATTGAGGTCAAGAATAGTACAAAAAAGGATGATGTAAAAAAATCAAATCATCCAGTTTTGTTTACTGCGTGTCTATGAAATGACCTGCATTTTTCATCAACCAGACGTAACCGTCTTCGAGCCCGGGTTGGACGGGCTGCGTGTTGGGATAATCTGAGGCGCTTTCTCCGACCATGCAATATTGGGTGCCTTCGGCCAAGTGCAGCATGGAGACGATGGTCAATCAAACCTTACAGTTTTCTGGTTCAGGCCGGATTTTTGTTATTTTATCAATCCCATGGTGAGGAAAGAGAAGATGACAATGTCGCTGAGAAGGTGAATCCACCATGACCAGAAGAGCCCTCGGGTTTCAAGCATGGCTTTGCTCAAGATCCATCCCATAAAAACGGATGCAATGGCACCGGGTATTCCGCTGGGAACACCAAAGTAATGCGAAATGCCAAAAAATGAAGCCGCCATCCATAGGGCATTCAGGCTGCCGGCTACTGGTTCAAGCGTGGCCAGCATGGGTGCTCTAAAGATCATTTCTTCATTAAACGCATTTAATGCGGCATAAAAAATGATGGAAGGTAGAAAGGGTAGCATATTAACAAACATGCTGCTTGAGGGTTTCATGCCAAGGTAAAGCGCAACCCCCAACCCAGCGGCGATACAAACCGACCAGAGCAGACCAAATTTCGTCCAGGGTTCAGGTTTTGGAAACCCCAACAGCTTAACGGGTGTAATAAGCGCCTTGAGATTGCCGCGAGTTAAAAAGATGTCTTTACGTTTATAACCCAACACAAACAAAATTAAGATCATGAAGACCGAGACGGCAAGTTTTCCGGTTTGCTCAGCTTGCATGCGTTGGTCAAATACATTGGCGCCGAATAAATTTTGCAGAAAGGGGATAGTGAAGTTAATCCGCGAACTCAGTTCCAGCAGGCCAAAAAATGCAATCATGATCAGGAAAAAATTATGCAATAGTTTGATGGGTTTATAAAAGTAAGAAGCCACAGCCAGAATACCCAAAAGAATGAGTTTAGCAGCCAGCATCCATGCAGGCACTGAGCCGGTGATTTCAGAGAAGGCGATGTCTGGCAGAGCGCTAATCAATGCAACAATGATCCACGCGAAGATGATGAGGCGGTGATTATTAGTTTGGGAGGGAGCGGCAGTTGGCATTAGGTTTTCCTGGTAAATACATTTTTGGTTTGATTTATGGAATTATAAATTAATCCACAATTATTTTTGTGAAAATGCCATTGCGTTCGTTTTATTTGCAGCAAGTTCAGGCGTTTTCAGCGTTGAGAGAGGTGGTGATCACGTTTAAACCCTAGTTCAAGGGTGAAGCTCGATTTCTTCGGGTATCCAGCGAAAACGGGAGTGTTTCAAAATCTTCTATATTTTTTACTTCATGTATTTGTTGACAAGTCACGCTTGTCAGGTTTAATAGGTAGGCTGGCTTCATCAGGGACTTCATTGAGATTAATGAACTTGTTTGCACTATCTCAACTAAATTGAGTTTCATACATTCATGAATGTTTACAAGAAAACAGCAGATACCATGTGACCTTCATCATCATTAGTAATTCTTTTTGTTGATTAATCAAAAGCATCGTCGCGCCAACCATAATAAATGGCTGGGCCTAACAAGTTTTCTAAATTCAAGCAAACATCTTTTTTTTCTCATGAGTAATAGGCAGGCGTTTGGCTAAGGCGATGATTGGTTTTGCCTGACAATGGAAAACCAGCCGATAATTCAACCACTGGTTTAGGAGAATTATCAAGCATCTTTATTGGTTTTCTGTGTTGAGATCGGAAAGCTGCAAAGCAGCGTATCCAAATTTTCCACACCGCGAAAGTGCGGACAGAGAGACACATTCTTAACTGCGCACCGGTGAATGTTCGTTGATTCGGCTTGATTCCACGGGCAGGCGTCTTGCTGCCAGGAGATATCAGCGGCAGGGGTAGCCAGGTCGATATCCAAGTTGGCGCCCTTAAGTTTATGAATGGTAGTTTCCATCGGTGAGGTCTCCTCACCGATATTTATACACCTGAGTAGGCTTTTTTCAATCCCTCAATATCGAGTTTTACCATATGTAATAATGCCTGGAAAACGCGGTCGGTTTTTTCTTTATCCGGGTCGCTCAAGAGTTCTTCGAGAATTTTGGGTGTGATTTGCCATGAGACGCCAAACTTGTCTTTCAGCCAACCGCACTGCACTTCTTCTCCGCCGTTGGCGGTGAGGCCATACCATAACCTGTCCAATTCTGTTTGATCTTCGCAGGTCATTGCAAAGGAAATGGATTCGTTGAATTGAAACAACGGTCCGCCATTAAGGGCAATGAATTCCTGACCTTCGATTTCAAAGTTGACCGTCATGATAGTACCTGCCTGGCCTGGGGCGTTCTCGGGATAGAGTGCAGTTGACAGTATCTTAGAGTTTTTGAAGAGTGAAATATACAGGTTGGCTGCTTCTTCAGCCTGACCTGCAAACCATAAACAGGGGATGATTTTGGGGATGATTTTGGGCATTATTTTATCCTTTCATATTGGGTTCAGATTATTATAATTGAACAAAATAGTCTAATAATATAGTAATTATCTTATTTTATATCACAGCTATTAGTTGGATTCAAGCATGAATTGTTCTGGTTCATAAAAAAAAGCACCCACCTAAAAAGGAGGGTGCTTGTCAGCTCATCAGAAAACCTTATGCGGCTTGCGGCAAATTGATGCGGCGGCCAATTTCCATTTTCAAGTTCTGATCCACGTGAGCAACTTCGTGGGTGAGGATGTTTCGCTGAACAGTACCAGCGAGGTTATTCATCAAACTATCAGCCATTGCTTCAACATCGTGAGCGTATTCCACAGCTAATTTTTCCAACATGACACCATTCAAAATTACCGACACCAGCCGGTTAATTCGCATTGGTTTTACCATTTCTTTTGAAACATTATTCGTATTCACAAACAATTACCAACTCTCTATTAGATTTTAAAGACCCAATATTATATCGTATAAAGAGGGCAATTCGAGTAAATGAGAAGATTCTCATTGAGTAAAATGAGTGGTGGCAAACATTCACAATAGACATTAAATGGATTTAAGGACTCTTAACGCTCTCAGGGTGACCCATTTGTTGGGCTCATTAGGTTTGCCGTAACTTCTCCAGGTTTTGCCTGCATAATCATATTCCAAAGGCCAACGGCCTAAATAATCCTGTTTATTGAGAGTAATTTCAAGCGCGCTCTCAAGGCGTGGATCTTTGCCCGCACCTAAAGATACGAGAGCCTCAATAGTTTGTAAAAGGTCGGTGACATAGAAAACCGGAAAGCCAAATTTCCACCAGTTGCGGCTGGGATGGTCATTCAAGCCGTTTGGAAATTCTGCTTTGGCCAAATCAGTATTTAGGAAAAAGTCCAACCCCATTCGAATGGCTTTCTCAATCATGGGTGTGTGTTTCTCTTTTGGCAAGATACCAAAGGCCAGCATGACTTTGGTTGCACCCCAGGCGCAGGGCATTTTGTTGTTTGCACCACAGGCGAAGTTTGGGCCACACTTGTAAGCATAATAGCGGATTGGCGCTTTGCGATCTGTATTTGGTGCGATGCCGTCACCGGTCACTGAACGCGCCATCCAATCATAAGCAGACTGGATGCGCGGATCTTCACAGCCGAGCTTCAGAAGTGTCCAGCACAGGTTGCCTTGCAGGCAGTCGATGGCACCCGAAGGTTCCTGGTTATAGGCGAATTGTCCGCCTGAAGCGAGGGCGTTGTCTAACAGATAAGTGCAGGCTGTGCCAATGCGTTCATCCTCGCGGATGTCAGCGCCTAATTGTGCAAGCAGCATTAGCGACCAAACGGTAGATTTGTACTTGGGTCCGTAGCCAGGGCCGGGTTTCTGCCAATAACCTTCGGGGTCCATTTTTTCGAGTATGTGAGCAATCGGCCCTTGTTGGTGGGCTGCTTGACGCATCGCTTTTAGCTCCGGGTTTTCGTATGGTAGTTGCTCGAGATCGCGTAGAGCCAGGTAGCGTACCTCAGGGTTTTCAATTTCAAGGAGCCAGGAAAGTGGGTTTCCGTTAACTTTATAATCCAGGGTCATTTTTCCTCCCGTTAATCAGCGGAAATTCTATTGGTTTATGCCCCACTGCTGGTTCAAGGCGTCAAAAATAGCGGCGCTGGCGATAGTGTCTTCCCAGGGGATCAAGTCGCTTTCAATTTTGCCGGCACGGAGCAGGTCTGCGCAATGACGAATCTGATGTTCAAACCCATCGGGTACAGGTTTCTTGAATTTTTCGATGGTTTTTCCATTTTCGTCACAAAGAGTGCAGGTTTGGGGGCCATAACAGTTTTCCAAGATGATACGCCCCTGGGTGCCGTAGATATAGGCTTCTTCCATGGCACGGACGTTGAATCCGCAAGCCAAATTGGCCAACTCACCGTTTTCAAACTTCATCGAAAAGGCAGCCGCTTCATCCACACCATTTGGGGCGAACTGAGCCGACCCGGTCACACTCTGGGGATAACCTCCCGCAATGCCAATGGCAAAATCAATGGGGTAAATACCTACATCAAACAAACTGCCGCCGTCGGTTTCTTTGTTAAAGATTCTGTTATAAGGGTCATATGCCGTACGGTAGCTAAAGTTGGCGGTGATCAATTTCACCTGTCCGATGCGGCCGTATTTTACCCACTCCTG
>CAKMKJ010000081.1 GCA_927443345.1 uncultured Anaerolineaceae bacterium | reverse complement strand
CAAGATGGTTTATTCGTTTACAATGCCATCCTCAAAATTCCGTGGAGTCCACTTTTGATCGTTAATTCGCTTTCTTACCAGAGTGTCCACTTTTCATCTTTAAACGTGTCCACTTTTGAACTTTTGGTAACACCCACCAATACACAGACACACAAAAAGAATCCGAGACGCGTCAATCCTTAACCCCTCGCTAACGAACCCTCATCGACCCCCTTCGGAAATTCACCTCGGGGTATGGCTCCTCTGCTCCCTCCTCTACGCTTCGGGAGTGACTCGGAGCAAGGTAAGTTTAAAACATAAACTGGCCTTAAGGCCAGTTTATGTTTTAGGCTCCTCGTCGAAGACTCGAACTTCGAACCTAGCAGTTAACAGCCGCCCGCTCTGCCAATTGAGCTAACGAGGAACGTGAGCACTATTATAATTCATGCGCTCTCCCTGTCAAGCGCATTGAATTTTTATCCCTCGAGCATCGACTTGATAAACACCCGGCGGCGTTTGTGTTGGCGCTTCTCAAAATATTTCCACTGGGTTTGCACGAGGCTGTTGGTCTCCAGCTCAGGGTTGGATTCCACCTTGGTGATGCCATTGCGCTGAAATACCTTGATGATGTGATCCATCATAATGGCATTGACGCCCTTGCCCCGATACTCTTCTTTGACGCCGATCAGATAGAGGTCCGCGCGGTCATTCTTTTTCATCGCCCTCAGCAGATGGATGAAGCCAAACGGAAAGAGCTCCCCGCCGGATTTCTGCAATGCACGTGAGAAGGAGGGCATGGTGATGCCGAAGCCCACCAATTCATCTTTGTCATTGATCACAAAGGGCGCGAATTCCGGCACGATCATGCCAAAGTACTGTTTGATCGCCAGGGTGACCTGTTTCTCAGTCAGCGGCACCACGCCGTAGAGATGCTTGTAGGCTTCGTTAAAAACCGCAAACATCTGCGGCGCATATTTGAGAATGTCTTTCTTCTTTTTTACCTTCAGAATATGCAGGTTGCTGCGCTGTTTGGCGGCATCTGCTACTCTTGAAATGGCTTCGACCGGTTCCTTGGGGACAGTGATCTCGTACTCCACCCAATCAATGGCTTTGACGTAACCCAACCGTTCAAGGTGTTCGCGGTAATAGGGATAGTTGTAAAATCCCACCATGGTGCCCAACTGGTCAAACCCTTCCACCAGCATAGCCTCGCGATCCATATCGGTGAATCCCAGCGGGCCGTGAAGCGCTTCTACATTAAAGCTTTTCACCCAGGCTTCCACCGTATGCAGCAGCGCTTTCGAGACATCTGGGTCGTCAATGAAATCGATCCAGCTAAAGCGGCCATAATTGACACCCCAGTGCTCTTGATAACGTTTATTGATAATGCCGGCTACACGTCCGACCAGTTTGCCGTCTTGATAAGCCAGCCAGTATTTTGCCTCGCAGTGGTCAAAGGCAGGGTTTTTATCCCAACGCAGGGTCTCGTAGTCATCCATGAACAGGGTGGGCACATAATACAAATTGTCTTTGTAAAGCTCTTTTGGGTAGCGAATAAACGTGCGCAGTTCCTTAAGGGTCTTGACTTCCTTAATCACAGGTTGCATGGCAGAATGCCTCTCAATGCATAACAGAAATAATTGCGTGTAAGTTTCAAACACTAATTAGGAACAAGAGTTGCGAAGACCGATTTTTTTGGAAGATTAATACTCAAACACGGTTGGGTCTACTTCTCTACCCCAGGCATTGATCCCCCCGGTCAGGTTTTGCACCTGCGTGAACCCCGCTGCTTTCAGTTGGTGGAGGGCTCTTCTTGAGCGGGTGCCGTTGCGGCAGAAAACCACGAGCGCGCTTTCCCGATCCAGTTCATCGAGTCGCTCCATCAGTTGCTCGGCAGGGATGTGTAAGGCGTTTGGCAGCGCGGAGATTTGTAATTCGACCTCTGAACGGACGTCCAGCAGCAGCGGAGGTTGTGAAGTGCTCATCGCTTGTGCCAAATCGCGGGACGAGATCATCTCGCTTGCCGTCAATGGTTTGGCCAGGGTCACGGCGCAGAAGGTAGGGTAGTCGATCAACGCCTTGATCTGCGGTGAAACACCGCACAGCGGGCATTGCGGATTCTTTCTCAAGTTGATGGTTCTGAAGCTCATGGCAAGCGCATCCACCATCAGCAGTTTATTGGTCAGCAGCTCACCCGTTCCCAGGATCAGTTTGAGAGCCTCTACGGCTTGCAATGTGCCGATAATGCCCGGGGTGATGCTGAAAACACCCGCTTCGCCACAGGCCGGTGCCGCGCCTTCAGGCGGCGGTTCAGGGAAGAGACAGCGGTAGCAGGCACCTTTGCTGGCGTCAAAAACACTGACCTGACCTTCAAAGCGATAGACCGCGCCGTAGATCACCGGTCGGTGAGTTAAGACACACAGGTCGTTGATCAGGTAGCGGGTGGCGAAATTGTCGGTGCAATCCAGCAGCAGGTCGTAGCCTTCGGCAATGTGCTCGGCATTTTTCTGGTCGAACGATTCAAGATAAGCTTCCACCTGGATGTATGGGTTGAGGTCAAGCATGCGTTCGCGCGCAGATTCAACTTTGGGGCAGCCAATCTGGCTGCTGCCGTGCAGCACCTGGCGCTGTAAATTGGAGGAATCCACCACGTCATCATCCGCGATGCCGATGCGCCCCACCCCCGCCGCGGCCAGATAGAGGGCAACTGGCGAACCGAGCCCGCCTGCGCCCACAATCAGCACGGATGCCGCCTTCAGTTTCGCCTGACCTTGCAGGCCTATCTCGGGCACCATCAAATGGCGCGAGTAGCGATAAAGTTCATCCTGTGAGAAAACCGTTTGTCTCATATCAAGCATTATAGCAAGCCTTATAAAGAAATAAAGGGATTTTTACATCCGGCATTCTTTTTGCACCTATAATTAAGACCATGCAATTAACTAAGAAGCGTTTTACCCTGATTTTTATGTTCATCATCCTGCTGGCCATCCTGCTCAGATGCAGTGCCATGCTTAACCGCAGTTTCTGGTATGACGAGGCGTTCTCGATCTTGATCTCAGAGCAAGGGCCGCAAGCCATCCTTGCGGGCACCCTGACCATGGATGAACCGTCTGTCACCGCAGACATTCACCCGCCGACCTACTACTTTCTGCTGGATGGCTGGATTCACCTGTTCGGGCGATCCATTCTGGCTGCCAGATTGCTCTCGCTGCTTTTGGGAATTGGCATTCTCGTCAACATCTTTCTACTGACTAAAGAATTGCTGGGAGCGTCTTCCGCGCTGCTGGCAAGCTTTTTAGTGGCGGTCTCTCCATTCCAGGTACAGTTTGCCACCGAGATCCGCATGTACGCGCTGCTGACCTTCTTTCTCACTCTGGCAACTTATGCCTTCATAAAGGGTACACGCACCCGCTCCTGGCCGTGGTGGGGGCTCTTTGCGCTTTCCGCGGCGCTGGCGCAATACACCCAAAACCTGGCCGCTTTCTATCTGGTTCCGCTCGCGCTGACCGGCCTTTTTAAATGGGATGGAAAGTTGCTCAAACAAACCCTCTTTGCTGGCCTGGGTGCGGTGCTGCTCTACATTCCCTGGCTGATCCATCTGCCGTCCCAGTTTGCAAAAATTCAACATCACTACTGGATCGAACGTCCGACGCTGGCGGTTTTGATCAACCTGCTGCTGCGCTACACCACCAACCTGCCGCTGCCTGACAAATGGATGCTGCCAGCGCTGCTGATAGCGTTTTTGAGCACTGCCCTGGCCGTAATGCAAACCATACGCATGGCGAGGCAAAAAACAGAAGGATACAAAATAGGCTTATGGCTGGCCTGGCTGTCTTTCGCACCACCGCTTTTCTTGTGGCTCTTTTCGCAATGGACACCGGTTTATGTAGATCGCGCCTTGCTGGCTTCGCAGGCTGTCTTCTGCATCTGGCTTGTCTGGGTACTGTTGAAGACCGCCATGCCAAAAGTGATTCAATGGACGATGGCGGTTTTAGTGATAGCTGGTGTTGGTCTTGGGCTAAGTCAATTGGCCATCAATAACGGTTATGGCTACGATCCGCTGAAAAAAGTCGAGGCAGCCATTTCCAACGAGATTAAGCCGGGCGATTTGGTGGTGCATTCCAACAAACTAACCTACCTGCCCTTCTTCTATTATGATCCTGGCTTGCCGATGACCTTTATCGGCGACGACCCCGGCGGCGCAACAGATACACTCTCGAAAGCCACGCGCAAGATTTTAGGCGTCAGCGATTCGCCCGATATTCAATCCGCTGTCAGTGGCGCCCAAAGAATCTGGTTTGTGATTTATGCAGAATCCGTGGCGGAGTATGTTGCGGCGGGCTATGCCACCCATGCACACCTTCGCTATTTAGACGAAAATTACACCCTGAATTCATACATCAGTTATGGAAACGTACTGCTCTACCAATACGAGCGAAAGCCATAATGAAAAAAAGACAGCTTGAACTCCTGATCCTTCTGCTTGTCTCAACGGCCATCATGGCGGCATCCTCCCTGCCGAACTGGATGGGGCGTTCGCTGCAGAGTGAGCAGGTCTCTTTCAGGGGGCAGTATTTTGATAATCAGGATTACGCCGTGGATATTGCCATGATGCAGGCCGGCATGCAGGGCGAGTGGACCTATCAGATGCGCTTCACCACCGAGGAGCACAAGGCAGTCTCCATGCGCATGTTTTACCTTACGCTGGGGCATGTCAGCCGCGTTCTTGGGCTCGACCCCGAATCTACTTACAGTCTATTCCGCTGGATCTTTGGTTACCTGGCGTTATTCTCTATTTACGGATTGTGTAGGCATTATTTCAAGAAAAAATTATTAATTTGGGCGGCATTTCTGCTGGCGGTCTTTGGGTCAGGTCTGGGTTGGCTCCAATTATTGGCGGGCTGGCAGTTCGGCCCCATCACCCCGGTGGACTTTTGGCTGATTGATGCTTATGTGTTCTTCAGCCTTTCGCTGTTTCCGCATTTTTCGTGCACCATTGCCCTGATGTCCTTGGGGTTGTTGGGTTTCTTGAAATTCCTTGAGTCGCGGCAGTGGCGATATGTATTACTGGTCTGTGCAGCGGGGGTGCTTACCCAAATGGTTAACCCGATTGCCTTCGTGGTGGTGGATGCCGCCATCTTATTTGCCGCGCTTTCGACCTACCTGAAAGACCGCAGCGGTTGGAAAAATTTGGTATTTGCTGTTGGTTTGGTCGCGATGACGCAGGTTCCTCTGTTGGCCTATAACCTTGCCATCCTCAGCCGCGATCCGATCTGGAGCCAGTACACGGCTCAGAACATCACCCTGTCTCCGTCACTGCTGCATTACCTGATGGGTTTTGGCCTCTTCTGGCCCATGGTGGTGATCGGTGTGATTTTGGCCATTAGAGAACGTAAGCCCGAGTTCATCGGCCTGGTGGGATGGCTCTTGAGCGCTTTCATTCTGGCCTATCTGCCCACACTGATCCAGCGGCGCTTTTTGCTGGCGATTACCATCCCTCTGGCGGTCATTGGCCTCTACGGACTGGATAAACTCATTGATTGGCTGGGTGAAAAAACGCTGCGCCGAAAACCAGCCATCCTACTGACTACTGTTTTACTGGTTTCAATCTCTTCAATCTATTTAGTTTACGGCAACATTCAGGTGCTCAAAACCCTGCCTGACGCCAGCTTTTACCCTGCCAGTTTGAACCCGGCCTTCGAGTGGCTGTCTGAAAACGCCGACCTTTCTGATTTTGTGTTGGCTGGCGAGAGCACCAGCCAACTTGTCGCTCAAAAAAGCGGGCTGAGGGTCTTTGCGGGTCACGAGATGGAGACCATCCATTACTCAGACAAACTCAAACAAGTCGCCGCATGGTATCAGTCCAACCTGCCAGATGCGGTTTTGGCAACCAGCGGGGTGATGTGGGTGGTTTACGGTCCATATGAAGAACGCATAGCGCCTGATTTTACACCAGAGAAGAACATCTCGCCGGTCTTTAGCAATTCAGAAGTGACACTCTATAAAGTGATTAATTAGCCAAATATTAGAGTTTCTCTTGATACAATACTCCCCATGAATCGCGTATTGGGAGTTTTCCTCATTGTTGTTTCGGCTGCCTCATTTGGCACCCTGGCCATCATCGGACGTTATGCATATGCAGATGGTCTGGATGTGACCACTATGCTGTTTTTGCGTTTCACTATTGCTGCCATCCTTATGTTTACCTGGCTGGCGATCCGCAAAGAGCCGCTGCCCCGCGGACGCACCCTGTTGCAATTGGCAGGCATGGGCGGTCTGGGCTATGTGGGGCAGTCTTTCTGTTTTATGAGCGCTATCAATTATGCTTCCACCGGGTTGGTAGCCTTGCTGCTTTATCTTTACCCGGTATTTGTGACCATCTTGACGGTGATCTTTCAGAAGGTCAAACTGACCTCGCGCACCGTTTTAGCGCTGGTACTGGCCACCGTAGGAGCGGCATTGACCGCAAATCCGCAGGGTGGTCAGCTCCCCGGTATAGTGTTGGCCATTTCTGCTGCAGCGATCTATGCTGTTTACATTTTGGTTGGCACAGGTGTGATGCAAAAGGTGTCTGCGGTGCAATCCTCGGCGGCGCTTGTGTTTGGCGTCTTGACCGCCATCCGCGGACCGCATTGGCCGGCTACTCAAAACGGCTGGCTGGCAATCAGCGGCATCGCCGTGATCGCCACGCTGGTGCCAGTGGCGACCTTCCTTGGAGGATTAAAAATCATCGGTGCTACCGACGCTTCTCTACTTTCCACGTTGGAACCAGTGGTGACGGTGGTTTTGGCAGCCATGCTGCTGGGAGAGCAAGTTCAACCTTTGATGCTTGCTGGCGGCGTGCTCATCCTCGCAGCGGTGCTGCTGATTGTTAGACAACCCAAAAAGAATTCAGTGGTTGAAACAGCATCTCCCTAAACAGCTTTCCAAATAGCAAATCATTGATTTCTTTTTATGCTACAATCTTTCAATATTTACGATTGAGGCAGAAAAATGGCATCCCAACAGCGTATTGTCATCAAAATTGGCACATCCACTTTAACCGCGGGCAGCAAAAAATTGAACCCTGCCCAGATGGTGGATCTTGCCCGCCAGTGCGCTGCATTGCATGCCCAAAAATACCAGGTGGTGCTGGTGTCCTCCGGCGCCATGGCTGCCGGGCGTGAAGAACTGGGGTACCCAACCCTGCCCAAGGGGGTGCCTGCCAAACAAATGCTGGCGGCGGTGGGTCAGCCGCGTCTGATGGCCATGTATGAACAGTACTTTGGAATTTACAAGGTGCATGTGGCTCAAGTGCTGCTCACCCGTGCGGACCTGGCTGACCGTCATGGTTACCTTAATGCGCGCGCCACACTTGAGGCTTTGCTCGATCAGGGCATCATCCCCATTGTGAATGAAAATGACACCATCGCTACGGAAGAGATCCGTATCGGCGATAACGATAACCTCTCGGCGCAAGTCGCCAACCTGATCGAAGCGGACCTTTTAATTTTGCTCACCGACCAGGATGGACTCTACACATCAGATCCGCGCTCGAATAAGAACGCAAAACTGATCACCGAAGTTGGTCCCGAGCCTTTTTCAAATGAATTGTGGCAGTCCGCCGGGGGCAGTGACAGTGGTTTGGGTATTGGCGGAATGACAACCAAGCTTCAGGCAGCTGACCTGGCGCGCCACGGCGGCACCGAAGTAATTATTGCACGCGGTTCTGTAGAGAATATCTTGATGCGGCTGACAAGCGGAGAGATTTCAGGCACCAAACTGCTGCCGGTGGTCAATAAGTTGGAAGGGCGCAAAAGGCGCATCCTTTCAGGCAGCCATACCAAGTGTGAGGTTGTGATTGATGCCGGTGCTGTACAGGCGCTTTCACGCGGAGGGTCGCTGCTGCCGGCCGGCGTGACTCAACTAAAGGGCAGCTTTGAACGCGGCGACGCGGTCAAGGTGGTCACCGCGGATAAGAAGTCGGTGGCAGTGGGCTTGACCAATTACGGCACCGCTGATCTGCAAAAAATATGCGGCAAACAATCTACTGAAATTGAATCCGTGCTGGGGTTCACCTTCGGTGATGAAGTTATTCACCGCGATCATATGGTGCTCTTATGACAAATACACTTTCCAATTCAATGCTGATGCTTGGTCAACAAGCCAAAGCCGCTTCACGCAAACTGGCTCATGTGAGCACGGCGCAAAAGAACGCCGCACTTGAAAAGATCGCCAACCAGATTGAAAAAGAAACCCCTGAAATCCTGGCTGCCAATGCTGCTGATCACGCCGAGGCGTGCAGCGCGGGGTTGAGTGAAGCCATGCTTGACCGTCTGCTGCTCAACGACAAACGCATGCAAACCATCGTGTCAGACCTGCGCAGTGTGATCAACTTGCCTGATCCGGTGGGGGAGCATTTTGATGAACAACTCATGACCAATGGGTTGAAGATGCGCAAACAGCGTGTACCCATGGGCGTGCTGGGGGTCATCTATGAATCCCGTCCCAACGTGACGGTGGATGTAGCCGGGCTGGCTTTGAAATCAGGCAACTGCGTGATCATGCGCGGCGGCAAAGAAACATTGCGCTCTAATATTGCATTTATCGGTGCCATCCAGCGCGGTTTGCAGGGGTCCGGGATTCCTGCTGAAGCCATTCAGCTTGTGGCGGATACCGACCGCGGGCTGGTTCTTGAACTGCTCCAAATGGATCATTACGTGGATATGATCATTCCTCGCGGTGGGGCGGGATTGCACGACTTCTGCCGCCAAAACAGCCGCATACCGGTGATTACCGGCGGGATTGGCATCTGCCACCTGTTTGTAGATGAAAGCGCTGACCTCGATAAATCCATTGAAGTCATCCGCAACGCCAAGATTCAACGTCCATCCGTGTGCAATTCACTGGATACCGCCCTGGTGCATCACAGCGTGGCTGCGGATTTGCTGCCGCGTCTGGTCAAACGCCTGAGCGCCGACGGCGTGACCTTCCGCGCTGAGGATGCGGCATTTGCGCTGCTCAAAAGCGAAGAAAACGTCAAACCGGCCAGCAATGAGGATTTTGATACCGAATGGCTTTCATTGGTGCTTGGGTTAAAAGTGGTAAACGACATGGATGAAGCGATCGAGCATATTGCCAGGCATTCCACCGCCCACTCAGATGGTATCTTAACCAATAGTCAAGTAAATGCCGAACGCTTTTTAGAAATGGTGGATTCTGCAGCGGTGTATGTTAACGCCTCCACCCGCTTCACCGACGGTTCACAAATGGGTCTGGGAGCAGAGATTGCCATCTCGACTCAACGCATGCATGCTCGTGGACCAATGGGGCTGCGCGAATTGACCACCTTCAAATGGGTGGTGCAGGGTGATTATCACGTAAGACCGTAAATTATTCCAAATCGGAAGAGTGAATGCGGCGTGCCTGTTTGGTCTCGCCGCGTTTTTTCTTGGAGTCCACGCGTTGTGCTTTGGCGCTCAGGCTGGGCCGGGTGGCGCGTCTTGTTTTAGGCTCGATGGTAACTTTCTCGATCAAGGTGGTCAGACGCAGAAGTGCATCCGCGCGGTTTTGTTCCTGCGTACGGTAGCGCTTGGCTTCGAGTACCAAAACACCTTCATCCGTCATGCGAGAACCAGCTAACTTAATCAGGCGTTCTTTGACCGGTTCCGTCAGTGAAAGTGATTGACGCACATCGAAGCGCAACTGGCAGGCTGTGGCAACCTTGTTGACGTTCTGTCCGCCTGGGCCGGCAGAACGGATAAAGTCAAAGTGAAGTTCTTCGTCATCAAGGTGTATTTGATGTGTAATCTCAATCATGAGACAAGTATAGCAGAATGGATAAAAAAATGATTTTGTTTATTGCTTGAAACAACACTATAAATAGTGTACACTACATAAAGTGTGTGAGGAGCTGGCTATGTTAAAAAATATAACCTTAAGTGCAAATGAAGTTGTTATCGAAAGAGCTCGTCAACGAGCTGAACAGAATAATACAACATTAAATGCTGAATTCAGACGTTGGCTTGACCAATATGTGGATGTTCCCCAGAGTTTGGAAGAGCTGAACGAGTTTATGAAACAGCTTGACTACGTAAAAGTCGGAAGGAAATTTACGCGGGAAGAATTAAATGAACGATAAATATTTCCTTGACACGAATATTTTGATATATAGTGTTGATAACCTAGAAATGATCAAAAAAAACCGTTCATTGGCCTTGGTAAATGAGGGTGTTATTTCTCGAAAGGGAGTTATAAGCTGGCAGGTATTGCAGGAGTTTCTAAATGTTGCAACTCGAAAAATTGAAACGGCTTTCAAACCTCAGGATTTAAATGAGTACATGAAGAAAATATTAAATCCACTTTGCGAGATTTACCCGGATATTAATTTGTATCAAGATGCTCTTGAAATTAAAATATCCACAAATTATAGTTTCTACGATTCGCTAATACTCGCCAGTGCAATCAAGGCGGAATGTACAATTCTTTATTCAGAAGATTTTCAAGCGGGACAAATCATCAATGGTGTAAAAGTGGTAAATCCATTCATTGATTAACATCCCTCATAATTTATTTAATTCACTTTTCCAATAGGAGAGTTTGCCATGAAAGTTTTATTTATCGGCGGCACCGGCATCATCAGCACGGCTTGCGCAACACGGGCAATTGACAAAGGCATTGATCTGACCCTGCTCAATCGCGGAAAATCATCCAGGCCGACTGCGAAGGGTGCCAGAATCATCAATGCGGATATCTACGATCCGGCTTCCATGCGCTTGGCTTTGGCTGGCAAAGAGTTTGATGTAGTGGTAGATTGGATCGCCTACACCCCTCAGGATGTTCAAAAAGATATTGACTTTTTCAGCGGCAAAACCGGACAGTTCGTGTTTATCAGTTCAGCTTCTGCTTACCAAACACCAGCCTCCAATCTGCCTATTCGAGAATCAACCTCGCTTGAGAATCCGTTTTGGGAATACTCACGCAACAAGATTGCCTGCGAAGAACTGTTGGTCGCGGAGTATCGAAAAAATAAATTTCCATTCACTATTGTGCGCCCTTCTCACACTTATGACCGCACCAGTCTGCCGATTGAAGGCGGCTATACTGTAATTGATCGAATGCTTAAGGGGAAGCCGGTCATCGTCCACGGCGACGGCACTTCCATCTGGACTCTAACTCACAACACGGATTTTGCCAAAGGCTTTGTGGGGTTGTTGGGCAACTCGCACGCCAGGGGCGAGATCTTCCACATTACATCGGATGAATGGCTCACCTGGAATCAAATTCATTTGTTGTTAGGTGAAGCGGCAGGGGTGACGCCGCAGTTGGTTCACGTGCCCTCTGAGTTGATTGCGGTATATGATCAGAATATCGGCTCCAGTCTGTTGGGAGATAAGGCTCACAGCGCTATTTTTGACAATAGCAAGATCAAACAGGTTGTGCCTGAGTTTGTCTGTACTGTGCCTTTCTCGCAAGGCGCAAAAGAGATCATTGCCTGGCATACGGCTGAACTTGCCCGGCAAGTTGTCGATCTGAAATTTGATCAGATGTGTGATTTGATATTGGCCAACTACAAAAATGCCTGGCCAAGCTAGTATATAAACAAAATCTTCTGATAAGGGTTCAGAAGATTTTTAAGATTTGTTTTTTATCTCTTTTTCCAGTTCGTTGGTCATGTCTTGCATGGCTTTAGAAGCGTTAGTTACTCGTCCGCCCAGGTTTTTGATTTCACTGGCGAGAATGCCAAAGACTGCCCCAATTTCTACCTGATATTTGTTGATGGTTTCTGCTCGGTATCCAATTTGAACAATGCCTGGCTCATCTGTGCGCGAAACGCCAACAAATTTAAACATTTGCGTGTCCAGATCGCGAGATTTGATCGGTTGTGTCACGACTCCGTCTTTTGATTCAATCAGTTTTCGAAAAACAAAAGCCTGAGCCTTGGGGTCATCCGGGAACCGCCAACCATAAGCTGCTGCCAAATTTGAACCGACAGTTACGCCATCTGCGTCAGTAATATAGATTTCGTCGATACCAACTGAACTGGCAAAGCTATCTAATTTGGTTTGGTCCAATGAAAAACTGCCTGAATCAAGCAATAAGGTAATCATCCGGCAAACGGTAGTCATCATGCCATCCAATACCTTTTCCATCATAGATCGGATACCGGCAGCGGCGTGAGCAGATTCGATTGCTGCGTTAATGGCGATCATGTTAATTTCACCAGCCGCTCCCTTTATATTAAAAGCGGCCGTTTTTTGCTTTTCAAGCAGGTTTAATAAATCGTTTCTTTCTATCATAAGATTCTAACCCTCTACTAAACAATATCATACTGATGCACAATTTCTAGATAATAAACCTTATTTGTGATATTTGATAGTGACAGATTGTCAGGTTATTGTCACTTTAGTGTAATTTAAAACGAAGAACGATCTTTTGAAGATCATTGGCAAGTTCTGCTAAAGCGGCAGCAGATGTGTTGACATCGTTAACATGATTGGCCATTTCAATCGCTGACGCTGATACTTCTTCAACTGCCGCGGAATTTTCTTGGGAGATCGAGGCAATGTTTTCAATGGAAAGGATTACCTCAGACGAACCGGCTGACATTTGTTCGGTTGATGCAGTATTTTCTTCGACCACGGCTGAGACAGAATCTACGGCGGTAACTAATTCATTTGCCGAAGCTGTCATTACTTTGGCAGCAGCCGCAGATTCTTCAGCCTGATGATTTACTTCTTCTGTTGCTTTTAAAATATCATCAAGGGTTACCCCAGCTTCAATTGCAATTTCGACACCTTTCTCAACTTCTCGAACTTCCTTATCCATTGCAGTAACAGATTCAGCTACGACTTTTTGAATGGAGGTAATTAATGTTCCGATTTCTTTTGTGGCTGACGAGGTGTGTTCAGCCAATTTTCGTACTTCATCCGCAACAACGGCAAAACCTTTTCCGGCTTCTCCGGCGCGTGCGGCTTCAATAGCTGCATTCAAAGCAAGCAAATTGGTTTGTGAAGCAATATCTTCAATAGTGTCCACAATATCATTAATTTGATTTGATTGTGTTCCCATTAATTGAATTTTTTGGGCAGAAAAATCCACGCTTTGCTTAATTACTTTCATCCCGTTTAAAGTATCTTGAACTTTTTTTGAACCCAACCTGGCAGAAGAAGCGGCGATGTTTGCTTGTTGCACCACATTTTGAGCGTTTCTTGATACTTGATCAATGGCATTATTAAGTTTGTTAGTAATCTCGGCTGCACTATTAGTCGCACTTGCCTGTTCTTGTGCGCCAGAGGCAATGCCTTCAATTGCGCGGCTCATTTGTTCAACAGCAAACACGGTTTTGTTGATGGAGGTGCTTTGTTCAGAAGTTCCTTGTGCCACCTGTTGAATTGTTGTTGCGATCTGAGAAGTTGCCAGACCTGCCTCATTTGCAGCAGTTGCAAGTTGGATTGAAGATGAATTTACGATGGCAGCTTTTTCTGCAATAGTGTTGACTGAAGTTCCCAAGTATTCCGTCATCTCTTTAAATGCAATTCCTAATTCATCTTTATCAGAATAAGGCTTTACTTCCGTGGTTAAATCACCTGTTGATAACTTGTTGGCAACCTCGACGGCACCGATCATGTAATCGCTTATGCCGCAAAACGCACGGCCAATAGCGCCGATTTCATCTTTTCGACCCGTAATCGCTTCTGTGATCCTGGTTGTACTGTTTCTGTTTTGGTCGCCAAAGGCCAGTTTGTCCATACTGTTCGATATTTGACGCAAGGGTTTGCCTATACTATTAGCGGTGATGATCGAAAAGAGTAAACCAAGCCCAATGGACAAAACATCTATGATCAGGATTAATGCAATCGTTTTATTACTGATAATGTTTGCCAAAACTGAATTGCTTGCAACGGATGTTGATTGAATGATTGAAGTGATAGATAGACCGCTGACGCTCAGAAGAGCAAACAGAAAGACGCCAAAAGTGATAAATACTTTACTTGTAATTTTGAAGTGATTAAAAGTTTGCATAAATCTCCTGGCTTTTGCGACGATGATTGATGCGATGAGTTAGATATTTAGTGTAGGCGAGAATCAATGCTTTTAGGAGACCCTCAATGTAAAACATATGCTTACAACCACTTGATAAGCAAATAGGTCAAATGATCGTGCTATTAATTTGGCTACCAATAATATGGAAAAGGAAATTCCGATTGCGAAGGCATTTTTATTATGTCAAGTTTCTTGTTATTTTGGAATTAAAATCATGTGAATTTTAATTTTATTTTAATAATTAAGCAGTATCCTGGCACTTTTCGCAAAACCCAAACAGCACAAGATGGTTGGTTTTAATTTTATAGTGGTAGTTTTTTTCCAGGTTTGAAATTAGAGGAGCAATTTGATCATCCGCGATCAAAGTGATATGGCCGCAACCCTGACAGACCAAATGGTGATGGGGTTTTTCACCAGTCAATTCAAAAACAGCAGCCCCCAAACCCATATCTGACACCGTCACTTTACCTTGATTCACCAGCCTGTCGAGTGCCCGGTAAACTGTAGAAGGGTTGAGTGCAGGTAAGCGAAGATGAACTGCCTCGTAAATTTGATGCGAGGTGAGGTGGGATTTTTGTTTTCCCAGGGTTTCAAGGATGAGTTGATCAGCAGATGAATTTCTCATATTTCAAAATATCGCAATTGCAAAGATTTGCATTATAATGATGTTGTTATTACGAAATTGTATCATCATTCATTACTCGGAGGGAACTATATGTTGTCAGGCAAATTGTTTATGCACATACCAGATGGTTTTATGAGTATTCCTGTTTCGATAGTGCTTTGGGTGGTTAGTGTTATTGTCATTGGCATCGCCTTGCGCAAAACCAATAAACAGTTGGGAGAAAAAGAAATCCCGCTGATGGGGATTTTGTCAGCAGCGATCTTTGCTGGCCAAATGTTGAATTTCAGCGTCACCGGCGGAACTTCTGGTCATTTGTTAGGGGCTGCACTCGCCACCATCCTGCTTGGACCGTGGGCTGCAATATTGGTAATGACTTCAGTCGTATCCATTCAAGCGCTTGTTTTTCAAGATGGCGGATTGATCGCCCTCGGCGCGAATCTGTTTAATATGGCTGTTGTGGGTGTGTTTGTTTCTTATGCCGTTATAACATTCATAAACAAAATAATCAACAACGAAAAAGCAGCTCTTTTTTCAAGTTCAGTTGTCGCCGCTTGGTTCTCTATTTTTATTGCCTCTTTAGGTTGCGCTCTTGAATTGGCATTGTCAGGAACATCACCAGCAAATATCGCGGTTCCTACCATGGCTTCAATTCACGCGTTGATTGGCGTTGGTGAAGCGTTGATCACTTTGGGTGCAGTTAGTTTTGTTTATGCAGCAAGAAAAGATTTACTAAAAATCGGCGCTGCGAACAAAGCCACTCATAAAGGAATCTTGATCGGTGGCGGGTTGATCACATTGACCCTTGTCGTTCTATCTCCTCTGGCTTCAAGTCATCCTGACGGACTCGAATGGGTAGCCGAAAAACAAGGATTTTTGTCAGTTGCTCAAGATTCGATATACAATTTAATCCCTGATTATGTGATGCCTGGGTTGAATAATGAGGCAGTGGCTACAATTCTCGCGGGTATCATTGGCGCAGTCGTGGTTTTTGTGCTTGCCGTAGGTGTAGCCCGAACCAGTAAGAAAATTAGTTCATAATTGACGGATAAAATTGCTCGAAATCAATAAACATCAGATTAGCCCCTTACATTTATTGAATACGAGAGTGAAGATCATCTTCACCCTCGTGTTTATTCTGTGTGTCAGTTTGTCGCCGATCGGCACCTGGCCTGCTTATATACTATTTTTGACATTGATTTTGTCAGGCATCATCCTCTCCTGGCTAAGTTTAAAATTACTTATGATTCGATCACTTCTCAGCCTTCCTCTTGTTTTGGCTGCCCTGCCGCTTTTATTTACCGGGCCTGAACCGTACCAGCAGTTAATCATCTCTGACCAGATTAAGCTGCTGATCAGTCAGCCGGGTTTTGAAAGATTTATCAGTATTGCTGTTAAATCATGGTTGTCAATATTGGCAGCTATCTTGCTTTCTTCCACCACGCGGTTTGAAGAACTGTTATCTGCTTTCAGAAAACTGGGTCTTCCAAGAATATTGGTTGCCATCTTGTCTCTGATGTGGCGGTATTTATCTTTAATGATCGACGAAGCCAAATCACTATCAAGAGCGAGAGACAGCCGCAGTGCAGGTCAATCAAATAAGGGAACATTGGCATGGCGCGCAGGGGTTACAGGAAAAATGGTTGGCAATTTGTTGTTAAGGTCATTGGAGCGCAGCGAGAGAGTCTATGCCGCGATGGCTGTAAGGGGATATTCAGGTGAACCCTTGTATCGGATTTCAAATTCTTTGACCAAGACCGATTATTGGATAATGGCAGGCGGAATCATCCTTTGTTTGATGATTCTTGTTTTTGCCACAATCTCTCAGTAAGGATTTAAGCAATGATTGAAATCATCGATCTGAATTATCACTATCCAGACGGCAGAGCAGCTCTTGAGCGGATAAATATTGTCATCAACCCTGGAGAAAAAGTTGCTCTGGTGGGGGCAAATGGCGCGGGAAAATCCACCCTGTTGCTGCATCTGAATGGAATTTTGCAGGGGGATGGGGTGGTGAGTATTAATGGGTTTGAGGTTAATAAACAGAACTTATCAAAAATACGCTCGCTGGTGGGCATGGTTTTTCAAAATCCTGATGATCAATTGTTTTCCTTAACCGTTGGAGAGGATGTGGCTTTCGGCCCGACCTATCAGGGATTTGATGCCCTCAGTGTCGAAGATAAAGTTAAGACTGCGTTAGCAGAGGTTCATTTAGACGGATTTGAAGACAGACACCCCTTCCATTTGAGCGGTGGCGAGAAGAAGCGTGCTTCAATTGCGACTGTGCTTTCAATGTCTCCAGATTACCTTGTGTTGGATGAACCTTCTGCAGGCTTGGACCCAAAAGCCAGGAGAGAATTGATGGCGTTGTTGAAAAGATTGCCACAAACCTTGATCCTCGCCACACATGACTTGACTATGGCACTTGAATTGACTAATAGGGTTATCATCTTAAACCATGGAAAACTGGTTGTGGATGGTGCATCTATGGATATTCTGCTAAACGAAGACATTCTTCAGCAAAATGATCTTTTATAAATATATTGTACAAACATTGTACTGCTCTTTATATTCTCCAAATTATGGCTATAATCATTTATAAGGTAATAACAAATTTCACAGAAAAGAGATAACCATGACAGAAATTTCTGTAGATGATTTATCAATTGATGAACTGATGCAATTAAACCAACGCAAAATTACAATTGAAGATCAAAAACGTTTTGAGGGATACATGGCCGAGATTTTTACTGCACTTGGCATGGATGTTAACACGTCTTCCACTCATGAAACGCCGCGCCGTTTTCTCGAAGCCATGCTCGAATCTACCAGTGGATATGAAGGTGATCCCAAATTGATCAAGGCCTTCCCCAAGGAATGCCGCGGTGAACCTGATTGCCGTTTAAGCCAGGTCATTGAAGGTCCGATCCATTTTCACTCTCTGTGTGAGCATCATGTCTTCCCGTTCTACGGTGAAGCCTATGTGGGTTATGTGGCAGATGAGCGTATTTTGGGCATTTCAAAACTGACCCGTCTGGTGCGTTTATTTACCAAACGTTTTGCCGTTCAAGAACGTATTGGCTACCAGATTGCAGATACGCTTGAAGCCTTAATGAAACCGCATGGTGTGGCAGTATTTATCCGGGCCAAGCATATGTGTGTTGAGATGCGCGGCGTGAGAGAGATTTCCCCCGCCACTCGCACCACAGTATTCAGAGGTGAATATGCAAATGACCCTGCTTTGCGTTCTGAGTTCTTAAATGTGTGTGGAATCACTAAATAACTAATTCTTTCACAAACAAACCCCTTCTGGATTTTTTTCAGAAGGGGTTTGTACTTAATGGCAATTGTCGTCGCCGATTTGCATCCAACGGTGGCCGGTCGTTGCCAGCAACTGATTACTTTCAATGGGTCCCCACTCGCCGGGGTCATAATAACTCAGCGGCGGCGCATCAGGGCTTTGCCAACCTTGCAATATCGGGTCAATCAATTGCCATGATAATTCGGTCTGATCTGCGCGGGTAAACAGGGA
>CAKMKJ010000080.1 GCA_927443345.1 uncultured Anaerolineaceae bacterium | reverse complement strand
GCATCTCGTTTGATGTGCAAGATAAAGCAGAAGCCATGGTGCAGGCTCGTGATATGGCTATTGCCAACGCAATTGCTGAAGCCGAATCAATCGCTAAAGCGTCTGGAGTCAAATTAGGTAATTTGCAGTATGTGAGTGCTTACACCAACAATGTTCCCATGCCCACGTATGATGGCAAAGGTGGAAGCATGTCGGCAGCCGTTAATGTGCCCATCTCTGCCGGTCAGTTGGTAATCAGCGCCAGCGCCAGCATGACCTACGAAATCAATTAAGTCGCTTTACTTCAACAAAGAGCATCGGTGAAAACCGATGCTCTTTTAAGTTAATAAGGGATGGTGCTTATCTCAGATAGTTTGTTTAATCGGTGGGTGGCGGTAATGCGCCTCGAGGTACCGGTTAAACCGCGCATCACCAGGCTGTCAGTTTTGGCACCATCTTTAAAATAAGATACGCCGTCTAAAAGATCGCCTGTGGTAATGCCGGTAGCGGCAAAGAACACATCTTCAGATGAGATTAGATCGTCCATAAAAATGGGTTTACGAAGGTCAAGACCGAGTGCTTTTGCCTGGTCTATTTCATCCTGGCGGTGCGGGTGAAGTTTTCCCATGATCGTTCCACCCAGACAGCGCATGGCAGCGGCTGCAATGACGCCTTCGGGTGTGCCGCCGATGCCCATTAACAGGTCAATGTTGGTTTCTGGCATGGCGCTCATGATCGCACCGGCAATATCTCCATCCGGAATAAATTTGATGCGTGCACCTGCCTGGCGGATTTCGTAGACCAATCTTTCATGCCGTGGACGGTCCAGCACCAAAACGGTCAGGTCTTCAACTTTTTCGCCCTTCGCCTTTGCTACCTTTATCAGGTTATCTGCCACTGGAGCGTTGATATCCACCACATCTTTAGCGATGGGGCCTGTTGCAATCTTTTCCATATAATAAAAAACACCTGGGTTGAACATGGTTCCGCGGGGTGAAAGGGCAACTGTGGCAATGGAATTAGGCAGACCGTGAGCCAGCGGTCTGGTGCCGTCAATCGGGTCGACGGCAATATCCAGAATGGGTGCTTCGCCGGTACCCAATCTTTCACCATTAAACAACATCGGAGCCTGGTCTTTCTCTCCTTCGCCAATCACAATGATGCCGTCCATTTCGATGGAATTCAACATCAGGCGCATGGCATCCACGGCAGCTTGATCCGCGAGGATCTTGTCGCCGCGGCCCATGTGTCTGCCAGCTGCCAGGGCAGCTGCTTCAGTTACTCTTACCAGATCAAGTGCCAGGTTTTTAGTCGGGGGTGTGTTGATCATCGGGTCCTCAATGATAAAAACAGAGAATTATTTATCGAATCAGAAGGATGAGGTAATAACCAAGGATGGCAGCCAATAGAGATGAATCAATGCGGTCAAAAAAGCCGCCGTGACCAGGTAGTAAATTGCTTGAATCTTTGATGTCAAATTGACGTTTGATCATGCTTTCGCCAAAATCACCCAGCGGAGCAACGATTGAAATAGCTAGTCCAAGAATCAACCCATGGATGGGCAGCACGGCTGAAGATGCGATGTGCCATAAGGCAGCCAATCCCCAGCCTCCTAGACCGCCGATGATGATGCCGCCAATGTAGCCTTCCCAAGATTTCTTGGGGCTAACTACTGTCAGCATTTTGTGTTTTCCGAACGGGCGGCCAAAAATATAAGCGCCGGTATCTGCCAGTGAAATTATTGGAAAGACCAGCATGACCCAATAGAGGCCTTGTTCGAGAAAACGGATCGATATGGCATAACTGCCTAGAAAACCCAGGAAGAGGGCTCCAAAGACCGTTAGTGCCAGGTTGGAGGCAGCTTTGTCATTGCCGCGCTGCTGCTGCAATACATGCATGAATAGTGAGATCACCAACAAACCGCCAACCCAAATTTCGAAAAACTGCAATCCCCAAGAATAGCGCATGATGACCGAGCTGATAGTAAAGACTAGTAAAACGGTCAGAGAGGGTGCGTACCCCCCTTTTTGAAAGATACGCCAGAATTCCCAGGCAGCCACGCCCAGTACAACCGAAACGAATAATACAAAAGCAATGCCGCCTTGAATTGCAAAAAAGGCGGTAATGGGTACAAAAATATTCGCAACGAGCAACCGTATGCGAAAAGATTTATCAGTAGAAATGGTTGGTGTTTTAGCGTTTGCCAAACCGTCTTTTACGCTGTCCATATGCGTCAATCGCCTTTTGTAACTCTTCTTTATTAAAATCAGGCCACAACGTGGCTGTGGCGTACCATTCTGAATAGGCAGATTGCCAGATCAAGAAATTGCTAAGGCGCATCTCACCGGAAGTGCGGATGATTAGGTCAGGGTCTGGCGAGCATTGAGTATACATATGCTGGCTGACCAATTCTTCGGTTACCTGTTCGGCGCTGGTTCCCGCTCTAACGATTTCCTGGATGGCATGCACGATCTCGTCGCGTCCGCCGTAGTTCCACGCAACATTCAGGATTAACCGGTCATTTTTCTCAGTCAATTGAACAGCATGTTCCACTTTGCTGCGTACACGTTTAGGCATGGCATCCAATCGACCAATGTGCCAGATTTTGACGCCTTCACCATTTAGCTCATTCAATTCACGGTCAATCACCGTTTCAAGAATGGTCATCAAGCCGTTAACTTCTTCTTTGGGCCGTCCCCAGTTTTCAGTTGAAAATGCATAAATGGTCAGGTGTTTTACGCCAAATTCAACACACGCCTTAATGATCTGCCTTAAATTTTCGGTTCCGGCTTTGTGCCCTTCGAAACGGGCTAAACCGCGAGATTCAGCCCAGCGGCCATTACCATCCATAATAATGGCAACATGCTCAGGGATTTTGTTTTGAGTTTCGCTCATGAATTATCCATGGAATTAAACTTCCATGATCTCTTTTTCTTTCCTGGTGCCGATCACATCAACGTTTGAAATCATGCGATCGGTCAATTTTTGAATTTCTTCTTCGCCCAACTTCAAATCATCTTCCGAGATCATTTTTTCTTTTTCAAATTCTTTAAGGTCTTTAATAACATCACGCCTTACGTTGCGGATGGACACGCGTGCTTCTTCGAGGCGGCCGTGGACAACTTTGACCAGGTCTCGACGGCGGTCTTCGGTTAGAGGAGGTAGGTTTAAGCGAATAGCTTTACCGTCGTTGTTGGGGGTGAGCCCTAAATCTGATGCCAAAATGGACCTTTCGATCGTTTTCAAAGAGGTTGGGTCAAAGGGTTTGATCATAATGGCGCGTGCTTCAGGAATCGAAATTGAAGCCAATTGCATCAGGGGAGTTGGCATCCCATAGTAATCAATGGGGAGTTTTTCTACCAACGCCGGGGTGGCGCGGCCAGTACGAATGCCGGTTAAATCATCTTCAAGCGAATTAAGCGCGCCCTGCATGTGATGTTCGGCATCTTTTACGGTCTCTTTGATCATTGGATCCTCCAAAAAGAAGAATGTCGATTTGTTTTATTACTGAACTGATTAAGGATACCTTAAAAAGCTAAAAAAATCCATCACATGCCTGGCAATGGAAAATATTCTGATAAAAACAACTTTGCCTGCTTGACAAAAGAGAACGAAAGTTCTATAATAAATATAGAACAAAATTACT
Organism: uncultured Anaerolineaceae bacterium; assembly: GCA_927443345.1. Lineage (GTDB taxonomy): Bacteria > Chloroflexota > Anaerolineae > Anaerolineales > Anaerolineaceae > UBA6107. The sequence goes on along the minus strand of CAKMKJ010000080.1, from coordinate 27,605 downwards.
AAGTCAGTTGGCGCATAACTTGCATATAAAGGACTAGAGATTAATGGAGACAGACATGAATACTGGCATGCTTTGGTTTGATAATGATCCCAAGATTGATTTTTACGTTAAAATAATGCGCGCTGCTGACTATTATCAAAAAAAATATGGACAAATCCCCGATGTTTGTTTTGTGCATCCCAGTATGAAAGTGGAAGCGCCTTCAAAATCAATTGGGGTGGATGTTCAAGTCAATCAAATGATTCTACCCAATCACTTCTGGCTGGGGGTAAAACAGGCTTCTCTTTCGGCATAATAACATATAAATCTAAAAGGTCTGAAGCACTGCTTCAGACCTTTTTTTTCTTAAACAACTTTTTCTTCATCCATTTATATAATTGGCGTATGTGCCTGAAGGGACGGTTTGAGAATCGGTTCATAAAATGAGTGGCGGCTTTTTCCAGGCTGACTTTTTCTTTGGATTCTTCTGCCAAATACCATCGGTGTTCAATAATCCACAAATATAGATCAGTTTCCGTCCGTTGAGGAAATTCTTTGAGAATTTTGTGTTTTCTTATGATCTTGACAAGCGGCATGTAAACTTCTTTGTACCAACCCTGCGCCGCTTCTTCATCAGTGATTTCACGATCCAATTTTTCACCCATGTACCAGCGATGAACACTGATGTGTTGCAGCAAGCGGTCATACTGCCCAGGGATCGAGAAACGGCAATCCACACCAGGGATGACCAAATCCAGCTTGGAGCGTGTCAGGAAGATTGCAAATTCTTGTGCCATCACCAGGTCTTGAATGCTTGTGTTTTCATCCAGTTTGCCGCTTATATCAATTTCGATGACATAGGCATCCATATAAGCCTGACCACGTTCTCGAGCGACTGAGACACGATGATGACCATCTCTCACAAAATACACATCACTCACTTTGTAAACATCAATGGGAGGCAAAATAATGTCTTTGAAATAAGCCGAATTGACACTCTCCCAGCGGGCGCGGGTGTTTGTTTGGGTGGGCAAAAATGCACGGTCAAAATCATGATATCGGTTCACAGTTCCAACGATTTTGCTGGTTTCGATCTCTTTGACCCCAAGAGAGTGTTCTCCGCGCAACGGAATGTGCTGCATGACCTCATCAAAGGGCAGTAAACGATTATTAGTATTGCGAATCAAACTGAAGATTGACCGCCAAAATCCGCGACGATAAGCTCGAGTAAAATCACTTTTAGATTGATAATACGGACTTTCTAAATAGGATGAATATTTTTTAAACACATTAAACCTCAAGAATCACTAATGCCAGGAGCGTTTCTTTGGTGTGTCGATGATCAATACACGATAACCATAGGTATTGACCACTTTTGTTTTTTCAACGCAAGTCATCATTACCGTATCTTGTCTATAAACATGGATGTGGCCGTGAAGGTGAAGGTTGGGTTGAAACACTTTGATCAGCCAGTTTAAGGCTTTTATCCCTTGATGCGGTCGATCATCCATATCGTGAATGTGAAACGGCGGGGCATGGCTGACAAACACATCCAGGTAGCGGCCAAATCTGGCTTTGTTAATCAATAACCCCGGCACCAATTGAAACACCTTCGTCCAATATTCAGATTGGGTGTATTGGTAAGGTCCGCGGTTGTAGCGTACGCAGCCTTCAAGACCCGCCAAAAGTAGACCGGTGTCGTCTTCATGTACCTTTTGATGCAGGTCGAACGCTCCCCATGGAGAAGTACGAAAAGCGCCTGACTCAGTGTATTCAACTTTGCTGGCATGGTTTCCGCGGACGTAATACATGGGCACGTTTAACATGCCGATGATGTATTCAAGATAAAAATAGGGTAGGTCGCCGCATGAAATCACCAGATCAATATCTGGAAATTTTTCAACGATCATAGGGCTGTAAATAAAACCTATTTCTGCATCGCTGACTGCCAGAATTTTCATCGCATCAAATCCTTAACTTGCCGGCAGTTCGATCAATGCAGTCACAGAAGCCAGGGCATAGGTGCGCGTGTGAGAGATCGAGAGCGACCAGGCGCTCCACCCTGATTGAGAAGCGGCTTTAGCAGCATGGGCATGAAGAATCAACTCTGGTTTGCCGTTGGGGTCATTGAGAATTTCCAACTCTTGCCAGCTTATCTTGCCAATGCCGCAGCCCAAGGCTTTTGCAGCGGCTTCTTTTGCAGCAAACAAGCCAGCCATGTGCTGCATGGATTGGTCATGACCGTGCAATTCTCGTTGAGTAAAAACACGGCAAAAAAAACGCTCTTTGATGCGAGGATTCAGATTTTGAAAGCGATCCACTTCAACCAGATCGATACCTGTGGTGATGCTGTTCATTTTTTCTTACCCTTGCCCGGTCCGGCAGAGGCGATCACCAGCCGTTCTGGATCAATGTATTTCTGTGCTGCTTTGAGAATTTGGTCAGTAGTCACTTCTCTTACCAAATCTGGATAGCGCTGGAAATAATCGAGCCCCAGGTTGAACCGTTCAAGGTTGAGTATTGAATTGGCGACACCTGAATTGGATTCAAGTGATAAGGGCAGCCTGCCGATATAGTTTGCCTGGCTGTCATCCAGTTCGGATTGCAGCACGGGTTCGCTGCGGAATTTTTCAAGTTCCTGGATGATCAGTTGAATGGCTTTATCGGTGTTGGCAGGGTTGACCCCGGCAGCGACTTCCCACGATCCGCCTTCGATCCATGAGCTGACGCTGGTTGAAGCGTAATACGCCAAACCGGCTTTTTCTCGCACCACATCGCCAATTCTACCCATCATGCCGAACTGTCCGAGTATGTTATTTCCCAGTGAAGCAGCCAGGTATTCAGGGGCGCTTCGTTTTGGACCCAAAGTGCCCATGACGATGTCTGTCTGGCTTTTGCCTGACAGTGAAATATGCTCACGCAGGGTTTTCTGCAGTGGATTGATCGCCGCGAAGGGTTTAGCTGTCGCCAAACCTGGATTCTTCCAAACGCCAAATTCTTTCTCGAAAAGAGAGAAAACATCTTCAGGTTTCACGGCGCCGACCACCACCACTACCATGTTGTCGGGACCGAAATGCTTTGCGTGAAAATCTACCAGGTCTTGTCTGGATATGGCAGAAATAGTTTCGGTATATCCATCCTCAGGAAATCCGTATGGATGGTTGGGGAATAGCAGGGTGTCAAAGGCTAGTGACGCCCTTTCAGAAGTATCCTGTGCGCGGATTGCCAAACCGGTCAGCAGTTGCTGCTTAAGCCGATCAAAATACAACTCAGGGAAGGTCGGGTTCAACAGGCTATCGGCCAGTGAGCTTATTAGCATGGGCATATCTTCAACCAGTGCCCGTCCGCCAAGGCTGGTATTGTGAACGCTGGCACCAAAACCCAGACTTGCGCCAGCGGATTCAAGCCGTTCGAATATTGTCTGGAAGTCTGCATTCTTAGTGCCGCGCATCAACGATACAGAGGTGAAATGAGCCAGGCCCAGTTTTTCATGTGGATCAAATTGACTGCCTGCACCTAATATGCCTGAGATAACCACTGATGCGCTATTGAAGTTGCTGCGTACCAACAGGGTGATGCCATTGGAGAGCACCTTGCGGTGAATGTCGTGCGGCCCCGGGATGGAAGTATTGACTAGAGTGGCGCTCATGATGGATTCTCCTCGGGACGATAAATGCCAAGTACTCTTCTTTGCGGTGATAAGTATTCTCGCGCTTTGGCGAGGAGTTTATCAGCGGTCACCTGTTCAAGATTTTTGACATATTCCAGGAACCATGAGTAGTGGCTGAACATTTCTGAGTAACCCAGCCAGAAGCCCTGGTTGGTGATATTCTCACTGCCGTAAACGAACATGGCACGGGCTTGCTTGACGGCTCGGTCAATTTCGGCTTGCGTGACCGGGCTGTCTAACAAACGGGCAATCTCATCATCCAGTTTTTGCAGCACGTGCTCAGGGCTGCTGTCTGGCCTCACTGTGATCGTAAGGCTGTAAAGATAAGGGTCAAGTGTGGCTTGCAGTGAACCGTTTACGCTGACCGCAAGTTCTTTTTCTACCAGGGCACGATAAAGCCGGCTGGTCTTGTTGGATATTCCGCCGCCACCAAACATGTTCAGCCCTGATGGACCGGTGAAGAGACTGTCCAGTACGGTAAAGATAAAGAAATCTTCTTCAGAAGCTGCAGGCGCGCGCCAGGTCATTTCTATATAGGTCGTTTCACCCGGTCCGGTGACTTCAATCCGTTCTTCTTTTTGTAGAGCCGGTTCACGCAGGTCACCTGTAAGCGGCACTTTTTGCGCAGGGATGGACTCGTAACGCTGACGGATTTTCTCAAACATCTCATCGGTCTTAAAATCCCCGGCCATGGCCACTACTGCGTTGGCAGGGTTATAGTATGACCGGTAATGTTGAAATAAGTCATCCCGCGTGATGGCGCGTAAATCTTCAAGGCTGCCGATCACCTCGTTGCGATAAGGATGCGTTTTGAAGGCGGCCAATTGCATGGCCTCTTCAAGTTTAAACAGGGGGTCGTTTTCACTGCCTTCGCGTTCAGAGATGATCACCGTGCGTTCAGAATCCACCTCTTCAACATCGAAAACACTGTTAACCATGCGGTCAGATTCAAGATTGAGCGAAAGGTCAATCTTGTCTGCAGGCATGGTCTCAAAGAAAGTGGTCCAATCCAAATGGGTGAAAGCGTTCCACAATCCGCCATCGCGAGAAATAGCGCGGTCAAGCACCCCTGCCGGAAAAGTCGGTGTGCCTTTAAATTGCATATGTTCAACCCAATGCGAAATGCCGGTTTTTCCGACGGTTTCATACCGTGAACCCACACGATACCACACCCAGTGACTGATGATGGGGGAGGTGTGTATTTCTTTCAGCAGTATCTTTAATCCGTTATTCAAGTTAAAACTTACGATTTGATCGGTCATTCAACCTCTAATCAACTGTATAATATTTGGTTAAATATAGCATAAGCCAATCACTAAGGGTAGGTAATGCCAAAAAAGGCTTTACATTGTTAATTAACAGAATGGGAAAAGTCATGGACAATCAAGCTGATCGTCAAGTTGCTGTTATTGGAGCCGGTCCTGCCGGGCTGTATGCTGCTCAAAAATTATCCGCACAGGGTTATGGTGTGGCTATTTTCAATCGGGATATTAAACCGGGTGGATTGGTGGAATACGGAATCTTTTTGGATAAACACAAGATCAAGAATGGTTTTCGAGCACAATTTCGGCAAATTCTGGATCATGAAAATGTGAGTTATTTTGGTAATGTCACCATTGGCAAAAATGGCAAAGTCCGGATTGAAGATCTTCTGCAATGGGGTTTTGCTGCGGTATTGGTGACTTGCGGCGCTCAAGGAACTAAATTTATCGATTTGCCTGGTGAAGCCCTCAAGGGTGTTTACCACGCCAAGGATCTGGTCTATCACTACAATCAACTGCCCCCGTTCAGCGGATATCAATTTGATATCGGTAAGAAAGTCATGATCGTGGGCGGCGGCAACGTGATGACGGATATCGCTCATTACTTGTTAAAGTATCGTGATGTTGAAGAAATTACTGTAATCATCCGTCGCGGACCTGACGAAGTCAAGTTTGATCAGAAAGAAATGCTGCCTATACTTGCTTACCTTGATCTGGATGATTTTAGAACAGAAATGAAGCGTGTTTCTCCTGCCATGCTAGCCATCGATCAAGACCCCGAAGCAGCCGAGCATTGGATTCTGGCAGGCTTGCCGAAAGCATGCCCCAAAGAGCATGAAGGCAGAATTCTGTTGCGTTTTATGCAATCACCGAAAGAAATATTGTCTGATTCTAATGGATCAGTGGCAGGCGTGAAATTGGAGCGCAATTTACTTAAACGGCATGAAGATAATGTGACTGCCAAAGGAACCGGCGAATTTATCCAACTGGATGTGGACACCGTGATCTTTGCCATCGGAGACAGCGTTAACGATGATCTGGCATTGCCGATGCGCCAGAATGAGATTGCGCACGCTTCGCATCCCCGCTACTTGGTGGAGGGCATTACCTTTGAAGTAGGCAATCCTTCTACAGGGGATCCCTTGCCTGGTGTTTTTTACGCCGGCTGGTCGCGGAACCCGAGTACGGGTTTGGCAGGTATAGCCCGCCGTGACGGCGTATTTGCAGCTTCCGCGGTTGCTGAGTTTCTCTCCTCAGCGGAAAAATATGTTTCAACATCTACTCATGAACTTTTCCGGCGCTTGGATGCTTTGCAAGTCAATTATGTCAACCAGGCAAGGTTAAAGCTGCTTGAAGCCGACGAGCAAATAAAGGCTGAAAAACTGGGTTTGGAGGAATATAAATATTCCACCAATGATGAAATGCTCAAGGTGATGGGGTTGACTTTATAAAGTTAAACTGCTTGATTATTTATTTGTCGATTGTCTGAAGGGGAACATCATTACGAAACCGATGGCAATGAGGGCTAAACCGATTTCCATACCGCGGGCTTGCCATACTCCAAACAATGGTACTCCGGGCAGGGGATGTGAGCCGATGCCGAAGATATCTGCCATGCCAGAAAAAACTGCCACCACATAACCGGTGCTAACGAATCTTAAACCAATATCTGCAGGAATGCTGGGAGTTTGCTTGCGCCATAAGGCACGAATGGCGACGTATCCGCCAATGCACATGATGGCCAGCCCGATTAGCATCACTGCAATCTGAACAAAGCCAACCACCGGACTGCGATCCAGGAAAAACCATCCAGGTTGAGCACCGATTAAAAAGAATACAAACCCTGCAAAAGCAACAGATAATGCAAACCGAATTCTGGTCCTCTGCAACGGCGGCAAAGGAATTTCGATATTAATTTCCATTTGTTTTGCTGATTGGGTGGATTTTTCTTTTGGACTAGTCATTACGTCAGGATAAACTCCATTGGTTTTTTAGTCTTAATGTTTCAGCCCGGATACTTACGAGTATAGCTCATTTTGTAAAAATAAGTTTAAAGATGATAATAATATGTGTCGATTATGAAGGCCTTACGGCTTTCTTGATGAGAACAATATTCTGTGAAGCTGGTTCAACTTTTGGTTACTAATTGTATCAAACATCAAGTGTTATTAATAACATGAGAGGAGTTAAAAAAAAGCGCGCCTTGAAAGGCGCGCTTTGGTTGCTATTTCGAGATTATTCTTCAGTTTTTTCTTCTGACAAATCTTCTGGTTTGGCTTCTTCAACCTGTTCTTCAATCTTAGGCTCTTCTACCTTGGGCTCTTCTACCTTGGGTTCTTCAACCTCGGCTACTTTTGCTTTTTCAACCTTGGCTTTTGGTTTGGCTTCAGCTTTCGGTTTGGCTTCTGTCTTGGCGGCTTCGTCACCATCAGTGGTGAGGATGCCTTCAAGGCTTTCCCAATCCATGTCAGCGTAGGCCATTGAATCAACACGGCGCAGGCTTAAACCAATGCGATGATTGTCATTATCGATCTTGATGATACGCAGCGTGCAAGAATCACCCTCTTTCAAGACTTCTTTGGGATGTTCAATGCGTTTTTCGCTGATTTCGGAGATGTGGATCAAACCTTCGATATCATCAGAAAGTCTGGCGAATGCACCAAACTTGGTCAGGCGGGTGATCGCACCTTCAACGAGTTGACCAACCTGGAACTCAGCAGCTTTTTGATCCCACGGGTCAGAAAGCAATTGGCGGATGGAGAGGCCAATACGTTTCTTTTCGCGGTCAATGCTGATAACTTTGACTTTAACTTCTTGTCCGACTTTGAGCACTTCGTTGGGATGGGTGATACGGTCCCACGAAATTTCTGAAAGGTGAACCAGGCCATCTGCACCATTGACGTTTACAAACACGCCAAACTCGGCCAAACTGGTAACACGGCCGACCACGATCTGACCTTCTTTAAGCTCGTCAATCACACGTTCTTTAAGAGAATCACGGGTTTCGCTGCTGGCCTGGCGCTCAGAGAGAATCAGGCGGCGGCGTTCGCGGTCTACTTCAATCACGCAAACATCAATTTCCTGGCCAATCATGCGGCTCCAGCGCTGTTCGGGGGTATCCCCGGTCATGCCGGCGCGGCGGGTAAAGCTGATTTGGGAGGCAGGAACGAATCCGCGCAAGCCGCCAACCGGGACGATCAAACCGCCCTTGTTGTAGCCAATCACGGAACTGTGATAGGAATCCTTCTTGGAGACCATGGTTTCAACAATCTGCCAGCCTTCTTCTTCGCGTGCGCGCATATAAGAAAGTACCAGGTTGCCACTTGAGTCTTCTGGATTCACCACGAATACAGGAATTTCCTGACCTAATTTCAGGTTGGCTAATTCATCAGTCGGGATGAGCTCATATTCCTTACCACTGATAATACCCTCAGATTTGGTTCCGACGCTTACTAATATTTGTCCGGGGGTCATGCTGGCGATAAAGCCTTGACGGATTTCGCCTTGAGTGGGGAAATCAATGGCTAATCCTTCTGCTTCGAGCAGAGAAGCCATATTGTTTTCCGCTGAATTGTTCTCGGGATTTACCCCATTCTCGAGTTGGGCATCATTTGTGTCCATACGATCTTTGTACTCCGATGGATGAGATTAGCCCATAACAACTTTTATATACTGGCAATTAAAAGAACACTGCCAAGGGCTTGTATAGATTTTTTATTATACATCATTAATCAATGTTTTAATGTGTATTTAATGCAATAAGTTTACGCCAGATTAATGTCTCTTTCTTTTCTTTTTCGCTGGTGAGGCTTGCACATCTATCGCTGGAGCGTTCTTGCTGGCTGCGTGAGGCGTTGATTTATCAATTGTGGTGTTTGCTCGTTTAGGTTGAAAGCGGAACATTCGGCTGATTACGCCAGCGCGGATGTCACTGAGCAGGTTTTTGAACATTTCGGCAGCTTTGCTCTTATATTGAACCAGAGGGTCGCGCTGTGCGTAAGCCTCAAGACCGATTGAAACACGCAGCGCGTCAACCCGGGTCAGGTATTCCACCCACAGCTCTGAGATCACACTCACCAGAATATGGCGATATATATCGTTTTGAATGCGTTTGCCAAGGGTGACTGTTAGAAGTTCATGCGTTTCGTCATCCAAATCGTCGGGTTGTTTTGGCTCAATTTCGGCGAATTTTTCTTCACCAAGTTCTTCAGCCAGAGTAGCCTTGATTTTGCCATCCAACTGCATCAGGGGCACGCCTGCCAGTCTGAAGCGGTCGTATTCCATCTTGCCCCAGGCAATTTCAAGCCGTTCGCGGGTTTGCTCAAGATGATCGAGTATCTGGTTGGTGATTTCAGAAACCGGTGTGTCTTGCACCATACGTGCGACCAAAAAGGTGTAATTGATAAAGTTCACCTTGCGTGTGACGCGTTGATGGGTGCGTGGATCAATCCCCATTTTGTTTCCGCTACCCATCCACATCAAAAGGTCTGACAGTCGATATTCTTCATCAGCATTGGGGGTCATCTTGGTGAAAGCCGATTCAAGGTTTTGACTTATTTGTCCCTGTGCTGAGAGCAAGTTTTCATTACGGCGCTCTAACAGATTGCTCACAGCTTGCATGATGCCGTTTGAGATTTCAAACCATTCCAGGTCTAATAATTGATTGGGTTTCAACTCCAGACTGTCATCCACACGCCGTTCGATGGCCCCGAGAGTGCGGGTGATGGCTAACAGTTTTAGTACATTGGTAACTTGTGTGGCAATCGCTGCTTTTGCTTCTTCATCACCTGACGGAAGCTGACGCAGCAGATCGTTGGACAGACGCAGGGGGGTATGCACCAGGTTGGCAATTTCATCCAAAATATCCTGCGGGCGGCGAGGTTGTATGCCTTCTTCATCATTGCCAGAGTCCAACCCATCGAAGTAGTTATCTAATGATTCAAGGCGTTCGGCTTTGATCTGGTCAATATTCATATCCGTTTTATCAAGCAGCACTTGAGCAGTCTTTAAAATATGCTCTTTTTCAGTCTCAAGGCCGTCGCTGGCAATTTGCAGCAGCACATCTTTGACTTTTTCGTTATCGTTCAGGTCTTTGAGATGGCTAAGCGCTTCTTCAATGATCAGGTGCAGACCAAATGAGGGTGCTTTGATGCCTTCTTGTTCAAAAGACATGGAGGGCTGAACTTCTTCGAGGTAGGCTAACAGCTTCCAGGGGCCTTCTTCATCTTTGAGCGCTTTTGGGATACGCTCCTGAAGTTCAACGCGCAGCAGACCAATGACATCTTCGTGTAAATCTGTCTTCTCAAAGGTACGGTTTCGTTCACCGTAAATACGGTTGCGCTGAGTATTTAGTACATCATCATATTCTAGCAAGTGCTTTCGGATGTCAAAGTTGTTACCCTCAACACGTTCCTGGGCTTGTTCAACCATTCTGCCAAGAATGCCGCTTTCAATCGGCAGACTCTGGTCAACCTTGAGTCGACCCATTATTGATTCCATTTGCACACCGCCAAAGAGGCGCATTAATTCATCTTCGAGTGACAGGTAAAAACGTGAAGAACCGGGGTCGCCCTGGCGGGCAGCGCGTCCGCGTAATTGATTGTCAATACGTCGGGCTTCATGACGCTCTGAACCGATCACATGCAATCCGCCGAGTTCTCGCACTTTTTCCATATCGTCAAAGTAATCGATAAAAGTTTTGACGGATTCTTCGTAGATTCCGATTTGCTCGGCATCAAAACTACGCAAGTGATTAAGTCTGACCAGGTTGGTGAGTTCCCATGGTTCGGCGACGCCGTTTTTCTCTAATACGCGGATGACGTCGGCAAGGATTTCCTCTGATAAATCTCCGCCCAGTTTAATATCTACACCACGACCAGCCATGTTGGTGGCGATGGTTACAGACCCATACGCACCAGCCTTGGCGATGATTTGAGATTCTTCATCGTGTTTGCGGGCATTCAAAACTTTATGCGGAACGCCGGCTTGAAGGACGGTTCGCAGCCGGTCAGTATGAGAGACATCCAGATCCAAGACATCCAGCAGGCGTTGTAAATTCTCGGGGTCTTCGGGGTTGGTAGAGACCAGGCCGGCTTGCCGGGCAATGGGGCGTAGTTCAGCAATATTGAGTTCATCCAGCGGTTTGTTGAGAAATTGCAGTTCAGCAATCTCAAGTTCCGGCGATTTGTCATTTTTCTCAATCCACGCATCACGGATGATAAGGGTTTGAGCCAGGCGGCGTAAGCTTTCAGCACCAAGTCTGACCGACAAGCGGTCTGAATGTTCTACTGAAGTGGTACCCACCAACTGTGGGCGTCCGAGTGCGAAATAATGCACCACTTCGCGGATAATGGCACGGATTTTGCCTTCTTCGCTGCGGTAGACCATGTCAGGGAAGTCTTGTCTCTTCCAGAAAATTGGTTTCTTCTCTGAATCATCTCGTTTGGCATAATATTGAACGTTATAACCCTTGGCATCCTTTTTATCTACGATGGTCAGGGGAGAGTTTTGTTTTGAAGCTACATATTCCAGGTTCATCGGGATAGGAAGCACATCAAGTTTGTAGATCTTATGGAACTCTTCCGCTTCGGTGAGTGCTGTACCGGTCATGCCTGATAGTTTTTCATACATGCGGAAATAGTTTTGGATGGTGATTGTGGCATAGGTAACATTTTCAGGTTCAATGTGGGCACCTTCCTTGGCTTCCACGGCTTGATGCAAGCCTTCAGACCAGCGTCTTCCGGGCATAAGACGACCGGTGAATTCATCCACGATGACCACTTTGCCGCCCTGAACGATGTAATCTTTATTTTTACGGAAGAGGTGCTGAGCCCGCAGGGCTTGTTCGAGAAAACCCAGCCAGCGGGCTTGTTCAGGGGTGATATCTTCAGGCCTGTCTGGATCGCGCAGCGTTTCGCCCAGGATTTCTTCCACGTGGGCTTCACCAATTTCTGTTAGGCTCACCTGGCGGTCTTTTTCGTTTACTTCGTAATCTTCAGGGTTCAGTGCGCGAACGACCTGAGACATTTTTACATAGCCTTCAGTATCATCTGAGGCGGGGCCAGAGATTATGAGTGGGGTACGGGCTTCATCAATGAGGATGTTATCGACCTCATCCACTATGGTGAAGTAATGTCCGCGCTGCACGCGTTCGGCCAGACTCATGGTGAGGTTGTCACGCAGATAGTCAAAACCGAATTCACTATTGGTGCCGTAGACGATGTCTGCTCTGTAAGCTTCAGCGCGGTCTACAAGGGTAAGTTGGTGCAGGTCTTCACGCGCATTTTCTTTACTAAGGTCAATGATGAATGCTTTTTTGCCGTTCTCGGTGCGGGTTGCCATTTGCAGCACACCCACGCTCAAACCAAGAAATTGATAGATCGGAGCCATCCAGCGGGCATCACGGCGAGACAGGTAATCATTGACGGTTACGACATGTACACCGCGGCCAGTAATGGCGTTGAGATAAACCGGCAGCGTACCGACAAGGGTCTTGCCTTCACCGGTGCGCATTTCAGCGATTCTACCCTTATGCAGGGTCATGCCGCCGATCATTTGGATGTCGTAATGGCGTAAGCCAATTGTGCGTTTGCCAGCCTCGCGGACGACTGCGAAAGCCTCAGGTAATAGATCGTCGAGCGTTTCTCCATCTTCAAGACGCGCTTTAAATTCATCCGTTTTGGCTTTTAGCTGCTCATCGCTGAGCGCTTCATATTCTGCTTCGAAAGAATTAATTACGTCTACAATTTCAGATAGTTTTTCTATCTCGCGTTTGTGTGGGTCTCCCCCAAAAACACCAGCAATTTTCTTTAAAACCATAGTCACCTCTTTTATCAAAAGGTGATTATAGCATAGCGTGTATATGACTTTTATTAATTATCTTGGCATAGATCCGATCAGTTGGTTCATCCAATCTAATGCGGTTGCACCAGCTACTGCGCCTAAAATTAAGCCGATCACACTCATGACGCATGATAAGGCAATACCAATTAACAAGCTGGCGACGAAATTGTGTCCCCACACCGCGAAAGCCCTTGTAAGAAAATTGGGAGACAACATTTTGATGTTTGGGGTTCCAGAGGCCTGACGGTTGGCGGCTTGCATCTCGAGCTGCTGAACTCTGGCGACCAAATTGGCGATATCCTGCTCTGAATACATAAATCCTCCTGAATATGATAGCGATAGTACCATTATCCATTCAGGAGGATCGAAATGCAACTTAATTCAGGAGTGGTTTTTACATATGGATGGCGCGTCCCAGGGCGTTTTCGGCTGCTTCCATCAGGGCTTCACTCAGGGTAGGGTGGGCATGGATATTGCGCGCAATATCCTCGACGGTCATGCCGTTAAGCTGCGCCAGGGTCAATTCGGGCAGCAATTCTGATACTTCAGGACCAATCATATGAGCACCCAGGATGGTGTCGTCGACTCCATCCATAACTATCTTTACAAACCCGGCATAATCACCCAACCCCAATGCTTTTCCCATTGCCTGGAAGGGAAACTTGCCAACCTTGACCGATTCAAAGCGTTCGCGCGCCTGTGCTTCGGTGAGCCCAAACGATGCAACCTGGGGGAAACAGTAGGTTGCTCGAGGGACATACACATAATTAATGGGTTCAATCTCTTGAAGCGCGATGGCTTCGGCACAAATGATGCCCTGCCTTGAAGCGACATGCGCCAGCAGCAGTTCACCAGTCACATCGCCAATGGCCCAAATGTGTTCCACACTGGTAGACATATCATCTTCGACCGCGATGAACTTGCGTTCAGTCAGTTCAACGCCAAGTTCTTCCAGACCGAGATCGGCTGTATTGGGTTTAAAACCGATGGCCACCAAAGCCTGTTCAGCTTCTAAAACCTGGACGCCATCCTCGCCTTCAACGGATACTTTTACACCGTTAGTCGTAGCTTCAACAGATTTCACTTTGGTGTTTACATGGATGCCAATGCCGCGTTTGCTGAAGGTTTTCGCCAGTTCTGCACTGACTTCGACATCTTCCAACGGGGCGATATTGGGCAGCATTTCGACCATGGTGACCTGACTGCCATAAGCGTTCCACAGGGTGGCGAATTCCAGCCCAATGGCGCCAGCACCGATGATGATCACCGATGAGGGCAGTTTCTCTTGCAGAATGGCATGATGGTAAGTGACAATTTTTTCACCATCAATCACCACGCCTGGAATGCTGGAGGGGTGCGATCCGGTGGCCAAAATAATATCTTTGCCTTCCAGTTCGCGGATGGCGCCATCCGCATCAGTGACGATCACTTTTCCATTAAGGCTAATCCTGGTTGTTCCCATAATGACGGTGATACTATTCTTTTTCATCAAGAAACCGATTCCACGCGTCAGGCGGTCAGATACCTGCCGACTGCGTTTCACTGCGGCAGCATAATCGAGCTGCAGATTTTCAAAGGAGAAGCCGAATTCTTTTCCGCGTTCACGCAGGGTATGCGCGACTTCCGCATTTTTGAGCAGTGCCTTGGAGGGGATGCAGCCCACATTCAGGCAAACACCTCCCAGCCATTCTTTATCTATGATGGCTACTTTCATGCCTAATTGCGCACTGCGTATGGCGGCTACATATCCACCTGGGCCAGCACCTATAACGACAACATCAAATTCTTCCATGATTCCTCCACCTCTTTATTCAACTTACATTTTGATTATATTGTAAAAATGACTAAAATATTGACAATGCATTTTTCATAAAAGGACGCAATGATGAGAGAACCTACACTTCATGAAGTTACGATTACAAGCGGGTTTTGGAGAGACAGGCAGAATCTGAACGCTGCCCATGCCATTATTTATCAGTGGCAAAAACTGGAGGCCACCCGTTGTATTGATAATTTCCGCATTGCCGCCGGACTAATATCCGGTTTCAGAGAAGGTTTTTTCTTCTCGGATTCAGATGCATATAAATGGTTGGATGCAGCATCACGAATAATGTTTCATTATAAAGACCCCCAATTAATCAAACTGGTTGATGACTTCATTGATCTACTTGCCAATGCCCAGCAGTCTGATGGTTACCTTTATACCTACAACCAAATTCAATTTCCGGGGCAGCGGTGGGTTAACTTGCAGGTGGAGCACGAGTTCTACTGCCTGGGTCATCTCATTGAAGCGGCTGTGTCGCATTATGAAACCACCGCTGAAACAAAATTACTTTCCATCGCCCAAAATGCTGCTGACTTGTTGGTGAAAGAATTTGCCGATTCGCCCCCTGAATACACAGATGGACACGAAGAAATAGAAATCGCTTTGATCAAATTATGGAAAGCGACTGACCGTATTGAATACCTGGCGCTGGCAAAAGCTTTTGTTGAGCGGCGCGGAACCATAAAACTCTTTCCGGTAAAAATGCTGTCACAAGTGCTGGATTCCAATCGGCGCATGAAGCTGGTGGCAAAAAATCGTCAGACCTGGTTGAGTGAACACCCAGACCATAAGACCTTCAAACTGCCGGAACGCAACAAAAATGTAGTTCCATTTTGGGCTGTACCTCGATTTGTAATTAATGCTTTGAGTGGCAAATATAACCAGCAGCATAAACCGGTGGCTGATCAAAAAAAGGCAGAAGGGCATTCAGTCCGGTTTTGTTACTTGAAAACATCAGAGGCCATGCTGGCGCAAATCCCTGGGCAGGAAAACCGAATTAAACCACTGCGCGATATCTGGACGCAAATGGTCACCCGGCGCATGTATGTAACCGGCGGCATTGGATCATTACCGCTTTCTGAAGGGTTTGGCCGTGACTATGAGTTGGATCCAGAAGTGGCATATGCTGAAACTTGTGCGGCGCTTGGCAGCATGTTTTGGAGCCATGAAATGGCAAATCTGACCGGTGAAGCGCCCTTTGAAGACCTTTTTGAGTGGCAGTTGTATAATGCTGCTTCAGTCGGCATTGCACAGGATGGGTGTTCCTATTTTTATAACAACCCGCTCACCAGCCATGGCACAATCAACCGCGCCGAATGGTATGACGTTCCATGCTGCCCCTCCAATTTATCGCGCGTGTGGGCTTCACTTGGCAAACATGTATGTAGTTTTGACCGTAGTGAAATCCGCATCAACCAATATTTCAGCAGCACGATCATCATTGATTCTCAGCGGCACATTATCTTGCATGTCGATTCAGAATTGCCCTGGGGAAACCGGGTGAAACTTCGCTTTGATATGGAGAAACCAGCTCCATATGACCTTGTCATGCGTCTGCCTGCCTGGGCTGATGGATGCAGCGTTTTGCTTAATGGCCAGGAAGTTGTGGTACATGTATCATCCGTGCTGCCGGGAGTGCATTCAGCCAATGGGTTGGATTTTTTCACCGCACGCTGGATGCGCCTTTCACGGTCATTTAATCCTGATGATGAAATCGTTTTGATCTTTGATATGCCTGTCCGGCTGATCAAACAAGACAGACGGCTCCCTAAATGCGGAGGAAAATATGCCCTGGCGCGCGGACCAATTGTCTATTGCCTCGAAAGCGTCGATAATTCAGCGGATATCATGTCGGTCAAGGTGAATCCGGAGAGTCTGCGACCATTTTTTGATTCGAAGGCGCTGGATGGCACCTGGTTGATTCGCGGTGAAGATATCCACGGCGAGCCGCTTGTATTCATCCCATATATGCTGTGGGCGAATCGTGGAAAATCCAGTATGACGGTGTTTGTAAATTAAAACTAGCTGGAGAGAAAATCAATATTATTAAATTGATCATTCGTCGGGATTATCATACTTATGAGAAAAACTGAAATGCTGGAAAAACTTAAAACAGATCAGAACTATCGGGCATTTGTGATGCTTGCCCTAATCATGGTGGGTTTCTTGTTGATTTTTTTATTGAACAATGTCATGAGTCATTTTGAACCTGGAACTTGGCTTTATCGTGATGCACGAATTTTTCCGACTTATCCACCGGCGGGAAATGATTTCAGGGTTGGCTATTACCACCCCGCCTATTACCTCATTGAAAGCCATTTCACCGCCATTGGCCCCAACGGTACTTATCCCAGCAACTATCCGCCGTTGGTGGCACTCAGCGGGCTTCCTTATGCATTGTTTGACGCCACAACCGCTTACGCCATTCATGTGGTAATCCTGATCTTGACCAACCTGGCAAATCTAGCCATGGTCGTGTTATTGGTAAAAAAGATTCTGCTGGAAAAACTTGTGCTAAGTAATTTTGCAATAAACATTATTTCGACCATCTTGTTTTTCATGACAGCCGTTTATATATTCACCAGCTATTTTTTTCTTTTCAGTATAGAGCGGGGAAACACAGATAGTATCCTCATGTTTTATTGCCTATTAGCCATGTGGGTGTTGATTAAGAGGCCAAACAATATATGGCTGCAGGTGATTTTGTTGTCTGTGGGGGTACATTTTAAAATTTACCCGATTGTGTTGTTTCCGATCCTCCTTTTTAAACATGGCAAAAAACTTCTATTGCCAGCTTTGTTGGTAAACCTTGCTTTTCTATTTTGTCTTGGACCAAAAATGGCGTGGGAATTTATCCAGGGAGTCACCTCTGGTGGGCAAGGTGCTGGCATAGGCAATGTCTGGGCTGGTGTGGGCAATCATGCTGCTTATTCTTTTTCCATAGGCATTGACACGACCAGCGGTCAATTTCTTTCAGAAACCTTTTTCATCATCTGGGGAATTACATTCCTGATTCCGTTTTTGGTTTGGGCAATTACAGCGATTTCAATATTTTTAAAAAAATATTCAACCCATAATGCGGTCTTGTTTTTTATGATTTGTTTTCCGATAATGTGTTTACTGCCAACGTACAGCATTGATTACAGATTGGTGATTTTTGGAATCGCGATCGTGATACTCTTGGGGTTGATTGTTAAACATTTTGTGCAAAAATTTACGTGGTTTGATCTTATTCAGGTTGTTTTACTGGCAGGTGTGCTGTTGATGCTCAGCCGTTCAGCAGCATATATTGATGAGAATCTGGTGTTCATCCGCAACAAGTATATTTGGATACTTTTGTTGGAAGTGATCATTTCTGTGAATATATTTCGCAGCCAGAAAAAGTGTTACCAAACAGAAATCGTGACCAACACAACCACCGCTCTAAACAAAGCAATGTGAATTGAGTTGCTAAGACAGCACACTTCGAAATGGAAAAGTTTTTGTGGTTTACTATGCTTTATGAAATGAATAGTTTCTGATTAATGAATTACAATTTAGCAAGAAACGTCTATAACGGATATTATTAAATTCATTATCTGATTTAATTATCATTCTATCAATTCTGGAGCAAGCATGGATAAGTCCCACTCAAAAATCGCGGTGGTCATCCCCGCTTATAACGTTGAGGATACCATTGTAAAAGTGATTATGGGTATTCCTAAAACAGTCGAAAACATCATCGTCGTGAATGATGCCAGCAAGGATGATACTGCCGCCAGGGTGAAAAGCGTAAAAGATCATCGGGTGACCATGCTCAACCATACGAAGAACTTGGGGGTTGGTGGCGCTTTGTTGAGCGGTTATTCTTATGCGCTTGGTTTGGGGGCAGATATAGTTGTCAAGCTGGATGGTGACGACCAAATGGATGTCAAGTTTTTACCCGCCTTGATTGAACCTATCATAACAAATCAGGCAGATTACACCAAAGGAAATCGCTTTTTGCATTCCGTGGCATTGAAGAAAATGCCTATTGGACGAAAGATTAGCAACCTTGGGTTAACTTTCCTCTCCAAGATTGCCAGCGGTTATTGGAATATTTTTGATCCTGCCAACGGTTACACAGCAATTTCAGCATCCAAACTTGCCAGTCTTGATCCTAAAAGAATTGCACGCAGCTATTTTTTTGAGACATCCATGCTTTGCGAGTTGCGCAAGGTGAATGCAGTGGTTATGGATATTTCCATGCCGGCGATCTATCAAAACGAGCGCAGTTCGGTGAAAGTATCGCGAGAAATAATTATTTTTTCAACAAATCTGATAGCACGTATTTTTGACCGTTTTTTTTCTCGATATTTTCTTTATGATTTCACCGCGGTGTCATTATATATAATTATTGGCACACTCCTTTGCTTGTTTGGAGGAACATGGGGGATTATCAAATGGAACGAAGCAGCACAGGTAGGCGTTCCTGCAACCACTGGTACGGTCTTGATTGCGGTCTTACCAATCATTCTTGGGTTTCAACTCTTGATCCAGGCTATTTCACTGGATATTTCTGATATTCCCACCAAAGTGCAAACCAGCAAAATGGATATTGATGATCTAATGAGTGATTACATTCAGGACCTTGTGAAGCAAGGTCAAGTGAATATCAGTTAAACCTGTACGTGATGTGATAGTTACTATTTCAGAATTGTCGAAAAACCATCAGCACAATTGTATTTAAATACTAAATCATTATCCGTTTCTTCGCCATTTATCCAGAGCGAACCGCGGCTAAATTCATTGGTTGGAAACCGTCCAAGCACAAGACCCGGAATCCCGGTTCCATCTTTTGGGGATAATTCAAATTGCAATTCATAATTTAAAGAACTCAAAGGTGGGTCTATCGCGATTGTAGCCCATCCGGTTTGCGGCAGTGTGTCAGATTGAATCCAACTGGTTCTTAGCGTTTTTCCTGAGACCGTTGCTAAAGTAAAACTTTCTTTTTGCCCGTTTGCAGAATTATTTCCATTAACCCACACTTGAATACCGGTTAATTCTTTACAGGTAATAACAGCGCTTTGTTTGATCTCGGTACTTTTATCAAGGTTTATCCCCAAAAATGTTGAAGGATCCCAGTTCTTGTAATAGGGCAGGGTGCAGGGTTGATTGGTCGCCATGGCATAACCACATACAATGTTGTAGCTCAAATAGAGATTTGCTGCACATATAAGCGAGCTTATAGTTAATACTGTGCCGATGATAAATTTGTTCAAATGTTTTTTGGATGTGAACATCAAAGGAATTACGAACAGAGGAAGAAAAGGTAAAAAATATCGACCTTGAATGCCATCTATTCTGGTAACTCCAACCGGTGTAATGACCACATAAAAAACCAAAAATACCATAAATAAATTAAAAAAAGCAATCAGACCGGCAAGTATTCGTTGTCTGGTGGTCAAGGTGACTCTAGCAGGTTCTGAGAATAACGCCAAAACTAAAGCGGCTGGCATCAGCCAATAAATAATCCCGGGCATATTCCAATAGCCGTAACCTGCAACACCTACAACTTGGCGCAAATAGATTGGCAGACTGTTTGAGAGCATTAACCATAAGCTTTTAAAGAAAATTTGCGGATTTGTGAATAAAGTTGCTAATTGTTTTGCAGGTTCGATACCGGGATTTTCGATTAATTCGGGAGATAATTGACTCCATATCAAAGGCAAGGAGACACTTGCCACTGTTGCGATCAGGATGGGGATCCACACTCTGTTATGCTTAAAAAATCTAAACGGAATTATGACTAATAGAGGTAACAGAAAAATGGCATTTGGCTTAAGCGTTCCTAAAGCCAGTATGAGTAAGCACAAAATAATGAGCTCTTTTTTTGTGAGAGCATCCTTTTCTGTTATTGCCAACTTGACGACCCATGCTATGAATAGGAAGGAAATTCCGATGATTAATGAGTCTGCGGATACCGCTGCGGCTTGAATCAAACACATTGGGAAAACCGCCAATGTACCAAAAACCCATTTTCCAAAGGGTAGCGCTTTAATGGTGAGGAAAATTAACAAACAATAGACCAATAGATATGAAAATCGAAGCAAATAATACAAAACGAGGATGGGATAGCGCAGGTGAGGACCAAAAAACCGCATGACCGCAGCTTGAACCATAAACATTGTAGGAAAATACTTTGCCCGGGTTTGGTAAGTCATTAAATCATAATCATCAATCTTTACTTTTAGCTGTTGATTAATTGTATCAATATCCATTGCCGGCAAATTGATGTGGCGACGATAAGAAAGGGTATAAAAACCGCTCGGCAGCCGCTCAGGGCCATCAAGGTATGAATTTGGAATGACATGCCCCAGTGCCATCTCCCAAATTCTTGCCATATACGTTTCTTCATCAAAATTGGCTCCTGCTGGGGTGATCAATAATAGAATCATACCTACAATCAGAATAAGAATTGAGAAGAATACTTCTGGACGCTGTTTAGTCATTAAACCCTCTTGCTGTTGATGATTGCGTCAGTCATTCTAGCTATACGCGATATGAATTTTACATCATGAACCCGCAGGATGTTTGCACCCCGCATGATCCCAACAGTACAAGCGGCAGCCGTTCCTTCCAACCTTTCATCTGGAGGTAGGGTTAGCGTATAGCCAATAAATGATTTGCGAGAAACCCCCAACAACACTGGATAGCCGAGCTCCTTAATTTCATTTAGACGGTTGATCAGTTCAAGGTTTTGTTCCACCGTCTTGCCAAACCCGATACCCGGATCGAGGATTATTCGTTCATCCTTCACGCCTGCAGCATGAGCAATTTTAACGCTTTCAAGTAATTCGTTTTTTACATCTTCAAGCAGGTTTTCATAAGGGACGCCGATATATCGTCCACCTAGCAGTTGTTGCAGTTCTGCTTGCGAAGGTTTGCTGCGATTATGCATAAGTGCAAGTGGAGCATCAAACTTTGCGGCTATTTCTGCCATCCGCGGATCGGCGCGCAGCCCCCAGATATCATTAATCCACGCTACGCCGGCCTTCAATGCCGCCTCAGCCACGCTGGCTTTATAGGTGTCTATTGAAATGGGTACGTCGAAGCGATTATGCAGCGCTTCGATCACTGGAATCACACGATCCAGTTCCTCTTGCAAGCTGACGAGCTGCGCTCCAGGCCGTGTGCTTTCGCCGCCTACATCAAGGATATCTGCTCCTTCTTTAAGCATGGCCTCGGCGCGAATTGTTACCGCAGTCAGAGTGGCAGATTCATTCAACATCCCGTCACCTGAGAAGGAATCAGGGGTGATATTCAGAATACCCATGATGAGAGTCTTATTGGCAATGCCCATAATATTAATCATATTTTACTTTTTCTTTTCAAATTCAAGCTTTCGGATGCCAGTTTGAGCCACATTTTGCAACAATTCCAGTACCTTTTTGTTAGTTCCTGGAATAATCAGTTCCGGTTCGATTTCAGCAAGCGGCAGCAATACAAAACTGCGTTCCACCATTCGCGGATGCGGAATCACTAACTTTTCTGAATCAATGATTTTTTCACCGAACAATAGAATATCAATATCAATCAACCTCGGTCCGTTTTGAAAGTTTTTAACCCTGCCCATGCTATTTTCTATATTCTTGACAAAGGTCAATAATTCAACTGGATTCAGAGATGTGTTACCACTTAACACCTGATTAAAAAACACAGGTTGGTCGCTGTATCCCCAGGGAGGGGTTTCATAAACACTTGATATTTTTATGATTGAAATACGCAATGAAATATCTTTCAGAGCCTGCTGCAGATTTTCAAATCGGTCACCAAGGTTCGAGCCAAGTGCCAGGGTCACTCGTGTTTGGTCAGAAGGTATCACGATTAGGCACCACGCATGACATTAATCAGATCAGCCAATAACCCATAAGCAGTGGTTTTTGGTCCGGGGTTGCTTTCGAGAATGCCCAACCCAGGCAGCGTATCCAACTCAAATTGGACGAAAGAACTGGTGCCATTCACACTGTAAAGCGGACTGTTTGGTGCAACTCGCTGCGGCTCAACCGAGGTTTCAAGACCGTTTACGGTCTGTTTGGCGCTGCAAACCAGCTTCCAGCGTTCACCGGTGATTAATGCTTGTTGGATCATGGCAGGGGTCAAACCGCTTATGCCTGTGCGTTTAACCTGTTCAGGTGTGATGGAGCCTCCCATTAACACATTGCACAGGGCGGCAACTTTGATGGCTGCATCCCAGCCTTCAATATCAGCGGCCGGGTCGGTTTCGGTGATGCCAATGGATTTTCCATAATCGACGGCTTCCTCAAAATCTTTGCCTTGTTCCATCAGTTCGATCAGCAGGTTGGTGCATGAGTTCAATATGCCTTGAAAGCCTTTCAATTCTACTGCCGGCAGCGGACCGCGGAATAAGGAAAAGATTGGCGCTCCATCCATGACCGCGGATTCAAAAAGAAAGCGTCTCTGGTTTTTGTCTGCCAAAGCCACGAGTTCTTTATAGGCATGCGCAACAGGGCCTTTATTGGCAGTAATGGCGTGCATTCCTGATTGTAAGGCAGTCTTGATGTGATCGGTGGCGGGTTGACCTGTGTGATGGTTGACCGGGGAGTTTTCAAATAAGACATCAGCCGGGCAGGTTTCAATGAATTCAATAATGGATTTAGGTTGAGCCAGAGTTGAGAGAGAATCAAGGTTCTTGCCTTCTTCAGAAAGTGAGATGGCTTTATGAGTCTCCAGACCCGACGGGTTGATCGCCATACCGTGACTTCCAGTAGCAATACCGATGATTATTGGGTTGAAACCAAATTCCTGGTTTAGAATCTCGCGTTTGGCATCCAAAAGCTGAACCAGGGCTTTGCCAACATTTCCAAATCCAACCAATGCCAATCTAACTTCCTTCATAGTTTTCCATCCTGCCATTGGATTGACTCCACGGGTAAGCGATAGCCAAGATACATGGGCAAATTATTCTCAATGGTTTGTGTATTGCCTGTGGTAATCAGTCGAATTTCTGAACTGATCCTTCCGTCGGCAAGCCAACTATGTTCTGTCAGCAATCGCTGCGTTTGTTTGGCAATTGCTGGCGCCGGATCAATAACGCGCACAGCAGGGCCGACGATTTCTTGAATCATTGGAATCACAAAAGGATAATGTGTACAACCAAGCACAACAGTATCTATCCCCTGGGAGAGCATTGGGCGCAAGGCGCTTTCAAGAATTCTTCTTGTCTCAAAACCAGTCAGATCTCCTTTTTCAATCTGGTTGACGAGACCGGGGCAATGGTTTTGAATAACATTGACATTTTTGGCAAAGCGTTCAACGACTGAGTTATAAACATCTGTTTGAAAGGTGGCATAGGTTGCCAATACGCCTACTACACCGGTTTTGGTTTGTTCAGCGGCTGGTTTTACTGCCGGCTCCATACCAACAAACGGCGTCTCAGGGAATTCATTGCGTAAATAACTGAGAGCAGCCACCGAGGCAGTGTTGCATGCAACCACGATGAGTTTCGCTCCCTGATCAATTAAAAATCGGGTGATTTCTTTGGTAAAGCCGCGCACTTCATCAACCTGCCGAACGCCATAGGGTACATGCGCCTGGTCGGCCACATAGACAACTGGTTGGCCTGGCAATTGCTCGCGTATAGCACGGAGAATAGTGAGACCACCGACACCTGAATCAAGCATTCCAATGGTTGTAGCCATTTCTGCTCCCGGTTTATTTTTGACAGGCTTTGATAAAGGCCGTAAAAATCTTGAATTGCAGTTGAATTGCCAACAAACATTCAGGATGCCATTGCACGCCAATGACTCCAAATGGGTCATCTGACATCTCTACTGCTTCTATTAAACCATCAGTTGCCTGTGCTGTCACCACCAAATCGGATGCGAGCGTTTGAACTGCCTGATGGTGAAAACTGTTCACTTGAAATCGATTAACTCCAATAATCTTGCCGAGTTTGGAATTCAGGTCTAATTCTACTTCATGAGCCAGATACTCCCCTCCTTTTTCTCTTGGTGTTCTATGAATTAAATCAGATTTAAATTGTGCCGGAATATGAGTGTAAAGCGTACCCCCTAACGCAACATTGATCAGTTGAACGCCGCGGCAGATGCCTAGCACAGGTTTCTTTGCCTGGATAGCTTTTTTTAATAATTCTATTTCCAGTTGGTCGCGTTCTTCACAAACGCCTTCGATGGCAGGATGTGCTTCACCCCCATACAGGCGATTATCCACATCATCTCCGCCTGTTAACAGCAATCCATCAACTCGAGTGAGGAGTGTATGAATATAATCTAATGGAAACTCAACGGGAATTAGCATGGGCAACCCACCGGCAGCAATGATGGCTTTTGCATAAGACGTTGGAATTTGATTGTAATGCTGGTGCTTCTCAAAATTTCGACTTACGGTAATGCCGATAACGGGAGGGGTCATATTATTCTCCAGGTAAGCCTCTTAAGAATAAAGGGCGCAACCTCGGCGTTGGTTGCACCCTGAAAAAATCGATGGGTAAAGAACTAGTTAAATTTCTGTTTGAGGCGTGCACTCTTGCCAGAGCGTTCGCGTAGAAAGTACAAACGTGCGCGGCGAACCTTACTGTGACGTTCAACAACCACTTTGTCGATGCGGGGTGAACGAAGCAAGAAGGTGCGTTCTACTCCGATGCCATTGCTGGCTACGCGGCGCACAGTAAAAGTGGAGTTGTTGCCACAATTATGCATGTAAAGAACAACACCCTTGAATTCCTGAATACGTTCTCGGGCGCCTTCTTTGATTTTCACATGAACGCTAACGGAGTCTCCGGTACGGAGTTCCGGAATGTTCGGGTTTACGGGAGCATCATAGGCTTTTAATAAATCGCTCATTTTCTACACCTGACCTTTTATTTTCCTGCCGTTTTAACGGCGCGAACCAAAATTATACCACAAGGTTTCTGAAAAATTGGAAAATTTCTTAATCAATTTCTAAAACCACAATAGTCGTTTTTATTGGTAAAATTCATGCGCAATTGTATAGTCATGATATCATTTTTTTATACCGTTGAGATGTTTTCGCGGTGGAATTTGAGGCTACTTTGGTGATCGGCAAGAAATACATTGGAATTGATATTGGCGGCACTCAAATGCGTGCAGCCCTTTACCCTGACGAGGGTATTGAACCTATTAAAAAGAAAATAATTGCCACCCATCAGGGTGATGAAAAACCTGAAGACCGATTAAACGATTTAATTGGCGAAATTTGGCCCGATGAAGGTGGTGTCGAACGGATCGGCATAGCTGTTCCCGGTCCGGCTGACCCCAAAACTGGTATCGTCTATAAAGCCTCAAACGTGAGAGGTTGGATTGATATCCCTCTCGGACCATTGGTTGAAGAACGCCATAAAACCCCCGTCATTCTAGGCAATGACGCCAATCTGGCTGCATTAGGCGAATGGCGTTACGGTGCCGGGGTCGGACATCACGATCTGGTTTACCTCACCATCAGCACAGGCATAGGCGGCGGATTTATTATTGACGACCACATGCTGGTTGGTCCGCACGGAATTGCAGGCGAAGTGGGTCATATCACCGTCTTACCAGATGGCCCGATTTGCGGATGCGGACACCGCGGACATTTGGAATCTGTTTCATCAGGCACCGGTATCGCCAATTATGTAGAACGAAGATTAAAAGAAGGCGCTAAATCATCGCTGTCGCTTGAGCCACAAAAACCAACATCCCGACAGATTGCTGAAGCGGGGGCACTGGGTGATGCGCTGGCAATTGAAGCTTTTGAGTATGCAGGCACCTTCCTCGGACGCGCCATCACTGACTTGCTGCACATTTTCAACCCAACTGTGGTGGTCTTGGGCGGTGGCGTTACGAACGCTCGTGACTTGCTCATGGTTCCGGTGAAACGATCTATGGAACAAAGCGTCATGACCCCTGCGTATTTATCCAATTTGCAGCTCTGTTACGCCAAACTCGGCGACCAGGCTGGCCTGGTTGGCGCCATGGTGCTGGCAAAAGGCTAAGCTATTCTTTTGTCGATAAAAAACGAACCCGGGTGAAAATGAACTGAACCCCAAATAATAGACACAAAAAGAAAGCACCCCCTGTGAGAGAATTAAGCAGGAGGTGCTTTTATGTCTGGGATAAAAGGAATGCAGCATTATTCAGCGGAAAAGAAACAAGAAGCAATCCGGTTGTTTCTTGAAGAGGGACTAACATATCGTGAAATAGCCGAGAGGCTGAAAATCAGGAAGCGAGAGAGAATTAGGATGTGGGTGCAAGATTACAGGCGGCGAGGAAGTGGGCTCTTTACTCGTCACTCAGGCAGGCCACGTAAGACGACAGATGAAAAAACATATATAGCTCAATTAGAAATGGAGAACAAGTTATTAAAAAAACTTCAGTCCGAATTGCAAAAGGATATGCTCGCGAAGCGCGATATCGGACAATCTATCATTTCAAGGAAGAATTCCAAGTGACTGAAATGTGTACCTTTCTTGAAATTTCGCGAGCCAGCTATTATGCATGGAAGACACGGATTGATAAACCGGACAGAAATGTAGATCGAAAAGAATTGATCCAAGAGGCTTACCAGGCCTCACACCAAACGTATGGGTATCGCAGAGTTCAGATGTGGATTAAGCAGAAATATGGCCTACAAATCAACCACAAAGCGGTTTTGAGGCTAATGAACGAATTGGGAGTTCATTCTGTGGCTAGAAGGCGAAAATTTCTCAGAAAAGCCGAAGATTTTGGTACTTTTCATCGATATCCCAACATCTTGAATCGAGAGTTTTTTGCTGGCCGTCCCAATATGAAATGGGTAACTGATGTGACCTTTGTACACACAAATCAAGGCTGGGCTTATCTTTCTGTAATCAAAGATCTACACGATGGATTTATTATCGCCCATAACTTTGCAAAACAAAATTCTCTAGGGTTGGTGGCAAATACCTTGAAAAAAGCTTTACAAAAAGAAGTGGTCACTGATGGACTGATCCTCCACAGTGACCAAGGGTATCAATACTCTTCGCAGATATATTTTGCCCTAACCAGAG
>CAKMKJ010000079.1 GCA_927443345.1 uncultured Anaerolineaceae bacterium | reverse complement strand
AAATGGCTGATGTTGTACTGCCTTCTCAAGCAATTATGGAACGCGATGGGACGATGGTTTCAGGTGAACGCCGGGCTCAGAAATTTGCTGCTGCTGTGCCCGCCGCCAAGAATACAAAACCTGATTATGAGATCACATCCGTGCTGCTCGAAAAACTGGGCGGCGAAAAGCTGCCCGGCAACGTTGAAGAGATCTTTAACTTGATTGCCAAAAAAGAATCCAACTTCCAAACAGTTTCGTTCACCGCTCTCGGCGCCACGCATGAACAGTGGCCGCTGATGGGACGTAACGAGGTTTATTACGGCGGTACAGGTTATGAGAACACTTTTGGGTTAGGTGTGATACTTCCACTGGTTTCTGGTGAAGGCGGCATGCCGCGCAAAACAAACATGCCTGATGTTCTAAAACCAGCCCGCAACCAATGGCTGGCCTTGCCCGTGACGGCTCTTTATGACCACAGCCTGCCTGTTAAAACCAGTCTACTGAAAGACCGCATTGCCAACACGCTAAGTCTGCATCCAGAAGATGCCGAAGCGTTAAAAATTGAAAGTGGTGCAGTGGTTACACTCAAGTTGGGCACTGAAGAATACGAACAAATAATATCGATCTCTGCTGATCAGCCCAAAGGTAAACTGCTGGTCACCCGCAATGGCGGTGTGCCGGTCTGGCAGCCTGAATCATTAGAGATTATAGTCACCACCCCGACAAATGAGCGAGGATCACTATGACATTTGGTTTATTCCTGGAATGGTTTATCAAATCATTGGTGGTCATCTTGGCAATGACGATAGGCTTCGCCTATGTGACCTGGTTTGAACGCCGCGTACTGGCTAAATTTCAAGTGCGTATTGGCCCTAACCGCGCCGGTAAGCAAGGTCTCTTGCAGCCGGTGGCAGATGCTATCAAATTGATTTTCAAAGAAGAGTTGGTGCCAGCCAACGCCGACAAATTAATCTTCGTCCTGGCGCCGGTCATCACCATGATCCCTGCCTTGATCATCACTGGTGTGGTACCGTGGGGGCCACCCATCACCCTCTTTGGCAAAACTTTTACCCTCTCCGTTTCAGATATCAACCTGGGAGTGCTTTTCATCCTCACAGTGACCTCCATCTCGATTTACGGCATCACATTAGCAGGTTGGTCATCCAACAACAAATATGCCACCCTCGGCGCATTGCGCGCTACAGCCCAGATGATCAGCTACGAACTGGCACTTGCTCTGTCTTTCGTCGGACCAATCTTGATTGCTGGTTCGATGGGCATCAGCGATATCGTCAATGCCCAACAGCATGTATGGTTCATTGTTTATCAGCCATTGGGAGCGATGATTTACATGATCACCGCGGTAGCCGAGATCAACCGTTCGCCGTTTGACATGCCTGAAGCCGAGCAGGAACTGACCGCCGGTTATCATGTGGAATACTCGGGTATGAAGTTTGCCCTCTTCTTTATGGCAGAATATATCAAGATGATCGCTATTTGTATGATTGGCGCATCCCTCTTTTTGGGCGGCTTTTGGGGTCCTGGTGTGGCAGCTTATCCCTGGCTCGGACCGCTTTACCTGTTCATCAAGGTGGTGCTTTTACTCTTCGTGTTGGTTTGGATCAGAGCCACCTTGCCGAGATTCCGCTATGACCGCCTGATGGCCTTTGGCTGGAAAATCTTGTTTCCACTGGCGTTACTAAATGTGATGGTCACCGCTGTGGTGATCACCCTGGTTGGAGGTTGAGATGCTGCGTGGAATGTTTACCACCCTTAAAGCATTCTTTGAAAAACCCGTTACGGTTCAATATCCTGAAGAAAAGCGGCCAGTCAGAGCACGTTATCGCGGCCGCCATGAACTGAAACGCTACGACAACGGTCTTGAGAAATGCATCGGATGTTCGCTGTGCGCCGCGGCTTGCCCTGCAGACGCTATCTTCGTGGAAGCCGCCGAGAACACTGATGACGAACGCTACTCTCCAGGCGAACGCTATGCCAGCACCTACGAGATTAACATGCTGCGC
Source organism: uncultured Anaerolineaceae bacterium (assembly GCA_927443345.1). Taxonomy (GTDB): domain Bacteria; phylum Chloroflexota; class Anaerolineae; order Anaerolineales; family Anaerolineaceae; genus UBA6107. Next base: position 13,468 of record CAKMKJ010000079.1, on the reverse strand, counting down.
TGTATCTTCTGTGGTTTTTGTGAAGATGCCTGCCCTACCGAAGCAATTGTGCTTGAACACGACTACGAACTGGCTTACAGCGACCGTGCTTCTGCCATCTTCACCAAAGACAAATTGATCGTGAAAGTACCGATGGGCGGCAGCCCTACACCGCAAAAAACCGAACCTGGCGAATATACGCGTTCGGTACCTGAAATGAAAGACCCCGTGGATTAGGGAGGCGCGCATGACATTAAATCTACTCTTATTTCTGGCATTAGCTGTGATTGCCATCGCTTCGGCAGCGGGCTTGATCATGAGCCGCAACACCGTTTATTCGGCACTATTTCTTATCATCAATTTCTTGACCGTGGCAGTGTTCTATCTGGTGATGGGTGCTCCTTTTATCGCTCTGGCCCAGATCACAGTTTACGCCGGTGCCATTATGGTGCTCTTCCTGTTTGTCATCATGATGCTGGGCGCTGAAAAACCTAATGAAATTGAACGGATGAAGTGGCAGCGTCCTTTAGCGATCGTGCTTTCTGGCGCCATCCTGCTGGAGGGTGTTTATGCCCTGATCACCCGCGTGGCGGTCAACGTCACCACCAGCCCGGCAACTGAGGCTTTATCAGACCCCAAAACTCTGGGCATCAGCCTGTATACCAAATATTCACTCCCCTTCGAAATCACTTCAGTCATATTGCTTGTGGCTGCAATTGGTGCAGTTATATTGACCAATAAGAGCAGGAAAGAGGCAGGAAAATAATATGATCCCTATCGCATATCCCCTCTCTCTTGCTGCCATACTCTTCATTATCGGCATTATTGGTTTCTTGCTGCGCAAGAATGCCATTGTGATTTTCATGTGCCTGGAATTGATGTTCAACGCCGCAAACCTGGTCTTCATTACTTTTTCAAACTATTACCAGTTGATTGATGGGCAGGTTTTCGTGGTCTTCGTGATGACTGTGGCCGCTGCCGAGGTGGCAGTTGGCCTGGCATTGATGGTGGCCATCTTCCGCACCAAGCACAGTATTGATATAGATCAAATGAACAGCCTGAAAGGTTGATGGAGCCGTCTATGGAATCTGGTCTGACTTTCAATCTGGTACCCTGGGTGGTCTTTCTACCGCTGATTGGGCTGAGCATTAACCTCTTGTTCGGTCGTAAATTTGGTGAGAGCTTCAGCGGCACAGTCGCCAGCCTGGCTACCGGTCTTGCATTCGTAGTCTCGGTGATTCTGGCCGTTGCATTAGCCAATCATCCAGAGGGCGTCACCGTGCCTCTCGCTGACTGGATTACTATCGGCAGCCTGACCGTACGTTGGGCTTTCCGCGTAGATACACTATCCGTGGTGATGATGCTGGTGGTTTCAGGTGTGGGCACCTTGATCCACATTTACTCTATCGGCTACATGCACAACGACGTCCGCCACAACGGGGACGAAGGACGTTATACCCGTTTCTTCGTCTTCCTCAACCTCTTCATCGCCGCCATGATGATCCTCGTAAGCGCGGATAATTTCTTGATGATGTTCGTGGGCTGGGAGGGCGTGGGGCTGTGCTCTTACCTGCTGATCGGTTTCTGGTTTGAGAAGGGCAAGAACGGCACCGGCAATTCTGAAGCTGCCAAGAAAGCCTTCATTGCAAACCGCATCGGCGACTTCGGCCTGTTGATTGCCATGTTTCTGATTTTTGTCAACTTTGGCTCTTTTGAGTTTGATGCCGTCTTCAGCCAGGCCGCAGCCATAACCGCTGACAAGCCGGGTGTCATGTTAGCCATCACGCTCTTCATGTTGCTGGGTGTGACGGGTAAATCGGCTCAACTGCCGCTTTATGTCTGGCTGCCAGACGCCATGGCAGGTCCCACTCCGGTTTCAGCACTGATTCATGCAGCCACCATGGTTACCGCCGGTGTCTACCTGATGACCCGCAGTGCTGCATTTTATATGCTGGTACCCAATGCCCAATCTGTGGTGATGTGGGTGGGTGCTGCAACCGCATTATTCGCTGCCACCATCGCTGTGGCCCAGTACGATATCAAGAAAGTTCTCGCCTACTCCACCATCAGCCAATTGGGCTTCATGGTTGCGGCTGTAGGCATGGGCGCCACTGTGGCAGGCATGTTCCACCTGATTACGCATGCCTTCTTCAAAGGGCTGCTCTTTTTGGCAGCCGGTTCGGTCATCCAGGGCGTGGAGCGCGGTATGCATCACGGAGATCATGGAACTGACCCTCAAGATATGCGCCAGATGGGCGGTATACGCAAGCAGATGCCCGTAACTTTTTGGGTCTACCTTATCGGCGCACTTGCGCTTTCTGGCATTGCTCCGTTGGCCGGCTTCTTCTCAAAAGATGAAATTCTGGCTGCAGCATGGACCTCACAACCTGGCATCTTCATTGTTCTGGCGCTGGCTGCCTTTATGACTGCTTTCTATATGGGTCGTCAATTGGTTATGGTCTTCTTCGGCGATGCCCGCTCAGAAGCTGCAAAAGGCGCCACTGAAAGCAAACTGGTGGTCACACTGCCTCTGATGATTCTGGCTGGACTTTCTGTTTTGGGCGGCTTGCTCAATTTACCTGGCTTGCATACCCTTGAACATTGGTTGGAGCACACCCTCGGCAAAGTCGAACCAGCCCATTTTGTCTGGCTGGTGGCTGGCATTTCGCTGGTTTTGGCGCTGCTCGGCCTCGGTCTTGGCTGGATGATCTATTCACGAAAAAACGAAAAGCCATTTGTCGACCCGCTCAAGAAAGCGCTTGGCCCTCTCTTCACCGGCATGGAAAACAAGTGGTGGGTGGATGAACTCTACGCTGCCGTGATTCTCAACCCATATAAAGCTTTTGCCCATTTCATGGCTGAACCCGTGGATCTGGGTGTGATCGACCGCATTGGCGGCGGTTTGGCCGCCGGCACCCGGGCAATGGCTGAAGGTCTGCGCAAATTGGAAAATGGTTACATTCGCACTTACGGTCTGTTAATGCTGCTCGGTTTGACTGCCATCTTGACCTGGTTATTCTTGCACTAAAGGACGGACGATAAACATGAGTCTAAATCCTCTCCTCTTGACCATAGCTTTCCCCCTGGCGGGGGTTGTGGTGATGCTGCTGCTCAAAGCAAAATGGAAAAACGCCATTCGCTGGACGGCGTTGCTTACTTCATTGGTTACCTTTGGTTTATCCCTGTGGATGCTCAGCCAGTTCAATTCAGCGAGCCCTGACCTGCAATTTGAGATTAATCAAGCCTGGTTTAGCCTGGGCGGCAATCCGATTGGCTTCCACATTGGCGTGGACGGCATTAGCATCTTGATGGTGCTCTTGACCACCTTCCTCACCCCGCTGGCCATCCTCTCTACCTGGAAGGCTGTCGACGAGAAGGTCAAGAGCTTTATGGCCTTCTTCCTGCTGCTTGAAGTCGGCATGCTGGGTGTCTTCCTCTCATTGGATATGGTGCTCTTCTACATCTTCTGGGAATTCACACTCATCCCGATGTACTTCTTGATCGGCTTGTGGGGCGGCGAACGCCGCGTTTATGCAGCCGTCAAGTTCTTCCTTTACACCATGGCCGGTTCTGTGCTGATGTTGGCCGGCATTTTGTGGATCGGCCTGCAATACGGCAGCTTCAACCTGACCCAATTGGTTGGCAGCGGAATGATCCCCGCTGCGGCACAATTGTGGCTTTTTGGCGCTTTTGGGTTGGCTTTTGCTATCAAAGTGCCGATGTTCCCGCTGCATTCATGGCTGCCTGATGCGCACACCGAAGCCCCCACCGCCGGATCTGTTATCCTGGCCGGTGTGCTGCTGAAAATGGGTGCGTACGGCTTCTTGCGTTTCAATCTGCCGCTTTTCCCTGATGCCTCAATCCAGTTTGCCCCCTGGATGGCTGGTCTGGCTGTCGTGGGCATCATCTACGGCGCACTGGTGGCTTACCGACAAAAAGACGTCAAGAAACTGGTGGCGTATTCTTCCATCAGCCACCTCGGGTTCGTGGTGCTGGGTATCTTCGCACTCAACCTGCAAGGTCTGCAAGGCGCCATTTTGCAAATGGTCAATCACGGCCTTTCTACCGGTGCCCTGTTTTTAGTAGTGGGGATGCTCTACGAACGCCGTCATACCCGCCTGCTCGAGAATTTTGGCGGTCTTTGGAAGGTGGTTCCGGTGATGGGCACTCTGGCACTAATCACCATGCTCTCCTCCGTGGGTCTGCCCGGGCTCAACGGTTTTGTGGGTGAATTCACCATCCTGCTGGGCGCATTCGGCTCTGAAGCGATCGGTTCTCCGTGGTTCGCTGGTGTGGCTACCCTGGGTGTCATCCTGGCCGCGGTTTATTTGTTCCACATGTTCCAAAAGCTCTTCCTCGGTCCCGTCATCCACGAAGAGAATCAGAAGCTCAAAGATGTCTCGGTACGCGAAATTCTGATCCTTGCGCCTATCCTGCTATTGGCATTCTGGATTGGCTTGTATCCAAAACCGTTCTTCATGTTGATGGCTCCTGCGGTTGAAAAACTGACCACTATCATCCAATCTGCTGCGCTGCTGGCGCAATAACGGAAGGTGAATAAATGACTTTGAACGATTTCTACTCCATTCTTCCGGCTGTAATCCTCATTTTCTCGGCGCTGGTGCTGCTGCTCGCGGACCTGTGGTTGTCAAAACACACGAAAGTCGTCACACCAATGCTCGCGGTTTTAGGCCTGATCGCATCCATTGCGGCTTCTATCCTTTTCACAGGAAATGTTGAAAACGGATTTGGCGGATTTATTCTGGTGGATGGCTTCAGCCGTTTTCTAGTGCCTCTTTTTGCGGTGACGGGCATTTTTGCCATCGGTATGGCCTATGATTACCTCACACGAATGGGCATCCAGCGCGGCGAATACTACTCCCTGCTGCTTTTCAGTGTCAGCGGCATGATGCTCATGGCTTCTGCCGGCGACCTAGTGATCATCTTCCTGTCGCTGGAGCTGCTTTCCATCCCCCTTTACATCCTTTCGGGTTTCGCTGCTCCCAAGGCGCATTCCGAAGAATCCGCTCTGAAATACTTCTTGCTTGGCACCTTCGCCTCGGGTTTCTTTCTGTTTGGAGCAGCCTTTTTATTCGGCGCCGCGGCCACCACCAATCTGAACGGCATTGTTGAAGCCGTGACAAGCGGCAGCGCCAACAGCACCTTTTTAATTATTGGCAGCGGATTGCTTTTAGCCGGGTTTTCCTTTAAAGTGGCCGCAGTGCCCTTCCACGGATGGACGCCTGACGTTTATCACGGTGCGCCAGCTCCTGTTTCGGCTTTCATGTCTGTAGGAGCAAAAGCTGCCGGTTTCGCAGTTTTGATTCGTGTCTTTTCGCTGATCTTCCCCTCGCTGGCTGAACAATATACCCCCATCTTCTGGGGATTGGCCGCCCTTACCATGCTGGTGGGCAACGTAGTAGCCATTGCCCAGATCAACTTAAAACGAATGCTGGCCTATTCAAGCATCGCACACGCCGGTTATATTCTGATGGCCTTCGTACCCTTCGGAGACGCAGCCATCCGCGCCAATTCAGTAGCTTCAGCCCTGTTCTATCTTGCTGGGTACGCTCTGGGATCCCTGGGGGCCTGGGCGGTTGTCATCGGCATGGAAAAAGAAGACAACCAGGGCACCGAGATCAACGACTTGGCCGGCCTTGGCAAACGCTCTCCGCTTATGGCAGCCGCCATGACCGTGTTCATGCTCTCGTTTACCGGCATCCCCCTCACGCTGGGATTCTGGGGCAAGTTCTACCTCTTCCGCACTGCCATTGAAGGCGGATTCATCAGCCTCGCAGTCATCGGTCTGCTCACTTCATTGGTTTCGGCATTTTACTATCTGCGCGTGGTGGTCAAAATGTACTTCCAGGAAGGCGACTCCAAATTCCACTGGAATTTCTGGACCGCTGCAGTGGCTGTCTTTAGTGCACTGGTGATTGTGGTGCTCAGTTTCATCCCCGGCAGCTTGTTTGATTTAGCGGTGAAAGCGCTTCTGACGGGTTCGTAAACATTAGGGTTAATAAAAACCACCCTGACAAGGAAAAACGAAACCTTGTCAGGGTGGTTTTTATTATTGTGATTACAATTTAATCTTGCAATGGCCGGTTCAACATCAGCCAGTACATGCCGAGGGTATGCATAGCCTGCACAAACTTGGCAAAATCCACCGGTTTGACGATATAACTGTTCACGCCTAAAGCATATGTCTCAAAGATATCCCGCTCTTCATTAGACGAGGTCAACACCACTACAGGAATGGATTTGGTCATGGGGTTGCCTTTTAATTGTCGCAGCACTTCCATACCGTCAATTTTTGGCAGTTTTAAATCCAGTAAAATCACTTTGGGGCCAGGAATTTTTTTATTCGGATCGTTGTCTGGATTGCCGAAGAAGAAATCCAGAGCTTCTTCACCATCACGGACCACATGAATTCGATTGGTCAAATGACTCTTTTTCAACGCATGCAGTGTCAATTCAACATCATTAGGGTTATCTTCAACGAGTAGAATTTCGACCTTCTCATTTTCCATTTTCAGAATCTCCTAATGTAAAGTAAAAAGTTGTGCCTTTGCCGATCACAGACTCGGCCCAAACATTTCCACCGTGTTTTTTCACAATTCGGTCAACGATGGCCAACCCCACCCCGGTTCCTTCATAGTCTTCAGCGCGATGTAAACGTTGAAACACTCCAAATAGTTTATCATAAAACTTCATATCGAATCCGACGCCATTATCTTTTACATAAAAATATGCATGGATTAATCCGTCTTCAATGATTTGTGTTTCGTAACCAACTTCGATTTCAGGTACATTTTTAAGACGAGAGAATTTTATTGAATTAGAAATCAAGTTGACGAAAATTTGTCTTAACAAAGAAGGGTCTGCCTTAACTTCTGGAAGCTCAACCATTTTCATAGCTATTTTCCGTTCACGAATGTCTGATTGTAAAGACTCAATAACTTCTTTCACAATTGAAGCCGAATCTACTTTAACCAGATTAAGTGACTGTCTGCCTAGGCGTGAAAAACTCAAGAGATCATCCACCAAATTACCCATCATCGTGGCATTCTTCCGGATAAGGCCAAAATAATGATTGACTTCAGGATCAAGGTTTTCTGAATAGTCTTCGAGAATTATTTGAGAAAAACCATGGATGGAGCGCAGAGGTGCGCGCAAGTCATGTGAAATTGAATAAGAAAATGACTCCAATTCGTGATTTGCGTTTTCCAATTCTTCGGTGCGGTCTTTAACCCTGTTTTCTAAAACCAGGTTAAAGTTTTGAATATCCAATTCATACTTTTTTCGTTCAGTGATATCTGAAATCACAACAGCAAAATAACCAGGCTCCGGGCAGAATGCCGTGACATCGTAATACTTGCCAATTGCGGCTGTATAATCTTCAAAGTGCTTGGCGTTGCCAGAAATCGCCACTTCTCCAAAAATATCGATCCAGGATTGTTCAACACCTGGCAGCGCTTCAAGTACGGTTTTTCCAATAATTTTTTCGGCAGATAATCCTGTCAATTTTTCATAAGCAGGGTTGACGGCTACAAATTGATAATCCACCGGTTTTCCAGATTCATCGAGGATAATTTTATGTAAAGCAAAACCCTGGGTAATATTTTCAAACAATGACCTGTAGCTTTTTTCACTCTTACTAAGCGCCTCTTCTATTTCTTTTTGGTCTTCAATCACACTCAATAAAGCCTTGCGCGAATTATCTGATGTTTTTAATAAGGCCTGTAATTCGTGTTGGGCGTTAATGACATTTTGATCCGCTTTTTTTCGTTCTGTAATATTCCGAACTACTTTTTGAATTCTTCCATCAGAAAGAAGATGTGTGGTAATTTCAACATCGATCAGGTTTCCCGATTTTGTTTGTAGTTTTCTTTCGCGAATGAGTCTTCGGCCTGGTGAAATCTTTTTTGTTACATTTTCAATATCAATTGTTCTGTCATCATTCCGAAATATTTCTTTGTAATCTTGCTTGAGTTCATCAAGACTGTACCCAAGCATTGAGCATCCGCTATCGTTGACATCCACCCAATCACCTTCTGAGTTAGTGATAAAGATTCCATCGATATTTTGATTAAATAGGTGCCGGTAATTCTCTTCACTAATGCGTAGATTTTCAATAGCTTTTTTTCTGTCAATTTCTTTCCAGACCATATCCATGGTCAAACCAATTTGCGCTATATCAAACTCGTCATAATCATTTATTTTATTCGCAACACCCACAACAGCTACAATTTCCGTTTGATTAAAAACTGGTACAAACAACAATTTTTGAATTTGAGTATGGCTCTCAACGTAAGCAATATGATTTGCGTGGCTTTTTTGATAATTGTTATCGATGACTGGAGCCCTGCTAGTCACAACCTGATACCATGCAATATTTGAACCCTCTTTCTTTTCCATTACATATGGCGTTTTGCCCAATAAATCTGTGACATTTTTTGTAGAAGAATCTAAAATAAAGGTATTTGTTGCTTCGGAATACAACAATAATATGCCAATTTCGCTGTTTGTAAGTTTAACAACTTCAAGTAAAGCAAAATCAAGAAAGGCTTGTGAATCTTCTGCTGGAGATTGGAGAATGTCCACCATGCTTTTTAAGCCACTACGGTTTTTTTCGATGTCCTGACTATCTTTTTCACGGCGCATTCGATTTACCATGAGGATACCCAAGAGCATTGTGCCAATCGGGAAAATCACCATAACAGGAATAAGCGTATTTTGTAAAAGTGGAATTGCCGATATTACTGGTTGTGAAAAAGCATTAATTTGCATTCCAAGGTGAACTACAATTCCAAAAATATATAATTCCCACCATTTCAAATCAACGAGTGGCTTTTTTCGTAAGTACCCCCAGATTATTCCGATTGACCCGGTAATAATTATCAATGTAATGCCAGTAAAGTAAGCCCCCCCTTGATAGTAACGATACACTGATGTAACGATCATGGCAACCGATGTTGGAATAATTCCAAAGAATAATCCTGAAATACTTAACAAAATGGTGCGAGCATCTAAACGAAACTCAGAAGCATATATCCAGGGGGTATTCATGATAACGATACCGATCACGCCCAATATCAACCCAAGCAGTATTTTTTTAAAACTACTATTGCCGGTATTTAAATTGCGTACAAACAAATCGAAAATTACGGCTACGGCGAGAAGCAGCGAAGCATTTTGAATAAGAACCAAATAGGGTGAATAATTATTCATGCTCATCATCCATAACGCTTTGATATTTCGGAGCGTTTCCACATTCGACGAGAAGTTTGTTTATCTCCATTTTTAATTCTCGAACTCTGTTTTCTCTCCCTAATGTAGCCAGGTTCCATCTTCGGAGTTCATCTAATTGAGCAGAGAGCAGCTCTTCAGCTTTCTTAAGTTCGGTAATATCCAAATTAAGAACGATGGCTCCTTCCATTTTTCCAGAATCATCCAAAATCGGGGTGGAATAGTTAAGGATGGTCTTGGTTTTACCGTCGTAGGCATCAATCTCAATCATCTCATCTCTGATCGTTACCCCGTCATGGATTGTATGAACTGAAGCCCAATCTTCTGGTTGGATTTCTTCACGTGAAGGAAGCCTGCGCCCGTGAAATATTTCAAAATCATCAATACTGACAAGAATATCTTTACCCCAAATTTCTTTGACCATTTTGTTTGACCGGATTAACTTGCCGCTTTTATCTGCAACCCATAAACCCACAGGTAGTAAATCATAAATTCTCTGCAGAAGGTTTTCACTTTTTCTAAGTTCTCTTTCAGCAGCTTTCATTTCAGTAACATCCTGGGCAATACCATAAACTTCAAGCACCTGGCCTTCACTATTGCAAACTAATTCACCTGCTTCGACTCTTATATATTTTTCTTTTCCATCGGGTCTGACAATTTTCGATTCAAAAAAGAAAATCCGTTTTTCATTGATCGCTGTTAGTCGGATATCCCTTATTCGTTCATAATCATTTGGATGAATGGCATTTTGTTCAAACTCAGAAAAATTTAAACCATCTTTTTGTCGTTGAAGATCAAAAATAGTCAACAGCTCATCTGACAGTTCTATTTTATCGGTTTGAAGATTCCAACGCCAGGAGCCCACATGAGAAACCGATTGCGCTTTTTTTAGTGCTAGTTCAGATAAACGAAGATTTTCTTCCGCTTGTTTCTTTTCAGTAATATCCCTGACCAAACTCTGAAAAACCCCTTTTCCATCTATAGATAAGTATCGAGAGCTGATATCAACCTGAAACAACTTGCCATTTTTCCTCTTTTGAGTTGTTTCAAAAAAATTGACAGAACCATTTTTAACTTTTTCCAAATCTGTAGGCACTTTGTGCTTTAAAGAATCATCCCTCAAATCGCTGACTGATAAATTTATCAACTCATTATGGGTGTACCCATACATTTTTACTGCCTGAGCATTGGCTTCCAGAATCCTGCCGGTTTCATCTACCAAGAGAATCGCATCATTCGCCTGATTGAACAAAGTTGAATATTTTTCTTCAAGATTTTTCCTCAGTTTTTCTGAATCAGAAAGCCCTTTGGTCACACTGGCAGAACTTCTTCGCCATAAATAAATAACACTTGTTACGCCGATGATAATCAAAAATATGACCACAATTACTGTGCTTACTATTTGCTGCCTGATCGGGGTATAGATTTCTTTCATATCAATTTTGGCGATTAATTTCCAATCTGTTCCTTCAACGGGCACAATGGACGCCATAACTGGAATAGAGCGGTAATCGTTACCGTGCACAATTCCAGTAATGCCATTGACCGCCATTACAGCAGGCACTTGTGTTTCAGATAATGGGAATTTAAGTTCTAAAGCTGTTCCATTTTTATAACGCAATTCATTTAGATATACAACTTCATTGTTTTCTTTGCGTACCAATAGTGTTTCTGCAGTATTGTAAGTGGTGTGTTGAGATTGGATGAGCGGATACAAAACCACATCAGGGTTGATGATATAGACAAGATAAGCCAAAATGGGTTGATATTGATCTCCTTTTAGAAAAATAGGGGCAATCATATCCATTCTTACTGTGCCATTTGCCGCTTTATACAAATTTGAGATTTGAATGCTTCGAGTAAGGTCAATAATACTAATATTGTCAATTACATTTATTCTTGGCTTGTCATCAACTTCACCAACATGCAAGACTTCATTACCATTGCCATCGATCAGTAAAATCGATGAATAATTAGGATCCAACAATATTGTCCGCAATCGATCAAGGGTTTTTTTAATGACTTGATAATCTGAGCGGTCTTGCATGAGTAAATGGATTTCATCAGAAAAAGCAACGTCTGTTTGAATAGATAGTCCGTCTATAAGTCTTTCAGATCGCCAGTTTTGTATTTGGACGGCTTTCAAATCTGCCATGGTTGTCAAATGATTGCTCACTTCATTTAACGTGGTTTGAGAACGATTAGTGCTTAGAATGATTTCAAGCCAAATTATGGAACTCGTAAATAAGGTAATAACGATGAATAATAACCAGTTCCTTTTCAAGCTTAACAATATTCTTCTGAGCATGATTCACCTTTTTGAACCTACCATGGAAAATTCGCCAATACCAGTATACAATCTCACAAAATATTTTATCCGTAAGTAAAGAGTAAAATGTTATTATGTAATTATGTCAAAAACGGTTGAATAATGATAGTAACAATAATTTAATGTAATCGATGAGGACTCAAATAATGTCGAGCCAACCAATGGAACTTGAATATCCCATTCCCTTCCCATTAAAAGTGATTGGTTTGGATGAACCGGATTTCGAAGATTTCGTTATTGCAATTGTACGCACGCATGTGCCTGAATTATTGGAAGAAAATATTATGTGTAAACTTTCCAATGGCAATAAATACCGTTCAGTTTCTTTAAAGTTTATTGCAGAAAGCCGCGCCCAAATGGATGCTTTATATGCCGAACTGAGCAGCCATAAACGGGTTCTCATGATTTTGTAAAAATTGGTATTAGAGTTTCTATTTTTAATGCAAAACCCTGTATTATTCGGACGCTTTGTGTCATAATTAATGAATTATGGAACAACAAATGACAGATAATACATCAATCCTTATTTTTGGCGCCTCAGGCGACTTGTCTCATCGTAAACTTATCCCGGCTTTGTTTAATTTGTTTATCAAAAAGCGGATGCCAGAAAATTTTCGTGTCTTTGGCGTTGCCACCCGTCTTTGGAGCGACGAAGACCTGCGCCAAACATGCCATACGAGTTTGCAGGAACTCTCATCCGAGCCAATTGACGAGAAAGCCTGGCAAGTTTTTTCGCAAAAAATAACGTATCGATCTGGCGATTTTACTGACTCAAACACCTACAACCTTTTCAATAAAGAATTATCAGAAATGGAAAATGGGCCAGCAAATCGCATGTATTACCTGGCGACTCCCCCTGACTTCTTTTCAATCATCGTCAATGGGTTGGCTGCTGAAAAAATGCTTGTAGAAAAAGAAGGTTGGCGCAGAGTAGTGATTGAAAAACCATTTGGGGCAGATCTACTCACTGCACGTGCGCTTAATGAAATGCTTCATGAAGTTCTGCACGAAAAACAGGTTTTTCGAATTGATCATTATCTTGGCAAAGAAACAGTACAAAATATATTAGTTGCCCGATTTGCCAACACCATTTTTGAACCAATCTGGAATCGAAATTATGTAGAAAATGTGCAAATTACTGTTGCAGAAAAAGTAGGCGTTGAAAGCCGTGGAAAATACTATGAAAAGGCAGGTGTGGTAAGAGATATGTTTCAAAATCACCTGCTGCAACTTTTGACGCTTGTCGCCATGGAACCAACCAGTTCTTCAAACGCCGATGCACTGCGGGATGAAAAAGTAAAGGTGATCAGCGCCATCAGACCGATCGCTGAAAAAGATGTAAAACTGCACACGGTCAGAGGGCAATACCAGGGATACCGCAATGAACCCAATGTGGCTGCAGACAGCCAAACAGCCACTTATGCTGCCTTTCGCTTTTATATCGATAATTGGCGCTGGCAGGGTGTGCCGTTCTACCTGCGTTCTGGAAAAAAGCTGAAAGAAAAAATCAGTGAGATCATCATTCAGTTTAAAAGCCCACCGCACATGATCTTTCCAAACCGCACATGCCTTGAAGCGCCGTCAAATCTCTTTTCAATGTCATTGCAACCTGATGAGGGAATTCATATCCAATTTGAAGCAAAAGTACCAGATACGCTGGCAGACACAAAATCAGTGCGCATGGATTATCACTACCGGAATGAATTTGGCACCCGGCCCCTGCCAGAAGCTTACGAACGTTTGTTGTTGGATGTGATCAACGGAGACGCCTCCCTGTTTACCCGCGCAGATCAGACCGAATTATCATGGCAATTGATTGACCCGATATTGCAAGGTTGGCAAAGCCCTGATGCGCCGCCGCTGAGTTATTATGACCCCGGCGAGTGGGGACCCATTGAAAGTAATCAGTTG
>CAKMKJ010000078.1 GCA_927443345.1 uncultured Anaerolineaceae bacterium | reverse complement strand
CGCGTTATCGATCTGATCGTATGCCCGAAATTCTGCGTGTCCTAAAAATCCACAGTATTTGGTGATGGCAGCCGTCAGGGTCGTCTTTCCATGGTCAATGTGACCCATCGTGCCAATATTCAAATGCGGTTTGTTTCGTTCAAACTTCTGCTTGGCCATAAGTTCGATTTCTCCTTAAAAAAACCGATTCGTTTAGATGATTACTTAATAATGATTTTCTCTGCAACTGAGGCAGACACAGGTGCATAATGGTCAAATTCCATGGTGAAGACACCACGACCCTGTGTAGCTGACCGCAGTTGGGTTGCATACCCAAACATTTCAGCCAGAGGAACGGTTCCGCGAACAGCTTGTGCGTTACCAGGCCTCATTTCCATACCTTGCACTTCACCACGGCGGGAGGTTATTTGCCCCATTACATCGCCAAGGTATTCAGAAGGAACAACAACTTCGACTTTCATAATCGGTTCCAGTAAAACAGATGAGCCTCTCTGCAAACCTTCACGGAAACCCATGATGGCGGCCATTTTAAAGGCCATTTCGCTTGAGTCCACTTCATGATAGGAACCGTCGATCAGGGATACTTTCAAATCAGTTACCGGGTAACCAGCCAAAATGCCAGACTCGACAGCTTCTTTGACACCCTTTTCAACAGCGGGGATATATTCTTTTGGAATTGATCCACCGGTGATTTTGTTTTCAAATTTGATGCCGCCACCACGTTCAAGCGGTTCAAAAGCAAAGACAACATGGCCAAATTGACCGTGTCCGCCAGACTGTTTGGCATATTTGTAGTTTACGTTGGGAACAGCCTTGGTAATGGTTTCGCGATAAGAAACGCGAGGGGCACCGACATTGGCCTGAACTTTAAATTCACGCTGAAGACGATCTACCAAAATGTCGAGGTGAAGCTCACCCATACCCTTGATAACGGTTTGACCCGTATTATCATCAGATACAACAACATAAGTGGGGTCTTCTTCAGTGAGACGCTGTAAAGCAGTTGCCATACGGTCTTGATCAATATTCGATTTCGGCTCAATGGCAATAGAAATCACAGGCTCAGGGAAAGAAATTCTTTCAAGTGCAACCGGAGTTGAAGGATCGCAAAGTGTGTCACCGGTGAATGAATCTTTAAGGCCAAGTACAGCACCGATGTCTCCGGCGCAAACCTCAGTAATGTCTTCACGACGATCAGCATACATACGTAGTAAACGGCCGATGCGCTCTTTGCGTCCCTTGGTTGGATTCAGAACCGTACCACCAGTGGTGACCGTTCCTGAATAAACCCTGAAGTAAGCCAAACGACCTACGTAAGGATCACTGACGATTTTGAAGACAAGTGCGCTTAATGGAGCGCCGTCATCAGTCGGCAGAGAAATGACTTCATCAGTATTGAGATTTGTTACTGAGACAGGTTCAATATCAAGAGGTGAGGGGAGATAATCAATAACTGCATCCAGTACCAATTGAACACCCTTGTTTTTCAGGGATGAGCCACAAAAAACCGGTACCGCTTTGCTGTGTAGAACAGCCAACCGTAAACCGGCTTTTAGTTCTTCATTGGTAATGGTTTCGCCTTCAAGGTACTTGACCGTCAGATCATCATCCAGTTCGGCGATTTTTTCGATCATGTGCTGTCGAGCGATTTCAGCTTCGCCTTGCAAATCAACGGGGATGGTCGTGACGATGGGTTCTTTTCCAAGTTCATCTTCAAAAAAGATGGCTTCCATGGTCATCAGATCAACCATTCCCTTGAAATTAGCCTCACTACCAATAGGCAACTGCATGGGAATAACATTTGCGCCGAGGCGACTGACGATGGTACCAAGGGTATACTCAAAAGAGGAACCCGTACGATCCATCTTATTGACAAAACAAATACGCGGCACGCCGTACCGATCAGCTTGACGCCAAACGGTTTCACTTTGTGGTTCAACGCCTTGAACAGCATCAAATACGACTACACCACCATCCAGCACCCGGAGGGAGCGTTGAACTTCGGCTGTGAAATCGATGTGTCCGGGAGTATCAATAACATTAATTTGATATCCCTTCCATTCAGCAGTGACAGCGGCAGACACAATAGTGATGCCACGTTCGCGTTCCTGAACCATCCAGTCCGTTACAGTTGTGCCGTCATCCACGGAGCCAATTCTATATGTTCGTCCGGAATAAAATAGGATACGCTCAGTTGTCGTGGTTTTACCCGCGTCAATGTGAGCAATAATCCCAATATTGCGGCACTTCTCTAAAGGAATATTGCGAGACATTAGATCTTTACACTCTCTATCTTAACTACATTCGGAAATGGGAGAAGGCTCGGTTCGCTTCAGCCATTTTGTGAGTTTCTTCACGTTTACGAACAGCGGCACCAGTATTGTTGGCAGCTTCCAAAATTTCAGCAGAAAGCTTTTCAGCATATGAATTGCCTGTTCTTCCCGTGGCTGAATCGAGGATCCAACGCATGGCAAGAGTCATTTTGCGGCTGGAAGGAACTTCCATCGGAACCTGGTAGGTAGCACCACCCACACGACGCGGGCGAACTTCCATCTGGGGACCAACATTCTTCAAAGCCGTCTCTAGAACTTCAACCGGATTCTTTCCGGTTTTTTCTTTGAGAATATCCATCACAGCGTACATGATGTGGGTGGCAACACTTTTCTTACCACGTTTCATGATACGGTGGATGAAAAAGGTTACCGGCATACTGCTATAACGCACATCCGGGTTTACAACACGTGGTTCTGGTTTAGTCCGTCGCATGCAAATACTCCATCAAATAGGAAAAAATGATTACGCTTTTGGCTTCTTCGAACCGTATTTAGACCGGCCTTGAGCGCGTTTGGCAACACCGGTTGTATCCAGGGTTCCGCGAACAATGTGATAACGAACGCCTGGCAGGTCTTTCACACGGCCGCCGCGAACGAGCACCACGGAGTGTTCCTGCAACTGATGACCTTCACCCGGGATGTAGGCAGTGACCTCAAGACCATTAGTCAAACGCACACGAGCGATCTTGCGCAGCGCTGAGTTAGGTTTCTTGGGGGTCATGGTTCTCACCACGGTGCAAACACCACGTTTTTGAGGAGCACCTTTTTCAAGGCGGGTGCGGCGTTGCTTCATCGAATTTAATGTGAACTGTAAAGCAGGTGCTTTACTTTTGACCTTTTTGGTCTCTCGACCTTTGCGGATCAGTTGGTTAATTGTTGGCACGTCTTTTTGCCTCCGAAAATAAATTGCCTGACTTAATCTTTTGTTAATAGGGTGAGGCCATCGACTGCAATGATGGCCCCACCGGATTTACTCCGTGATAGAGGTACCCATTCACCACGACTTCAAGACAACGGCTGGGAATTATATCATGAGGCCTATTACAGGTCAAGACAATCAAACTTGATTAGTCTGCCTGCGTGGTTCCTCAATACAGCCGCTCGTAGTGCCTTACAGCAGTCCGTGCAATTCTGCTCCCAGACCGAGCAAACCTGTATCCAGCTTGGGAGGTTTCACCTTCTCTTCATCCTTACCAAAGCGGATGACTTCCTTGGTATCCATGATGGCTTCCACTGCCAGCCCAAGGCTTTGCAGTTCTTTCACCAACACTCTAAACGCCGCAGGCAAACTGGGGTCTTCAATAGGTTCGCCCTTGACGATAGCTTCGTAAGTACTCACACGGCCCATGACATCATCAGATTTCACAGTAAGCATTTCTTGCAGTGTATAGCTGGCACCGTAAGCTTCGAGTGCCCACACTTCCATCTCACCAAAACGCTGACCACCGAACTGGGCTTTACCACCCAGAGGCTGTTGCGTCACAAGGCTGTAAGGGCCAGTAGAACGGGCATGCACCTTGTCTTCAACCAAATGGTGAAGCTTGAGCATGGTCATTACACCTACGGTTACTGGCTGATCATAAGCTTGACCAGATTTGCCGTCACGCAGTAATTGTTTGCCCAGAATAGGCAAAGCCACATTGTTGTCTAGTGAATACGTCTCGGCCACTTTACGAATTTCAGCCTCTTTGATTTTGCTCACATCAACACCCAATTTATCAAGCCAAATACGCAAGCAGATGTTGATGGCTTCACGATCATATTCAGTGTAAAGCGGTGTGCCAACTTGAACATTATCGAATTTTAATACTGAAGCTGGAGCAATTTTGCGCTCAGAGAGCCAGTGTTCAAGGTTCACACGTCGGGCATAATTCATATCCACGGCCATGCGAGCGATGTCTTGTTTCTTATCAAGAACTTGTTCAAGATAAAACAAGCGAACTTCGTCGTCATCGCGGATGGATTGAGGATCATAATCCTGGCTGTTCAGCCATTCCCATGATTTCTCTCCAGATTCTTTCCAGGCCAGCTCCATCAACCAGGCTCGACCGAGTTCAGCTTCGATCTCGTACTCGTCAGCGCCATCGAAGACTGGAGTGACGGCTTCAAAACCAAGCTGACGGGCAGCCCAACCCAGATGAACTTCAAGCACCTGACCGATATTCATACGACCGGGAACACCCAACGGGTTGAGGATAATATCAATAGGGGTTCCGTCTTCAAGGAAGGGCATGTTCTCAACAGGTACAACACGAGAAACAACGCCTTTGTTTCCATGACGGCCTGCCATCTTGTCGCCAGCGGTGATCTTTCGGCGCTGGGCAATAGAGACACGCACCATCATATCGACACCCGCGGGTAAATCAACATTATCCGCACGCGTGAAGATCTTAACATCCACCACCTTTCCGCGTTCACCATGCGGCATACGCAGAGAAGTGTCTTTTACATCACGTGACTTTTCGCCAAAGATGGCGCGAAGCAAACGTTCTTCAGGGGTCAGTTCTTTTTCACCCTTGGGAGTAATCTTTCCGACAAGGATGTCATTTGGTCCAACTTCAGCACCGATGCGAATGATGCCTTGCTCATCAAGATCTTTGATGGCATCTTCACCCACATTGGGGATATCGCGTGTAATTTCTTCAGGGCCAAGCTTGGTATCGCGGGCTTCTACTTCATGCTTTTCGATATGCACTGAAGTAAATTTGTCGCCCTGCACCAAACGTTCGGAGATCAAGATTGCATCTTCAAAGTTGCCGCCTTCCCAAGAGAGGAAAGCCACAACCACATTCTGACCCAGAGAGAGCTTTCCGCCCACTGTGGAAGAAGAATCAGCCAGGATGTCGCCTTTATGCACACGTTGGCCTTTGATTACAGCCGGGCGCTGGTCAATGCAGGTACTTTGATTTGAGCGCTGATACTTGCGCAGATTGTATTCACGGATTTTTCCTTCAGTATTGCGCACAAATACCTGACGACCGGTAACTGAGGTGATCTCACCTTCTTCTTCAGCAATCAAGACTTGGCCCGAGTCAATCGCGGCATATTTTTCCATGCCTGTTGAAATCAAAGGACTGTCAGGATCGATCAATGGAACGGCTTGCGCCATCATGTTGGATCCCATCAATGCACGGTTCGCATCATCATGCTCGAGGAAGGGAATCAAAGCAGCGCTGATACCCACAACCTGGTTCGGTGCAACATCCATGTAATTGACGCCTTCAGCAGCGCTCATAATGAAATCACTGTGGAAACGGCATGAGATTTGATCGCCGATGAATTCACTGTTGATATCCATGCCAGCGTTGGCCTGAGCGATCACGTATTTGTCTTCTGCATCAGCAGAAAGATATTCAACTTCTGCTGAAATAAACGGGGTCAAGAAAATGGTAGATTTCTTTGTCTTTTTAATAGCAGCAGCCATCTTGGCGTCAATGCGTTCGCCTTCTTTGGCTATGATTTCGCCTGATTTTTCATCCTTGATGCTTTCATTCAACAAACGCCCTTCAAGGCGGGGATCATCATAGGTTAATGTTTTGATCACACGACGATAGGGGGTTTCAATGAAGCCGTATTCATTGACGCGGGCAAAGCCTGCCAAACGACCAATCAAACCAATGTTCGGGCCTTCAGGGGTTTCAATTGGGCAAATACGTCCGTAATGTGAATGGTGAACGTCACGAACATCAAAGCCAGCACGTTCACGGCGCAGACCGCCAGGGCCTAAAGCAGACAGCGTTCTCTTGCTGCGAAGTTCGGCCAATGGGTTGGTTTGATCCATAAATTGAGAGAGCTGCGAAGAACCAAAGAACTCACGCAAAGCAGCCACCACAGGGCGGATGTTCACAAGACTAACCGGTGAAACCTGATCCTGATCGCGAATAGACATACGTTCTTTGATGACGCGCTCCATACGGCGAAGGCCGATGCGCAATTTATTCTGGATTAGCTCGCCGTTGGTCTTGACACGGCGGTTGCCCAAATGGTCAATGTCGTCTTTGTCTTCGATCTCGTTATTAATGAGGATCATGCGGCGGACGAGGTAGACAATATCCCATTTGGTCACACTGCGGTGAGAAACGGGGATACGATCCATCAAGTCTAATTTTTGATTGAGCTTGTAGCGGCCAACGCGTTCGAGATCATAATGTCGGCTGTCAAAAAGCTGTTCCTCAAGGAACTGCTTGGCATTTTCAAGGTTGGCGGGGTCACCCGGTCTCATACGTTTGAAGAACTCAATGAGAGCAGCTTCGGCCACAGTTTGCCCATTGGCAAGATCCCATACCGGTTCCTGGTGAATGGTTGATGGGATGAACTGACGTTCGACGTTGGTATCAATATCACTGAAGAGTGAAATGATTTCTTCGTCCGAGCCGGTCTTCAAGGGGCTGTCACCAGGCAGAAGATCATCCACTGCGGCCAGGGCGCGCAAGAAGATGGTGATCGGCACGGTGCGTTTGCGGTTAAACTTCAGAATGAGATAATCATTCTTACGGGTTTCAAATTCCATCCATGCGCCGCGATCAGGTATCAGTTTAGCCATGGCGAGACGGTGGCCTGAACCACGATCGACAGGAGCTTCAAAATAAACACCTGGTGAGCGAATGAGCTGTGAAACCACAACACGTTCGGTACCATTAATAATGAATGTACCCTTGTCAGTCATCTCAGGGAAATCTCCCAGAAAAATGTCTGATTTTACAGGCTGAGGAATGTCAGGACCGGCCAAAAGCACCGAGACATATAATGGGCTGGCATATGTCAGATCACGCTCAACACATTCTTCCATTGTATGCTTGGGAGCCTCAAACCAATACTTCAGTCCCCATTGCTGTGCTTCAGGGCTGCGCCCTGGAAAGTAAAGCTTCATCCCCTTGTTATAAGACTCAATGGGTGAAACTTCATGAAAAAGATCGCCCAAACCATCTTCCTTTAATCGGCGGAAGGAATCGAGTTGAACCTCGATCAGGTTGGGCATTGGGAAAATAACTGGAATACGAGCATAAGACTTGGTTGGTAACACAGAAGCCATAGGTTTCTCCTAGATCATAAACCTGGCGCACGAGAATATTAACCCCTTCTGAAAAAACAGTTGGGGATACGCAAACCTAAATTATATCAAACAAATCGAGAAGGTCAAGTATTTTAAGGTTTTCTTCGAGCGTCATTAAATGTCCCACGGGGATGAAGCACATACTCCTCCCAGGGGGGTTATATTCAATTGTCTAATGGTTCTCCGCCCTAACCACAAGAAATAATTTTACCATCTACTTGCCCATTTTCATATACCTCAATTAATCCCCATGTACGCTGGCGTGTTTGAGTGTCACCATAAGTGATTGAACCAGGATTGAAATAGAGGATGTCATTTTGCCAGAAGTTCTCTGCATGATGGGTATGACCGAAAACGATAACTTTTGCTTCAGGTGCCGCTTTTGGCAGTCTGCTGATATACCGCTGCCGGTCATATCCGCTAAACACATGCTGGAGTTTATCCAGCCAATAGACGAGTAAATTCATGTGCCCATGCATCAAGGCAAATTTGACATCGAAAACCTCAAACTGCTGCACCAATGGAATCTTGCCCACAAACAAGAAATCACGATTGCCTCTGACGGCTTTTACCGGAGCAATGGTTTCTAATAAAGATAGCACTTGTGGAACACTGATATCCCCGGCATGCAAGATGAGGTGTACTTTTTCAGCACAAAGTGACGAGAGAAACACTTCGGAAATTTCGGGGGAGCGATCAGGTACGTGAGTGTCAGAAATCACCCCAATTTTGAAGGAATTCATTAATTGGCACCACTGCCGTTTAACAAGTCTCTTACATCAGCCATTGCCTGCTTGGCATTTTTAAACAAAATACCATGTATGCCAAGAGCATTTGCAGCTTCAATGTTTTCAACAAAATCATCCACAAATATGGCTTCTTCAGGTTTTGTGGAACATAAACGCAAGACAAGATTGTAAATCGTCGGGTCAGGTTTCGCCAACCCAACCTCACAAGAAAACACTGCGACGTGAAAAGCATCAATACAAGGCTTGCTGTAGGTTAAAACTTGTCTGGCATTCGTCCAGGCATTACTTAATAAGGCAGTGGTGTAATTCGGTTTCAATTTACGTATATAGTCTGTCAGCTCATAATCCAAACCATCGCCAGCCCAAAATAATTCGCGAAATTGTCTCAATGTTTCAGAACTTATGCCTAACTGCCCTCCAATATCGTTCCAATGGGCTTCTTCCTCGATTTTTCCGAGTGTGGCAAGTTTTCCAGATACGCTATTAAAAACCAAATCGTGTATCGACTCAAGGGTCAAGCCGTATTGTGAAGCCAATTCTCTGCGTGGGGTCCAATTTTCAGAGCGCAAAAACACTCCCCCCATATCCCAAATTACTGTTTTTATTTTGTTTGTCATGGCTTTTCCTGTATTTTTTTGAAAGTATAACATGCTCGTCTTAAGAAAAGAGATCACCTTGAGTAAGGGCGGTTCATGAACCGCCCTTACTCAAGGTGATCTCCTGTGAAAATTGATGCCTGTTTGTCAGCCTAATCTAGCGCTTGCATCGCTTCCCATTCAGATTGAAGCACCCCCATCAAGTGGACATCCCAGCGCTGATCGTCTTTGTAGATGGCTTCGCGCTCAACACCTTCATATTTAAATCCGCTCTTTTCATAGCATCGGATGGCACGGTTGTTGAACGAAAAAACACCCAGATTTACCCTGCGCAAATTTTGACCTCTGAAAGCAAATTTGAGCAGCAAATTCATGGCCTCAGTGCCGTACCCTTGGCTGCGGAAATCAGGGTCACCGATGCCCACCCCCACCCAGGCGTTTCGCGCGACCCAATCATAGCCTGCCAATTCGATAAAGCCGATCAATTTTTGCTCTTTGAGTGTGCGAATCATGAACAGTGCATTTGGTGAGTCTTCTTTTTCGATATACTCTTTAAGCAATGGTGCAGAATGTTGATTTGCTGGAAAATCATCCAGGAGTCTTAAGTAATCACTGTCATGGTTCCAGCCTTCCCAAATCTCAACATCCTTCTCAATATCTATGGGCGTAAGTTCGATGCGTTTACCAGTGAAAAATTGCTTGCTCATGCTGCCACCTCCAAATACTGGTTCTTCTTCCATTCTGCTTTCAGAAGGGAGTACCCCAGGCAGTCATAGTAACGCCCTTCATAAAAGCTGGCTTCGCGTCGCTGGTTTTCTCTAAGGAATCCTGCGGATTCGAAAAGAGCGATGTCCTTTTCCTGGTGACCAGACAGCATCAACCAGATACGATGAAGGCTCATTTCCATAAAACCATAACGCAAAGCCATTGAAACGACTTCATTGCCGTAAAGACTCAAGGCCTCATCCGATGCGAAATCCAGAAAAATGCGCGCTGATTGCTGAGAGAATTGCAACCAGCCAAACTTCACAATACCGACGATCTCGCTAGTGCCCTTTTTTCTAAGCGCGAAAACGAAAGCATTGTTCTTTTCATCTGCTTCTTTTAGCTGCTCTTTTACTTTTTTCTTAATCTCATGCACCGCATAAAGACGGCCAGGCTTATCAAAAAGCTGGCTGCTGAACTGCAGATTTGATGTCCAATTTGAAAGTTCCGCCGCATCCTTTTCAGGGTTAACGGCAGTCCATTCTATTAAGTCGCCTATGAATAAAGATTTTCCGATCATTTTGACTCCTATTAATGATTATTTCAATGTTTTAAACTCCGAGTGGTTCCAACACCCTCAATAGTTCGAGGGGCAGGCACTCGCCATTTTTACATGTAAACAATTCAAACCCACGGGTCTGGATGAATAGCATGAGCATATCATGGTCTGCATCGGGATTGCCCATGACGGCTCTTTCATCCAAAACAAACAGGCGCTTGAACATTCCTTTCAACATATCCTGCTTCATTTGTTGATAAGCAGGGCGGTTGAGATTGTCAAGGCTATCCACATCCAGGTAAATGCCCGCCAGATGGTTGAACTCAAGGTGCTGTTTGATGATCGTCAGCCCTGTATACAATTGACGTTTAGCTTCACGGCTGTAGCTGTCACCAGTGATGATTTCAGCCCGCAAATAAAAAGCAAAGGCTTTCTGGTCTTTTTCCAGCCCATAATGCAAATAGTCCACACGATAACCGCCGAATTTGGTCATAGCTTCCAACATATTCGGCCTCCCTCTTTCATTACACGAACACTTGCTTGAATCAAAAACGACCATGATCGAATTACTCAATCCGTTACACGACTACCAGAATCTGATTTCAACATGTTTCCTCCTCCAAAGAAAAAAGAATAAAAAAAGGCCGCGGGGTTCTCCGCGGCCTTTTGCGAGTTAAACAAAACGACCACGGAGTGAGTGTTGCACCGTGGCCGCCGAACTGGGTTTAGTCAGTCTTAACGATGGACAGGCGCAATTATACAAGGACCATAAGCAACATCGCTTTTAAGCGATGCAGGGGTCATGCAAGTGAGTTTGAAATCAATGAAAACCATAGTCCTGCGCCGTCCTTTCATAAGATTTTTGTTAACAACAAATAGATTATACAAAGCCTAAAGCAGAATGTCAATAATGAGTTTTTATGTTTTTTTAATTATTTGTTGGTGCAATGGGTTAATGGCATTTTATGGTATTATACTAAATAATGGTTCAAGGAGTAATAATGGAATCTAAAGTAAAAATAGATCGCGGGGGGCGTTTGGTAATCCCTGCCAATTTTCGGAAAGCACTTGGCATTGAAAGTGGTGACGATGTCGTTCTTCAATTGAAAGATGATTCAATCCGAGTTATTACAATACAAGAAGCAGTTCAACAAGCACAAGAACGGGTAAGGAAATATATCCCTGCGTCAGTATCGTTGTCAGATGAATTAATTGCTGAACGACGCAAAGAAGCAAAAAATGAGTGAGTATGTTTTAGATGCCTCTGCTCTACTCGCAATGCTTCAAAATGAACCCGGAGCTGAATTTGTTCAGAAGAAATTACAGAATTCAGTTATTTCGAGTGTAAATTTTTCAGAAACTGTTTCTCGATTAGTCAGGCATGGAATGCCTGAAAATGAAATCCAAGACCTATTGAATTTGCTTGGATTGGAAATCATTCCCTTCTTTTCAGAGCAAGCTTACCAGTGTGGCTTTATGAGCAGTTCGACAAAATCAACAGGATTATCTTTAGCTGACCGTGCATGCCTGACTTTGGCACAACAACTTAATAGAATTGCACTAACGGCTGATAGAGCATGGATGTCGCTATCTATTGATATTCAAGTTGAAATGATTCGCAAATGACCAATCCCTTTATTACAGAATCTCAAAAATATTCCGGCACTCCTCTCACCGAACAGCAGCAAAAAGCTTTCGAACTCTACGAAACCGAATTGATGAGTTGGAATGAAAAATTTAACTTGACGGCCATACGCGACGCGGAAGGGATTCGCATCAAACATTTTCTGGATTCGCTGACCTGCCTTCAGGTAATGAAACCGTTGCGTAATGAGCGCATTATTGACGTCGGTACAGGTGCGGGTTTTCCGGGTATCCCCTTAAAAATCATTTACCCTGGCTTAAAATTAACATTGGTTGAGTCAGTAGGCAAGAAAGCCGGGTTCTGTAAACACATAATTGAAACCCTACATCTCGGTACCGTGGATGTATTGACCCTCAGAGCTGAAGAAGTCGGGCGTCTTCCGAATCACCGCGCACAATATGATTGGGCAATTGCCCGTGCTGTCGCCAGTCTACCGATCCTCGCTGAATACCTGGTTCCACTGCTCAAGATCGGCGGACGTATGCTTGCACAAAAAGGGGAAAGCGCACATGCAGAGGCGCAAGCCAGTGAAAATGCCTTCAAGCTGCTTGGGGTGGAGCTTCAGACTATTGAAAAAATAACCTTACCGGGTGTGGTTGATGAACGCTACCTTGTGGTAGCCAAAAAAATGGCCGCCACCCCGGCCCTTTACCCTCGAACCGTCGGCATTCCATCCAAAAAACCGCTGTAAACTTTCAAGAATTCAAAACACTTACCGAGCCGCTGGTGATTTGCCAGCGCTCACATTTTTCGACAAAACCTGGAGAAAACAGATTTAAGTCTGTGGTGGTTAAGATCGCCTGTTCGGCTTTGTCTAAATAATCCATCAGAAAATGCCGTCTGTCGACATCTAATTCAGCTAAAGTTTCATCCAACAGCAGCACTGGCCATTGTGTGGTTTTGGCTTTCAGCCAATCTACCTCGGCTAGTTTCAATGAGAGGATGGCTGTGCGAAGCTGTCCGCGGGAGCCAAAATCGGTCAGGTCAATGCCATTGCAAATGATGCGCATTTCATCACGATGAGGGCCGACAGTGGTCACGCCCCGGGCGATCTCCTCATTTCTTACCAATTTGAGCTTCTCGGCGAAGCCCTGCTGCAATTGTTTGAGCGAAAATCCATCCCGTTGGGCAGAAGTCTGAATAGGCAGGCTAAACTGACCTTCAGGTTTCGGCAGCGGATCATATGAAGGTTGGTAATTCAAACGAATGACTTCTTTGCCGCCGCTTAATTGTTCATGGATTCTGATGGCGAGTTGTTCTATTTCTTGAATGGCAATAATGCGAGAATGCATGATACTGGCGCCACGGCTTGTTAACACCTCATCCCAATAATCCAACTGTGAAGCATCGCCGCCCCGTTCTGCCAATAATTTTAGCAATGCGTTGCGCTGCGTAATAGCCTGGTTATATTCAGAGAGCGCTTGGGTGAAGAAGGGGTCTGCCTGAGCCGACGCAAGGTTTAAATAGCGACGTCTCTCTTCTGGTCCGCCTTCAAGGATG
>CAKMKJ010000077.1 GCA_927443345.1 uncultured Anaerolineaceae bacterium | reverse complement strand
TGACAAATATTACGGCGATAAACAAGTTGGAGAAATATTTCAACTTGGCGAAGGCGATGCCTGGAAAACCAAATTGGGCGAAACCATTGCCTGGGCGGTAGACAATGACATTGAACCCTATAACCACCTCTACCAACATCCCTTATTGAGCATTATGACCAGTAACGCTGATATCTTGTGGCATTTACAAATGAATGATGCTGACACGCGTTACTTTTTATCAAAAGTAGGACGAGAGGATCTTTATCCAAAACTGGGTAACATTATCGCCCTGCCTTTTGGTGAATGGCCGGCGACTCAATCCGGAATTAATGTGCTAAAAAATTACAAAACCCCAGAAGGAAAGCCTTTACTTGCCATCATGGAAGCTTACAATCTGGGGGAACAAAAAATGACGCCTTCCATTTTTTCAGATGATTTTGATCCATTCAATATTGCTCGCCTGACCGCATCCAAATATATGATTGAGTGGATTGTCGAGCAAAAAGACAACATCCCCACTGCCCAGAATTGCCAACTCGGTCCGCTGGATGAAAGTCAATCTACCAACCTGGATGTAATTCAGACAGCCATCCATAACGCAGTCAGTTCACAGGCCTGCCCTGAAGGGGTCTATAACATCAATGGCAGCGTTTTTGAGGCTAAAGCAGGTGAGGTGACCATATTCAAAGCAAGCACGGTTAGCGCTGACCCTGCGCAATCCATACCGACGGCGACGGTTACTCCGTAAGCAACAAAACGACCTTCCAAGTAAGGGCGTATAGTCATACGCCCCTACTTCGTTTTAACAATAAGTTCGTATATATTCTCATGATTCTCGGTATAATCTTATTGATCTTTTGCATATCGAGGAATGAATGGGTAAGATAAAATCAGTAGTCAAACGTTCAGGTGCCGTGGTGCCTTTTACACCGGAGCGCATAACCAACGCCATCTATCGCGCGGCGGTTGAAGTAGGCGGGCGTGATCGCGATTTGGCAAGAAGGCTTTCTAAACAGGTCGTTGATATTCTCGAACGAAATCCAGCTGCCGAATACATACCCCTTATCGAAGAAATTCAGGATGTAGTAGAGAAGGTATTGATCGAAAACGGTCACGCAAAAGTGGCCAAAGCCTTCATCCTCTATCGCAACGAACGCGCCAACCACCGCAAGCAGCAAGAAACACTATCCTCTCATTCAAAACAGCCCTCTCCTAACATCCCCTGGTCCAAGATCTGGCATATATTGGATTGGTCAGTAGACCATGGCGTGAACACCGTTGAAGGGTTGAACCACCGCATAAAGGCGGGGGAGTATTCTCAAATCATTACCGAGTCTGAAGCAGCCTACACGGTGGATGTGGAAAACGCGGTCAGGGGGATTCTTGCCCGTAAAGATGCGTTAAGGATGGTTCTCATTACCGGCCCCTCTTCTTCGGGTAAAACCACCACCACACTCAAGATCAACCAAAAACTCAAAGAACACGGTCTCAAATTGGTTACCTTGAATGTGGATAATTACTTCTTAAACCTCGACCAACATCCCAAAGATGAATTCGGTGATTATGATTTTGAGACCCCCCAATCGCTTGACTTGCAGATGATTAACCGCCATCTCACAGACCTGGTAGCCGGCAAACAGGTGGAAGTGCCTTTTTATGATTTCAAACTAGGCAAACGCGGACCTGACGTCACACCCTTGTCACTCAAGCCAGATGAATTGATTCTCATTGATTCGCTGCACGGTTTGTTTCCGGGGCTTACCAGCGAAATTTCTGACGAAAAAAAGTACAAGCTTTATCTTGAACCGCTGCTGCAAATGAAGGGCAGCGACGGTGAATACATCCAATGGACCGACATCCGGTTGATGCGGCGCATGCTGCGCGACGCAGCGCATCGCGCCTACGATCCGCGGCAGACACTTGAACATTGGCATTATGTGCGTGACAGCGAAATGCGCAATATCATCCCCAATATTATCCAGGCAGATGAGATAATTAATTCTGCAATGCCCTACGAACTGCCAATTTATGTGCATCGCTTACTGGCAAATTTTCTCGATTGGCAGAAACGATACCGAGGTGATCCGTTGCGTGAAGATGCCTACATACGGGCTGACCGCGTGGCTGAGTTATTGAAAACAATTCACCAGGTGGTAGATGATAGTAATATTCCTTCAGATTCGGTCGTGCGTGAATTCATCGGCGGCTCAAGTTTAAGTTATTAATGGTGATCGCATGACCTTAAAAGAGAACAAAAAGGAAACACACAATCCGCATAAAGATCGCAGCCTCGTGCTGCGTTTTAGAGCTGGGCAGAATATAGTCATAACGCTGTTAAGTTTTGCCTTTTCGGTCGGAGCTACACGCCTGTTTCTGGAGCTGACCGGGTATCCAAAGTTGGGAGGCGGCGAGCTTCACATCGCTCATGTCTTGTGGGGTGGTTTGCTGCTCTTCGCCGCGGCCCTGATTCCGATAATCTTTGTTAACGATTGGGCAGCCACACTTTCAGCGTTAGTTGCCGGTTTAGGTGTGGGCCTTTTCATTGATGAAGTGGGCAAGTTTATCACCAGCACCAATGATTATTTCCATCCCTCTGCCGCCCCAATTGTGTATGTCTTTTTCTTGTTAACGGTTTTACTTGCCTTTCAGGTAAGGCAAAACAGGCCAAAGTCAACGCGATCGAAAATGTATGAAATCATGGAACGTTTTTCTGAGGTACTTGACCGCGATCTGTCTGCATATGAGCGCGAAGAATTGATCCAATCTTTAGTTGAGGTAGGTAAAAGCGAAGATCGAAAAGAGCTGTCCGCCCTGGCAGAATCCATGAAGCAATACTTGCAGACGCAAAATTCCAAGGTGAAAAATATTCATCCTAACTTTCTTGATCGACAAAAAATTGCCCTAATTAAATTTGAACGAAAATTCCTTACCCGACCAAAATTGCGAATTGCCATTCTAATTGGCATGTTGGGAAGTGCCATCTGGTCTTTGGTCTCACCAATTTTTTTCTTCTCCATTTCTAAAAACGCTTTAGAATTTCAGATTTTTTATGAAAAGTTGATTTCGAACAGATTGGTTCGCAATGCAAACGGTCTGAATTGGTTTGAAACCCGCGTGCTCATGGAAGGGTCCTTGGCGCTGATCATCCTGGTTGCGGCATTACTCATTCTCTTAAAAAAGGAAAAAATTGGCACCTGGTTGGGGATGATCAGTTTGATTGTGGCCATCACCCTGGTTAACTTGTTGGTTTTTTATTTTGAACAGTTTTCAACCATCTTATTGGCAACGTTCCAGTTTCTGGTGTTGGTTTTGATCATGCGTTATCGAAACAGATTCATACTAAATAAGTGACAGGAAACCTCATGGCTGACATTATCCAGGCATTGCCTTATTCAGAGTCTTATTGGGTAAAAGAGAAATTATTCATGGCCGGCGATTATCCTGCCAGACGCGACGAATTGGAAACCCGCCGCAGACTTCAAGCAATCATTCGGTCCGGTATCATCCGCTTGATTGACCTGACGCATCCACTAGACTACATGCCTAAATATCATGAGATCCTGTTGGATGAGGGGAATGGTTATATGAAAAACATGGCATATTCCAACCATCCTATCGAAGACAGGTCCATTCCCTCTATTGAAAACATGAAAATCATACTGGATGAAATTGATGAAAGTCTTGCCAAAAATGAACCTGTTTATATCCATTGCATTGCCGGCATCGGACGCACCGGCACAGTCGTAGGCTGCCATCTGGTCAGACATGGTTTGCCCCCTAAACAAGTCTTGGCAGAGATACAGAAACTTCGACATCATGTCCCCAGTAGTTGGATGCGCAGCCCCGAGGCGGATGCGCAGGTTGAATTCGTTATGTCTTGGAAGCAAGGGGTTTAGAAAGACACCAATTAATTCTCTAATCTACTTAATTTAGTAAAGTCGTTGATAATTTACAAAGAATTTATTGGATTATTATTACAGTGAAACAATCTTTCAATTACAATTTGAATATTATGTTTGAAAGATGCAACACGATTCACGAATCATTAAGCATCTATTAACTATTATTTGATTTTTTGGAGGCTTCACATGTATTCCGCAGAAATTAGCCGTATGAACCCCACTTGTTTCCTTTTTCTCGTTGACCATTCCACATCAATGCAAAACCCCATTATGGGCATCGCCGGCAATCCGAAAAAATCTGAATTCGTTGCAGATGCCTTAAACAAGGTCATCCAAAGTCTGGTGGTTTCTGCCTCCAAAGATATGGAGATCAGAAAATATTACCAGGTTGGCGTGATTGGTTACGGCTTTGAAGTAAAAACTGCTTTAGGTGGCGAGTTGGCAAATAGCGATCTCGTTTGGATTGATGAAATTTATGAGAATCCTTTGCGCATAGAAGATCGCGTTAAAAAAGAATCTGACGGCGTGGGTGGTTTTATTGAAGTAAGCACCAAGTTCCCGGTCTGGGTGGACGCCGTCTCTCGCGGACAAACCCCCATGTGCGCTGCTTTGAACAAAGCCCACGAAATTCTGGCCACCTGGGTTGAGGAGCACCCTCAATCTTATCCTCCCACTGTGATCAATCTCACGGATGGCGAAGCCAATGATGGTGACGCGCGTGTACCGGCAGAGTTGATCAAATCGCTAGCCACCGAAGATGGCAATTGCACCATTTTGACTGTCCATTCTTCTTCAAATGAATTATCACGCCAAATCGTTTTTCCGATGGATGTCAAAGACATGCCTGATCACTTCTCACGCGTTATGTTCGAGGTCAGCAGTCCGTTAACCCCCAAGATGCGTGCCACCAGTGAAGAATTGATGGGCACCTCCTTGGAAGAAGGCGCTCATGGTTTGGTCTACAATGCTGATATTGCCGGCATCGTCCAGGCGCTTGAAATTGGAACTCGCCCAGCCAATATTCAGTTATAAGTTCGCACATGAAATTGGTGTGGAAAGCCTTCAGCCTCTGCAAGGAGGGTAACCGTGAAGAGGAAAACGAGGATGCCGTTTATCCTCATCTCGTCAACGGTAGTAGCCTGATTGCAGATCAATTTAGCTGTGCCATGGCCGATGGCGCTACCACCTCCTCGTTTTCAAAGTTGTGGGCAAACTTGCTTGTGAAAGAGTCAAGTCAGTCTCGTGCCGCATCCGTTGATTTCAATCAAGCAATTATTGCAGCCCGTGCTTCATGGAAAGCAGCCCTTCCAGATAAAGAATTGCCCTGGCCAACCGCCATTAAAGTGCGTCAGGGGGCATTTGCCACCCTGATGTGGTTTCATATCTGGCAGAAAAATGGCGTTTATCCATTAAATACGCTGCCCCCCGATCATGGATGGACTGCAAATGCAGTAGGGGATACCTGTCTTTTTCAAGTCGTGAAGGGCAAATTTGTCTCAACGTTTCCATTTACGCAAGCCAAAGATTTTTCAAACACCCCTGACCTAATCTCAACCAACATAGCCTATACACGCTCAAGGGCAGGGTCAATTTCTGGCAAATGGCAGCGCGGAGATCATTTCTTGATCGCCACCGACGCTTTGTCAGAGTGGATGATCCGCAAACTTGAATCAGGAACATTAACCTGGGCATTAGTCAGTGAAAACCTCACTTCGCTCGTCCGGTTTCAAACCTGGATCAGATATTTGCGCAGACAGTCATTGATAAAAAACGATGATACAAGTTTGATCTGTTTAACCGTGGATGTATAAAATGATGGAGATTACTGGTTCATGAAGTATCCGGCGTTCAACGAATATCAGTCAGCCTTGCAGCATCCTTCGCGCTGCCTGATTCCAGCCGGTTTGCAGCAATGTGTGGCTGAAGCTGATTTATGGGGGCTTCCACGCGTGCGCTCGGGTGGTTTTGCCTTAACCTATAAACTCAGTGATGGAAACGCCACCTATGCCCTGCGTTGTTTTCACCGGCACGTCGCCGATCGCGCTGAACGCTATGCCAGCATCAACCGCTTTATCCAGAGGGCCAAAGTGGATTACCTGGAAGCGATTCAATACATCCCCGAGGGAATCACTATCAAGGGATCATTGTTCCCGATCACCTATATGAAGTGGGTTGAGGGCGAAACCCTTGAGACGTATGTCATCCGCCACCTGGATAACTCCGTTGTGCTCGAAGAATTGGCATCCCAGTTTTATCAAATCGTTATGGATCTCGAAAAACGCACCATAACACATGGCGACCTTTCACATCACAATATCATGGTGCGCAATTCAAAGTTGGTATTGGTAGATTATGACGGCATGAATGTGCCTGATATGAAGCAGAAAGTGTCTTGTGAAATTGGCAACCCGCATTTTCAGCATCCCGGCCGCGATGAGACCATTTTTGATTTGACCACTGATCGTTTTTCAAGCATTGTCATCTACATGGCGCTAAAAGCGCTTGCCATCGATAAAAAATTCTGGTTCACTTATGAAACCGGAGGTGAAGGGCTGCTCTTCCGCCGCGCGGATTTTGAGCACCCCTGGCAATCACCTCTGCTGCAAGAAATGGAAACCATCGCCTCCCTCAACCGCGATGTTCGCCAGTTTCGCCAAATCTGCATGATGGATGTGCGTCAGGTTCCCCGGCTTCAAGAATTTGTCAACGGTTTGAGTCTTGACTTCTTTAGCGTCGTTGATGATGCTGGCAGTGTGGAACCTGAAAAAACCATTGTTCTGGATGCCCAAAAGAAATATCTGTTTCTTTCACGACTGGGCGAAATTGTCACGGTGGTGGGAAAGATTGAAGAAATATTTAATGGCAAAACACGCGACAACGTACCGCACATGTTTTTCAATTTTGGCAACTGGAAAATGAAATGTTTCACCGTCGTTTTGTGGGATGATGCCTTGAGCCTTATGCAAACCACTGGCATCGATCCCCAGGAATACAAAGATAAATGGGTCAGTGTCACTGGCTTATTGACATCATACAAACGCAGACCGCAGATGATTGTCAATACACCTTTTGATATCGAAATTCTGGATGAAGAACGCGTCAATCAAAAAATTGAAGCATCCAGCCCATTCTGGTTTGTGCGAAAAACAACACCAAGCGTATCACCAGCAAAAAAGGCAGTTGCACAAAAACCTCAGTCCATTGAAAAGAAACCCGCACAAAAGCAAAACGCAGTTCAACCATCAGTGCCCAAAATATTGGTTGAAAATCCTCTTCCCCTCATCGATTTGGATGCCCAGGTTGCCAATCCGCTGGATATAAATAATGATGTAGTTGGCAAGATCAACGATCTTTATAAGAACGTTAAAAAAGGAACTCGCGCTGTCAAACGCAAGAAAAAGGCTCATTAAATTACATAAGACTTACCAGCTATAGCGCATGTTATATCACATTGACCAATCCCACTGCATAGGGTAAAATTTTCAATTGACGCGCGTTGTACCCTTCGCGTGAATCTATTTCGAAAGGGCTTGAAAATGAAAGTACTATTGATCAAAGATGTTTACAAACTGGGTCATGCCGGCGATGTCAAAAAGGTCGCTGATGGTTTTGGCCGCAACTTCCTCCTCCCCCAGGGATTGGCTGTCTTGGCCACCCCGGGTGCCTTATCCACCGTGGAACGGATCCGATCCAAAGCTGCAGTCATGCGCGCTGCTTTGAACCAGGAAATGAGTGGACTTGCCGAACTGTTGGAAGGTGTTGAACTTACCTTCATTACCAAAGCCGGTGAAACTGGCAAACTGTATGGTTCCATTACGTCTCAGATGGTTGCTGATGCCTTGAACCAAAAATTAGGCACAAAGATCGAACGCCATCAGATAGAATCTGAACCTATTCGCAACCTTGGCGAACACCAGGCCACTGTTCGCTTAACCATTGACCTCAACCCGAAAGTCAAAGTTGTTGTTTCCCGCGAAGGTGAATCCGCCCTCAAAGACAGCAAGGTTAAAGCAAAGACCGAAAAAGCTTCTGATCCAGTAGCTGAAACCCCGGTTGTCGAAGAAGTTGTTGTCGATACCACTGTAGTTGAAGCTCCTGTTGTCGAAGCACCTGTTATAGACGAACCTGTTGTTGAAGAACCCGTTGTAGAAACACCAGTTGTTGAAGCAGCCGCTGAAGAAGAGGCTCCTAAAGCCACAGCAGAATAGGATTTGCGTTTCAGATGATCAATTTGACCGGCCAGTTCAGCCTTACGGCTGGCTGACCGGTCTTTACTAAAAAAGTGAAAATTATGGCGATTGCGCCCGGCCAAATATTAAGAAAAAAACGTGAAGAAATGAAATTATCTCTTGAGCAGGCAGCTCAAGAAACCAATATTCGTATTCAGTTTCTTCAAGCGATTGAAGAAGACCGCATGGGGGCGATATCTTCTCAGGCTCAATTGCGCGGATTTATGAGATTGTATGCCTCATATCTGGGTCTCAACCCGCTTAATATTATTGAGACGACGCCTCAAATTGAAGAACCTATTAAACAGACCGATGAGTTGGCTAATCCAATTGAGAGACCCGCTCAAAGGTCAGAACCTGATTCTGAGCAGACCCAAGTTGAACCTCAGAAAAGTGTGCTGGAATTATTTTCAAAATATTCGCTAAAGAAATCAAGGAAGGCAACCAAACCGGTTCATGTTCCCGCCGTTCAAGAAGAAATAGCTGAAAAAGCCTCGACAGCCATTTTTAAATCGCTTGGGGCTGACTTGCAGCAGCAGCGTGAAGCACTAGGCCTCTCACGTTATGATATAGAACGCCAGATCAAGATCCGCGAGTTATACATTTATGCACTCGAAAATGGTCTGGTGGATGATCTTCCATCGACTGTTCAAGGGCGCGGAATGCTTAACAATTATGCCTCCTTCATGAATCTTGAGCCTGAACCGATGCAATCGCGTTTTGCCGAGGGATTGCAGCAGCGGCGGATCGAAAAGGCCGAAGAAGACCTTGCAAAAAAGAAAAATCCCGAGATCAGAAAGTTTAGCGCGCCTATCACCGGTTGGCGCCGTTATTTGACGCCTGATCTGCTAATTGGCGGTGGTGTCTTTGCTGTCTTGTTTGTTTTGATCATTTGGGGTGCTTTGCAAGTTATCGGCTCCTCCCAAACAAATGTACTGCCCACCACAGAGCCAATTGCCAATATCCTTGTTGGTACAGATACCCCGGCTGCGCTGACAGAGCAGGTAACACCTGAATCTGAATTAACTGTCACACCTACCGGTGATGCGTTGATCAACACACCATCCATAGACTTAATGGCAACTGTCTCCGCTGTCGATACCAAGCCTATTCAGGTTGTAATCGTGGCTTATCAGCGCACTTTCATGAAGATTATTAATGACGGTCAAGAAGTGTTTGTAGGAAGAACCGTCCCCGGAAGCGTATACACCTATTCAGGGTCAACCCGCATTACCTTAACCACCGGCAATGCTTCAGCCTTGCAGGTTTTTTACAACCAGCAAGACCTTGGCATTATTGGTGGCAGCGGTGAGGTCTTAAATATGGACTTTACCGGCATTGGTATGGCCACCGCAACCCCGCAGGTGACCGCGCCGCCCACAGCCACCTCGCTGCCTACATACACTCAAGCGCCAACACAAACCCCAACAGTGACGCCCACCCCGGCGACGCCTACAGTCACTCCCTTTAGACCATGAAAAAGAATACTTTTTATTTAGCCTCTTTGGGCTGCGCCAAAAACACCGTGGATTCAGACTCCATGGCGGTCTTGCTTGAAGAAGACGGCTATCAGGCCGTTGAGAAGCCCAACAACGCTGAGGTGTTGATCGTCAACACCTGCGGATTCATCCAATCTGCCAGGCAGGAATCCATTGAGGTTTTGCGTGAACTGGCAGAGAAAAAGAAAACAGGTCAACTTTTGGTGGCAGCGGGCTGTCTGACTGAGCGTTCGCGTGAACTGATGGTTAATTCCGTCCCTGGTATTGATGGCTTTATCGGCACCCGTCGCTGGATGGATATCCTTGATCTCGTCAAACATCTTAAAGACACTTCCGTAGGTGCGCCTCAGTATCATATCCCTGAGTCGGCAACTGTCGGCAGGGATGAAAAGGGAGTAGTACGTGCCGCCGTGCAGGGTGCCAGCGCATATCTCAAAATCGCTGATGGCTGCCGCAGACCCTGCGCCTTTTGTTCCATCCCATTAATCAAAGGGACTACCGTCAGCCGTCCCATGGAGGTCATCCTTGAAGACGCCGTCATTCTGCAAGACTCAGGCGTCAAAGAATTGATCCTGATCGCCCAGGATACCACCGATTATGGCGTGGACCTGGGCATGAAAGACGGTTTGGCCACGCTGCTTGAGGCTTTGCTGCCCCAGATACCGCAAATTCCATGGGTGAGGATTCTCTACTCCTACCCGGGCTATGTCACGGATCGTTTGATTGATCTGATGGCCACCTCAAAGCAAATTCTGCCTTATTTTGACATCCCCTTGCAGCATGCTCATCCTGATGTGTTGAAACGCATGAAGCGCCCCGCTGATATGGATTGGGTTAGGCGAACGATAGAGAAGATGCGCAAGGCCATTCCCGACTTGGCCATCCGAACTACCTTCATTGTGGGTTATCCCGATGAAACGGACTCTGAATTTAGTGCTTTATTGGATTTCATGCAAGAGATCCAGTTTGACCACGTCGGTGCATTCCCATTTTCGTTTGAACCGGGCACAAGCAGCGAACCACTTGGCGATACTGTTTCTGAATCAGTCAAACAGGAACGGATTCAAGCGTTGATGAGCCTGCAAGAAAGTATCTCTCTGATGCGCAACCAGGCTTGGATAGGAAAGCACCTGACCGTGTTAATTGAAGGGCAGGGCGACGGCATTTCTGTTGGCCGTTCTTTTAGAGATGCACCTGAGATAGACGGCCTGGTCATTGTCGAAAATGAAATTGAGGTGGGCAGCCTGGTGCCGGTATTGATCAACGGCGCCATGACCCATGATTTGACCGGTAGTTTGGTAATTGAGTAAATCGGAAATCTTAAAAATATTTCCGATTTATGTTCTTGTAATAAAACACCCCCGCAGTTATTTTTGAACTGCGGGGGTCTGCCCTTAAAAATTCCAGGAGTCTGAAAGACTCCTGGAATATGCACTAAACGCTGAATTAGTGGAGTGTTAAAATTTAATCCGTTGGGTTGTACGAATCCGGAGTCGGTGTTGGTTCTGGTGCGTTCGGGTCTAATGTTGGGGTGGGCACGGCCGGCGGATTGGCACAATATTCCTGAGCTTGCTGTATCTTGGCAAGAAGGTCATCCGATGAAAGTATCTCTTTGGTGGTCTCGTATTGAATGGCTGCATTGCAATAATCCAGGCTGGTCATTAACAAGTCACCGATGCCAATCATGGATTCGACATAGCGTTGTTTAGATGTAACACCTGAAACATCCACCATATGGGGTGCATTTTTGGCAACTTCAGCAAGCAGTTCAGCGGATTTGTAATAATTAATTCCGAAATACGATTCTGCGGTCAGGTACATTCTTGCGAGGCTGGCCAGTGACACGGCTTCCTGGTCTAATGGGGCGATGCTGCCTGCCATGGCAAGATAATAAAGACCTACTTCCAGATGACCTGCATTGATCTTGGCCATCCCATTATTACGCAGGGCGTAATAGTAGAGTCCATCAACAGTCAGTGCTTCGTAGCTCGGATCAATGTTGCGCAGCTTGTTAATCGTATCCAGCAGACCTTTCCAATCGTTGGAATTGAACTGGTTCTGTGCTTGTGGCAATAATACTCTGACTTCAGAGGTGTCTTTGGTTGGCACCGGGGTAAAAGCGGCGTCTGGCGTCGGCTGCGGTGCAGCGCTGGCATCCGGGTTTGCTATTGCAATTGCAGTCAAGACTTCTCTTAATTTATCTTCCAGACCCGGATAGCCCGGGTAAATGGTCATGATATATTGCAAGCGTTGGCTGGCCATTTGAAGTTCGCCGTTGACTATATCACGCTCAGCCTTAACATAACTGGTCGTGGCTAACTCGAGTCTTTGGTTGGTTTCAGCAGCGAGTCTGGCTTTCAAGGCCGTGCTATAGCCAATGCCTGCGCCAATCGCAGTGATCACCAGCATGATCAGAATGCCAAGCCATATCCATTTTGCGCGGCGTACTTTGGCGGGTCTAACCACATCAGCCGGGTCAGTCGATTCAACAGTCTGAGCAGGTGATGCTTGTGGTTTCCTGGCCTTGCTTTTGACTTTGACGGGGACGGTGGCGTCAGAATGTTCAACATCAGTATAGACTGCAGGCGCTTGATTGTCCTTGAATGTCTTCCTGGCAGTTTTGACCGGTTTGGTCACTTCTGGGTCGGATTCAAACTCATTATTTTGATTTTCAGTTAAATTCTTTTTTGCCATGGCGATAATTATACCGTAATTGAAAGTCAGTTTATTTGTATATTGCTAGAGTTTTAAGAGCAGCTTTAATTCACGTCTAATCCAGGGCAGCGAGGTGGCAAAGCCCAGCACCATTGGCACCACACCTGCAATCAGCGGATGCACTCTTGGGGATAAAAAGGCCAGGCTTCCCCAGGTGACCAGACCGGCAGTGGCGGCGGCCAGCAATGCGCGCACCCAGGTGGATTCCAGTTTTATCTTTGGAACCATCTTGCGGTTGAGCAGCACCAGCAGCAGCACGGCTTCAAGTGTGAATACCAGCGAATCGGTTAGAGCGATGCCAGCAGCTCCCAACGGTTTGTAAAGCAATGATCCGATCAATGCGTATAGTGATAAGTTGACGCCTGCTGTGACCAAGGGGATAATGGCGTTTTGCCTCGCGTAAAATGCACGAGCGCCGACTTCTTTGAGCGAATGCCCGAGCAAGCCAAGTAAAAAGCCTGCCGTCACCCAGCTCAAGAGCCTGGTGCCTTCCACGCCAAAGTCAAATGCCAACCCCAATAACGGTTTCAACCCGATGGCCAGCGCAGCCGCGATGGGCAGGGTGAGCGCCAGCAGCACCTTAAGTGCTTTCTGAATGGTTTCAGAAAAGGCAGCTTTCTGGTCTGTCGAAAAATGTTCCGAGAGGGTGGGCAGCAGGGCTGTGCCGATGGCTGTTCCGATCAGAGTTTCTGGCACCTGCTGGATCATCCAGCCGTAAGTCAGCGAAGTGACTGCACCCGCTTCAAGCCGCGAGGCAAGGTTGTCGCGAATGATGAAAATGAGCTGGATCATGAACATGGTCACCAGACGCGGACCCATCAGCCGGATGACCTTTTGCACATCTTCGTTCTTCAAATCCAGACTCGGAATCCACTTAAAGTTGTATTTTAACAGCCCCGGAATCTGAATGGACAGATGCAGCAAGGCACCGATGATTACGCCGTAAACAAGTCCCTGCACACCCAATCCGAAGGCTGGCAAGGTGATAGGGCCAAGGCTGTAGCCCTTCTCAGGCGACAGAATGGTCACGCCGATGATCTGGCCGACATTATAAAAAATTGGCGCCAGTGCGGGCAGCAGGAAGTGTTGATTAGCCTGCAGGCCAGCCATCACCAATCCGCTGACGGAGAAGATCATGGTGGCGATCAGGTTCATGCGCATCAACCTGATCACCAGGTCTTGCTGTACGGTGCTGAAGCCTGGGGCGATGCCAATTTCGGCTCTAACCATGTCATCGGCAAAGATGGCCACAATCACAGCCAAACCTGCGGTGACCAAAAAGGCCAGGTTGGCAATGCGGCTGAAAAGCTTCCAGGCTGGCCCTCGTCCATCGCGGGTAAGAACCTGCGTAAGCACAGGGATGAAGGCGATTGCCAACGCTCCGCCAGAGATCAGCGCAAACAACAGGTCAGGGATGTTGTTAGCGACGTTGAAGGCATCCAGTTCTGCCGATAGGCCGAATTGGCGCGCGATTAAAATTTGCCTCACAAAAGCCAGCACCTTATCCAGAAAGAACATGCCAGCCAATAAGAACGATACTTTGGTTAACTTGGAGAGTTTCATCAATCCACCTTTTTTGAAAGTGAGGTAATGATAGCATGGCCTAACAATTTTTCGTAGGGTGACGTTGGATCCGACATTTCATCGGGCGGTGTTGGATCTCTTTGCTGCGTCGAGGAATAATCGCTTAATGGTTTTGGGGATTCAACCCACCTATCGCCTATAACGCAATATGGGTAACCAATTCCGATTCACGAATCACGATTCACTGCTTTTAATAAAGTAAAATTGACTTTGGATTTGAAAGGAACAATCATGAAAACCTTTGGAACACTCTACGTGGTGGCGACACCCATCGGCAACGAAGGGGATATCACCCTGCGCGCCATTGAAACCTTGAAACGCGTCAACGCTGTGGTTTGTGAAGAAGCCAAACCGGGCAGCACGCTGATGAAAAAATTAGGTATCGAGGGCAAAGAACTTGCTTTACTCAACGAACATAATGAAGAAGAAGCCGCCGCGGACCTGTTGGTGCGGCTGCTCAATGGCGAAAGCCTGGCTATGATCTCGGATTGCGGCACCCCCGTTTTTTCTGATCCCGGTTCCTATTTAATCCAACTAGCGTCCAGTTCGGGTGTCACCGTCTCACCCATCCCTGGCGCATCCTCACTCATGGCGGCGCTCTCTGTGCTTGACTTCAAAATGGGACGTTTCGTTTTTGCCGGCTTTCTCTCGCGTGAGCCTGAGAAACGCCGCAGCGAATTGACCCGCTATCGCACCCTGCGCATCCCTGTGGTGCTGATGGATACCCCCTACCGCCTCGGCGCCTTGCTGGATGATGTGATCAAGGTCTTCGGCAAGGGCATCTGGGTCACCGTCGGCTACGACATGACCCTGCCCACCGAGACCATCTACCGCGGCGAGGCCGAGACCGTGCGCAAGCAGATCGGTCCGCGCAA
Organism: uncultured Anaerolineaceae bacterium; assembly: GCA_927443345.1. Classification (GTDB taxonomy): domain Bacteria; phylum Chloroflexota; class Anaerolineae; order Anaerolineales; family Anaerolineaceae; genus UBA6107. The sequence goes on along the minus strand of CAKMKJ010000077.1, from coordinate 163 downwards.
GGGTGAGTTCATCATGATCGTCGGGAATTAACCTTCACGTCGTTGCGAGCCGCGGTTTTTGCGGCGTGGCAATCCCCACCAGGGTTTTCCCATTTTCTATACAAGTAAACCAGGACACCCTTGGTCAAATTTCAATAATCTGGATTCGTTTTCATAAAGAGGT
>CAKMKJ010000076.1 GCA_927443345.1 uncultured Anaerolineaceae bacterium | reverse complement strand
GCGGCGTGTAATATCGATGGTGGGTGGCTGGCACAATAACCCCATCCTCAGAAAAACGCCGATCCAACTGTGGGAGCGGCCTAGCTCGCGAAAGCAGTGGGTCTGTCAACATATTCATTACTGAACCACCGCTTTCGCGAGCAAGCCCGCTCCCACACAAGCCGGCATTTCACATTCAGACCGAGGCCATGTCCTACATCGCGCCGGGCTGGACAGCCGGCAAACTTCGGCAGATGATTCGGCAAGAGTTAGGCCGTGATTCCCTCTCTTTTTATTTCATCATAGCTGTCCACTTTTCAGATTTAAACCCCCCAATCTTAAGAAAACAGTCAGTCCACTTTTGAGCTTTATATTGTCCACTTTTCAAGTTTAAATAACATGGTAAATTCACAATCTTGACAGCGAAATTTCTCCCGTGATACAATCCTTAAATGAACATGTTCATTTAAGGATTGTATGCCAAAAATAATTGATGGTCTCCAAATCAAAATATTGAAAGAGGCAAAGTTTCAAACTTTTACAAACGGCTATAGCCAGATGACAATACGGTCAGTGGCCAAAGCGTGTAATATTGCCGTCGGCACGATTTACAATTATTATCCTTCGAAAGAAATGTTAACCGCTTCTTTTATCTTGCAGGATTGGATACCAGTCGAAAGAGAGATTCAACGAAAATGTGAAGTAACGAATGAACCAATGGATGTCTTGCAGGATGTCTATGATACTCTCGGTGAATTCATTTCTGATTATCGATTTTTGTTTGAAGATGAAAGTGCTTTGCAAAGTGCGAGCATCAAGTTCCATGCTAGGCATCAAGAGTTAAGGCATCGTTTGTCTCGCATGATTTGGGACGTGTGCATGAAAAAGTCAAACGTCCCCTCAGAATTTTTGCCTGAATTTATCGCAGAAGCACTTTTAGCATGGGCTATTGAAAGACATAGTTTTAATGATTTGCGTTTTACTCTCACACCGTTATTTAATTGAGAAAATGGAGAAATTATTAAATGAGCAGCTTTAAGGAACTTCGAATTGTAGACAATTTTTACCAGACATCTTCATTTTTTCCAATGCCGACTGTTGTAGTCAGCACTCTTTGTGAAGATGGCAGCACATCCCTCGGACCATATTCACTCGTTCAACCTTATTATGTAGCAGGAAAAAGCTTTTATGCAATGCTCCTACAATGTCGCAACTCTTCCAACACTGCGCAAAACCTGCTTCGAAGTGGCAAATGTGGGCTAAATTTCATCCCAGATGATAAAAAATATTTCAAAGAATGTGTTAAATTGAGCTGGCCGGGTGAAAAACCAGAAGATAAAATGTCAAAAAGTGGTTTTCACCTTGAGAAGGGACTGGCTGATTTATCAGAGCCTGAAATTGCCCGCCCATTGGTTGTCAGTGACGCTTTTCAAGTCATGGAATGCACCTGGGTGCGAAATTTGGACGGAGCTCAGGAGGATGCCCCGGGTTGCCTTGATGGATATCAACCGCCGTATCATGATTTCAATGGTATCACCAGTAAGTTCGGAGCTCATTTTATTTTATGCGTGGATAATATTTTGATGAAAGAAAAATATCGAAACGCGATTATCAATGGTGTTCGGTCAAGAGACTTCCCTCATATGCCCGTGGATTATGGATACCGAGACAGTAAGAACTTTTGGTATTCCAGACATAGCAAAGTTTTTTCTGAGCTTCTACCTATTCGCAAATCCAGTCTGGAGTCTGTGCGTTATGCTGCTGATCGCATTGACGACAAAATCAAGTTCAGTGATGCGGCATGCGAACGATTATTAAATGTACCGCGAATATTTCTGCCAGTTGCACTTCGTGGTTGTCTTGATTGGGCGCGGGAAAATGGCGTAGAACTAATAACAGATGAGCATATGGATATCATCAATGATAAGCGGGCAAAAGAAAAAAGCAATAAGAAATAAATTGAAATGTCCAATAAAAAAACTGATCATTCTCATAGTGTTACAATTATTGAACCTAAAATGAAAACTTATCGAAACTTATTTTTGATATTCTATATCGGGGCTTCGGCTTTGCTTTCTGGCTGTTCTGTTCTGACAGAACAGATGAATCGCGCGACTGAAACCGTGAATGCCACGCCTACTCCGGTCAACCTGCCTACCCAGTTAAGTGTACAGACCCGGGTGGAAAGCCAGACCTGCCAGGTGGCTGAACTGGTTGCCATTCAAACGGATGAACTTCAGGGAGAACTGATGGCGTGGTCTCCGACAGGGCATGCACTCGCATTCGTGCAGCCGGTCAATCAGTATTCAGGTTTTTACATCGGCGATCTGGCCATTTATGACGCAGCCACACAAGAAATCATTTTCACCTCTACAGATGAGGCCGTCTTTGGTGATCTCACCTGGTCAACAGACGGCAACACTTTAGCCTATGTGTCATTGGATCAAACCGCGGGAGTTTACACTGTTAAAACTGTAAACCTTGCTAATGGCATAAAAGTGGATATTTTTGGCGACGATGCTGCGACGGATGATTTTGCCAGCCAGAAGGGTATCCTCTCATGGACGAACGAACCTGATTTGATCGTAACTTCAATTTGCGGCGCGGATTGTGTGCGCCTATATCAATATAATATTGTGTCGCAAACCTTAAACCCCTTGCAAGAGATTCGCTTTAACGAAAATAACAGTTTGGCAGTGGTGGATGACCTCGTATCGCCAAACGGTTATTGGCAGATCAGCATTGATAACAACGACAACACCTGGATTACTTCTGGGGGAGAGTCAGATGTTATTGATCAGCCTGAAAACTCCAGCCTTAGCGCTAATGTTAATAGTCAAATTTCGCTGGTTCTGGCAGACACACCATTGCAAGAAATGAAGTTCTCTAAAGATTCGAAGTACCTGAGCCTTCGTACCGTTGAGCAAGTGATTATTTATCAGTTGGGCTGTACGACGGAATAAATTTTGTTTCAAATTATCCAAAACATCCGAATTCTTATCATTAGAATTCGGATGTTTACATTTATGTGACTGGCCAGACAGCAACATTCTATGATTAAAGTAATACTAAATCAATTATATTAATACTATTGCAATACTGTGCAATACATAGTATACTAATGACATGAAAACACAAACCGTAACAGAACAGATCGAAAACCTGTCGCAAGAGTTGAGACGTGGCGTGTTGCCGCTGGCAGTGCTCAGCATGCTGGGCGAAAACAAATATGGATACGCACTGATAAATGACCTGGAGGAGTGCGGTATCAAAATCGACCAGGGCACGCTCTACCCGATGCTCAGACGACTGGAAGATAAAGGCTTGCTGCAAAGTTCGTGGGTTCTGGAGGGTGCGCGTCCGCGTCGTTACTATCAGACCAGTGAAGAAGGCCGTGAAGTGTTGGCGCTGCTTTCGACTGAATTTCGTAGTCTGAATCAGCTCATTGAAAATTTGTTGGCTGAAAAGCCTGCCAAGTAATGGAGGATAAAATGGAATTAATCGAACGTTATTTAAACGAAACAGGCAAACACCTGCCCCGCAAGAACCGTGAAGACATTCTAGCAGAGATTAAGTCTCACCTTGAAGACACCCTGGATGAACGTACTGGTGGCAAACCTTCTGATGACGACGCGATCGCGTTACTCAAAGAAACCGGGTCCCCTCAAAAAATGGCTGCCTCTTATGCACCGCAGGGGCAGTATGTTGTTGGACCAGCTCTCTTTCCACTATGGCGTATGGTGACCGGCATCGCCATCGCAGCCGTGTTGGGTGCTCAATTATTGGCTGTCGGCATTTCAATTTGGGTGAATAATGACGCTTCCAATGTAGTAGAACTGCTCGCTGGAATGTTGAACAGTGTTCCCATGACGGTGGGGTGGGTGGTGATTGTGTTCATGATCTTGCAGGCAAAAGGCGTCAATCCCGAATTGGATGAAGACTGGAATCCGCGAAACTTACCCGCAGTTGAAAAAGCAGATGAAATTAAGCGTGGTGAATTAATTGTCGGAATCGTTTTTTCCAGTATATTTCTTGCTATTTTGGCTGTTTTGCCTGATAAGATTGGTGTCTATAACTTAAATAGTGGTGAGTTTTTTGCCAATGTTGTTTTTCTACAATATCTGCCTTTGATCATCCTTTCTCTGGGTGTTAACATTGGTTTGGATATATACATGCTTTGGCAAGGACGGTGGAACGTGGCTACCCGGGCTGTTCAAATCGGAGCCAATATCTTTTCCATCGTTGTGTTAACCATATTATTCAATGCGCATTCCGCCTGGTTAGCAGCCAATGATTCACCTGGTTTTCTCATCAGCGTGGAGCGGTTGAGCGGCAGTCTTTGGGAGAACATGCAGTTGATCGGCATGGAGTCCTTCCGTATTGCTTTCGGCATCGCCTTGCTGGTAACTGTAATTGAAACAATTGTCTTACTGGTCAGGATGATCATCAACAGTTTGAAGACTGCTCGAATAGCACAATAATCTCACAAAAAATGATCTATACCAATTCAAGAGGGCGCGATTGCGCCCTCTTTTCTCTATTATTGCTCTGGTAAAATTGCACTCATGCCCACTATTGGCTGAACTTCATCCTCTCTTTTGCGCATGGTGAGGGTGGTAAGCGAATCATGTCGACTTTCTGTAATTTTTTTATTCCTTTAGGAGAAAAAATGGTCATTGCCTGGATAATCGCCGGATACCTTTTGTTCATTATCCCTGTTGCGGAATTATTGACGTACCGCAAGTATAAAGGGCAAATCGCAGCCAACACTTTTAGTAAGCAAACTTTCTACAATTCTGTTTTTATCGAATTGTGGTTACCAGTGATCGGGGTTTTAATTCTTGTATTGCTCGGCGAGATAACGCTTCAAGACATCAGATTGAATGCACTTGTCTGGAATCCCTTTGACTTAAGCACTTGGTTGTTAGTTGTGGCGGCAATTATTTCAGCAATCCCGGTTTTGCTTATTCTCTTATCCACTTACAATTTCATTGGGGTCAAGCGGAGCTCCGCTTTTCGTGATGCATACATCGCCGCTCTAAAGAAACAGGAAGATAAAACAAAAGAGTCTAACCAAGTCTTATTTGCCATATTACCAAGCAATAAGTATGAGAAGGTACAATGGACCTTTTTGTCGATAACAGCAGGGATTACGGAAGAAATCCTCTTTCGTGGATTTCTGGTGTTTTTTCTTCATTTTCTTTTTCCCAGCATTCCCATACCGCTTCTTTGTTTGCTGCAAGCAATCCCGTTCGCACTCATGCACTTGTATCAAGGTGTGCAGGGCGTTTTCACGACCTTTTTTATGGGATTAATTTTCGGTTTATATGTAATCCTTTTTGGCTCACTAATTCCCGGAATTATCATTCATATCCTGCTGGATTTTTCATCGAATTTGATCGAGCGGGAACAGGCCAGTTTTGTGGATACGGGAAATACTTAAGTATGCCAAACAAGTCAATATGAGCACTTAAGCACCTTTTGGGTTTCACCTCGAAGGACGCAGTCTACCTACTTTTGTCAATATTAATTATTGAAAGTAGCAAATGACAGCGCGCGAATATGCCTGAAGTTAGGTCGCGCTCTTGCTCTGGTAAAATAAGCCTATTATGATCTCGATCAGCCTCAATAACATTACCCTTATCCTCGGCGCACGACAAATATTCAGTGGGCTGAATTTTGAGATTCAACACGACCAGAAGATTGGCCTTATCGGACCCAATGGCGCGGGTAAATCCTCTCTTTTCAAATTGATCATGGGTGAGTTCAACCCTGAAAAAGGTGGCGCCATAACACGTGCCCGCGGCATCAGCGTGGGCTATCTCTCGCAAGAACCGCAATTGGATCCAGACCAGACCGGCTTTGCTGCTGCCTTGGCGGGGAACGAACGCATCGCAGTGATTAAAGCGGAGCTCGAATCTGTTGAAGCCAGCCTGGGAGACGAGTCTGTTTATAGTAATGAGAAAAAACTTTCGCGCGCGCTTGAGCGTCAGCAACAATTACTGGATGACTATCAATCCCTTGGTGGGGACCAGTACCCTGAGCGGGTGAGAGGTCTGTTGCGCGGACTGGGTCTTGTGGCTGGCGAAGAAGATAAACCCATGCGAGTCTTAAGCGGCGGACAGAAGAAGCTCATCGGTCTGGCGCGCCTGCTCTTAAGCAAGCCAGATGTACTGCTGCTCGACGAGCCTGATAATCATCTCGACCTGGCCGGCAAGGCTTACCTCGAACATTTCATTCAAAATTACCCGGGGGCAGTGGTAATCATTTCGCACGACCGCTACCTGCTGGATTCGGTAGTGACACACATAACCGAACTTGAAGATGGCAAACTTGAGACTTTTGAGGGCGATTACTCCTCCTTCATTATAGATAAACAAACGCGCATGGCGCGTCAAAATGAACTTTTTAACGTGCAGCAAAGGCAGATTTCGCGCATCGAAACTGCCATCAAGCGTTATGCACTGTGGGCGAAGACCTACGACAGTGAAAAGTTTGCCAAACGCGCCAAGGCCATCCAAAACCGGCTTGATCATATGGAGCGTGTGGAAAAACCTCTGATGGAGCGCCGCCGTATGGAGCTGAAACTCTCAGGCTGGCGCGGTTCACAAAAAGTGCTGGAATACAAGAAGGTGAGCAAAGCTTTCGATCAGCGTCAGGTGCTCAAAGAGGTCAACTTTGTGCTGCATCATGGCGAACGCGTGGGCTTAATCGGACCGAACGGCACAGGCAAATCCGTGCTGCTCAGGCTGGCGCTGGGTGCTATGCAGCCTGATGCCGGTGACGTTATCCTCGGACCGAGCATTTCTGCCGGCTATTACGCCCAGGAGCACGAGACGCTCAACCCCGAACAAAGTGTGCTGGATACCGTCCGTCTGGCAGGCAACATGAGTGAGAGCAATGCTGTCTCGCTCCTTGGCAGATATCTGTTTTCATACAAGCAAACCACCCAGAAGGTGAAGGAACTATCAGGCGGCGAACGCAGCCGTTTGCAGTTGGCGCTGGTGGTGCTTTCCAAAGCCAACTTCTTGTTGTTAGACGAACCCACCAACAACCTGGATATCGCCTCCGCGGAAGTGCTTGAAGATGCGCTCAGCGATTTTGAGGGCACCGCCTTGATCATCTCGCATGACCGCTACTTTCTCGATCAGGTCGTGGATCGCATTCTGACCCTTGAGGATGGCATATTGCACAGCCATCCCGGCGGCTACAGCGACTGGCTGCAGGGATGATTAGAGTTTGTAAGGGCTGTGATTTTCAAAAGGGTAATTCATCCTGGGTTTGGACGCAAACATCGCGTGAATTACCACTACTTTGGATTAGAGTTTTTAAAAAATTAGGGTTTAAACCAAAACCAGCGCCTCTTTAGGGTGAAATTGTTGAAGAATTGTAAAATCTTGAATATGCTTTATGGAGAGTAAGGAGTTAAAGATAAAAACGCGATTGATTCTTACCACGAATACCGTAACTGCTGCTTTGTTAGGTGTGCTTGGGGCGCAGATACTTCATGAAGCCTGTCATGGCATCGCGGCTGTTCTAGTCGGCGCGGAGTGGCAGGCATTTAACCTGTTTGCCGTATTGTGGGCTTGGCCTGGCGCATCAAGTGAGATTGGCACGCTCATCGTTGAAGGCAGCCCAGCCTTACTCAACATCCTGACTGGTATTCTGGCTGTCTTTCTCTTTGAACGCGCAATGAAACAAAAACGCGCTATGCCGACCTTGTTTTGGATGTATTTCGCAGGCTATTCGATGTTTATGGGTTTTGGCTACCTGTTTGTTGATCCTCTGTTTTACCAACCTGGCGGCGAACAGGTAGGAGATTGGAGGAAGGTCATTGATATGCTCGGTGGCTCTTGGGGTCTGCGAATTCCCATTCTGCTGGTTGGTGTCGGGGGTATCTTGTGGGGCTTCTTTTGGCTGGCGCGTTCTGCTTTGCGATTCGCTGCCGACGCCACTGACAAAGTTGAGCGATTGCGCGTCTCTTTGCCGCTTTTACTGGTTCCATATCTGGTAATTAACGTCCTCTTTACCGTATTGTCGTTTTGGCATCCACTTGGCGCAGACGGCGTCTTTGTTGTCGTCTTCCAATATTGGTTTGGCTACATTGGGTTTTTCTGGGGATTCTTCCTGGCTGCATACTGGCTGGATGTGAACAAACCTCTGTCAGACCCTGTTACGCTTCCCAATCATCCGCAGCCGGTCTGGTGGATAGCCTCCGGGTTGACGTTGCTTCTGGCTGTGGTTATCTTGCTGCCAACTATTTGGTTCACGCAAATCTTGTAGTATTGATTATAAAACTGATGGCAAACTTCAACCCCAACCACAAAATCGTTTTAGATAACCTGCTGTTGACTCACCCCCTAGTGCAAGCTGGCAAGATGTTTGGCTTTCCGGCTTATTATGTCGGTAAAAAATTATGCATTTGCCTTTATGAACAGGGTGTTGGGGTCAAACTTCCGGCTTCGTCGGTTGCCAGCCTTCTTGAAAATGATCCAAATGCAATCCCTTTTCAACCGCTGGGTAAACCCAAAATGCGCGAATGGGTGCAAATCAATCTGGATGATTCTGAAGCCTATGCCCAATATGAAGCCGTGTTTATCGAATCAATTCGTTTTGTTCATGAACAACAGCTAAAGAAAAAACCATAATCAAAAAGAAACTCGTAAGGATTACAAGAAATGACTCAAGCTTCTATTCAAACTCAGATTGACCGTATCCAACAAGTCGCCGGTGAAACCGATTTTTCGGGAGTCATTTCTATTTTTGAAGCGGATTCAGCGCTCTACGAACAAGCTTTTGGCTATCGCGATATACCAAACCAGGTTCCCAACTTACCAACCACGCGCTTTGGCATAGCCTCCGGCACCAAGTTTTTCACTGCTCTGGGTATTGGACGGCTGATTGACCAGGGCCTGATCCATTTGGAAACCCGGGTGGGTGAGCTTTCTACTGACTATACTGGTTTTATTTCTCCGGACGCTACTATTCGCCACTTGTTAACGCATACATCCGGCATCTACGATTACTTTGATGAAGAAATCGAGCAAGATTTTGATAATTTCTTCGTCTCGATTCCCTGGTACCGTCTCGAAACTCCCTTGGATTATTGGCCGTTGTTCGAAGGCCAGACCGCTAAATTTCAACCGGGGGATCGTTTTTCGTACTCAAACGGGGGGTATGTTTTTCTCGGAATGCTAATAGAGAAAATCACCGGGCAGATTTTTCGTGATTATATGCAGGAACAAGTTTTCAAGACTGCTCAAATGCCCCAGACTGGTTTTTACGCTCTCAACCAACTGCCTGCAAACACTGCCTTGGGGTATCTCGAAGACCGCAAGACTGCCAACCTCTACAACTTGCCAATTCGGGGCGGTGCCGATGGCGGCCTGTTTACCACTGCCTCAGACTTGCGCGCCTTTTGGCAGAATTTTTTCGCTCATCGCATTCTCTCCCCAGAATTGACCGACGTTTTCTTGCAGACTCATGAGCGATTTAATGAAAAAACTGGTTATGGTTGTGGGTTATATAAACGCCTCGATAATAGTCTATTTTCCATTGTCGGCGGGGATGCTGGCGTTGGTTTTGATTCGCGTTACTTTGTCCGTCACCGAATGACCGCCAGTATCCTTTCCAATACAACCAACGGCGAAGAAGACCTGCGCGAAGTCGTCATGGACTTTTTCAACAATCTGGCCAATAATGAATGATGATATTAAGGTCAACGCTAGCGGGTACTGAATGGATCATGAAAAGCGTTTGGAGTGGAAGGCCATGAAACAAGCCTGATAATTAAAAATGCATTGGATATTGGAAAGGTTTTCCTCTGCCACAACTGTAGAGTGTCTGATTGTTAGCCTGATGAACCCAATGATATGTTTCCTTAATATAGCGACATGCTTCTGTTCGATTTGAACTTTAATCCAAAACATGGCTTTTACGCACACCCAAACCTCCGGAAAAAGCGACAACCCCTGATTGTTAGGAAAATTTTAACTTGAGGAAACTAATCCGGTTTTTAATCATTTGCTGATCTGGAGAAAACAAAATAGTTGAAATTAGACCTTAATTGTGCGATAATCCTTCCAGAATATAGAAAGGATTTCCATGATTAAGAGTATTTTTGTTAATCTACCTGTCAAAGATCTTCCAAGATCTATCGCTTTTTTTACCCAACTTGGCTTCAAATTCAATCCCCAATTCACCAATGAAGAAGCCTCCTGCATGATCCTTGGCAAAGATATGTTCGCCATGCTTCTGGTTGATAAACTTTTTATTGATTTCTCAAAAAGGCCGGTAGGCGAAACACCAAAAACCGCTGAGGTCATCACTTCACTGATGCTTGAAAACCGCGCAGAGGTTGATGCACTGGCAGACCTGGCGTTAAAAGTAGGCGCAGTCAATTACAGCGACCCTGTGGATATGGGGTATATGTACAATCGCAGCTTTCAAGATCTCGACGGCCACCTTTGGGAAGTTGGGTGGATGGATCCCAACCACGTAGAACCTTTCTAGAGGTGTGAAATGGCAGAACCAAAAACAAAACCCACTGAGCAACCGGTTTCTGAATTTATTGATTCATTCCTTGATCCTCAAAAACGTCAGGAGTATTGGACAATTCATGACATCATGCAGGACGTGTCAGGCTCTCCCGGTCAAATGTGGGGAACTTCTATTGTTGGTTTTGGCAAGTATGCCCAGACCAGTTCAGATGGCAAAACCAATGATTGGCCGCTGATCGGCTTCTCTCCGCGTAAACAGGCACTGACTCTCTATCTTTTTGTGCAAGAACTTCCTCAGGCAGCACCTTTGTTGGCGAACCTTGGAAAGCACTCTGTGAGCAAGGCTTGTCTATATATCAAACGGTTGAGCGATGTTGATTTACCAACGTTGACCGACTTGATTAAAGTTTCTTACCAAAACGCTGTTAAGACATATTCACAATAAAAGTAGGGTTCCAAAGAACGTATCTAAAATAGCCGATTTCTGTTGCATGATTTTGCCATTTACTATGAATATTTGGAACAATAGTAACATTATTGTCCATTAAAACATTAGTTTTCCTTAGTTATTACCAGATATATAACAGTAAGAATTAGGGTTTATGTTCTATCGCTTGACAAAATAGAACAAAAGTTTTATTATAAGTGCATTAAATCATTGTTTTTGTTTCTAGAGGAGGAAACATGAAATCCAATTTTGGTCACCTTCAAATTAACATTCAGATGAAAAACAAAGCTTTCTATAAAGACCTGTTCACCTTTTTGGGTTGGTCAACGCTTTATGAGGATGAGCATATCATTGGGTTAGGGTGTGAAAAAGAGTCCAGTTTGTGGTTTTGCGCCGGCCTAAAAGACATTCAAAATGATTACGACGGCATCGGCATGAACCATCTGGGCGTGTCAGTCGAAAAACAATCTGACGTGGATGAGACCGTCGAGTATCTGAAAGCCAAAGGCGTGACGGCTTTGTTTGAGACACCGCGACACCGCTCAGAGTTCTCGGGTGAGGGCAGCACCTATTATCAAGTGATGTTTGAATCACCAGACAAGATTCTCTTTGAGGTAGTCTATACCGGTCCGAAGCAATAGGACTTTCTTCTTCTTGCTGAAGCGGAAGATTATTTGGATTTTTATCGCAAAAAGGCAAAACGCATTGTTCGCGTAGCTGTAAAGCGGTATTCCTAAAAAGGTTGGGTCACAAATCCGGTGCCCAACCTTTTTGCTTATCTAAACCTAATGTTATTACCCTGTGGCTTCATAAGAAGTTAAATGAAATAGAAAATTAGACCAGGGAATTGGTTTCATTCAGACCCTGATTCGACCTTAGATATATATTTAGCAGTTCTTAATTTAGTCGGTTTTTTTCAGTTATAGTAGGTTCGAGGGTGAAGTAAAAATTAGCCCCTTTATCCACTTCGCCATTTGCCCAAACCCGTCCGCCGTGCCGTTGGATGATTCGCGCGACAGTCGCCAACCCAATACCGATGCCGGGGAATTCTGTTTCATTATGAAATCGTTGAAAAACAGAAAAAAGTTTGTCAACATAAGCCATGTTAAAACCGGCGCCATTGTCACGAACAAAAAAGGTTTTACCCTCTGTTTCTGATTTAACCCCAAATTCGATGTGCGTTTGTTCGCATTTAGAAGTAAATTTCCAGGCATTGCCGAGCAGGTTTTCCATGACTATGCGGATTAATTGTTCGTCACATACAGCAGTGATGCCTTCAGATATTTTAAAATCAACCTGTCGTGATGGGCTATTTTGCTTGAGACCATTTGTGATTTCATATGCAATATCACTCAGATTTACAGTATTCTTTTTAAGTTTAAAATGTGTGAATTGAGATAATCCTAACAACGCCTCAATCAATGCATCCATTCGACTAACGGAATCTCGAATTTTCTGTATAAGTCGCAGGCTTTCAAGGTTTGGATTATTACAATTGCTATCTTCCAAAGCATCGGCAAAACCAATAACGTGACGAAGTGGAGCTCGCAAGTCATGAGAAACCGAATAATTGAATGACTCCAGTTCCTTGTTGGCAAATTCTAACTGAGCCGTACGTTCAATAACTCGCTTTTCCAGATCGGAATTTAATTTGTTTATTTCAAGCAACGCGCATTCTCGATCTGTAATATCACGGACGTTGCATTGGACGATTCTGATCTGGTCAACCAGGTAAACATTGCTGACAAACTCTACCGCTTTATGTTTACCATATTTGGTTAACAAGGGAAGATTATCATAACGAATAAAGCCTACACTTTGCAGTTCAATGAATGATTTCTTGGATGTTTCAACGTCCTTGAAAGCCCCCAGTTCCCATAATTCTCGACCCAGAAAATCCTCTTTGGAATACTCCAGCATTTCGCATAAATAAGGATTTACATCCATAACCAACCCTGAGTCCGCGTCCAGAATCAAGATGCCATCTTGAGCAGATTCAAAAAGACGACGGTATCGGGTTTCAGAAGTTTTTAGATTTGATTCCACCTTTTTTTGAATCACGCGTAAATTAAACTCAATTATTTCACGCTCAATGACGGGCAAAATGCGCACCAATTCGCGTTTCTGAATGTAGTCTTTGGCGCCGGCTTTCATCAATGTGACAGCCAAATTGAGGTTAATTTCGCCAGACACGATAATAAATGGAATATCAGGACGCAATTCCTTGGCCAAATCGAGGGCATGAACTGCATCAAATTTTGGCATACGGTGATCAGATATGATCACATCCCATTTTTCATTTTCAAGGGCGTGACGCATTGATTCTGCCGTATCGACTAATTCACTTTCGACTTCGTATCCACCATTTTGTAAGGTGCTTATTAATAAGGCAGCATCATCCTTCGAATCATCAACAATTAGTATTTTCAACAGATGCCTCAGTTACATCAACACGTCGCTCCTTAGTGAATTTATTCTAAGGAACCTGATTTCATTGTACAGTAATAAACTCTAAAAAATCTAAACATAGTATTAATTTTGCGGGAACTAATAATTATTAAGATTGTGTTGAATAAAACGTTGCTCGCTTTTCAAACAGCGATTTCTGCCAATATCAAAAAATATTATTGATTTTGCACCCCGTGCCAAGTGTGCAAAAAAATAAAAAGTGCAGCAATAACTCCGTATGGCCAACTGTGACCGATAAATGCCACGCCCAGAAACGCCAAAAACGGTGTTAACCGCGGCGCCAGCAATCCGACTGGGCTGTTGCTCCACGTGGATTGCGGCGCGAAAAGAAAAGGCAGCCATGAGGCAAAGTAGATCAATGTTCCGATGATGTAAACCCACAAACCAGCTTTACTGGTTATGTCTTTTAGTTGCAAAGGCAGCAGCAGGGGCAGCACAAAGACAAAGATACGCACCACATTTTCTGCAATCAGCAGCCATTTGGGGGAGTGCAGGTCAGAGGTAATGCGTTCGTTCATGATGCGCGGCCCGAGGATGATGTTCCATACCATCAGCGGCAGCATTAGCCATAAGCAATTTAGTAAACGAATATCAAATTTCATCATTCATCCTGTAACTAACAGTTCTGTTTTTGCCATCTGCTTCAGTTTTCTCTTGATCGGCTAACCCGTGCAGCTTTATGCCGTCGGATGAAATGGTTGATTAACAAGCCCAGACCTACGAATAGCAGTAACCCTGTAAAGGTTAAGATTTTCGCCAGAACCGGAAAGCGCATCACCGGTTTGAAATCCATAGACAGGTGAGTATAAAGAGAATCATCTGCCTTGCCAGTAGTGTAGAAGCTGGTTAAAAGTCGCTCTGCTGCAGCATGTTGGAAACTCCAGAAGTCGTTGGTGTGTCCCTGTTCTGAAATCACAATGTGCTGGCCATTGCGCAAAGAAGGTAGCAATTCCGTTTCAGCAAATTCTGCCGGTGTTGCGAAGTCGATGCTGCCACTGACAAGCAGGGTTTCAATATCGGTTGGATGAACGTGACGATATTCCTCAGGTATGACTGCGACCGGAAAATTAGCCGCAGAGCCCCAAAGAAGAAGAGACATTGGTGAGCCAAGAATGGCACCAGGGGTCGTCACTTCTCCTCTGTAATTGAAACTAGGATCAAAATCTGAGCTGTAGCCGATGGCTAAGAACTCACCCCAGGTCATCATATTTGGGATAATGAAATCATAGGCGAGAGACATAATTGCCAGTCCGCTAGAATCTCCTGCTTCAGCGGAAAGGTATGCATCAAAGATGATCGGTGCCGTATTTCTGTGGAAGAGCAGGCTGAATGCAACAACCTTGACCTTACCCGGGTCAATGGGTAAAAAGAGCCAGCGTTTAGCCATGGATAGGTTTACATCACGTATTGTCGTTGCCAGATCAGAAGTGCTTTTGTTACATTTAGTATCCTGACGACATAATTCAGCGTAATATTTCACTTGTTCATCAACAATTTCGGGCTTCCAGACGAAATGGCCTGGAGGATTCACGGCAATCATGGCACTGCGTTTCAAACTATCAGAGTGCATGATGGCATAAATCTGTGCAACGCGTGTTCCATAGCTTTCACTTAGCAAATTAATCTGTTTATATCCTAATGCTTTTCGGGCGGCCTCCATGTCTTCAACAACCTCGGGGATGGTATAGCCATTCAAATCGACACCCTCAGCTATGAAGCGTTTTGAACAAGCACTCATAGCGATACTGAGATTGTCAAGCGAATCGGAACTGAGCACATCGCCTCCCACACCTGTGATCGCAGCAGAAACTTCCGGACAATTCAGTTTTGAACTGCCATCTACGCCGCGGTAACCAACCAGCACAATATCATGATTTGCCAGCAGCCAGTCAGGGGGTTTAAATCCCATGTTTGATTGACCAGGACCGCCAGCGAAATGAAAGATTGGTTCGGCAGGGTTTTCTGCGGAAGAATGGATGCGAGTGATTGGCAGCGCGATCAGGCGGGAAGTCGCATTATTGCGATTCTCGGCAACAACAAGTGTTCCGCAGTCTGCCTTATAACGAGTGCCATTCATCTTGATTTCACAGGGTTCAATCATGAGATCCCCCGATTGACTTTCAGCAGTCACTTCGACCTTGCTTCCTCTGGGTCGCAAAATTAGCCATCCGGCTGCCGCAAGCACAATTATCAATGCGATGATCAAAAAGATTTTTTCGTTCATGGGTTACTCCTGTTTTACAAATGGTCGGTCAAAGCGTTTATCATACACGCTGTTCTTTTTCAACATGCCATCAAAATATGAATGCGCGATGGGAAGCTTCAAAAACAACTTGAAGACCGGCGCAAATACTTTTGGAAAGCTTTCTGGTTTGGCGATGGAGGTTAAAGTTGCCGGATTAAGCGATTCTCCATTTGCCAGGTTGCTGCCCAGAGAAAGCAATCCATCAAATAATTTCTTGTTCATGTTATCTGGCATGATGCGCACCCCTTCGCCGTTGCCTTTGACAATCGTGCCGAGATAAGCGGAACCCAATCGGTCAGCCAGTTTTTCAAGGTAGCGTTCCACAAACCGTGAATGCAAGCCTTCAGGGAAACCCGATTGCACGATGAAACCGATGGGTGGATTTGCTTTTTGACCAACCAGCGGTTCAAGCGCTTCGATGAAGTGCTTGACGACACCCGGCATGGAATCTGTATATAATGGAAAGGCTAACCAAACTGCCTTGGCTTCGCGAAAAGCCTGCACATGTTCAGCCGTGGCGTTGAGATTAACCAGGTTGACCATTTTGCTTTCACCGCCAAATCCTTCGGCTAATTTCTGCAAAAAGATGGCGCTGTTGCCCCGTTCGCCGCGCGGAGACCCATTGAAGAGCGTGATACTTTCCACGGATGTTACTGCCGTTCCTTTTGTAGGTTGGGGGGTCGTGGGCAAGGCAAGTGGTTTCGCAGATGGGTTCAAAATAGTATCGACTATTTCACTTGCCGGTGTTTCACTGGTTAAGCTGAAATACAACCCGGATTTAAAGTTGAGCGCCGTCCGCTGAAACATCTGCGTTGTAATCTGTAGATCGTGATCATCTGTAGAAGCTTCTTTTTCGACCACCAGCCCCAAACGCGGATAGCGGACGTAGCGTTTCAGATGGTGTGCCTCAAACTGGTCCACTTCCATATAGGGGTGAATCAGAGGCAGATGTTTATCCATGGCCATTTTGAGCAGCTTTGATGGATATCCCATTTTCATCGGCGCAGCCCATAAGACAAAATCAGCATTAATTACCGCTTTATCCATCTCTTGTGAAGCGCTGTCAGCCTGGCACTTGCCGGGGGTTTTCACCCAGCAGCCCCAGCAGCCTGTGCAATATTTGGCTATCCGGAATAACGTGTGGAAACAGGTAGAAAATGATCAGATGTAATGTCCTTCATGAGTGTGGATATCTTAGTACCAGAGAAGTAGTGGTAGTCAATGGTGCTAGGTGGAAACGTGGTAAATCCAGACTGAT
>CAKMKJ010000075.1 GCA_927443345.1 uncultured Anaerolineaceae bacterium | reverse complement strand
GATATTTGACCCGGATTCAGGTAAACTTGGATGAAGTTCAGATTCTTTGAGGAAAACCCTTTTCGATGATAAAAAGTTCACAATTATTGGTTTCAGGTTTGGTGCTGGTGATGTTTTTCTCTGCCTGTACACCTGAGCCTTCAAACCTTCAAGAGACCGTCACCGTCACCCCGAAGGTTATTAAACCCAGTGCGAATGTCACCCCCACCGCCACAAAAATGCCCGAGATCAGTACGGACCCCAAAGCGTTGGCTGGTGTGCAGATTACATATCTGCATCCCTGGTCTAATGAAAGCGGCCGCATCATGGATATGCTGGTGGACGAGTTTAACCAATCCAATGAATGGGGAATTCACGTATTGATTCAGCAACCAGGCTCAACCAGCCTTGCCATTCAGCAGTTAAGGTCAAGCGATAACGGCGAAGTTAATGTGACAGTGGTGCCGAGTTACGAACTGCTCTATCAAGACCAACATCTCAGCGATGTGCTTGACCTCAACCCTTTTGCAGCTTCAACCAAAGTAGGCTTCAGCAAGGACGAGCGGGCAGATTTTGAGCAAGTTTTTTGGAACGAGAATTTGGTAGGCGGCAAACTCTACGGCATCCCTGCTGAAGCGTCTGCTGCGGTAATGTTTCATAACATTACATGGGCGGATGAACTTGGCTTTTCAAGCCTACCTAAAACTTCCACGGCGTTTAGGCTGCAAACTTGTGCCGCAAACGCCACATTTCGCAAAGACAATGATCGCCTCAACGACGGTCTGGGTGGTTGGATTGTCAGTTCTGACGCTGATACGATTTTCAGTTGGTTGAATATATTTGATGGTTTCGATCTTACGACCCCACATGAAAAATTTAACAACAACGAAGTCAAACAGGGGTTCGAGTACCTTTTTAATTTGCAGGCAAGTTCTTGCGCCTGGTCTGGCCGCGTCCCTGAACCCTACGATTATTTTGCCAATCGACAGGCTTTGAGTTATAGCGGCACCACGCAAGACATTCTTCCCCAATCCGCAGCGTTCACACGAAGTGGCAATGATGTTGAGGATGAGTGGCAGGTGATGGCTTATCCGGGCGGTGAAGATTCAGACGTGCTGACCAGAGGTCTGGCCTATGGAGTACTCAAATCGGATGCCCAAAAAGACCTGGCTTCCTGGTTGTTCATCCGTTGGTTGTCACAGCCGGTGAACCAGGCGCGCATGCTGCAAGTGACGGGCAGTCTGCCGCTGGGTGAGGTAGTCATGGATTATATGTCCAGCTTTGAAGAGGATTACCCTCAATGGAAGGATGCGTTATTGCTGCTGCCACATGCAAAATCGATTACAGCTCAAGCCGACCTGGGGATCATCCGCATGGTGCTTGGCGATGCTGGAGCCTTTTTGTTTAAACCTGAATTTACTGCTGAAGGGATTCCAGATTTGCTTTATCAATTAGACTCAACCATCAAAGAACTCACGAACCGCAACCCATGAGCAAACCGATTGTAACGATCTATACTGATGGCGGCTGCGACCCCAATCCCGGCCGCGGAGGATGGGCAGCGGTCATCCAAATTGAAGGCAAGACCACTGAATTATCTGGCTGCGAGACCCAGAGCACCAACAACCGCATGGAACTGACCGCAGCCATCCAGGCGTTGAAATCACTC
Source organism: uncultured Anaerolineaceae bacterium (assembly GCA_927443345.1). GTDB lineage: Bacteria > Chloroflexota > Anaerolineae > Anaerolineales > Anaerolineaceae > UBA6107. Next base: position 2,185 of record CAKMKJ010000075.1, on the reverse strand, counting down.
AAGGAACCCGCAACGGTGACTCTATTCACTGATTCAACCTATCTGCAGAAAGGCATCACCGAATGGATGCCCGGCTGGCTGCGCAAGAACTGGCGCGGCAGCAACGGTCCCGTGTTAAATGTGGACCTGTGGAAGGAACTGCTGGAGGCAGAAAAGCCTCACGAAGTCACCTGGAAGTGGGTCAAGGGGCATTCAGCCAACCGCTTTAATGCCAGGGCGGATGCGCTGGTGCATAAGGCGAGAAATAATTAGCGATAGACTATTGCAAGTCTTTGTTTGAGATGAAGGACACATTGACTAGGGAAAGCGAAACCTTGTCAATGTTACTTTTTATAAAAAAAACTCATTAAATATCAGTCACACTTATTGCACAGAATTCCCCGAGCCTGTTCCAGGGCGTCATTTTCGGTTAAGGCCAGCAGCCGATCACCGGATTTCAAGACAGTATTCCCAGTCGGCTGGATGTATGCTCCCGCGCGCGAGATTAGGACGACCAGGTAACCTGGCGGCAGGTTCAATTCGACAATGGTTTTGCCATCCACGGTGGAAGGGGTTGGAATTTCAATTTCTTTGAGTTCGCTGGGGATCAACTCGCCAGCAACGATTTCAAGCGGCATTTTCTTTCTGGGTGGTTCGCGGCTCTCGAGATTTAGTATTTTCGCAATCCATGGCAGCAATGTGCCTTGCATCATGACAGATATAACCACCACAAAGAAGACAATATTGAAGATCAGATCGGCGTGCACAATGCCTGCCACCAGTGGATAGGTCGCGAGCACGATGGGTACAGCCCCGCGCAATCCGACCCACGAGATGAACAGTTTTTCACGAATAGTAAAACGAAAAGGCGCTAATGCCAGAAAGACAGCCACAGGCCGGGCGACGAAAATCAGAATAATGGCCAAAGCCAACCCTGGCAGCATGACCGGCACCAGTCGGGAGGGGAAGACCAGCAAGCCCAGGGTTAAAAACAGGATGATCTGTGAGAACCAGGCGGTGCTGTCAAAGAAACGCAAAACACTGCGTTTATGCAAGAAATCTTCCTTGCCCAACAACACACCCAAGAGATAAACTGCCAAAAATCCGCTGCCCTTGAGTAGAGTCGCCGCTCCAAAAGTGAGAAATAGCAAGCCGATGATCAAAATCTGGTAAAGCCCTTCGTATCCGAGCTTAATTTTGTTGATAAAGAAGAGCGAAATCTTGCTCATGATCCAGGCAACGATCACACCGATAACCAATTGCAACAGAAGTAGCCCAATGGCAGCCAGGATTGATTCATTTTTATTTGTAATAAATGAGATCAGTGTGATGGTCAGCAAGACCGCCATGGGATCGTTACTGCCTGATTCCAATTCAAGCAGGGGTGTTAGTCGCCCTTTTAGATTCATCCCGCGTGAACGCAGGATGGCAAAGACCGCAGCAGCATCCGTGGAAGAGATGATGGAACCTATTAGCATGGACTCAATCAGAGTAAGCTTGAGGATGAAATAAGCGAACACTCCGAAGACAACGGCAGTGAAAATTACCCCAAAAGTGGCCAGGCTGGCGCCTTCTTTGACTACGGATTTAACAGACCTCCATGGGGTGTCAAGTCCTCCAGAGAATAGGATGATGGTGAGAGCGATGATGCTGATGTATTGAGTGAGAAAAGGATCGTCAAAATAGATGCCGCCAAAACCCTCCGACCCGGCGAGCATGCCGATGGTCAAAAAGAGCAGCAGCAGCGGCACCCCAAAACGTTCAGAAACCTTGCTCACCACAACGCTGAGCAAAATTAATACCGCAACAATAATTAAAATGAATTCAAAGGTGATAATCATAGAGCAATTATACGTAAAGAAGTGAGGATGGTCAAAAAATTGGCAACTTAAAAAATTTATTGCATGTCCTCGGATTTTGGTAAATGAAACAGGAGATTTGAACTAGTGGCGTTTATTGATGAGTAGAGCCTAGAGATTACGATTGTTTTTCATCTGACGAAGCGAGTAAAAGAGACCACCTTGACAAGGTTACATTAAACCTTGTCAAGGTTTTGCATTAAGGTTGTTATTTAAACTTGAAAAGTGGACAATATAAAGCTCAAAAGTGGACTGACTGTTTTCTTAAGATTGGGGGGTTTAAATCTGAAAAGTGGACAGCTATGATGAAATAAAAAGAGAGGGAATCATGGCACAACTCCACAAGA
>CAKMKJ010000074.1 GCA_927443345.1 uncultured Anaerolineaceae bacterium | reverse complement strand
CCCTCTCTTTTTATTTCATCATAGCTGTCCACTTTTCAGATTTAAACCCCCCAATCTTAAGAAAACAGTCAGTCCACTTTTGAGCTTTATATTGTCCACTTTTCAAGTTTAAATAACATTTTTGTTTCCCAACCTTGACAAGGTTACTTTAAACCTTCTCAAGGTTTTGCATTAAGGTTTTTGGTTCTTATCTGGGTTTGCCTATTGGTATTTCCGCTTCGCTCCTACTCACACCCCTGCGGGGTACAGGTGTCCCCTGTCGGGGATAATAACCCATCGCCCGCTAAATGAAGTTATATTACTTCCCGAATTCTTTTGCACTTGGCATTTGGGAAGATGGCCTTGATGCAACTTACTTGTCAATCAATGCGTTTTATTAATCTTTTGTAAATTCGACAAGCTTTGTATACTTTAGGGTTTGACGAACTCACCCCGGCATGCTATCATAAAAGTGCAATCATTCTCATATTTTATTCGGTACCTTAACAAATTTATTCAGGAGCAATTATATGAGTGCTGATTTTATTTTTCGTATATTAGGTATGATTGGCTTTGCGATTGGGGGAGCTTTCTGGGGGAAAAGTTGGGGGATTGCGGCCAATGTTAATGCCACCGCTTCCACCATGTCAGTGGATCAATACGCATTTGTGATCGGATCTGTGGGCGCCCTTGTAGGGTTAATTTTGACACCCTACTTTACAACGCGCCCTATGCGGGCGTTAAAGAAAATGTTAACCACCGTCTCGGCTCAGTCGTTACTCTCAGCCCTGGTGGGATTGATCGCCGGTTTAATCGTGGCGGCCCTATTCTCGTTCCCAATCTCTTTACTGCCCCCGCCTTTTGGCAAAATTCTACCCTTTATTGCGGTTCTTCTTTTTGGTTATTTAGGCATCTCATTGTTCGTGATGCGCCAGGCTGATATTTTTACCATTTTTTCATCTTTGCGTGCTGGCAGCGCTGCTGCTCCCAAAGAAGGCGCTGGCGGCTGGGCTGATAACCGCAATATCTTGCTGGATACCAGTGTCATCATCGACGGACGTATTGCTGATATCACCCGCACCGGTTTTCTTCCTGGCACACTGCTGATTCCTCGCTTCGTGCTCAACGAACTGCAGTACATTGCCGATTCACCCGACAGCATGCGCCGCCAACGCGGACGCCGCGGCATGGAAGTGCTTTCGACACTGCAAAAAGAACCCGCCATGCAGGTGCGCATCAGCGACATTGATGTTGAGGGCATGCGTGAAGTGGATGACAAACTGGTGGTATTGGCCAGGCAGATGCGCTGTCCGATCTTAACCAATGACTACAACCTCAACCGTGTGGCCGAGTTACAAGGCGTGACAGTTTTGAACATCAACGAATTGGCGAACGCTGTCAAATCCGTGCTGCTGCCCGGCGAGATCATGAATATCCGTGTCATCCAGGAAGGACGCGAGTCTGGCCAGGGCGTGGCATATTTGGATGATGGCACCATGGTGGTGGTTGAAAACGGACGCGAATACATGGATAAAGATATTACGATCATGGTGACCAAAGTGCTGCAGACTGCAGCCGGACGCATGATCTTTGGTCGGCCTGAAGAACCAAACGCTGCAAACCACTAGAGGAGAACGAAGATGTTGAAAGTCTATAATACGCTGACAAGAAAAACAGAAGAATTTGCACCCCTTAAACCAGGCGAAGTCTCTATGTATGTTTGCGGCCCCACGGTTTACGCCAAAGCGCACATCGGCCACGCTATGTCCGCACTGGTCTTTGACATAATCCGTCGTTATCTGGAATATAGCAATTATAAGGTCACCCATGTGATGAATTTCACTGATGTGGATGACAAGATCATCATTAAAGCCAACCAGCAAGGCATTGACCCCTTCGTGTTAGGCGAGATGTACATCCACGAATTTGAAGAACACCTCAGAGATTTCAACATTTTGCCAGCCACCATCAATCCCCGCGCCACTCGTGAAATGGATCAGATCCTCACCATGATTCAGGGCTTGATCGACAAGGGTTTCGCCTATCCTGTGGAAGGCGATGTTTACTTTAGAGTGACAAAAGACCCCCAATATGGCAAACTCTCGGGCCGCAAACTGGATGATATGCAGGCAGGCTCTCGTATTGATGTGGATTTCCGCAAGGAACATCCCATGGATTTCGCACTTTGGAAATCTGCCAAACCTGGCGAACCATCATGGCCTAGTCCCTGGGGCGATGGACGTCCCGGCTGGCACATTGAATGCTCGGCCATGAACCTGAATCATTTGGGCGAACAGATTGATATCCACGGCGGCGGCAACGACCTGGTCTTTCCGCACCACGAAAATGAAATTGCCCAGAGTGAGTGCTTTACCGGCAAAGCTTTTGCTACATACTGGATTCATAACGGCATGCTTCAATTGAGTGGCGAAAAAATGTCAAAGTCGGTTGGCAATCTGGTGACCATCGAAGAGTTCCTGAATACCCACCCTGCAGATGCGCTGCGGATGATGGTGCTGAATTCCGGTTATCGCAGTCCGCTCAGTTATTCAGAAGAAATTTTAGGTCAGGCTGAAAAAGCCATCGACCGCCTGCGATCTGCATTAAAACCTGCCATAGGGGGTTCAGCCGGTGCCTCAGAAAATCTTCTCAAAACACTGCAAACCCAAATGGATGCCACCTCTGCTGGCTATGTTGAAGCTATGGATAGCGACTTCAATTCTGCCGGAGCGCTTTCTCACCTCTTTGAGTTGGTGAGAGTGATCAACCAGACTCGAGCCGATGGTGCTTCGAGTGAAGAATTAGCGCCTGCACAGGCGCTGCTGCTCAAATTAACTTCTGCTTTGGGATTATCCATTGAAAAAGAAACCGTCAGCAGCCAGGCAGTGGATGGGTTTGTCGACTTGCTGATCGAAATTAGAAAAGACTTGCGCGCCAACAAGATGTGGGCGTTATCCGATAAAGTACGTGATCAATTGGCCGGGCTGGGTGTTATCCTTGAAGACAGCAAGGACGGCACCTCCTGGCACTGGGAGTAGACTTTGAAAGAATGGATCATTGGCCGTAACCCGGTCATGGAAGTGCTCGTAACCAAACGCCGTGAGGTGTTTCGTCTCTTATTGGCCACCAATGTAGAAGAAAAAGGACGGGTCGCAGAAATGACCCAAATGGCGAGGGCGCGCAAAATCCCGGTAGAACGGGTGGCGCGCGAAAAACTGGCCAGCATGGGTGAGAATCCACAGGGAGTAGCCCTTGAAGTGAGCCGCTATCCTTATGTGGATATTTCTGATATTACTACCCTGGCCGAGCGCAAGCAAGAAGACCTTTTTCTCTTAATGCTTGATTTGGTTCAAAACCCGCAAAATCTGGGCACCTTGCTGCGAACTGCTGAAGCTGCCGGTGTTCACGGTGTGCTGATTCCGCCTCACCGTGCCGCGGAGGTAACGCCAGCCGTGGTCAGTGCTTCTGCTGGCGCAACAGAACATCTCTTGATCGCACAGGGTAACCTGGTGCAAATCTGCAAAGAGTTGAAAAAAGACAACGCCTGGGTGATTGGCCTCGAAGGCGGAGAAGGCTCCAAACGCATTCAGGATGTTCCGCTGAAGGGCCCCATCGTGCTGATTGTCGGCAACGAAGGCGAAGGCATGCGTCCATTGGTCAAAGAAACTTGCGATTTTCTTTTGAGTCTGCCTATGCTGGGGAATATCGAATCTCTGAACGCGGCCGTGGCGGGTTCAATCGTGCTCTATCAAGTTGTTTTGGAACGTCAAAAAGATTAAAAATTATCCCTAATCATTAGTCACAAATCTAATGCAATTTCGATCTTTTGTTTGTAAAATAAATTTAGATAATTATGATAAAAAACATCAAGGAGAGTAACAATGTTAATCAGCAAAGAATTTAACCATGCAATCAACTTACAAATTGGCAGAGAGATGGAAGCCTCGAATCAATATCTGAGTATCGCCGCTTATTTTGACGGACGTCATCTCAAAAAATTGGCAGAACTCTTTTTCAAACAGGCTGCTGAAGAAACCGAACACGCCCTCAAATTTGTACATTACATTCTTGAAGCCGGTGGCCAACTTGAAATCCCGGCATTGGCTGCACCTAAAAACACATATGCAACTGCTGAAGAAGCGGTCAGCATGGCCGTCAAATGGGAGACGGATGTCACTAAATATATATACGAATTGGTTGAAATCACCGAGAAAGAAAAAGATTACATCGGCCGTGAATTTTTGAACTGGTTTGTGGCTGAGCAACTCGAAGAAGTTTCTTCAATGTCTACCCTGTTGGGTGTCGTGCAGTTAACTGGCGACAAGAACCTGATCATGGTTGAAGGCTATCTTTCTCACTAAAAAAAATCATTAGAGGCTATCCCTTACTTGTGGGATAGCCTCTAAAATAACAATTTGTGATTACCTTTTTCGTAAATAGTTACTTAATCCACAACGCCCACGCGCCCCAAATCCCGATCATTACCAGACCAATCAAAACACGGATGACGATAGATAATCCGCAGCCTTTCATGAGGCCTCCGGTGGATTTCAAGCCTTCTTTGAAGTCCTTTTTTCTGATCCACTCAAAGATCAATATGGCCACGGCCGCGAAAAGCAGACCGCCAAACGGGGGCAGCACAAAGGTGCCGATAATTCCGGCCACCAATGCCACCAGAATGGATGGCCAACCAGCGCCGGTCTTGTGCGCTTCTGTGCCCATCAGCAGGTTATCAATCAGGTTGCCGCCGATCATCAACAGGGTGATAATGCCAAACAGGATCCCAGACCAGAGGTTGAATCCATAGACGATGCCGTATGCCAGAATCGCCAGCCAGATGATGGTCAGCCCAGGGATGATGTATATCATCAAACCGAAAAGACCAGCGGCCATGACCGCAATCAAGACAGGGATGAACCAGGATGAATTTGCAATGTTTTCCATTATCTATTTGTACCTCAATAACATAAGAATTAAATTAATTCTCTGGGTTTATGACTCTCGAGGATATGGGAATCGGTTTGAGAAGCTTTTAGATTTCGGAAACAAGCAATAATCAATTATCGATCACTACCTTGAATCCAACAAAGAACACCGGGATTCTCGGTTTTTTCCGATTCCCGGTGTCTGGGGTTATAGTGCCTACAATCACTTACCCTAAATTAAGCGCAAATCAACCTTGGATATCCCTAGTCTTATCAGGCTGCTTTGATTTCTGTTGCGCCGCCCATCCAGGGCAGCAGCACTTCAGGGATCTTGATGGAGCCGTCTGCCTGTTGATTGTTTTCAAGGATGGCGATCATGGTACGCGGCATGCCCAAGCCTGAGCCGTTAAGTGTGTGTACCAGCCGGTTCTTGCTGCCGTCGGCTGGTTTGTATTTGATGTTGGCGCGGCGGGCTTGAAAATCACCCACGTTTGATACGGATGAGACTTCCAGCCACTCGTCGCAGCCAGCAGCCCAGACTTCTACATCATAGGTAATCATTGAGTTGAACCCAATATCACCGGTGCACAGCTGTTTGATGCGGTAGGGCAAGCCTAAACCGATGCAGGTGGCTACAGCATCTGTCAGCATTTTTTCCAACTCTTGCGCAGATTCTTCAGGTTGGCAGTAGGTATACATCTCCACTTTGTCAAATTGATGTCCACGCTTGATGCCGCGTACATCCCGGCCGGCGCTCATTTTTTCTCGTCTGAAACAGGGCGTGTAAGCCGTAAAGCGTTGGGGTAGCGTGGCTTCCTCCAGCACTTCATCGCGGTACATGCCGGTGAGCGGCACTTCCGCAGTTGGCACCATCCAGAAATCTTCTTCGATATCGTGATAAAGATTGTCGGCGAATTTGGGAAGTTGGCCTGAGGCATATAGTGTCTCAGCCTTGACCATAAACGGCGTGTAGCGTTCATCATAGCCCTGGCGCGTATGCAGATCGAGCATGTAGGCAATCACTGCGCGTTGCAAGCGGGCGCCGAGTCCGTTGAGGATGTAGAATCTTGAACCGGTCAGTTTGGTGCCGCGGTCAAAATCAATAATGCCTAGTTTTGTGCCGAGTTCCCAATGCGGCTGGGGTTGAAAATCAAACTTGGGCAGCGTGCCGATGGTGCGCAGCACCACGTTCTCGCTGTCGTCTTTGCCGTAAGGGGTGGCCGGGTCGGGGATGTTGGGGATGGACGCCAGCAGGTATTTTAGCTTATCATCCACCTCGCGGACGGTGTCATCCAGACCGGCGATCTGGTCGCCGACCTCGCGCATGGCGTCAATCTTCTTCTGACGTTCGGCGGGGTCTTTGGTAGTGCTGATTTCCTTGGAGACCACATTGCGTTCAGCTTTGAGCTTTTCCACCTGGGTCAGCAGGTTGCGCCGCTCAACATCCAGAGTCAAGACTGAATCCACGATGCTGTTCTCCATTTGGCGGTCAGCCAGACTTTTTTTGATGACCTCGGGGTTCTCACGAATGAAATTTAGATCCAACATGTTGCACCTCTCCAGTTAAAAGAATACGCCCCAATCCTGTGCAGGACGAGGGGCGCTCGTGGTGCCACCTGCTTTTACCCTCAATGACGAGAGCCTTATTAGTGCGATAACGGTGCTTCCGGCCTTCTTACGATCATCATTGATCCCTGCGAAGGCGACCCACCCTGAAGGGTGATCGAGGCGGAAAAGGTCTCTGGGCTTTACCGGCTTGCACCTTGCGCCGGCTCTCTGAAAAAGCGTCTTGACCGTCTTCCTCGAGTAGGTCTGTTGCATAGATTATACCCAAGCCATTGGCAAAGTCAAGAATTAGCTAAAACTTGGTTTTTTCTCATGTAAAGTCGCCAAGTTCGCAAAGAAAACCCATTCCTCTACAAACCAAAACGCAATTTTCTTGTAGGGGCTTGGCGTGCCAAGCCCTCATGTGAATAGATCACCAATTCTCTCTCACGCTGAAAACATGAAACAACAAATTTGTTTTGTTTCAATTAGTGAATCACCTTCCACAACACCGTCTGGATGATCATTGCCAACACGAACATGCCGCCATAAACCCGCGTATGAATGAAGGCTGCGGCCACGTACCACAGCGGCCAAAAATCTTTGGCTTCTGCCGGCATTTCACTCGGCCGCGGATGGGTGAAGACATGCAAAATGGTCTGTCGTTCTTGCTTCTTGAGCAGTAGAGGGGTAAGCAGCACCAGCAGCATGATCCATGAGTAGTATTTCGGAATTAAGAATACGGCTGCCACCGGCAAAATGTATTGCAAGGCCATCATTATAATCACCAGGTTGCGGCTGAGCGTTTCACCCAGCAGCACAGGCAGGGTGTAGATTTTCTTTTCTTTGTCTTCTTTACGTTTGTCAATGTGCTTGCCAAAAATCACGGTCATCGTGGCCAGTGCGTAAGGCAGGCTGGCAGCGACTGCTCCCCATGACCAGGCGCCGGTAATGGCATAGAATCCACCGCCGATCATCAGCGGACCCCATACTAGCAGCACAGTAAGTTCACCCAGGGCGATATATTTCAGCGGCCAGGTATAAAAGAGCACGAAAAGTGCCCCGGCAGCCATCAGCCCCAGCGTGACCAGCGGATCGCCAGGCTGCGGACTGAATTTCTGGGTCAGTACCAATGCCAGCCCGGCCGCTGCGGCAATGCTGCCAGTGACTGCGATATAGCCGTAAAGCTGCTTGATGGTCAGAAGACCACTTTCGAGGGGCTGCGGACCGTATTGTGTGCGATAGTAATTGCCCTTATCTACGCCTTTACGGTAATCCGTCAGGTCATTGATCAGATTGTTGGTGGCATGCGCAAACACCAATCCGATGATTACCAGCACAAAGCGCCACCACGAGAACAATTGCACGTTGGGGTAGCCGCCGATGGCCGCCAGCAAGCCGGCGACGATTGCTGAAGTCATTGTCATCACCAGCACAGCAGCGCGCGTGGCGACCAACCAGCGTGAGACGATATCCAATTCATCCCATTCGGCTTTGTTGATCCGCGGAATCACTCGCAGCGCTTTGATCCACATTTTATATTGCATAATTATCACCTATATACTCTTATTTTCCCAATTATAATGGATGCTTAACCTTAGCGTCAATTTAAAAATATATGCATTATCTATAAACTGGTAAAATCCAGATAAGCTTCTTATTTGAAAGGCGGCGCGCATGTTTTGGGAAAAGATAAACAAACATTCCAACCTGGTATCGATAATATTGGGGTTGGGATTAGTAATTCTGCTCTGGATTATGATTACTGCCAATGCAGCAACTTCGCATGCATCAATGGGGTATTCATCTGATACAGTCATCGCCAGGGTCAATCAAATAGTAGAAGTGGGTGATATTCAATTAGGCGAGGTCTTGCAAAAGTACCAGATCGTAAAAGTGGAGGTAGTGGAAGGGGAGCATTCGAACGACTTTTTCACCATCGAATATGGTAAAAGATCTATTCTGCCATCGGATAAATTATTGACGCTAAATGACCGTATCATGGTAATGATCACAACCATGCCTGATGGCGACATAAATGCCAGTTTTGTAGATTATGTACGAACAGAATCATTAATTGTCCTGGGATTATTATTTCTTCTGGCTTGTATTGTTGTCAGTGGTTGGAAAGGCATTCGCAGTCTGGTGGCCACCGGGTTGAGCATTTTAATCATCCTTTTCTTCATTGTTCCGCAAATTAACGCTGGCAAAAACCCGATCTTAATCAGCCTTATCGGATCGTTTGTGTTTCTGACGCTTTCTCTCTATCTGGTCTACGGTTGGACATTAAAAACGCACCTAACGTTGGCTGGAATATTGTTTTCAATAATAATTTTGGGAATCATGGCTGTATTCTTCGTTAACTATTCTCAATTGAATGGCACTGGAGATGAAAGCGCCATTTATTTACTTCAACTACCGGGGCAAATCAACATTAAGAATCTGTTGATTGCAGGCATAATTATCGGATCACTGGGCATTATGGATGATTTGATCGTCGGGCAGACATCCGTCGTTATTGAGATTTTCAGGGCGAACCCCAACATGACTTTGCGTGAACGCTTTTCTCGCGCCATGAATGTTGGCCGCGATCATATAGCTTCAACGGTCAATACGCTCGTTTTTGCTTATTTGGGTGCTTCTCTGCCGCTTTTTTTGCTCTTTACTTTGGGAAATGCCAGTTTCATAACCTTGCTCAACCAAAGTATTTTGGCTGAGGAGGTGGTGCGTACCCTGGTCGGAACGATCGGTCTCTTCCTGGCGGTACCTGTTTCAACATTTTTGGCATGTTGGGCTTTGGATAACCCCAAGCGGTTGGCAAAAATGGTCACCATTTTTGGCCCATTATTGAATCCCTCTGAGATTTCCGAGGCAAGCCATCACCATTAATCTTTATATTAAATTCTGCGTGTTGGTGAAGGCAAGATGATGTGTCCTTCATTTACATCCCCAAGGCGGGTCACGCCGGTGGGATTGGTGTAGGCACTCCATGCAGTGTAAGCAGCGATCAGGGCATTAAGTTCAACTGGTGAAATCAGAATACCTGCGGGCATTTGTCCGATCAGCATTTTGTGACGGGTAATCTCTTCAAAGAAAATCATCGGATCGCGCACATTGAGGTGTTCTTCTTGCAGCAAGAGCTGTCGTTGGATGCGTCCTTCAAGGGTTTTCACCGGGTTCAGTTTTGCGCCTAACAATTGGCCGAAGGCAGCGTCAGCATGGACTTCCATCAATTGTCTTTCAGCGCCGGGGGCTGGCCAGCGTTGAAAACCCTGAGCGGCCAGGTTGCTGGCAAAACGCAAGGCGCGCTGCAGGGCAGGGGAACAAGATTCATAACGGTCAGCCATGCGCGTAGTTGAAAAACCTCGTGTGAGCAATTCATACTCGCATTGTCGCATGCTGGAGTACTTTTTTGGGGGCGGGGGAACAGTAAGCTGAGAGCGTTTGGCTTTGTCAGCCATCACGCCTTCATTCAAGTTAGTGGGGGAGGTAATCGCGGCAATGGCAATTGGACATTCACCCAGTTTTGCCAGCCAATCTTCTTGTGTCACTTCACCCCGAAACTGGATGCGGCGGTTTTCGTCCAGGATGGCACAGGTAAAACTGCCGCGCGTGCCGCCAAGGTCTATTCCGATGAAGCGTGTCTGGCTGAGATCCATAAGCACTGAGTTTACCGGAAAAGGTTGATTTTCGCAATCGAAACGATGATAGATGTGTTGCGTGATTCTCGATTACAATTAAGTCCATGGATGAAACATCATTAATTCAATCCGCAATGAAAGGTGAACTGGACGCTTTCAATCGTCTGATCCTGGCCTATCAGGATATGGCTTTTAATGTAGCCTGTCGCATGCTCAACGATGAAGACCAGGCTGCGGATGCAGTGCAGAACGCTTTCATCTCTGCCTGGCGCAACCTTTCAACTTATCGCGGTGGTTCTTTCAAAGCCTGGGTGATGCGCATGGTCACCAATGGTTGTTACGATGAACTACGCCGCCAAAAACGCCGTCCTACCACCCCGCTCGAACCGCTTAATAATGCAGATCGTGAAGAAATGGATTCTCCACAGTGGATGGCGTCGGACGAACCCCAGCCTGAGACCACCATGGAGCAGGCCGAACTTGAACATGCACTGGCACACTGCCTTGAAAACCTGCCCCAGGATTTTCGCGCGGTGGTGGTGCTGATTGATGTGCAGGGCATGGATTATGAAGAAGTTGCCCTATCCACTAAAGCCCCGTTAGGAACCGTGAAAAGCCGCCTGGCGCGTGCACGTTTGAAAATGCGCGACTGCCTGCAAGGCTTTCAGGAACTATTACCCTCCCGTTACCGTCTAAACGGTGAGGTGCGCGAATGAGTGTGATACTTACCCAAAAGGACTGGTTGTTAATCTCCGCGTTTCTCGACGGCAGGTTAACTGATGCTGAAAATACCACCTTTGAATCACGCCAAAGTTCAGACGCTGACTTTAAAATTGCTTTTCAAGAAATTCAATACACCCGCAAGTTGTTAAAATCGCTGCCCCATAAACGTGCGCCGCGCAACTTTACCCTTTCTGCTGAGTATGCAAAAAAAAGTTCCCCTAGGTGGGGCTTAAACCGTTTCTTCGGATTTGCCTCCGCAGCCTCAGCCGTTGCGCTGACAGTGATCTTTGCCTGGTCGAACTTGTTCTCTTTCTCCACCCGGATGGCAGCACCAGAACCCATGATGGCTGCCGTGCCCGAAGCCGCCATGGAATCAGCCGCTCTCACTGATGATGCAACCTCTGAAGCGCCGATGATCATCTATTGGGGTCAGCCGCAGGCATATGGCAAGGGCGGTGGGGGTGGTGATGCTGCTGCTGACCACACAGACGGATTGGGAGGTTACGATGGGGGTTCACCGGAAGTCATCCAGGAAAACGCTGCCATTACAGCGGTTACCGAAAACCCTGAAGCCGCCTCAATGTTGGCAGATAAACCTGATCCTTCCACTTTGATCCTTGGGTTGCCCGACCAGGGCACTGAAGGTGAAACGTTGCAATACGATGCAACTGAAGCTCGCTCTTATGCACCCCGCATGCAGCCCACGACCATCTGGATGATCACACTGGGGGCAGCGGCATTGGTCTTTGCATTATTGGCCATCTTCTTGCGTAAGCGATGACCTCGCATCTACATTCTCCTTTCAAATTTTGTCCACAATGTGCCAGTGAACTGGTGCTTAAGCTTCAGATGTCTGAAGAACGGCCCACCTGTCCCAACTGCGGATGGGCGCATTACGAAGACCCAAAGGTGGCGGCCGGCGTTTTGGTGCTGCGCGAACGCGAAGTGCTACTCGTACGCCGCACCATGGAACCCTGCATTCGTCAGTGGAGCATCCCTGCTGGATTTGTCAATGCTTTCGAAGACCCGCAGGCCGCAGCTGTGCGTGAATGCCGCGAAGAGACAGGTCTTGAAGTACGCATTGAAGCGCTATTCGATGTGCTTTACGGCCGTGAGCATCCCCGCGGTGCAGACATCTTTTTGGTCTATCGCGCCGAAGTAATCAGCGGCACGCTCAGCGCCGCGGATGACGCCGATCAAGCCGTCTGGTTCCCCCTCGACCAACTTCCTCCGCTGGCTTTTGAAACCACACACAAGATTTTCGCTAAATTATCCCAGCTATCCCAGTAGATCAATACATCCAAAAAAGTGGTATGAATACTGCAACAGTACCCTTGTTGGATTGATTATTTATATTTAAGAGAGACTTCATGCCCAAGACTTCAAGTTCCCGTTCAACCTATTCCAAGAAAAGTACAACACCTGCCCGCCGCGCATCCAAGAAATCTGGCAAGGGCTTAAACATTGGCAACCTGACCCTTGATCAAAAAATTGATTTCATCGGCGGGTTGATGGCGGTGATTGGCATCTTGAGTCTGGTGGCTTTCTTTGCACGCAATAACGGACCCCTGACCATGTGGGTCGCCATGACCATGGCCCAAATTGCAGGTTGGGGCGGATTCATCATCCCGGTAGGATTGACCATCGGCGGCATCTACCTTGTCTTTCGCAATTTTGACCGGCTGCCGCGTTTGTCTGGCGGACGTTCGCTGGGTGTCATTCTCCTTTACCTCAATGTGTTGGGCTGGATGCATTACATCAAGGGCGGCGGGTTAACCACTGCCCGTCAAGGCCTGGGCGGCGGTTTCATCGGCGCTGGCATTGACATTCTGCTCGGCGGCAGCCTGGGTTCGGCTGGCGAAGCGGTGGTATTGGTGGCCTGGGTGATCGTTTCGACCTTGTTCATCGTGGATGTGCCTATGCCTGTGCTCGCTGGTTGGATCTTCGGTCGCCCTCGCAGGGTGGCGGCTGAACAAAAATCCATCCCCTATCCGCGAGAACGTATGCGGCCCTACTCCCCGCCCACGAATGTTCAACCAGAAATGCCCGAAGAAGAAGCTGTTTTGCCGCATGGTTTTCGTTCGCTCAACTTGAACGGAGAGAACACACTGGCAAACAAAGTTCGTGCACGGCGTGAAGATTTTGTACCACCCGCGCCGGTTAAGGTTACGCCTCAACCCAAGTTTAACGCCCGAGAAGATTCCGGCGGCTCATTGCCAACAGTACGCACCGGCGTTACGGCTGCCATGAATGCCAAACCCTGGCCGATGCCTTCGATTTCCGACATTCTTGACCCTGCCACCCCGGCTGGCATTCAATCACATTACGATAAAGATCGCGCGCGCATCATTGAAGAGACACTGGCTTCTTTTGGAGCACCAGGGCATATTGTAGAAATTCACCGCGGACCTGCCGTCACGCAATTTGGCGTGGAACCCGATTTCATCGAAAATCGCACCGGCAGAACCCGCGTGCGTGTCTCAAAGATCGTCAGCCTTTCAGATGATTTGGCTTTAGCGATGGCGGCTTCCAGCATCCGCATTCAAGCACCAGTACCCGGTAAGGCATACGTGGGCATTGAAGTGCCGAACACTGAATTGACCCTCGTCTCGCTGCGCGAGCTGCTTGAAAACGAGGCCTTCCGCAAGATTAAGTCTTCGCTGCGTTTTGCTCTAGGCAAGGATGTAGCCGGCAAACCCATCTGTGCTGACCTGACTGCCATGCCGCATATGCTCGTCGCGGGTACCACCAACTCTGGCAAATCTGTGCTGGTGAATGCCATTCTCACCAGCTTGCTGCTCAATAATTCTCCCAGTGATTTGCGCCTGCTGCTGGTTGACCCCAAACGCGTAGAGCTGACCGGCTATAACGGCATTCCGCATCTGCTGGGGCCGGTGGTGGTCGAAGCTGACCGCGTGGTCGGCGCTTTGCAGTGGTGTCTGCATGAGATGGACACGCGCTATAAGAAGTTTGCCAAAGTCGGTGCGCGTAATATTGTGGATTACAACAAAAAGGGTGAGGAGCACATCCCCTATTTGGTGATTGTGATTGATGAACTGGCTGACTTGATGATGCTCGCCCCGGATGAGACCGAACGCAGCATCACCCGTCTGGCACAGCTTGCCCGCGCCACTGGCATTCACCTGATCCTGGCCACCCAGCGCCCCTCCGTGGATGTGGTGACTGGTTTGATCAAGGCCAACTTCCCGGCCAGGGTAGCCTTCATGGTCGCCTCAAACATGGATAGTCGCGTCATTCTTGATCAGCCTGGGGCCGAAAAGCTGCTGGGCAAGGGCGATATGCTCTACCAGGCACCAGATGCCCCGGCTGCAGTGCGCTTGCAGGGCGTCTACGTCTCTGACCCCGAGATTCAGCGGCTGGTGGATTCGTGGCGCGTGATCGCCATGAATTACAAGGCAGAAGGCGGACAGGAACCCGACAGCATGATCATGGATCCGTATACACCGGGCACACCCCTGAAGCAGGGTGAATTGTTTGACGACGGCTCACGCCCCAACGACCCGCTGCTTGAAGACGCCATGGAAATCGTACGTCGCGAGAACAAGGCCAGCATTTCGATGCTGCAGCGAAAAATGCGCATTGGTTACACCCGCTCTGCCCGTCTGATCGACACTCTCGAAGAAAAGGGCATCATCGGTCCGCAGATGCACGGGTCTCAGGTGCGCGAAGTGTTGACCTTTGGCGGCGAAGCCGAGACTGAAGCGGAACCGGAAGAAGAAGCCGGTTAACCTTTCAGTCTGAATATTGATCTATTAATTTCTTATACATTTCTAAATTCACATTGTTGAAGCACGGATCAACGATGGAATTCTTCAAAAGGGTTGCCATATTGGCATCCAGTCTGAAAGCCAAATCGAGATATTCTTCAGCCTTGTCTTGAAATGCCTCAACAACTTCCATATCTTTTAGTTTGTCGACATCTATTTTGGTTAGCCTGTGGATAACCTCTGGAATCTGTTGCTCTGGCACTGATAGCCGGCTGAATAAACATGCCAGATTGAAGGCCAAATTGCCGTCTTTGTCTTTAAATTTTTCTATATTCAGCAGTTCGCCAATGACCTCTGTCTCATTTTGCTGCATTTGCATCTCAATATACGGAAGCTGCATTGTGAATCTTAGTTTTTGAGACATATTTGATTTTGTATTCTTGGCTCCAAAGTAAGCTTTTTCAAAAAACTTAATCGGTTTTGTTTTTTCAAGTTTCTCATTGTAGAGAAGTTCTTTTTGATGTTCCTGGTTTACATTTTCAGCCATGATTGATTTGTTGAAATTTTCAACATCCATTTTGAGACAGCCCAGATTGTAATTTGCATAGACGGCAGGCAAATCATCAGGATCAGATAGCTGAATTACTTTAAACAATTTTTGAGTGATCTGGTCAATGCGTTTGATTTGATCATCGTGTACCATTTTTTCTTTATTTTCAAGATTCTTATTTTTGGCCTTTTTTTTCTTTCCATTGGGTACAGATTCAATCTGCATGAATTTTTTATAATAAAGACCACCCAGGTTGGTTAGTGCAACCAGGTTTCCTTTGTCACATTTCATGGCATTGAGTAAATATTTCTCTGCTTCGTCGTCAGTGATTCCACGTTTGGTTGAGAGAAATTGCCATTTATAAGAATCAAAAATTTCTGTTCCGAAAATTTTTCGTGGTTTAAATTTTTGATGTAAACAATACGTCCAAAAAATCCACGCAGATGCCACTTCGACCAGCAAAAAGAATGTTTCTGGTTTATTGTTTGTTTCTTCTGTTTTGACTGGTGGGTTTATTTCATTTTCCCAGATGATGGTTTGATCAAGATAATTTTGTGTATCTTTCTGTATCATTTTGACTGAAAGACCAAGACCTTCTTGAGCGTTTTTTTCAAGCAAGCCATTGACTTCAATTATCGTGGCTGGAAACAGTTCAGTAAAAAACTTTAACAGAGTGCTGATCTGTGTTGGAGCAAAAGCCGGCAATTGAGGCGGATTTATCGGGTTGCAAATTTGAATTTTATTATCATTCTCGATACTGTTGAAATGTCTATTTAGGATGAGTTCTGCCCTTGAGGTGATTGATTTTCCTAATGATGGAATATTCTTTTCATCATCTGTGTAAGTTCCACTAGAGAAGTCAGTCATATCGAGTTGATAGTGGAACCGCCCTCTGATGAGCCGTGAGACGATAATCCACAAGATCCATGCAGCAAGCAGAAAAGCGATGACCGGGATTAAGATTTTAATGATGAAATGATTGATGTGCATCCAGATTCGATACCATAAAGGCACTGACTTGATCATGTCAGGATCTGTTTTAACACCCGTTTTTGCAGCCTCCCAGGCGCCGTCGATATCGCCCAGTGCCACCAAAGCCGGAACGACCGTTGCCGCGTTTGGCGTCGCGGTTGGGGCAGTAGTAGGAACTGGTGTTTGGGTTAGATAATTCAGAGGTAACAGGCTAAGCAGGGTTATGCCCTCCAGAGCACATTTTGATTTCGGTTCTTCACCAAGGATGGCTTGATAGGCATTATTGGCAAGATCGTAATCTCCATTCTCAAAAAATGCTTTGGCGACAGCACAATTGACTGCAGTGTTATCTGTTGAGAGTGATATCCCGGTTATTAATGTGGATGTAATAGTGGGGATTGTTGTCGCTGTAAAATTATCGTTGATTGAAGCCGGTTTTATCCATGCATTGATGTAAAAGCCCCATATGAGGATGATGAGCGTTATGACTGCAATAACCAACATCATTAACCAAAACTTTTTCATTTTATCCTCCCAAATAAATGAAATATTTAATTGTTTGGCTTTCAATGAAGTGTTTATTTATTCCCGCCACAAACATAATAGCACCCTTAATTCTGAAATTCAATTGGTATTTTTACTAATCCATTTTGTGTCATTTATGGTTTAATAGACTTACCGAACCAAACATTTTCGTTTATTACAAATTCTCAAGGGAGGAATGATGAAGGATAAAAGTATTGTTTTCATTGGATTTGTTATTGTTTTTTTGGTTATTTCAAGTTGCAGTCTCATGCCGCAGGCGCTCAAAAATATGGTGGTCTTAGCCACACCGACCAGCACCATTTCGCCACTTCCAACCCAGGCCTCTACAACCACCCCAACCCTTACTGCCACAAAAAAGGTAAAGCAGGCTCCTCTCGAAATTTCTACCTGTCTGGATGATGTGGATTGCCCTGAAGCCGTAAACCTCGCTGCTTTCCTTCCTGATGGTATTGAAAGGAATACGACGAATGAAATAAACCTTCCTTTTGATCAAACCATTAAATTGTCTACCGGTTGGATAGCGAAAGATCAGCAGCATATGGATGAGAATATGGAGCATATCAAGTGGGTGTTTACCATCGACGATCAAGATTTCTTCACTGAAGATTTACTTGTGAGCGGTGAGGTGGATGATAAGGAAGAGGTCGGCTTGAAGAACCCCGGAACGTGGATTGCCGTGACATTATCAGATTGGGAAATTGGCAAACCGTACTACATTCGCTATGGGTTTTACCTTGATGAAGCCATTGATGACGGTTGGTCTCTCTCAGATGCTGATTATTCTTCAATCTATACACTCCTTGTGAAACCGGCGAAAATCCCTACTATCACCCCGGGGCCGACGATCACCAATACACCGCAACCAAAACCTGAAGTGACCAAGGCCCCTGTCTTGCCCACTGCCACCCAGGGAGCACCATTAGTTTTGAACATTACGCTAAAGGTCGAGAATAAGTGTTCAGACGCTCATGTCGTGGTTTTTTCTGGACCAATGAGATTGAAATATTCTGTTGCGCCTGGCCAAACCGTTGAATATCAGGCAGCAGCCGGCACTTATACATGGAAGATCGATAATGCATATGATGGCGGACCGCAGACACTCGACGCCTCGATGGGATGGTGGACGTATACGTTGTGTCAATAAATTCTTTTTGATTACTCTGTTTCTACCGGCAATGGCAATCTCATTGCGGTTTTCCGTTGTGTAATGTGTTGCAAAATGTAAGTGTTGTAATGTGTAATTTAATTACTATAATGAGTTCATCACTATTTGATTACACCAGAATATGTAGTTGTGGAGGGGTCATGAACCGCGCTAAAAAACTTGTGCTAACCGTTATGTTGGTTTTACTGCTTGTTTTGGGATTAAGCTGCAGCGTGGTACCCCAGGGCATTCAGAACCTTTTCGCCAGTAAAACCCCTACACCCACCAATACATCAACACCTACTGCAACTTCTACATCCACGCCGACGGCTACCAGCACGCCTACTAATCCGCTCTCGGTAAAACCTTGTTTTGATGTAGATCAATGCTGGACCTCTGAATGGATTGATAGCTATATTGAGGAAAGTGTTTATTCTGGTGAAATTTATCGGCTCTCGATTCCATATGACCAGTCTGAACGTATGCTGACAGGCTGGAGTGCCATAGATGAAGCTACCTTGCAAGAAAACCTCACCCATATCAAGTGGATTTTTCGAATTGACGGTCAGGATTATTTTAATGACCGGATGTTATCTCCAGGAGGTATTCCGGACTCGGATGATCCATCTATTGAGCGACCAGGAATGTGGTTGGATGTCAGCCTAAGCGGTTGGAAACTCAACCAGCCTCACACTGTCGAAATTGGATACACTTTAACTGCAGATACTGATGATGGCTGGTATGAATACGAAGCTGGATATCAAACTTTATATACCTTCATCGTCACCCCTTCAGATCTGCCCACTGCAACACCTACCGCGACGGTGACGCTTACGCCAACGCCCCGGCCCACTGCAGTGCCCTATACTAAAACCCCAAAAGCAACGCTTGCACCCACAAACCCTCCATGTGAGATTAATTCCTCCATCGAAATTGACAACACCACCGGCGGTTATGTGACCCTTAAATTGTCAGGGCCTATGTCGTATAGCTTTGACCTGCCAACCGGCATCACAACGCTCAAGGTATGTTCTGGCAGTTACAGCTACAAAGCTTGGGGCTGCGGCGGCGCTACGGATTCAGGCACGATCAACAGCGGCGAGGCGCATGAGTTTTACTGCAACTGATGCGCTCTAAGTCTGCTTTAGCAACCTATGACCAGCTTGCATAAACAGATTTGCTTTTTTGATGCTTGATTCGTTATAATGCAGAATACCCTTGTTGGAGAGGGTGTGGCATGAACAAGTTTAAGCTCAAGCAAATTCTGTTAATCAGCGTCGGCATCGCCTGCGTGGCACTTGGCACGCTGGGTATTTTTCTGCCCGTTTTGCCGACAACTATTTTCTATCTACTGGCCGCGGCCGCCTTCGCCCGCAGTTCAGACCGGCTTTACAACTGGATAATGAACCATCCCTTGATCGGACGTCTCATTCGCAATTATCGGCTGTATCATGCCGTGCCGCTGCAGACCAAGATCGTCTCTGTGTCTTTCTTGTGGCTCACCATCAGCGCCTCTGCGATTTTCGCCGTCGAAAGTTGGTGGCTGCGCGGATTGCTGGTCTGCATCGCCATTGGCGTCACTTGGCACATAGTGTCGGTCAAGACTCTGACGCCCGCGATGCTGGCCGAGATTGCCAGAAGAGATGAAGAAAATGGTGACAATAACGTAGTAATACCTAACCGGGAAGTCTTTGAACCCAATAAGTGAAGTTGTTTTTTAACAAACTCAGTAAAGAATACTATTAGTAATTCAATTCTGTAACTTTTATGCTCCGGACAATTATGTGCGGAGTTTTATTGTTAAATTTTGTTGTGCCATTATTCTCATATTTTTAACTGGTATTTTGGTCAATTCCGTTTATATAATGAAGACATCAACTGAAGGAGTAAATTCGCTTATTTGTAGAAGGTCGTGAGAGGGAGGGTTGTATGGATTTTCTTCAAGCTGAAGCTCATTTTTGACAATTGGATGCCCAATATAAAGCCGGCCAAGTCTCTTATGATCAATATCTAGAGGCTCTGGTTCAACTTCGAGTGACTGATGCTCATGGCGGTCAATGGCAGCTTCAAGAACTGACGGGACAATGGTATACCTTGTACAATGGTCAATGGATGCCTGGCAAACCGCCCATGGATACATCTGTCAACCAACCTCCAATATCTTTCATTCAGGCTGAGCAGCAATTCGCAGGGCTCGAGGCACAATATCAAGCCGGTCAGATCACCATGGAGTATTACCGCACTATTTTGTCACAATTGGAAGTCATTGATGACAGCCAAAATCGCTGGCAGATGCAGGAGCGCACTGGTGCATGGCATGTGTTATGGCAGGGTCAGTGGGTGGTATCCACTCCTCCTGGCAAAATCGCACCCCCAGTAATCGCCCCACCTCAACCGCCAGCTTTTTCGCAAACGGGTTATCCGCCTGCAATGAATCTGACAAAGAAAAAATCGCCGTGGGGTGTGATTGGCATTGTAGGCGGCGGGCTGGTGGTGGTAGTGCTGGCAGTGTTTGGCATCTCCGCCTTGATCAAAGGGGCGGGAGGCTCTTCCTCTAAGGTCAAAACGTATGACTTTGATCAGCAATCCACGCTGACGCTAAACCCTGGCGAAGGCCAGATTGTGGATGAATTTGGTACAACCCTGCAAGTGGCTGCAGAAGTATTGCCTGCTGAAGACTCTGTTACGAATCTCACCAGTTACACTGCCAGCGGCCCACTCGAAAAAGAGTTGAGCAAGATTTATAATCTTGAAACACCATTTTACGAAGTCACTCTGGAAGGGGTCAATGATGGCAATGGAAACGCTGGCTTATCATTCCCTGCACCGAACCCTGATTCTCGCCTTCTGATGATCGTTGACAAGCAAGCTGCAATATTGTTGGCTGTGGAACCGCAGGAGGGTGTGCTCACCATTGATGCTCATCTAGGGCCAACAGATTTGAGTGTGCTCTATCCCGATGGCAGCGTGGGTCAAACACACAATGTCATGTATGGGGTTGTCACACCGCTCGATTCAACAGCATATTCAGAAGAAAGCATCCCAACGAGTGCGGCTGTATCGTCTATTCAAATGATCTCGAACTCTATCGCTGATGAGAGTTATGGTAAATCTTGCTCTCCAATAAGCCTCAAAGCGATAACCATCTTCCAGCGCTGCCAATCCAACGAAAATGGGTCGGTGATGGTTATTTATCCCTGGAATGATAAGATGACGCATATTGATGCTTATCACGCCGCCGAAGAAATAGAAGCCGCGGTGAGTACTTATTTGGGAATGGGTTATACGAATTCATATCTTGATCCCGCTTCACCAATCCTGGCGGTTGTGAGCGATAGTTACACCAGCCCGGAATACAACTTCAAGAACGGTGTGATCTATCTTCCTCCCGACATTCCGGTGAAGTTATCAGCTGAAAAAACCGGTATCTGGCATGAGGTCGGCCACTGGATCCAGAATCGGGTATATTCGATGGCCATCGCCAAGGCGGTCGGCGCACGAGCCTGGTGGCTGGATGTCTCCGCCGAGTTAATGGTGATGGATGTGATGCCCGAATATCTTTCTGACAACCTTTCGACATACGGCAAGATCACCAAAGATGACGGTGTCATGCTTGCCTTTCAAAGCGCGCCTTACCAATGGCCGGCGGATTTCTATGTGCATGCGCAGTTGGTCAAGGTAAACATGTGCGATCTCGGCTGCCCGATCACCCGGGATGATTTCATCCGCGCAATCAACACTGGTAGATATCCATTCAACGGAAGTTGGGAACGCGAAAAGTTGACCGCCAATCTTGAAGATTACGCCCGCTACTTGTTGGGCGCAGCGCCCTTATCAGCCAACAGCGGCATCTCACTAGCTGCCGTGCAGAACCAGGATGAATGGGGACAGATCATAACAGTGATGCGCGGCAATAATGCTCTGGTTAAATACATCCACAATGGCAAGGAACCGCAAATAACGGAAGAAAAAACACAAACAGGGTCGAATCTGATCATTGATGCCGCCCTCGAAGCGGATGGCGCCTATCCACTGCAGATCACCAGCGGATCTGACGGAAAATATACCGGTCTGCCGCTGATGCTGGTGGTGGAACCAGGTGTGCCATTTTTTTACCGTCTGGATGGCGGGGAGTCCATCAGCAGTGATGGCAGCAAAGAGGTTAAAATCGGTCCGATTCAGGCTGGCACCGGGGTGGGCGCGATTCGTCTGGTGGCTTTCAGTAAAACCGGCGGACAATCTTTCAAAGCAAAAATTGAGACGGTGAACCTGGATGGCACCTGGGTGTTTGAGACTGGCGATTTGATCAGCAGCAGCATGCAGTGCACAGGCGGCGAAGCGGGTGACGATGCAACCGACCCAAACGATTTTGGAATGCTTGGGGCGATTTATTTTGATTTATTTGCCGCGATGGGCGAGATGACCACTGACAGCAGCGGCCAAACCCTTGATTGGCGTCTGGTGCCTGAGCGGCTGCCTGCAGACATATCAACATCCGAGTTTACCTTTGAATCGGTGGCAATCACTGAAACGGATGGCGTCCGCTTGCAGGGCAGGTTGGATATTCCCAAACCCGCTGATTCTTCGGGGTTCATCCCTGGCATATACACAAATGTTGCAGGGCTGACCCCTGATGGCGTTGTTTCCCGCCAAATGGCGCCAGTAGCCAGGGCCGCTGGTAGCCAACAAAATGTCGGCTTGGCGGTTGTGGTGCTGCTGCCCGTTGTGGGCATGAGCTTAATTCCATTAAACAAGAAGCGGCAAAGACTTATGATCGCCATCGCGATAAGTACGATGTTAATGTCGCTTGTGGGTTGTTTTGGTCTTGCTTTTTATGGCTCGGTTGACGCGGATATCAAGATCACCAAATTTGAATATGCAGGCGGTTCAGGCCCTGCAAACTGGACGTTCGGCAGCCCTGTGAATGGCAATCCGATCTGGGTGTTTAAAGAAGGGACGGCGAATTACACGGTTGATTTCTTTATTGAGGTGAGTGTGGATGACGTTGAGGGCAACACGACCACGAACACAGAGGAATGCAGCGGAACCGTGACCTATGCCGTTACCGGTGGTATCTATGAGGATATGACCGTGATCATCCCAAGTGATGATGAGGAGTAAAACGAATTTACTTACTTTATGTTTTAAAAATATAATGGTGACCGCATTACTCGTACACACCACGCTGGTGTAAAAAAATGGGACACGGCGCGCCGTGTCCCTACAAGAAATTTTCGTGGTTAAGAAAAAGTTTACAACCCGGCAGCTTTCTTCAAAGCTTCGGCCTTATCAGTGCGTTCCCAGGTGAAGTCAACATCGTCGCGGCCAAAGTGGCCATAAGCAGCGGTCTGCTGATAGATGGGTTTGCGCAGGTCAAGGTCGCGGATGATGGCGCCGGGACGCAGGTCGAAGGTCTTGGCGATTAAGTCGGCAATCTCTGCATCACCGATCTTGCCGGTGCCGAAGGTCTCAACGTTGATGCTTAGGGGGTGAGCCACACCGATGGCGTAAGCCACTTGAATTTCGCAGCGGTCGGCCAGGCCGGCAGCCACCACGTTCTTGGCGACCCAGCGGCAGGCATACGCGGCAGAGCGATCCACTTTCGTGGGGTCTTTGCCAGAGAAAGCGCCGCCGCCATGACGGCCCATACCGCCGTAGGTGTCGACGATGATCTTGCGGCCAGTAACGCCGGCATCGCCCATCGGTCCGCCGATGACAAAGCGGCCAGTGGGGTTGACATAGATTTTGGGCTGCTTGTCGAGCAGTTCCGCGGGGATGACGGGATTGATCACGTGTTCAATGATGCGCTTGGTGATCTCTTCTTGAGCAACTTCTGGGGCATGCTGGGTAGAGATGAGCACCGTATCCACACGCACGGGTTTGCCGTAGGCGTATTCAACCGTCACCTGAGATTTGCCGTCAGGGCGCAGCCAGGGCAGCGTGCCATCTTTGCGCACTTCAGAGAGACGGCGGCAGAGCTTGTGTGCCAGGTAAATGGGCATGGGCATCAGGGTGGGGGTTTCGTTGCAGGCGTAGCCAAACATCATCCCCTGGTCGCCGGCGCCGATTTCGTTGAGTTCCTGTTCGGTTACTTCACCACCTTTGACCTCGTAAGATTTATCCACGCCCATGGCAATATCGGGCGATTGGCTGGCGATGGCGCTCATTACGGCGCAGGTGTTGCCGTCGAAGCCTTTTTCGCTATTATCGTAGCCGATGCCTTTGACCACCTTGCGCACCAGTTCGTCAAAGTTGACGAAAGCGGTGGTGGTAATTTCACCAAGCACCATGACAAAGCCGGTTTTGGTGGCAGTTTCGCAAGCCACACGACTGCGTGGATCCTGCGCGAGGCAGGCATCCAATACGGCGTCTGAGACCTGGTCACACAGTTTGTCGGGGTGACCTTCGGTCACAGACTCGGAGGTGAATTTGTAGCTGGGTGAATCCATGAAAGTGCTTGAAGCCATTGAGTTAATCTCCTTTAAAATAGATTGCCCCTATCGGAGAAAACACGAGGGGCAACGTTCTTGCGGCTGCCCTCCTATCTTCCAGTTTATTCTGTCGGAATTAGCACCATAAACCACTTTCGTGATTCTGGTTGTCGAGGCTTCGTCGGGCCGATCCCTCCGCCTCTCTGGATAGAAGTGCCGTTTTGGGGCTATGTAATTGTAGCGTCAGTTTATCATGTTTGAATGGGCGTGTCAAATTACCAAGGTCACATTTTATACGGTGATTCGTCATAGTGAACTACTAACTTATTATTTTTCTTGCCGCCCCCTCTACTATTCGCGAGCAGGTGAACTTGTAAACCGCGCCAAGATTGATACATAATTAACAAATGACTTGAAAAAACCAGTAAAGGGGTTTTGCCATTTATGAGTAATTGCTAATCCTTAACATTATTTATCCCATTTTTAGTCGAACTTTATTACCAGAGCTTTTCTCTTTTGATAATCTACGCTTGTAATAGAAGGATGCTTGTCAACATTCACAGTCTTCACTGCATAAGCTTACCAGTATTGGTGAGGCTCGATAATAAAAACTACTATGGATACTCAATTTTCCCGCAGGACATTAAGATGGATCTGGAGTCTAAATTAATTATGGATTTTCAAAAAAGTGTAATAAAAAGGGAGCCATTGCAATGGTCTGGTCGGTTCAGTGTCGGGATTAAGGAGCTGGATATCCAGCACCTAAAATTGATCAACCTCCTTAACCGGTTGATCCAGGTTTCTGAGACGAACAGTATCCACTCAGAAATAATCAAAAGTATTTTGGAAGAAATGACCACTTACGCGCAAGTGCATTTTAAAACCGAAGAGAAACTGATGGAAACTTATGATTTCCCTCAAATTAGAGAACATAAAAAAAGACATCTTGATTTTCAGGTGAAAACGATGGACTTGTATGAAGAATTGGGGAAGAATACTGAGCAACAGGCGGGAGTTTTGTATGGTTTTCTTACCGATTGGTGGACTCATCATATCCTTCAAGAAGACATGGCGTATAAAGAGTTCTTTATCGATAAAGGTCTCAGGTAAAAGTTTGTTTGCCGCTTCTCGCATTGAGTAGACTCTCCATTCAATGTCATTCACACCCTTATAGCAGAATTTCTTAGTCTCAATAGCCTGCGGGTTGCTGTCGACCAGGATGCAGTCACGGCCAAGTTCGCGGCAGATCATTCCGTATGGTGCCGCTGCTCGCGCAAAGATCGCGGAAGTCAAGCACCAAGTCGCCCGGGTTGGATGAGGCTGAGGTCTTTTCTTTTACTTTTTACAAGAATGTTTTATTGATCAATCTCGGGAATAACCCACTCAATCCCATACAGGCCATCAAAGCGGAGTTTCATAGTCTCAATCGCCTGCGGGTTGCTGTCGACCAGGATGAAGTCGCGGCCAAGTTCGTGGCAGACCATACCGGTGGTGCCGCTGCCTGCGAAGAAATCAAGCACCAAGTCGCCCGGGTTGGATGAAGCAGCCACAATGCGGCGGATGATGCCCAGCGGTTTCTGGGTGGGATAGCCGGTTTTCTCTTTGCCGTTCGTTGGTATGGTAAGAATGTTGGAGTTGATAATTATTGTACTTGAAAGAAGATAATTCATTTTATTCATAACAGGTGACAAGGTAATCATCAGGTTATGTAGCATATGAGCAGAAAACAAGATAAGATTGTCTAAATATAAACCAATAGCACATATGATAAGGTACTTAATACTTTTAATTCTACAAATTCAATTTTGATAATACTATCAACGCAAACTTCAAAAAAAGTGCATGTTTTATGTCGATTTTTCTTGGTATTTCAGCACTTTTTTTATGTAGTTTATTTTGCATTTTAGCGAGTGTTTAAAAGCAATGGTTGTTTACGTTTTATGCAAATTTAGTATGTCCGATATTATCAGGCGATTGCAAATATGATAGACTTTGAACAGTAACTTGTTGTTGAAACCCAACAAAAAACGTTGATTGGAAGATACATGAATCAAATTTACTTCGGTGATAATTTACTCATTCTAAAAGATATTCCAAATGGTTCGGTGAATTTAATATACATAGACCCGCCATTTAATTCACAAAAAGTACAGTCAAGAACTCAATTAAAAACGACTAAAGACCCAAATGGCGACCGAATTGGGTTTATGGGAACGTCCTATAAAACAGAAGAATTAGGTACAAAAAAATATAGTGATTCGTTTGATGATTACGAGGGTTTCATTCGACCGCGATTAGAAGAAGCATACCGAATTCTTGCCCCTAATGGCAGCTTATATTTTCATATTGATTATCGGGAAGTACATTATTGCAAAATTTGGCTTGACCAAATATTTGGACGTGAATCCTTTTTGAATGAGATTATTTGGGCATATGATTATGGGGCTAAATCTAAAAGTAAATGGCCTGCAAAACACGACAACATTCTTTATTATGTGAAAGACCCCAAGAATTACACTTTTAATGTTGAGGATATTGACAGAGAACCATATATGGCTCCCGGATTGTGTGGCCCGGAAAAAGCAGCACGGGGAAAATTGCCCACCGATACTTGGTGGTGGACAATTGTTGGTACAAATTCAAAAGAGCGAAATGGCTATCCAACTCAAAAACCTTTAGGGATTATTAATCGGATAATAAGAGCATCTTCAAATCCCGGAGAAGTTGTTATGGACTTCTTTGCAGGAAGCGGGACTGTTGGTGAAAGTTGCCTACATTTAGAAAGGAACTTCATATTAATTGATAATAACGTAGAAGCCATGGAGACAATGGAAAAGCGGTTTTTGAATTTTCCCGACATAAATTGGATTAATTTCAAACCCGGCTAATTATTTTCCTGCAGAAATTTGGAAATTAACATCAATAATTATTTTTGATATGTTACGTTTCTTCCTCGTTATTCCATCGGTTTGAAAAATCAGGAATCGAAAAAATAACTGGAGTTTGGCAAGACGATGCTTTACCCACTATTATTGCATCATAAGTTGGTAAAGTTGAAATTGCGTGTGCATATTCAGTTCCCATATAATTGCTTAAAAAATCAAGCCCGGTCTTATCAAATGACCTTAGTGCGATAATTGTATTGCATTGATTCAAAATTGTTTTTGTAACATTTGCTGTTCGTTGAGTAACAATCAAACTACCCATACCATATTTTCTGCCCTGAAGGATTGTTCGTGATGTAGCATTTACAAAATCTGAATCTCCTTTGTTTGCCACTTGAGTAAATTCAGGAATTAGAGCATGGGCTTCTTCAAATACAACGCATAATCTTGCAGGTATAGTCACTCCGGGTTTTAAAACCGCTTTTTTTAATATCTTAAATATTTCATCAACAAATTGACTTGTTGTGTCTGGATAATTTGTACTTGTCGCGAACTGATATATTCCTAATGGTGATTCACCTTCGTACCATGTTTTAACATCGTTTACTGATATTAATGGAGTAGGATTGTATTTGTGAAGATATAAGTAATATTCTCTTGTCACATCTAATATAAAAACTTTTATTCTTTTTTCTAAATAGGATTCAATAAGGTGAAATGCCAAATAAGATTTTCCACTCCCGGTAACACCAATAATTGCTGTATTATGAGTTACTAATTCACCAACGTCGGCTAGAATTGGAAACCCAGAGTTTGGGATGTTGCCAACCTGCGTTTTTCCATCGGGTATTTCTTTATCAGCGTTCAAATCAGTTCGCACTAAATATATAACAAAACCAGCAGGGGGAACCCAAGCATATTGTTTAAATTTCATTTCTTTTTCTTGCCAAATTCCGATTTGGTTAGCTGTTACTAAAACACATTTAACATTACTTCCTTCAATACTATTCTGGTCTACTATTGTTGCCACGGTAATTTGAAAATAAACTCTCACATTATCTGAATTTAATGTCCAAACAATTTCCCCCTTATGTAATGGAAAATCAGGGTGAACAACAAAACTTATGGAGGACATCGTTGAACCTATGTCAACAACGCTAATAGGAATATCAACGTCGCTAACATTTTCCACATCTTTCTTAATAGAAAAAGAAATCTTTTCTGGATTTAGAGCAATATAGTTCCATCTATCTGTAATTATTGTTGACGCAATTTTTGCAATCCTGTTTCCTGCAATTATTCTATCGTCGATTACTATCCCCTCACCAATTAATTCTTCTTTGCCTGTTTGAAAAATAAAATATTGACCAACAATTTTGTTTGGACATTCTTTGTTCAGTTTAATCTCCAAGACTCTGGGGTCTGAAACACGGAAAAGAGAGCCAATATCCAGTTTTTGGTTTACAGGATTTAGTATTCTATCAAAAAACTTGTCTATTGCCCTTGCAATTGAAGGCATATTTAGTATTATGAAAACTGCCCAGAAAGCAAATAATGGTTCAATTTGCTTAGAACCCAAACCAAATTGTCGAATTGCTCCCCACAAGAAAAATGATGAAAACAGGGCTTCAGGTTTTCCTATTTCTCGATTGATTTTTTCAATAAATCCTCTAAAGGTTTTAATTGAATCTGGTTTATTTGCTTTGAACCACATCAAAATAAAACTTGTTATTAATAACCAAAGACACCAAAATAAAAAACCAAACCACCAAAAATCTCTTGAGGAGCGTTCAATTAATATGAGCGATAATCCTGCTGTTCCATTCATAAAAACATTTGCATCTGTTGAGAAAAAAGGTTGGTCAATCAAACTCATAAGAATTAGAAGAAGAAAGCCTGATGCGAACCAAAAATCATTAGTTATAAATTGTAAATTTTGAGTATCAAAGTACCCAACAATGATTAATAAAATAAGAAAAATTACTAAGAAAGCTAATCTATAACGTAGTTTCATTTTTCCCTCTAATATTTCATCTTATCAATATAAAAGACAAGTTGGATGAACTCAAAACTTATAAGAATTATTGGAGCAAATTTTCCTAAAACACTAAAATTGAATAAGTAGTTGTTACCCCGCTTCTTTATTGTAACTTAATTGCTTTATTGTTATTCGCATTTCGTGCAGTAATATGATTGATAGTATGATTTTTCCGTTTATAGCGAGAAATGACCACAATCAGCATAATTATAAAAATATGAGTAAAATAAATACGGTTATTATTTTCAAACCAAATGGAGGGGAATAAATGGGTAATGCCATTCGCAGAATACAACATCGTAAAAAAGCACTAAACTCAATTTCCGATTTAATGTCAAATCCCGAAATGGTAGTGGTAATCCATTATTCGTGTGAAAGTTTTTACAACAGAGTTGACGGTTCTTCCCCACGCATAACTTCAATCGCAGTACGTAATTTAGCTAGTGGACAAACAACCTCTTTTTCTATCCATCAAATGGCAGAAAGACAGAAGGTTGCAAATCCCGAAATTGAAGCAAATTACGATAATCTCGAAAAATTAATGCTTGATGGTTTTTTTGAATATGTAGCTGGTCATCTGACACATAAATGGCTACATTGGAATATGAGAGATATTAATTATGGATTTCAAGCAATTGCTCATCGATATAGAGTATTAAATGGTCAACCTGTTGAAATCCATGAATCGAATTTATTTGACCTTGCCCGATTAGTTATTTCAATTTATGGAGTGGGGTACATTGGGCATCCCCGCTTAGAAAAATTGGTCGAGAAAAACAATATCAGTGCCAAGGATTTCTTGAGTGGAGCTGAAGAAGCTATTTCATTTGAAAATAAAGAATATGTAAAACTTCACCAGTCAACACTACGAAAGGTGGATATTCTTGCAGGAATTATCGAGCGAATTGACAATCAAACACTCAAAACCAATTCAACGTGGAAAGATTTGTATGGGGCTTACCCTGTTGCAATTGGTGAATTCCTTAAAGAAAATTGGATATTTAGTACCATTGCGGCAATTTCAGCAATTATTGGTATTGTTGTGTTTATAATTTCTTGCTTTCGATAAATATAAAACATCAGAATTATTCATCAAAATATGAAGAAGTGAATTAAAAAATAATTTTTTGAATTTGCTAGTCCTTTCAAAGATTATCAACTGGACTAGCTCTTTGATGTGCGCTTTGCAAATCAAAAGAAGTTTGTTTAATATATCTCTTAAGAACTTGCAAATCAGAATGTCCCATTAGTTCTTGTAATGAAAAAGCATCCATTCCTGCGCGAAGACATGTAAGTGCAAACCATCTCCTAAATGAATGCATAGAAGGTGCAGTGACATTTGCTTCTTTTGCTCGTCTATGAATCATTCCTTCCAACCCCCAGTATTCCATTCTTGTTCGACCTCTGGTTAACCAAAGAGCTTCTGTGTCATCGAGTCTGTACTTTAGATATGAACGAAGTGCTTTCCGTGATTTTGACCCTAGAAAAACATAACGGCTTTTTCTACCCTTACCCTTCAATATATGAATTTCTCCGGTTATAAAATTCACCTCCTCGATATTCATAGCTAACAGTTCACTGGCTCGTAATCCAGTGTCTAGCAGACAAAGAAAAATAGCTTTATCGCGTAATCCAAAGAAATCATTTTTTGGACATATATCTATCATTGCTTGGGCTACATCGATATTCACTGGGTCTAATAATATTACGGGATTTTTTGGAGCCTTAATTTGCCTGATAGGGTTTCTCCAATTTTCTGGTTCAAATTCAAATTCAAACCAGCGAAGAAATGCTTTAATTACTCTTTAATAGGTATGAACTCCGCCGGGATTATGCCCTTTTTCCTGAAGTAACAATAAGAATGCACGAATATGAGATGGCTCAATCTCCATGACTCTGTCAATGCTAACTGATTCGCAATATGCTGAAAAGTCTTTTAATTTTGCTTTATAAAAATGCAAAGTTCCTTTCGCCATATTTTGAGCGCGTCTGTCCATCATAAATGCATCAATCCAAGATTGAAGATTGTCGTTATTGAAAGCAT
Source organism: uncultured Anaerolineaceae bacterium (assembly GCA_927443345.1). Taxonomy (GTDB): domain Bacteria; phylum Chloroflexota; class Anaerolineae; order Anaerolineales; family Anaerolineaceae; genus UBA6107. Next base: position 3,057 of record CAKMKJ010000074.1, on the reverse strand, counting down.
CCATAATTTTGTTTGTTGCAGACGGGGTAACCATTTCCTTCTCCTTTTCGCTATCATTTTTGTAATTCAATAATATACACACTTATGCCTTTTGTATCGGCAGAAAATGTTCTTGTTAATCAAAAAATAGAACTTATGTGCTAAGACGGTACGAAGGAAATTTTCTATGGCATATTATTATATTAATGGGATTCACTTTGAAGTATCAAAGAAGAAAATTACAAAGATGACTGGCTATTTAACAGACGGGAACCATAATAATTTCTTCCCTCCGCAGGATTTTTCTAGAAAACAGGTGATTGATATGTCGAAGGCAGGAGATATTTTCTTCATCGAGGATGGTTGTTATAGAAAATTGAAAATAAAAATATATGAAATCGAAAATGAAGAATTTCTTCGGATTGATTGCCACCCTGCACCTTTTGATTACTTTGGATGAATTTTTTGTAATTTCTTATCCAATTAGTTTTTGATAACCGCACTTATAATTATCATTGGAAATAATTAACTAACAAAGGGAGGAACAAAATATGCCTGATTGGTTCATTTCGCTAATTGCAGCTTTTTTGGGTGCTTTTGGGGGAACATTACTTAATCGATATATCAACATAGTAGATAAAAATAATCTTAGAGATAAAGAGACTTTGACTAGGTTAAAACCGTTGTTTATTGATAACGGACTTTATGTTTATTTAAAAGACCATCATTTTGGAGAGCCGTTTGACATAGAAGTCATCAGAAACTTGGACAGGTTTTCCTATTACTGTCATGAAAACCCGGATTTTATGTTTATCAATAAGGGTTTAGAAAAAAAGAGAATTGAATTACTAAAATCTGCAGACGTATTTAACGATACCTTAGCTAAAAAAAGCAATAATTATGGGCATGGAATGCATAGAATCCCAAACCCAGATTATGACGATGATGTCGATTTTGGGAAATTCAAGACAATAAGTGACGAACTCAACCAATTGTCTTTAAAAGTAACGAAGTGTTATGATTCGTTGATGTTTGCTAGCATAAAATTACATTAATTATGAGAAAAGTAGGTTTCAATAACAGTAATAATATGAAGTATTTTACAAAAGGAGTTGAAAAAATGTCAGAATTTACTGAAATAAAATCAATAAGTATTGAAACAATTGAAGAGGTTATTGCTGATTCCTTCTCAAAACTAACTAATCAAAAATATGACTGTTATATAAACAATATTACTTATGATGGTCTTGAGGGAATGAAATTCGAAGTTAAGGTTGGCTATTCAATAGAAAGTGTTTTAAATAAATCATCAGAAAAAAGCACCTAAATTATCGATGTACTTTTCAAACCATTTCAGCATTTTTATTGTCTTCAATTATTTTGTTTTATTAGTGGAAATTACGAATTGATTTTTACATTAGTAACAATTACTCACATATAAAAAAGTGAGTACCTACAAGGCATGAATGCTATCTCGCTAGGGTAACAGCCAGTAAAAAAAACAAGGTTCAAAAACTAATTTTCTATGAGTCGTAAAGTCTTTTTTTAGAAATTTACAGAAACCAGAGCCTCTATCTAAATAAATATTGTTTGTCATTCAAATTATCTTGTTATGCTTATTATCTATTAGTTGGATGCTTTCTGTAGGTTATAAATGGCCCTTCAAAAATATTTTTCGGGTTTTTCAGTTTTTGATTATATTTTTTATGGCCCGCCCCCATTTTATGGGAAGGGATGGAATATTATTTTTGAAAAAATGGATAATTTGAATAAAAATGGTTCATTAGCCATCATAAACGGCACTCAATATCCAACAAAGAATGTGATAATTAATGCCAATTCTCTAGAACGAGCCAAGTATGTTACTGAATTGTTATTTGCTGCCAAGTGCCTTTACATGGGCGAATTATCGCTGTTTCATCAAATGCCTGTAACGCTTCAGATTAACACATCTGATACTTTCCAACAAAAATCACTTATAGGCGAAAGTTGTAATGGCGTTCCTGTAATTTGTATGATTGCTGCCAAGGCATCATATAGAAAAGAATATCAATACGCCCTGTTTAAGCACTTAACAAGCCTTGAACTTATTTCAAGTGATTCTATTGTTTTTGACCCATCAGAGTGGACACCAGGAAAGTATGTGTCTTTATCAATTGATTACCGAGTCAAATGTGCATATGCTATTGTGATAGCTTATTCTGTTATCGAAGAACTCTCTCTTGAACCTCGCGCATCGGAAAAGTCTCCAAGCTACATTGATGGAAAATGGAATCCAATCGTAAAGAACGAACTCGAGGGAAGATTAGTAAAAGCTGGTATTAATTTAGAAGAAACTTTTCCTTGGATATTACGGGATACACCGACAAAATTAGAACGCGTTAGGAAACCCAGAATTAAATCTAAAGCAAATTGGGCATTTGGAAAAATTCGAGACGGAGAGATAGAAGTTATTGACGCACTTACTCGAGCAAGCTGGTTGAGAAGCAAAGTATCAGCACATAAGTTAAGAGAACTAGCAAGCTCACTTAACTATTATGAAGTCAATAATGTCCAGAGGTTGGCAAGAAGGTTGCTTTTAGAAAAAATGGGGTTTTGGAAGTACGAAGATAATGAATCAGTTATTACATAAAACATCACGCAATACCACCATAAATGCCCCAGGGACAAGTATGGTTTTTGTCATTTCTTTCTGGATTATTTCAATAATGGAACATGTGTAAAATCTTTCTTGATAGAAAATCTGATTCCAATGAGTAGAATACAAATAAAATAAACACCTCCACAATAAAAGTGTATACCTGCAAGACTTGTACTATCTCTCGCATGTGAACAGCCTATAAAAAAAAGGTTTCAGTAACGCCGATTATCACAACCATTGGTATCTCACAAAAAAAAAAAAAAAAAAAAAATAACCACGTAAAAGAATTCAATCAATTTAGTTCAGAAATTAACAAACTGCCGTTGTGACCTTAATCATATTAGCCCCTCATCAAAATGCTAATTTGGGCGTTGTAATATCCAAGGAAAAGTTTCTTCTAAATTAATACCAGCTTGCTCGAGTAAGTGCGTCAATAA
>CAKMKJ010000073.1 GCA_927443345.1 uncultured Anaerolineaceae bacterium | reverse complement strand
TGCTGTGATAGCTCGTAAGTGGGGCGGCAAAGTGGCTTTGATTGCGGGTTGGGTATACGCGCTTTACCCTGATAGTATATTGTTGGGTAGTTCTCAGATGCGCGAACCGATTCTTATCGCGTTGACCTGCATGCTTTTATGGAGCGTTCAGGATTGGAAGCGCAAGCCGATTGTTTCATTAATCATTGCCCTGATCATCTGTGCAGTAACCTGTCTCTTTTCGGTTCCTGCGGCTGGCGCGGCGGCATCCGTTGTTATGGGGCTTGTGTTTTTTGAATGGCTGAACGATCAAACCAAATCACAGACCAGGAAGTTGGCAATCATTCTGTTCGTGGTCTTTTTGGGTTTTGTGGGGATTGCAGGCTGGTACTGGTTAAAAGAAAGTCTTTCATACGAATTTTCAGTAGCTGTTTCCAGTTCGGGCTGGATTTCAGCTTTATTGAGACAATATGGTGAACAATATCAGATTCCTCTGATCACCTTTTACGGACTGACCCAGCCGTTGCTGCCAGCGGCTTTGGTGGATGCATCCCTGCCGATTTGGAAGGGCCTGGCCATCTTTCGCGCGACTGGTTGGTACTTCATAATTCCATTCCTGCTTTACGGGTTTGCGGCAGTGATAAAAAACCGCAAAGAAGAAAATGGATCGCTGCTCGTTTTCATTAGTCTGGCTTTGGCAGCCTGGATTTTGATTTCTTCATTACGTGCCGGCGGTGACCAATGGGATAATCCACGCTATCGCACCACCTTTTTGCCCTGGATCGCGATCCTGGTGGGTTGGGTTTGGGCGTGTTTAAGGCAGGGGTACCACCCCTGGTTTTGGCGGATTGTATCCATGGAGGCCGTTTTCATTTTAGTATTTCTGGATTGGTATCTTTATCGCAACTTCAATTGGGGTCCCGCGATTCCTTTTCCATACCTGATTCTTTTCCTTTGCGCCTCCATTGTGTTGATTTTGGTTGGGGGTTTCATCTGGGATAAAAAAATCACCGGCAAGAAACTCCGGTGATCCTCAAGTATTGGTTTTAGGCTTCCCACTGGCCTACATCAGTCCAGGCGTACTCAAGGTGGGAGGCAGACGCTTTACCTGCCTTCTTTTTCACACGCCCATAAGCCCATTGCATTAACCTGTTTCCGCCAATTTCATCCAGACGTTTGCCGATGGCGCGGGTTCTCACATGCCGGCATTGCGCATTATACCCATTGCCCGGACGTTCTGACAAATAATCTTCCTTTATTCCGATGTTGATCAATTCATTCAACAACGATTGAACTTCCTTCGACATATCCGCAGGGTACAATTTTGGACCGAAGATGAAATCTAAAAAAGCCATGGACAAACTCCTCTGACGTATTGGAAACAATCTGCATTAATCATACTATAATTTGTTACATGTTCATGAAAAATACGAGAAAAATCTTTTTATCACCTCACCTGGATGACGCTGTATACTCCTGCGGAGGCATCATTCATGAATTGGTCGCTCAGGGTTCATCGGTCGAAGTGTGGTCCATTTTCACGGCTGATCCGCCTGAAGGGAGTCTTTCGCCGTTTGCCCAATCGTTGCATGCGCGGTGGAAGGAGAAAGCCAACCCTTCATGGATTCGCAGAGAAGAGGATAAGCACGCACTGGATTTTTTGGGCGGCACCTATCGGCATCTCAGCTACCCTGATTGTATCTACCGGCGCAATGCTCAAACCAATGAACCCATCATCAAGAAAGACGACGATCTGTTTTCAGATGATTATGTCGTGGAAAATGCGCTTGTCCTCAATCTTGTAAGAGAATTGAAGTCTCGGTTACCTTCGAAAGCCGATATTCTCTGCCCATTAGGCCTGGGCGGACACATTGACCATCGCGTGACGAGGCTGGCGGCAGAGCAGATAGGCAGGTCGTTGTGGTTTTATGCAGATTATCCATATGCCGCGAAAGACCCGAGCAAAGTGAATGCCTTTTTACCCGACAACGCCGAGCCAGAGGTTCAAGAATTTTCCGCTGCCGGGGTGGATGCGTGGCTCAAAGCGATCGCCTGCTATCCGTCACAGATCAGTTCGTTTTGGGCATCAGTAGATGAAATGGATAAAGCCGTCAGGGAGTATGCCAGACTGCCGATTAGTCGTACTTTATGGCTTAGAATGATTAATTAATTGGAGCCGTTATGGCAAAACACGATTTATTAACCGAAGAAGAATTTTCTGCTTACAAAGCGTCTGTCAGGGCGATTCAGCAGCTCACTCAATTTGCCGCCGCTAAAGGGAAATCAGCAGAGCAGGTGAGAGTTCTGGATTGGGGCTGCGGACGCGGCCGTTTTGTCTTAAAGATGCGCGAATTGGGTTTCGATGCCTACGGCGTAGATATTGACCCTGAACCTATCAACAACGGATCGCCATTGTTTGAAAAGAAAGGTTACGACAACAAGCCGCTTTCGGTGATTTCATCGGAGGGTCGCACCATCTATGAGGATGGCTTTTTTGATTTCGTGATGACAGATAACGTGCTTGAACATGTGAGCAATCTGGGCAAGGTGATGGCCGAGATCAAACGCCTGACTGCAAAAGACGGCGGCGGATATCATATTTTCCCGGCTCAGCGGCAGTTCATCGAGGGGCATCTGTTTATGCCCTTTGTGCATTGGCTGCCCGAGGGCAGATTGCGCAAGGCGGTCATCCGAAGCTGCATCAAGAACGGAACCGAACCTCACTGGGTCGAAGTGGAAGGCCGCGGGATTGAAGAAAAGACTCGTGTGTATTACGATTACAGTACAGATCACATCTTTTATCGTCCTTATAAAATGATCAGAAACCAGTTCAACAAGATTGGCTTCAAAGTTAGCTTTTTGAGTCTTCAGAACCCGGCAGTGCAAAACCATAAACTACTCGGTCCATTGTCCAGATTCTCCGTTACAAAACCCGCCATCAACTGGTTGGTATTAACCTTCAAACAAGTAGAATTGCTAGTTAAGCGCATAGATTAACCAGTTATACCCTCAAAACAAATACATTTCTTATGCTATACTGATAAAAGATGATGGAAAAGAAATATTGGGCTGATTGGGCGCAAACCTTGCAACAAAAAAGGCTGACAGGCCTGGTTGTAACACTGTTGGAGGGTGCCGGTCCTCTCAAAATTCTTATATCACAGGCATTGATGGGATTTTTACCGTTATTTGGACAAACGCGTGATAGTTCCTTGCATTCTTTTGCGCAAATGTTGGAAGACGCCGCAGAATGCCGGTTATTCACGACCTATCTGCTTGAGGAGAAAAATACGTGAGTCAATATGAACCCTTGATCGGAGCCGTGGTATTTTTGTTCACTTCCGGTCTCGTCATTTTTTTCTCTTCCAAAAAAATCAGAACAAAATTCCCTCCCGTATTTCGTAAATTATCGGCTGCAATTAAACTTCGCCGCGCCATTGGTCTGGCGGTTGAAGATGGAACACGCATTCATGTTTCGTTGGGCAATGGCAGTCTGGTTGACCCTGCGAACGCTTCTGCACTTGCCGGGCTTAGCACCTTGAACCGCATCGCACAATTAGCATCCACCAGTGATCTGCCGCCCATGTGCACCAGCGGCAGCGGTGACTTGCAAATCCTCAGCCAGGATGTGCTGCGGGGCAACGCCTCAAACACTCACTCTCTCGGTCAGTTGGATCCAGGTTTGGCACGCATGACCGGTGTCACACCGTTCACTTATGCAATTGGGGCAGTCGAATCCATGCAAGATTCAGGCACCAGCGCCAACGTTTTGATAGGTGATTTTGGAGCTGAAGCTGCATTGTTGCTGGATGGTGCCGAAAATCAAGGATCCTATAAATTGGCAGGCAGCAATTCGATTATTGCCCAATCCATCTTCTTTACCCAGGCTGATGATACCTTGATTGGCGAAGAACTCTACGCGCTGCCGGCTTACCTGGGTTCTCAAGCAGCCCATCAGGCCAGCCTTAGGGTTCAAGACATTTTGCGCTTTATCGTCATTCTTGTTTTGCTGGGTGCTGTGCTTACCAGGTTGGCAGGTTGGGCATGAAATCTCCCTTATCCGTATTGGTTGCCGTTCTAAGCGGCCTGCTGGTGCTGGCAGGGTATTTCTTCCCGTTTCCAGCGTTAATTGCCATCCGCACACCTATGCTGGATTGGGCGGTCACACTGGCTGGCATTGCGGGCCTGGTGGCGATCATCAACCTGATCGTTGGTGTGCATTTGAAACGATTGCGTGAAGCGGGTTCAAAACGGTTTTTTAGCGTTGTGGTAATCATTACCTTTTTGATCGTTGCAGCGTTTGGCTTTTATCTCGGCCCTGCTGACCCGAATTTTCAAAAAGTGGTTACTGCCATTCAAACACCCATTGAAACCAGTTTGATGGCCTTGTTAGCCATTACTTTGACCTATTCAAGCTTAAAGATGCTTCAGCGTCAGCGCAACTGGATGGGATTGGTTTTCTTCCTCAGTGTAATCCTCTTTTTGGTGATCAATAGTGGGGTGCTGGCTTTTTCTGCAGAGATTCCCTTGCTGCAGGATTTGCTTTCAGGTTTTCATAAAATTCCAGCAGCGGGGGCGCGGGGTATTTTGTTGGGCATAGCCCTGGGTAGTTTGGCCACAGGCGTGCGTATCTTAATTGGATCAGATAAACCTTACAGCGGATGAGCATGGCCGAAAATATTTGTCCCATTTGTGAACGCCCCAATGACCCCAGTGCTGAACGCTGTTGGTATTGTCAGGCTGAACTAACCCCCAGCGAACAGTCGACACCCGTAAACGGCACCGATTGGTTAAATGGACTGCGTGAAGAATCAGGGCAAACCCTCGAACCTGAGTCTCTTGATCCAACAATCGAAGGCGAGAGTCCTGAAGAAGTACCTGACTGGCTGGCGCGCATCCGTACACGCGAACAAATGGAGCGTGAGGCTCAAGCGAACGATCAAGCAGCCCAACCTGAGCCACCAGTTGCCGAGAAAAAAGAAGAACTGCCCGACTGGCTCAAAGAGATCAAAGCTGGATATTCAGGTAAAAAATCGGACTCTGAACAGGAAGAACCAACCCTTGAATCCGTTTCGCCTTTTGCTTCGACCCCGGTTGA
>CAKMKJ010000072.1 GCA_927443345.1 uncultured Anaerolineaceae bacterium | reverse complement strand
AAGAGTACTTCAGGATCGTGCAGCAAGGCCCTGGCCAGGTGCAGACGCTGGATCATGCCGCTGGAATAGGTTTCAACCCGGTCATCTGCCCGGTCAGCCAAACCCACCAGGTCAAGCAGCATGGGGATTCGCTTGTTGGCATAATCATTTTTCAACGAATATAGTTCAGCAAAATATTTGAGATTTTGAAATGCAGTAAGCCGGTTATACAATCCACGGCTGCTGCTGAAAGCAAAGCCGATATGCTTCCGCACCTCGGCGGTTTGTCTTACCACATCCAAGCCGAGGATCCTGGCTGAGCCACCGGTGGGCAAGAGCAGAGTGGTAAGCATCTTGACTGTGGTGGTCTTGCCGGCGCCGTTAGGGCCAAGCAAACCAAACAACTCTCCGCGCTCGACAGAAAAAGAGATGTTCTCAACTGCCACTGTGGATTTGGATTTGTTCTTCCAAAACCCTGTTTTGGTTTTAAAGACTTTATTGAGTGAATTTGTTTCAATCGCAAATGAATCCATTTTTTCCTTTGGAGACAAGTATTGAAATTTTTGGAGTCGATTTGATAGGACACAAACAATAAATTGTTGGTCTATAAATAAATCGATGGTTCTATACAATGATAAAAATAAATAATATCCCCTGAAACACCGCCAACCCCTGCAACAAAACAGATTATATCTTGAACTGCTCATTCAGTTAATAGCAGGCCAACCCAATTTATCTGGCCAAGAATTTGAAACCTTTTTGCTAAAACAAGTTACTGATAAGAAAATTATCGGATCATATTTAAAGCAGATTCAAGGCGGCCAAGACTGGCATCAATGATGCGCTGATCCAAGTCAGAGTGGGCTTCAACATAATCACGTACCCCCACTTTCGCACGTGGTGCAAGATTATTGATCACGCGCTGGCGTATTTCAGCGCTTACGCCCAACATCCCATTTAGAATATCCTGTTCTTCAACAGTTCGCAGCCAGAATTGGATATTGCTATCAGTCAGCGTTAGAATGCGGTCAAGATTTGCCATGAATTTCTCCACTTCTAATTAAGGAATTTCCACAATTAGTATAATTTTACATTTTTTTTTACAAACCACTTTTATTATTATCGGCCTAATCAGCCAAATTTGAATGGAGAACTTTATATTTGGTTTGCACAAATCCGTTTGGGTAAGCTTGTGAGCAAACTACTTGCAGGTGAATGTCTTGATTTAGCGGACCGAACAGCGGAATACCGCTGCCGAGCAGGATGGGAATGGTGGTGATGGTCATTTCATCGATCAAACCGGCTTTCAGAAACCCCTGGATGGTATAGCCGCCATCGATATAAACGTGGCAGGCGCAGGAGGCTTCCAAGCGTAGCGCCACTTCTGCAGGAGAACCTGACATATGTTCAACATTTCTGGCCAATTGAGATGGATTTGAGATTGAAGCATGGCTGAGCACCACCACGCGCTTGTTCACATAGGGCCATTCTGAAAAACCCAATGCGGTTTCGTAAGTTTTGCGTCCCATTACGATGGCATCCACTGAAGCATAGAATTCGGCAAAGCCAAAATCCTCAGACTCGATGGAATAGTCAGTGTTGGTCAACCATGAAATATCACCATCCTGGCGGGCGATGAAACCGTCAAGAGAAGTGGCAATAAAAACAGAGCATTTAATCATGAACCTATTTTAGCGTTCGAGGTCATCCAATACAATGTTCAAATTGTAAAGCAATGACATGGCTTCAGGCATCGAAAATTTCGTCTTTTTCAGCGTATTAAGAATGGGATCAATATTGTAATTCTTAGCACTGCGCATATCCGTAGAGGTGAAGTTGGTGCGAGTAAAGCGGCTGTTCTCAAAATCAGTGCCGGTGCAATCGACATAAGACAGGTTTGAATCTTCAAAACTAACATCGTGGGCGATGCAGCGGGTCATAATCATTTTCTCGAGGTTCAACCCCATAAATGAGGAATGATTCAGTACACAGCCCATAAAGTCAGCCGGTTTTTGAATCAGCTTGCTGGTGGCCCACTCAGATTGGGTCCAGTTAATGCCGGACAAATTACAATCTTCAAATTTGGTGTTTAAAAAAGTGCTGTCTTTAACATTAATCAGACTCAGATCGCAGTTTTGAAAAACACAATGACGAAAACTACATCGTTGAAAATATGTGCCTTTGAAATTGCATTTGATAAAAGTGCATGAGTTGAACTCTTTCATCTGCATCTTGGATTCTTTAATCTCAAGATTCTTGTATTCAACCCGGTTGTATTCGGTTTCGCTTGATTGAGAACTATCCATTAGAAGACCCCTCCTCTGTAAAACACAATAATTACCACATAAAAGTGTATATATAACCCCAGGGTTAGTTGCAAGAATGAGACCACAAAAACTTACTACCCATTTGGGTCATGCAAAATCCATGATTAGCTGAAAGAAAAAAAAGTAAGCATCTTTTTGCGCCAAAATCACAAAAATATTGCCCAATCGGGTAGTTACACAATCCCCATCAAATTCATAAAATGAAAGCTATTAAACCTAAAGGAAAAAACATGTGGGTAGCTATTTCTATTTTTGTCATCGTCTATGCAGCCATTGCCAGTGAAAAGTTTCCGCGCCACTGGGTAACAATGGTGGGTGGATGCTTATTGGTAGTGTTCGGGATTATGAGCCCCAAAGATGTGGTTGATTCTATCAATTGGGAGACTTTGGGTTTATTGGCCGGGATGTTTGTGCTGGTCTCCATTTTGACTGAATCGGGCTTCTTCCACTGGCTGGCGATGACAGCTATGCGCAAAGTGAAATATCGCCCTGCTCCCCTCTTTGTGGTGTTGATTCTGATGGCTTCTTTTTTATCCATGTTTATGGATAGCATTACAGTGATGTTGTTTTTATCGGCATTAACAGTTCAGCTTTGTCATTTATTGAGGTTAGACCCAATCCCTATAGTGATTGCTGAGGTTTGTGCTGCCAATGCAGGCGGCTCAGGAACCCTGGTCGGGGACCCGCCCAATGTGATTTTAGGCACCACACTAGGTTTTTCTTTCGCAGATTTTGCCACCCATACAGGCCCGATTGCGGTTGTCACTGCGTTGCTGATTCTTGGCATTTTTTACCTGATCAATCGCAAAGCATTGAAAGCTTCCAAACAATGGTTAACCGAATACACCATTATGGAAATTGAATACAAAAATCGCCGCGATCTTCACCCGCAATTAACGAAAATCGGATTAATCTGCTTTGGAATTGCAGTTTTGTTGTTGATCTTCCATGTTCCATTAAGCCATCTCATTGGCGTACATATCAATGCGGCTGTGGCAGCCCTGATCCCAGCCACCGCAGCCATCTTTCTGCTGAGTGACAAACACAAGAAAGCGGTCATCCTCAAATTGGATGGCGAGAGTATCTTGTTTTTCTGCGGCCTGTTTATTTTGATCGGCGGACTTGAAAAAGTGCATTTGTTTGAGGGTTTGGCTACATTTTTTGCCAACCTGGCAAACACCAATCAAAACCTTTTCATTATGACGCTGCATTGGGCGCCAGGTTTATTGAGCGGAATTGTTGATAATGTACCGCTGGCTTTGGCAATGAGTTATGTGCTCAAAGATTTGGCTGCCATCCCCGGTATGCCGGCATTATCCCTGATGGTCTGGTCACTGGCACTAGGTGTGGATATTGGCGGCAGTATGACCCCCATCGGCGCATCAGCCAATGTGGTGGCTTATGGTTACCTCGAAAAATATCACGGGGCGGTGGGATGGAAAAAGTGGTTGAAACTGGCAGCTCCGGCCACACTCGCCGCGATGGTGGTCAGCTCCATACTGGTCTTATTAAAAAGTCAAATTGGATGGTATTGATCCACCCGTTTGCTTGATCAAATTCTTGTAATTATTAATTAGGAGGTTTCGAAATGAACAGATCTGTCTCGTTTGCACTTAAATCAATAAAATGGCTTCGTTGGGTTGTTATCCCTGCTGCAATAGCTGCCTTGCTGATCACCAGTAAACCAGTCTATGCCCAATCTACTGATGCGATTGTTGACCTGACTCGCGGCTTAAACACCGTGTGGGTATTGGTCGCTGCATTTTTGGTGTTCTGGATGCAGGCTGGTTTCGCTTTGGTTGAGGCCGGTTTGACCCGCGCCAAAAACACCACCAATATTTTGTTTAAGAACCTGATCGATTTTATTTTTGCCACGCTAGCCTTCTGGGCAATTGGCTATGCTTTCATGTTTGGCTCCAGCGCAAGTGGTTGGATCGGCACCAGCGGCTTTTTGCTGGCTGGCGGTGAAGACGTTGCCGGCTTGCCCTTGATGGCCTTCTGGTTCTTTCAGTTGGTGTTTGCAGGAACCGCTGCAACCATTGTCTCCGGTTCGATGGCTGAACGCACCCAGTTCAAGTCTTACCTGGTTTATTCCTTCATAATCTCGTCTATCATCTATCCCATTTCAGGCCATTGGATCTGGGGCGGCGGCTGGCTTGCAACCCTTCCTTTTGGCGCTGGGTTTAAAGATTTCGCTGGATCCACTGTTGTACACAGCGTCGGCGGTTGGTTAGGGTTGATGGGTGCCTTGGCACTCGGTCCGCGCATTGGAAAATTCACAAAAGAGGGAAAACCCCGCCTGATTCCTGGACATTCCATTACCCTGGCTGTACTGGGTGTCTTCATCCTCTGGCTTGGCTGGTTCGGTTTCAACCCCGGGTCCCAGCTTGCGGCAGACGGAATTAACGCAGACATCATTTCACTGGTGGCCGTCAACACCAATATCGCTGCTGCTGCAGGTGGTCTGGTGGCAATGATTGTAAGTTGGTTGTTTATCACCAAAAAACCTGATCTTTCAGTGACCTTAAACGGCGTGCTGGCTGGTTTGGTCGCCATTACTGCACCCTGCGCTTTCGTAACACCGGTGTATTCCATCGTGATAGGCGGAGTGGCGGGTGTGGTCGTAGTTTATGGCGCCATTCTGCTTGAAAAACTTAAAATTGATGATCCTGTAAGTGCAGTCCCTGTGCATTTGATGTGTGGCATCTGGGGCACTCTGGCAGTTGGCATCTTTGCCACTGAAAATGGTGTCACCGGTTTGATTGCTGGCAATTCTGGTCAACTTTTATCTCAGACCATTGGCGTTTTTGCTGTTGCCGCCTGGTGTGTCATCGCTGGCGCAGTTCTCTTCTTTGGCATTCTAAAAGGTATTGTTGGCCTCAGAGTGAGTAAAGCCGAAGAGATGGAAGGTCTTGACCTGACCGAACACGGCGCTGAAGCTTATGCAACTGATGTCGTTGCCGCACACGAGTAAGTCTCCCAACCATTTCAGATAACATTAACCAGAACAGAGAGACCAAATCAAATTGATCTCTCTATTCAATTCTAAAGTTGACTTAAACCAACGACCCCACTTGTTACCCAAACGGGTAACAGGTTCATCCCTTTTGTGACCACTCATATTGGAATTCTTACTTATTTACTGATTATTTGATGCCAAATATCGCCCTTACGGGTAATTTTCAAGTGAGGAAGAAAGCCGTAAAATATAACCATTGAACAACAATACAGAGGTGCACGATGAACTTTGAAGAGATATCTGCTTTTTCTACTCCATTGATAATCTATATATTTATGGGAATCTTCGTCACCCGCATTCAACTTGATCAGGTGAATCCACGAAGATATAAGTGGCTGCAATGGATGCAGTTTGTGGTGGATGTTTTAAAGAATGTCTTATTATGGCCGTTGGTGCTATTCATCGAAAAATCTCAGCAGTGGCTGGAATCTACCGCACCAATTGAAAAAGTCAATCAGGTTAAAGAACTGGTATCTGCAACAGCAAGCAAAACACATAAATAAATCCGAAAAACTTTCTCTTCGTTTTCTTCCCTATAGCAAAATCCGCTCTTAATGAGAGTGGATTTTGCTTTAGAGAATTATTCAATAAGTCTTTCTATTGCCTGTTTCAGATCAACCATCAGGTCACGATCTCTTTCAAGATCAATGGGGTTGGCTGCCATATGTTCTTTAGAATACGACCAAGGCAGATGACGCCGAATTTCTTCGGGTTCATCCCTATAACGCGGAACAATGTGGGCATGCAAGTAAGGATCGGCATTACTCAGCATGCCGTAATTGATGCGGAAGGAATCGGTAACCTGCAACAGGGCGTCGCCCACAATGCTCATGTCAGTCATGAATCGGGCACGAGCAACAAGGTCAAGCGCGTTGATGGAATCCACCACAGGGTCAGCCAGGAGGATGCAGTATCCGCGCAGGTATTGCATGTCGGCCAGCGCCACCCAGCCGGAGGGAACCCGGCAGATAATGGTGGGATTGGTGCCAGTGCGGGCGGTTTCAATGCGGGTCAGGAAGTGAGAATCGGGCATAGTATTATTCAGCCCGAAAAGGCGCTTGAGAATCTATATCGCCAACAAACTGCGGCAGGTTGGTATGCCCAAGCATTTGACGAATACCGGCGTTCTCGCCCAAGTGGTACCAATAGTGATAGATGATGCGCAAAAGAACCGATCCCCATAACTCAGTAGTGGTTTCGCCTTCTTTGATATAAAAGGTCATCAATTTTTCATGGGTCAGACCATCCAGCCAGGCATCACTGGCGCGGGTGATAGTTTGCCATGCGGCAAGCATCTCTGCGAGCGGAGGGGTGGCGGCGGGTTGCCCCTTGCCGCAGATCACATCCAGTTCAGGGATGATTTTCTTGCCCTGTCCGTTGTAAAGCAGGCGATATTGCTCCTGCCAGGCGAGGTGGCCGACATTCCAACTGATGCAGTTAAGCGGCGGAAAGCGTTTGCGCGCGTCCTCATCCGAAAGACCTTCGAGGGCGCGCATGAATTCAGAACGGGTAAAGCGCAGTTGGTCCACGAGAGGATGAGGCATGGTGAGGCTCCTTGACTATTGATTTGAGATTATTTTACATGATTAGAATGAACCCAAACAAAAAAACAGACTCTTACAGTCTCAAAAAAATAGAGTTAAGTTTAAGGGCAGATTCCGGGATTTTTAAAACCAAACTCCCGGAATAGAAATTTATTTATTCTTGATCAGAAAGGCTGCAATGACGCCAAAACCGAGACCTTGAAGGCAGTCGTTGAGATGGACTTCAAACCCAGGCCAGCCCACGACAACCGTGCCGATGCCAATATACTCCGCCACGATGGTCGCGAGGATAATCAATACCCATACCCACCATTTTTTGGGCGGTTTTGCACCGCGCATCAACAGCCAGCCGATGACGGCAAAAACAAGTATCACAGCCAAACCAGATATTATGGAATTCATATTGCCCTCCTGAAGCAATTCATCCCTTGGTTGAATACCAGTAAGAGAGTTGCCAGTTTACCCACGCTGATATTGATTATAGAATCTTTCTCAAAAGAATCAAGTTCTTTAGACCAAATCCCGAAAAAATCCAACCCAAGATTCCGGGAGTTTGGGTTTAAAACTCCCGGAATTGAAAATGCAAACCCCAGAAACCGGAAATTTTACAAAATTTCCGGTTTTTTACACCATTACTTCTTCAACATGAAGGTTTTAATCATTTCGGCCTTTTCAGTACGACCCATTTTTTGGTAGGCTTTGACTTCGTGTTCCAAAGTAATCACTGGAATATGCAAGTCTGCATAATCCACCCAGTCGCGGCTTTCGTTAATCTCAACCGGTGAATCCCATTTTTGATCGGGGAGCATGTGCTGCATATCGCCCATTGTTTCGATCTTGATGCCGCCAATTTCAAAAACACCAAAGTAAGAGCGGATGCGTTCAGACGCCTTGAAATGCACCAGTTTCACCAGGTATTTGACCAGCCTTCTTTCAATCTCGTAAGCGCCTTCTTTATCCGTTTGAATATCTATATCGTGAATATCCATCTGCATACCGTGCAGCACCATGCCCAGACTGCCAGTGACCGCCCAGTTAATCGGTTTTCTGCCTGGATTGGTCAATTCCGGATATATTATTTGCAAAGCCTTCAATATCTTGGGGTCAATCGTCATTGAAATTTCCACCTTATAACATCAATGCCATCAGCATTTCATCATACATGCTGCCGTTAATGTAAATAGCCATGGGTTCCACACCATAGACGGTGAAGCCGCAGCGAGTGTAGGTCTTGATGGCGCGGGTATTGGTGGTGACTACGGCCAGTTTAACCACCTTGACGCCCTTCTCCATTGCCCAGGCGGTGCAGCGCGCGATCAGTCCTTCGGTGATTTGGTGTCCGCGGAAGTCTTCTTTAACATACACCCCCCAGATGGTGGCGGTGTGCTGAAGTTTGGGCGAGCTTTCGCGGTGGATGCCGCACATGCCCACCAGATCCCCTTCGTGGTCAGCGAAGAAAACCGACCCGGCCTGGCCGAGGTCATTCAAGCGCTGCTCCCAAAAAGTGGAGGGGAAGGCGAAATTGGTAGCGTAATCCGAACTGAAGGCATCGGGATGATTATGCAGCGCCTCGAGCCTGAGATCGCGGAAGGCAGGTGCATCCGTTACGCGCGCGGGCCGCAGGGTGATCTCTCCAATGCTGGTTTTCATGTAGGTATCCATGCAAAATTGTACAACAGGTGAATATTTTTGAAAACCATTTGATCGAATTAGGATCAAGAAAAATTGATTGACGCAAATTTGACGATAAGTATGTATTATTTATTTACAAACACGACAGTTGTTGCAATTTTTATTTTTTGTTCAAGAAGGTTCAAGAGATATGCTTTCTTTGTCTTTATTGGGGCAAGAAAAAAGAAAGGGAAAAATGAAAAATTTTTTAAAAATAACTCCACTTATTATTGGCCTTCTATTTGTTACTTCCGGGTGCAATAACACTTCAGAAATAGCACTTCAAGTCTCTCCTCAACCAACAAAAACACCTCTCCCTACTGCATCCTCGTCACCAGCGACCTCAACCCCAAAAATCACTACAACCCAGACCCCTGAACAACAGAGGGATCTAAAACTCGGTGTCGAAGGTGCGGATGTTCAAGCCCTGGCACAACAGCTCCTATCGCTGGGTTATGCAGAGGGCGGTTTGGTGGATGGCATATTTGACATTCAAGATGAAGCAGCAGTGAAACACTTTCAATTGCTCAGTAATCTGCCGATCACCGGGGTTGTGGATGAAGTAACCTGGGGGGCACTTTCTGACTCAAACCCGGCCGCATATTATCTGCCACCGGCATTTCCGGGAAAGGTGGCGCAAGTTAGCTCCACCACCATGGTGTGTGACGATCACGCTTTGCAAGACCGACTTGCTGTGATGGAGTATCTGCAACCCGGGTCTGAAGAATGGGCAATAGGCGCATTTGGACCCGAAACAAGAGACGCCCTGATGGAATTTCAAAAATACTATATGCCTGAAGCTGACGGCATCCCTGATATCGAAAGCTGGAAGAAAGTATTCAGCCCAATTCCACAATGGACCTTTGGCGGTGCCATGGTCAGCGTTGAAGACTGGTCAACTTCAATTTACCCTGCTGATCAAAATGTGGTGGCGATGGCCTGGGATGGCTCTCGCCTTTGGCTGGCGGTGAGCAAAGGCACTTACCTTTATGAGAATTACCTTATTCGCATTGACCCCAACGAACATCCTGCTGAAGCAGTGACAATTATTCGCCCTAGAGACTGTGAAACCCAGTATTCGCAAATTGTGAACATGGTCTATTCTGGCGGAAAGATCTGGCTGCTTTATTCAACGGATGCAGAGGGTAACCCTGTTCCGCTTTTACAAACCATCGATCCTGAAAGCGGCGTTGCGCGAACCCCGTTTGAATTCGCAAGCTGTCCAGATGATTATTGTTTTCCTGCCACTGGCATGGGCGTCACAAAAGGACAACTCTGGGTGGCAGCAAGTGATCGCGCTTATTCAATTGACCCGTCGTCGGGTCGAGTGCTCGTTTCACGTCCGGTAGGCTATTTGGCATCAGCAAATATGGTTTTTGATGGCCAATGCTTTTGGTACCTGGGTGAAGCAAATGTAACTTCCTTCAATCCGTTGGGAGGTGCTTGCCGCCAAAACAATTCGGATAACATGCTCTTTTATGGATATCCAGAAACTGATGGCACGCTGGTTTGGACGGCTAATTATGATGGCACTTTCTCACAACTAAACCTCAATACCGGCGTCACCATCCCACTTGAACCCATTGTCAGCAGTCCATCTTCAATGGTTTACGGATTGAAGAACTTATGGATTGCCGATAATGAAACCAGTTCCATCGTTGGATATTCTCCCGAATTGGGGAACCATGGAGAACCCATCCCGTTTCATGGTGTTGCGCCAACACTCATGTTATACGAATCAAATTACCTGTGGGTTTATTACTGGGAGACTGCAAGTGTCGAAAGAATTAACATCGCGAATTACTCGATTGAACCAACAAACCGTACTGCCACACCGGTTTTTACCCTAACCCCTTCACCAACTCCGCCGGTCTTGTCACGTACGCTTTCACTGACAAATCCAAATATGCAGGGTGATGATGTGCTCATGCTGCAAAATGCGCTTCTTGAACTGGGTTATTCAGAACTAGGTGTTCCAGATGGCTCGTTCGGAAAATTAACTGATAAAGCCGTCCGCCGTTTTCAAGAGGAGAATGGATTAACCGTTGATGGAATTGTCGGTCCGCAGACATGGGACAGGTTGTTCACGAAATAATCTGTTTGTAGGTCTTTTATAGAAAAGGAATCAACCCAATGATATTGAATCTGTTTTTAATTGCGTTCTGCGTGTTTTTATCCTGGCTTTTATATCGATTTCCCCTCAAGAAAGCCAAAACACCGGATGATTTTCGTAAATTGCTCTTGTTTTTTGGAGTGCTGCTCATATTTGTTCTTTTTAATGGCTTATTAGCCTTTTTTGGATTGGGAGGGTTAAAAAATGCAAGTTCAAATGCGGCGATAATAGACATAACTCAATTATCCGCGATTGAAAACGGCGATGGGGTGGTCATTAGTGGAACATTGAGTGATGAGAATGATTTCCTCAGTGGAGATTATATTGCGTATATAGACGAAAGCAACTTATGGACTCCCAAACCATTAATAATTGATTTACTAGATGGAAGTATCGAAATATCAAATGATACCTATCAAGGTACAAACTGGCCCGTGGATCCCAGAGGGATATCATTTTTACCAAAATATCTACCAGTTATTGTGGTAGGTTACGCAGATAAAAACCTGGCTTCAATGAACAACACACATTCAATTCGGGCGGAGATTATTTACGCTGGATCATTTGAAGATTTTGCAGCGCGCGCCAAAGGAAAATCGATTTTGGCATATGCAATGATTTTTGCCAACCTCTTTGTGGCTTTTATGATTGTATTGATCCCGATTCGGGAATGTATCAAAGGTATCAAAGGCAGGCCTGAGTGAAACAAGGGCCTGATAAAGTATTGGAGTGTCCTAATTGTAAGACAGCGATGATCATTTTCACGCTGGCATCGGGTAACACGGTTGACGCCCAAACCTGGACGGATGGAAAAATGATCGCCCCCATGCTGCCGCAATTGCCTGCCATAACCAAATGCAGCACCTGTACCCATTTTTTTTGGCTTTGTGAAGCCACAGTACTTGGCGAAATTCCGCTCTGGGGACCGGAACTCGACAAAATTCCAGAAAACTGGAAAAAAGCCGAAAGAGTGCGAGATTTGACAGAGATTGAATATCTTGAAGCAATAAGTAAAGGAGCAGCATTAAACCGAGACCAGGAGATTTATCTTAGGTTGGGTGCATGGTGGGCGGGTAATGATCCACAAAGAGATATGAACCACACCCCTGAAGCAAGTGGATTTACTCGCACACAAGAGGGAATCCACAACCTCAAACGCTTTAGTGGCTTACTTGATGAAAATAACCCCCGAGAAAGATTGTTTAAAGCAGAAGCCATGAGAGAACTTGGCTTATTTTCTGAAGCACTTAATTTACTGGTTTTTAATTTCCCGAAAGAGTATGAGAACAATGTGAATTTGATTCGAGATTTGGCTGAAAAGAAAGACTTTCTACTGAGAGAAATAATTGAATAACTATAGAAAAGAAAGGGATAAAAACATGAAAAAGCCTTTGACTTCAGTATTGACACTTATCTTGATTTTGGCGCTGGTTTCGCTGTCTTGCAGTCTTGGCAATACAGCCTCCAAGATATTCGATAAAGATAATAATTCAGGAGAAGAATATTTCAGTGAAAGTGGTGGGTTTAGCTTCATCAAAGTAGAGGGTTATGATTTCAATGACTCTTTTGGCATTGTCGAAATGACAGCCCCTAATGCAACAACTGAAACCGGCCCGGGCATCATGGTCATGGGCGGGTTGATGGAACAGGAACTAACCAATGACGATCTGCTTGAATCTATGAAGAGCCAGGCTTCAACGATTGATATTGGAAAAACCAAAAAAACAAAAGTGGATGGCGTTAATGGATTACTGGCTGATCTATCAGGCGATTACAACGGCATCAAAATCAAGGGTCAAATCTTTATGGCGATGTATTCTCCAAAACAGCAGTTTGTGTTAATGGCACTGTCACCAGAAGACCAATGGAAAGAAACGGAGCCGGTGTTCGAGGCGGTTCTTGACTCTGTGAAATTTTTTGAGGCAGCACCGTTTGTTTCTTCCAATGATGGAAGCTTTGAAAGCGATGACAGCGAAACGAACACTCTCATTGCCAGTGAGCCCCAATTGATTCGCCAATGGGCTAGTGAAGCTTATGCTGAAAGTGAGTATTCCTCCACAGACTGGGCAGCCTCTCAAGCCACAGGTGCGCCAGATGTTGATACCTGCGGAGATAATGCAAACGCCTGGGCTTCAACTTCGTCAATTGGTACAGATTCTATTGAATTGGTTTATGACATTCCTGTCAGCCCAACCGAAATTAATATTTACCAATCCTATAATCCTTCGCAGGTGGTTGAAGTTGACATCATTGATCTCAACGGAGAAGCCTGGATTGCCTGGTCGGGAGAACCTGAATATATTGAAACTTGTCCTGACTTGATGACTATCACCCTCGAATTGGATGAACCTTTATACATTGATCGGGTGGTGATCTACATTGACCAATCCGTGCTGCAGACCGGCTACAACGAAATTGACGCAGTTGAACTGGTCGGCTATACCATGGAAGAACAATCATACTCATATACAAACGAGGAGGAAGAAAGCAATGACCTCGTTGATGAACCCGCAGCCGCTGTTGATGATGGACAGCCAGCGCCCACCAACTATTCGGGTTGGATGGCTGATTCTGTGTATCAGGGATGGATCAATATCATCATCAATGAAACCAAAGTCAAAGACCTCGACAAGATCATGACCATCAAAGGCACTAAAAGCACAGAAAACTGGAAACCGCGCCCTGACCATGCAGATACCTTCATTTATGAAATGGGACCCGCAGGAATGAGAGCGTTTATCAGTGTCACCACAGATGGAATTGTCTATAAAAAGAGCTTGTCACCCAATACATTTCCGGCTGATTTTAAGCTATCCACGGTCACTAAAGCAAACTATGACGAACTGGATGCCATATATAAGAGAGATTATGTCATCCCATATACTGTCATGGCCAATCTGCTTGAATCACCTGGATTACTGATCGAGCAATATTTTAGAACTGATGATGAAAAAATGATCTCTTCATATAATTGGTATGCACCCAATGGGGACAAAATTGGAGGGTACTTTATTGATGGACTGTTAACCGGTATGGCAGGACTGGTTTACATTCCAGCCGAGTAAAAAACAACTGTGACTCAGATAACCAGAATTTCGCTAAATTGCAGCGAAATTCTGGTTTTTCTATTGACAAAATAGTCTAATAGAATATAATATGACCAATCAGTCATGTGACTGGTCAGTCACTTTTCAAGGATAGCCTTAATGCCGCTTCAAACATTTGATAACCTGCCCGAAGACAAGCGCCAAAGAATAATTGACTGTGCCGTAGACGAGTTTGCGCAACACGATTATGCAAGCGCATCAATTTCGAAGATCGTTGCCAAAGCCGGTATCGCCAAAGGCAGCTTGTATCAATATTTCAACGACAAAACCGATCTATATACTTACCTGCTTGACCTTGTTTCACAAACAAAAGCCAAGATGATGGCAAAAGCATTTCGCCAAGAGAACAGAATGCCCTTTTTTGAGTCGTTACTGGCTTTGTTTTCTGTAATGGCCAGCTTTGAGCTCCAATATCCAAAACTAGCAAAGATCGGCTACAAGGCAACCAGTGGAAAATCACCCTTGCCCGAAGATTTGTTAATTAAAGGCAAACAAGCCACAATTCAATACTTTGTGACACTGATCAATCAAGGGAAAGCCACCGGAGAAATTCGACCTGACATTGACGCTGAAATTGCCGCATTCATCTTTGTGTCTGCTCTATCAGAAATGGGCAACTTTGTCTCTATGAAGACTGGCATAGATAAAAATATAGAAGACTCAGGCAAACCCACCCCTGCTCAACTCTCTGAGATTGAGAGGCTTTATCAGCAAGTCATCATGATCCTCAAAAACGGCATCGCAAATTAAAGGATTTTCAAATGAACTATAACCTTGAAAACAAAACCATTATTGTCACCGGCGCCAATTCAGGCATCGGCAAAGCTGCTGTCATTCAACTGGCTTCATTAGGAGCAACTGTGATTATGGCTTGCCGGTCAATGGAACGCGGCCAAAAAGCGTTGGAGGAAGTAAGAGGGTTATCAAAAAGCGAGAATGTTGTCTTCATTCAACTTGATATGTCATCGTTGGCCTCCATCAGAAAATTTGCAGAAGAATTCAAAACCAAACACAACAGGCTCGATGTGCTCATCCACAATGCTGCCAACTTTGATCATTCCTTGAAGAAAACCTCCCTTACCGAAGATAATATTGAAAAAATCTTCGCTACCAACCATGTGGGCATTGTACTATTGACCCAGCTATTATTGGACCTGCTTAAACAAAGCGCTCCCAGCCGCATAATTACCGTTGCATCCAAAGGTTTGACTCTATTTCCATCTTTAGATATCGAATTTGATAATCTAAACGGTGAACGTAAGTTCAGCACAGAACATGCTTATTATCATTCCAAGCTATCTCAGGTTATGTTTACTTACGACCTGGCTGAACAGCTCAAAAATACTGGTGTGACCGTCAATTGCGTGCGGGTGACCAACGTTGCCATCCCTGATGAACGCCTGACACATCTGCCCGTATGGCAGCGAAGTCTTTATAAACTCAAACGAAAAATGTCAATCACCCCCGAGCGCCAGGCAGAGACGTATGTCTATCTCGCCACAGCCCCTGAAGTTGAAAAAATCTCCGGCGGTTATTGGGACGAAAATAATAAACAGGTTAACTCGAGTAAGAATTCCTACAATAAGGCTACCTGGCATAAGCTGCGAGAAGTTACTGAAAAGATGGCTGGGATAAAATAGAAGAAAGAGACCTCCGCGATTATTCAATCTGCGGAGGATTTTTTGTACGCTTACCCAATAATTATTTGCATTGAGTTTAAGGTTTTACTGCCTGAAAAAGGGTATAAGTAAAAAAGCCGTAGTAATCTTGTCTTGCGGGCAAGAATTCTGCTGATTCCAACTTGCAAAGCCTGTCAAAATCTTTCCATACTTGTGAAGAAGTCGAAGGCACAGGTCTTACCCAAAGCATTTCAAATAAAGAAGCCAACGCTTTTTGCTCCAAGGGTGTTAGAGGAGCTTGAAGATCCATCGAAAAGGTATTTACACTTACCTGTTCTAACCCGAATTTTTCGAACCAGTATTGCATGTTCAAAAAGTGATTCTCGGGTAATTTCCCCTGAAGATATGGGTTATAGGCTGAATAATCAGCATTCAACCGATTCTCCAGCAAGGGGTAACCTGGCAAAATCTGCTGTGAAGACCAGGCAGATATAAAAACAGAACCTCCAAACTTAACTACACGCAACAACTCCGGTAAAACAGCCTCCATATCACCTGTTGGATAACCAACGCAATCTGTACTCCAAATCCAATCAAATTGTTGGTCTTCAAATGGCAAATTGGCAAAACTTCCCTGTCGAAAATCAATCTGGCTGCTCAGGTTTGCTTTAGTGGCTAAAGAAGCTGCTGTTTCCAGGATATTGCTATCCAAGTCAAGCCCGGTAATTTTTCCGCCAAGCCCCACTTTTTCAGCCAACATCCTGCATTGCAGACCAAGTCCGCAGCCGACATCCAAACCATGGCTTAAAAAAGGCAGATTTAGAGAATTAATAATCTGCTTCATGATTGGTGTTCGAATCACATCCATATCAAGCAATTTCTGGATCATATCTTCTGAATTCATTATTTTTTCCCTCCGTTTAATAAATAGACATTAAAGCACCAAGTATAGACACCTTATTTGCCAAACTAATTTTAATTCTAAAGATCAGGTTTTGGAATGGTTTTACTATTTATAAGCAATGAAGGATTGGTAACAAAAATCAAATTAATAACAAAACCTTAACAATAAAATATCGCGTGTGATGTAGAATTAATTGAAATAAGACTCAATATATCCACTTTTATATGCGGAGAAAAATGACTTCAAAAACACGCGCTTTATTTTTATGTACTGGCAACTCGGCCCGCAGCCAAATGGGTGAAGCTTTTTTGCGCCATTACGCATCAGACCATTTTGAAGCGTATAGCGCTGGTTTAGACCCAAAAGGAATGAACCCATTGACAGTAAAAGTCATGTCGGAAATTGGTTTAGATATTTCCGGACAGGCTTCAAAGAGTGTGACAGAATATCTAGGTAAACAATTGATCCAGGTATTGGTTACGGTTTGTGACCATGCCGAGAAAAACTGCCCAACTACCTGGCCCGGCATTAACAAAAAAATGCACTGGTCTTTTGAAGACCCGGCCGCAGTTGAGGGCTCAGAAGAAGAAAAACTGCAGAAATTCCGTGAGGTCAGAGATCAAATAGATCAAAAAATTCAGGCTTGGTTAACTGAACAAAGCATTGAATTCAAAAAGTAAGATTTTTCAGTAACAATCCCCACAGATAAACAAAATTTGTAGGGAGTGGACCTTTTTTCATGAAGTAGAAGAGGCTGTCCTAAAAATAAAGGGCAGCCTCTTATATGTTCCGCTTCTTGAAAAAGATGAAATCTATTTTGACCCAAGGATCTGCTTGATAATTTCGAGCGGCATGGATGTTTTTGCTGCAATTTGCTCAGCCGTCAAACCTTGTTGGGCATAACGAATAATCACTGCCGGCATGGGTTCGCCTACTTCAATGATGTTATCATCCAGATCATAGAAACGCACTACGCGCTGACCCCACGGCTGCTCCCGGATTGGGTGAATAAATTTTACAGCCTGATCTTTTAAAGTATTGAGGAAATCGTCCAGAGTGTTGGTTTCAAAATACAACTCTGAGTTATCCTTTCCTTTTTCTTGGAGCGTACCAAAAATCATCTGGTGTGCATGATCCGTCTGCCAGATGGCAAAACCGCCTTCAAATCCGACATTCGGGCCATGATCCATTAAAACCTTTTGTGCTAAAACCGTCTCGTAAAAATGTCGCGAAGCTTGAATGTCCTTGACAAACAACACAGAAGAAACAAGTTTAATTTCCATTTTTCATCCTCCAAAAAAGTATAGGTCAAGGATACTCTCAACCATCGCTTTTTAATTTGCAGTTCTTGCGAAATTATTTGCAGTCCTTGTGATTTACAAAGGAACAACAGGAATACAGGCATCTAAAACATAATTGCCTGCATGATAGGAGTCCATTGAATAATAATAGAGTTCATAGGGTGGAATGTCATCAGGCAAAAAACCACTATCCGGCAGCCAATCGCGGTAAAGGGCGAAAAAAGTGGCTGGAATTACTTCAGGTGTGCACTCCAAATGGCAAAAAGCCCTTAGCCCTGCTGGAATATTGATGAAGTTTGCACGAGTATCTTTCTTAATCCACTCAGGCACAGGCACACAAGCATAATATCGGCATTTTTCTTTTGGCGTGATGGTTGGATCATCAAAGCAGATCCCTACCAAATTCGAATCAGGATTTAAACAATCATGACCTTGCGCCCATGCAAAAATTTTATTCCAGGCATCACCTACGCTCTCGCGAGAATATCCTCTGTGGGTCGCAAAATAAGCTAAACGCATGGCTGGTGCGTTTCGAATTTGGATTTCTGGAAGTGGTGGGGACTCTGGAGCCAGATCAGACGTCGGTAAATATTCAAAACGGCGATCAAGGCTCACTATTTGGGAATACTGACTGGCGGTTACTCTGAAGTGTTTTTTAAATGAACGTGCAAAAACCGCTGACGAGGAGAACCCACAATTGAAAGCCACTTCCGTTTTCGATAAAATCGGATTTTTAATTAAATAATTGGCAGCCTTCTCAAGTCGTAAACGATTGATGTAATCTTGTGGTGTCTCACCCACGAGAGCATGAAAAATGCGATGAAAATGAAATGGTGAAAAACCTGATTCCCCGGCGATTTCAGTCAACGTCATTGACCGTGCCAAATTTTGGTTAATATACAAAACCGTTTGTTCAATTCGATTGGTATAGACATTACGTGAAGATTCTGACAGCGGCCTGGAATTAATCATAGCAAAATGAAACTCTTTTGTTGATCAGTGAGTAAAAACTATAATCCTCGTTGAAACAATCGCGCCAGATACATACCGCCCCAAACAGCAGCAAAACCTAACACTAATTGCAAAACAATATTCAAAACAAAGTGTAGGTTCAATCCGCTCTTCAGTAAAAATACAGATTCATAGCCAAATGTGGAAAATGTGGTGAAGGCTCCTAAAATGCCGACCACTAAAAAGTTTCGAGTATCTGCCGAGATCAATTTGCTGTTTTCGGCAACCACAGCCAAATATCCGATAAGGAGACAGCCGACCACATTCACCAGCAAAGTGCCTAGAGGAATACTTGTCTTAGTTTTGAAGAGCTGCATGGAAAGTATTGCCAGGTAGCGCAAGACCGCACCGATAAAGCCGCCGGTTCCAATGATAAGAATTTCACGCATGTGATGAACTCCAACAACAAAATCAGGAGTCATCAGCAACGAGGCGGTTAAGGGCGGACTCCATCGCCGCACATCCAATTTTACTCCAAATCCACCTCATCAGGAAAACCAACACAAATCACCAAACAAAAATCACCTTTTCAGTTTTTAAGAAAAAAGTTATAGTTAGGCGATAAATTAAGATAAGAATTATTGTTTTGAGGGAAATCAATGCAAAGACTGCCAATGAGAAGAATCATCCAACTGATCGTGATCGTGCTCGCCATTATGTATGTGGTGGTCAGTTTCACACAAATTCAGACCATCATAGAAACACTGCGCCTGGGCAACTTTCCCTTTTTAGTGGTGGCCTTTATCTTTGAGTTCATTTGCTTATTCAACGGAACTGCAATATATGGATCGCTGTTTACTTTAGTCGGCATGAAAGAGACACGCTGGAATTTGTTTTTACAGACCACGGCATCCACTTTTGTCAGTATGATCGCCCCAAGCGGCGGGATGAGCGGCATGGCAGTGCTTCTCGATTCCGCCAGGCAGCGTAAGCTTTCTTCAGGCCGGGTGCTGGTGGTGGGTATTCTTTACCTGCTTTATGAATATGCGTCACTATTATGCGTGGTGACCATAGGCTTTGTGGTACTGCTCCGCCGCGGTAATTTGGGTGTTGGCGAAATCTCAGCAGCGCTGTTCATGTTGGCCATTGCGC
>CAKMKJ010000071.1 GCA_927443345.1 uncultured Anaerolineaceae bacterium | reverse complement strand
AATCGAGTAGGGAGCGGCGATTAACCGCCCCCTCTCACACCACCGGACATGCGGGTCCGCATCCGGCGGTTCATCAAGCAATACGCAGTTCTTGATACCGACTTCTAATACTTTTCAGCCCTAAGTTATGAAAATATCCATTGCTTAGGGCTTCATTTATCACAGGTGAGGTGGACATTCTCCAAGGGCTATTGCCTGTTGCACCTAGTCCTGCCCGCCACTTCGGAACTCCCAATCTCACCAACTCTCGAAATCGGGTCGTTCCTCTCTTCCATCGCTTCCAGATCATTTGTCTCAGTCTCCGTCTGATCCATTTGTCCAGTTTTTCATAAACACTCGGCGTGGTCGCCTGCCGGTAGTATCCTATCCAACCCACTATGTAGGTGTTTATCTCTTGGATAATCTCTTCCAGCTTGCCTGATCGGGTACGCTTGGTCAGGCGGCGGAGCTTGTCTCGGAATCTTTCCAGACTCCGGCCAGCTACTCGTATGAGTATTTCCCCTTTGTATTTATAGAAACTGAACCCTAGAAACTTAACCCGTTCTGCTTTATCAACTTTACTTTTCTTCGGGTTGACTTTTAACTTCAACTTCTTTTCCAGAAATTCTTTCACGCTTTCCATAACTCGTTCGCCTGCTCGCTGCGTTTTGACGTAGATATTACAGTCATCCGCGTAACGAACAAATTTATGTCCCCGCGTCTCCAGTTCCTTATCCAGATCATCCAGCATGATATTCGATAATAATGGCGATAACGGCCCACCTTGTGGAGTGCCTTCTTCCGTATCCACCACCACTCCATTTATCATCACACCGCTGTTCAGATAAGCCCGGATCAGCTTCAGCACTCGTTTGTCTTTCACCTCTCGCGCCACTCTTGCCATGAGTTTGTCGTGGTTTACTCGATCAAAGAATTTCTCAAGATCAATATCCACCACCCACTCATTCCCTGCTTGCACATATTCTTGTGCCTTCAGGATGGCATCGTGTGCACTTCGTCCGGGTCGAAACCCATAGCTATTTGGTGAAAACTTGCGCTCGAATATGGGCGTGAGCACCTGTGCGATCGCCTGTTGGAGTAGTCGATCGATCACTGTCGGTATCCCTAATAACCGCACTCCCCCATCTGGTTTGGGTATCTCTACCCGCCTCACCGGGGTCGGTTTATAGGCTCCGCTTTCGAGTGCTGCCCTGATCTCCAACCAGTGTTCCTTCAGGTACGCCCGCAAGTCTTTCACCGTCATCCCGTCTGTGCCCGGTGCGCCTCGGTTGCTCTCTACTCGCTTTAACGCTGTGAACAGGTTCTCTCTTGCCCATACCTGTTCCCACAGTTCTACGTTGGATTTTCCTTCGTCTCGCGTTGGGGACGGCTCGGCCCTCGGGTCAGTCTCAGGAAGCTTCACTTCCCAACCCTGTTCCGTAGTACCCCTATCTGGGGAAGGCTGCCTTCCTTGTTCGTCCCTCAAGCTGCTCAATCTACTCATCCTTTCTCGATGTTCGGCCCTTCCCTTCGCGACGGCTCAGGTACTATGGCTTCGGCTGACTCCTGCCACCTCAATCTGATTTCTCAATCAGGTTTACCGTTTCCGGCTTGGTAACAGGTCTCCCCAGGTAAGAACGTTGACTTTCCCTGCACACTTGTCCAATTTACTGCTTCGGTGTTTGGTCGCATCGGGCTTCGTTGTTATTTGCCAACTCGCCCAGCCTCACAGCCTCTTATTGGCTTCATGTCCTTCAAGTCGCAGGTTTGCCTCCGGCTTCCTCCAGACCCCACTTCACAGTGACGCCCGTGCCTTTGGCTAATGGTTGGTGCGACCAACCTCCATATGGGACTTTCACCCACTAATCAACGCCCATGCTGGGCGCACAAAAGCAGGGACACAGCACGCTGTGTCCCTACGATAATGAATAATGATTTGTTTATGCCCGTTAGCTTGGCAAAGCCTTCTTTTTAAACAAAACCGGGAAGAAAGGCAGCACCAGCAACATGACCGCTCCAAAGATCACAAAGGTGATCGGAAAGCCCACATTTTTTGCCAATCCGCCGCCAACGCCCAGGCCGATTCCTTGACCGATATTGGTTACCGACATGAGGATGGCGAACATGGAAGCCGCAATGGCCGGACTGGTATATTTCATTGCCAGGGCAAAGTAAATAGATTGAGACATTCCATAAGCTAAACCAAAGAAGACCGCCA
>CAKMKJ010000070.1 GCA_927443345.1 uncultured Anaerolineaceae bacterium | reverse complement strand
GACCTTGTTGAAGGTTATGAAGGCGGGGATCTAATCTACGCCACAGGCTTTATGCCCAAGGGTGGGTCCAGATTCTCCCGTCTTGTCTGATCAGCGTCCTTTACCTCTACATTATCCTTTAACTCTTAAGATACAAGGGTGTGGTCGCCACGGATCATTACACCATTACTTTGCCCATGTAGTGAATCCGTCTTCCCTCATAATCCAGGGCAGAAGACCCACCAATCGATATTCACCCGTTGCAAAAAAATCTTTATGAAACTCCACCTTACCCTTAGGCACCTTGTCATCAAACGACAAAACAAGAAACGCTTCGGTTGATACACCTTCAAGTGTTAATCCTTCTATGTTTTTAAACCCGAATCTCCTTATGTATCCGTGTTTAATTGGTTTGTTGTCACCTCGGATTGCTCTGTCATGGCTTCGTCGAAAAATAAAATTTTCGCTAATAATGATCCTCTAGAGCAGATGAACTTATAATAATATTCGCTCTCAAGGGGTTGAACCGTTTTTATTCAACCGGTCCAAAGTATCGCGAAATCCATTCTTCTGAAAGGTTCCAGAGCTCAGGTGAACCTGACTGAATTACCGGCCGATATCTATTGAGCACCTGGTCTTGTGAAACTTGATTCTCTGCCCAGGTACCGCCATTGGTAAAAATATTTGTTAAAAGAGGTTGAAATCGGTCTATTGCCTTTGCAAACCTGGCATCATTTGTCACTCCTGCTTCAAATTCTTCCCATAAAGTTCTTAGATTCTCTCCCTGTTCACCTGAAAGAAGACCAAAAATGCGGATTGAAGCGTTTCTTTCTCTTTCTGCCTGACTTCCATCAGTTTTTGAATGAATCGGAGTATCTCCTGCATCAATTTCAATTATGTCATGAATTAACAACATTTGAATTACGTGTAAGATATCAACAGGTTCAATCGCGTAATCTGCAAGAATCATGGCATACATCGCAAGATGCCACGAGTGTTCTGCAGAATTTTCTTTTCTACTTTGATCGAGTAATGGAGATTGCCGAATAATAGATTTCAGCTGGTCAATTTCTCTTAAAAACTCAAGTTGTGAAACCAATCTGTCATTTTGCATAAATCCCGTCTTTCATAAACAGTTTCGTAACGATGTCGCCGCGGATTTTCATATAAACTATTGCCCTGTCGCAAAAAATGCGCTGTGGAAAGTGACCTTGCCCTTTGGCATCTTGCCGTCAAAGGGTAAAACAAAAAACGCCTCGGCTGGCACACCTTCCAGCGTAAATTCATCCGTGTTCACAAAGCCGAATTTACCGTAATATTCCGGATGCCCCACCAGGCAGCATCCCTTCGCGCCTAAAGCCTTCAAACGGGACAACCCTTCCTTGATCAACGCGGCGCCAATCCCCATACGCTGAACCTCCGGCAGTACTGATACCGGCCCCAGCCCGTACCAATCCGTCGTGCTGTCAGACAATGTCACCGGCGAGAAAGCGATATGCCCCACCACTTGCCCATCCAATTCAGCGACCAGCGAAACGATCAAAGCATCTGCTGCTCTCAGACCCAAAACAACGAACTGCTCGGTATGGTCGCTGACTTCGAGCGTTTCAAAGGCTTTGGCGGTTAATTCTGTAATGGTCGCGCAATCGTATTCCGTTTCGTCACGAATCAAGAGTGCCTCAATCGTCATTTAACCCTCTTTCTGATGAACTTATATGTGCTAATTCTACATGTTTTTAGCTCATCTTTATAATTCACTTAATCATAAAAGGATGGATTCAAAGTGGAATCCATCCTTTATTGAAATGTACTTTTTATTTATTCGGTTATGGTTTCGGTATTCACAACCTGGGTTGGGGCATCCTTCCAAACCGGATCACGCAGCAGGAAGAAAACGATGACCGCCAGAGTGGCCATTCCATACAAGCCGATGCCAAAACTGAAGATTTGATTTGTTGGCGCATAGATCACCCCGCCAAAGAAGCTGGCGGTCTGGTTGATGATGGCATGCATGAAGGCTGCCAGCCAGACGCTTCCCGTTTTGAGTACGGCGTGACCAATAACATAAGCCAGCAACACACAAAAGACCGTCATCATGATGGTTCCCATCACCGGCTGCCCAGGGTAATTATGACCCATCCAGATGACTGGATAGTGCCAGGCGCCCCAAATCAAGCCGAGGATCAACACGCCGCGCTTCTTGCCCAGGCGGATTAGTTGTGACTGCAGAAAACCCCGCCAGCCATACTCCTCGCCAAAAGCGATCACCAATCCCATCAACGATCCTACCAGGATCATTTGGACGGCGAGCACGATCACCAGCGTGGTACCTGACATATTAGTTCCCATTTGTGCTGCCAGCAGGCTTGCGTCTACCGGCGATCCCAAGCGGAAGAGTGCATTCAATCCGGTTTGGATCGCCAGGAAAACGACAATCGCCCCGCCGTAGATGACCCAATCTATGAATCGCCCGCCGCGCAGGTTAGCCCGGTCAAACGACTCTCGCCCTTTGAAAACGCGGAAGAGCACCAGGCCGATCACCCCAAGCAATATGGGGATGCTGCTTAACTGACTCACAAGAGTTGTCATGTCTGGCGCCAAAATTGATAGCGCTACAAGGGCGACAAAGAATAGGGTCAGTATCATATACAGGTAAAAGAACCCGCGTGCCCGGTCAGCCCGTCCATCTTGCATAGGGTTGCGGAAGTAATAGGGACTGTCTTTAAAAACGAACATTCCCAGGAACATGGCGAAAAAAGCTGGCAGAAGCATCTGTAATTGCAGAATAATCATTGTGCTGGTGCTGCCGTATCCGGCACCCAATTGAAGAACCAAGTTCAGGGCAAAGGTGAAGCCAAAGGTCAGGCCGAGAAAAAGACCGACTTGCTTCCAGTTAACTTTCGTTTGATTTGTTTCAGGTAAAGTTGTCATTCTGTCTCCGTATCAGGTATTTCATCTTCTAAGAATTCGCCTTGAGGTGATTTGCTCACTACATCAGGCATAACGATTGTCGCGAAAATGCGGCGTTTACGGCCAGGCGCAGGTTGATTGCTCATATGCGGAACAATAACAGCGTTAATCCCTTTGGCCACTTCAACAAATTCCTCTTCACTGAGTTCCAGCGGGAACTTCTGGTAGCCCACCCCGTCAGTCAAAAGATTGATCGGCACCGGGTTTTTGATATAGCGCGAAAAGTCATCCAGCAGTGTAGCGACAAAGGTGGTGAAATATCGCAGGTGGTCTTCACGGCTCATGGCTGCAAATTGTTCGGCATCAATAAATGCGCCCTGGCTGCCAAGCGTATAAGACTTTTCGAGAGTTCCGCGCACACGTCGTTCTGAGGCTACTGCCAGAACGCCT
This sequence comes from uncultured Anaerolineaceae bacterium, assembly GCA_927443345.1. GTDB lineage: Bacteria > Chloroflexota > Anaerolineae > Anaerolineales > Anaerolineaceae > UBA6107. The sequence continues at coordinate 13,692 of CAKMKJ010000070.1, read as the reverse complement.
GCGTCGGTCAAGCGGTTGAGATGGCGGTAAAGTGTCGCCAAAGGTACGTCGCCCAGAGTTTCGGCTAATTGCTGGGCGGTCATTTCACGGCCAGCCAGCGCCATCACAATGCGCATCCGAATGGGATGCAGCACCAGGTCGACTAATTTTTCCATAACTACTCCTTGCAGTTCAACAAAGCGAACACGATCATTCTCAAAAATGATTATAATACCATTTTTGAGAATGTCAAGAGGGAAAGGGTAATTGTAGGGTGCGGTCAACGCACGATTTTTCATTTTCTACCGCAAGAAATTGTCGAGCGTGCGTTGACCCACCAAAAAATTCTCGCACTTTAAGAATCCTTCTACACTATCAACCCTTTCCCCTGATGCCTTAATCAAAAAAGCTCACCAAAACGAGTGAGCCTGTCAGCCTGATTACTCATTACTTGTTACTGATTTTCCAACCCTCCGCCCCACCCATCGATGGACGAAGGCCTCATACCCGTTGTACTGTTTGCCAAATATTCCAGCAAGATACTGTTCTTCTGCCAAAATAAGAATGTAATGGCAAGCCGCTACGGATGGCACAAGCAAGAATAACGCCTGCAGCGATCAAGTCGAGTGTCAACGCTCCATCAGGCAAAGCGATCGGGATGATTCGCTGCAACCCAATCGCTGCCATAAATGAAAGGCCAAAAATCACTTCAAATAGTTACCACCCCTTTTTTATGCGTTGCGTCATTTTTCATTCCATCTACTTCCTGGATTCTTTTAACCACTTTCTCAGTTTTTTTGCACGGACGGCATCTTTTTGACTTCAACAATTAACAGCAGACTGAATACAATCTCAACTACCACCATCAGCCCGGCCACAACACTTGGAGCATAGTTCAACCCTGTGATCAAAACCACAATCGGAATTACAACAGATAAAACCATATAACTCTTCGATTTATAAAGCCAACCGTAGGGCAGCAAATGCGCTCCAAAGATCATGGCTAAAACCATTACCATTTTTTCTGGCACAGCATTGAAGATCCACATTGCAATAAGTAAATAAAGCATTTGATTAACTGAAAACAGAATTCCTAAGTTCGTCAACGGATTCTCTTTGTTCGAAAAATCCACTTTAATCAATTTTGAAATCATAAATGCCAGCGGAACAAGAGGCGCAGTAAAACAAAAAGTAAGCAGGTTTTTTGTTAAAATCGGCAAAGTGGTCAGATGAATTACCATAACACCGATCCAAATGATGACAGAGGCCAATATAAAGTGCAGCCCTTTCTTCTGTTTGATGGCGCTATCCAGTCGCATTTCATCCAGGTTCATTTTTTACTCCTTGCGAAATTGATGAATTTTTCTTTCAATGATTGCTAAACATGGCAATTATGCCACACAAAAAAAGTGCCTCTCTTGGATACGCAATTTCAAGTCACAATTTATTAGAAAAGCCCTCCGCAAAGAGGGCTCATTTTTCAGCCTGATTACTGATTACACATTACTGATTACACATTACTGATTACTCATTACTGGTTACCTGCTCACCCAACCGCTTTCTTTACCAAATCAACAATCTTTGCTTCAACTTCCGCAGTCAACTTAACTAAAGCGAATGAGGTTGGCCACATGCTGCCGTCATCCAGCTTCGCTGAATCATTAAACCCAAATGTGCAGTACCTTGACTCAAATTTCTGTCCGCTTTGGAAGAAGCACACAACCTTGCCGTCTTTTGCATACGCAGGCATGCCGTACCAGGTCTTTGGCCATAAGACAGGAGCATTGGCCTTGATAAGCTCATGCAACCTCATTGCGATTGATCGATCTGGTTCGGGCATTTCTCCAATTTTTTCAAGTATGTCTTTCTCACCGGCTTCTTTGCTCTTATTCGCGCGTTCTTCTGCTTTTAACTCTTTGGCACGCTCTTTCATCGCTGCTTTTTCTTCATCCGAGAACCCGGCCGATTTTGAGTTTTTATCTGATGCCATGAGAATCTCCTTTCGTTTGATTAATCAAAACCATTAATTGAGTTGACCAGCTTTGAAATGGCTTACTTTTTTGTTAACGAAATCTCACCCTCAGCTTCGAGTTGGCGCAGACGCACCTGTTCTGATGCAATATAACTATAAGGAATTCCGACAATCAGCTTTAAAGCGATCTGGTCTTTCGTACGGCGCACCACGACGCCAGAAAACTCGATCACTGACTCATCCAGAAACTTGATTGCGCCTTTCAAAATATCATCGGGCAACAGATTCATGCGCGGCACAAAAAAGCGAATGCCTGTTTCACTGATATCCAATAGCTGATAAGCGCGATAATGGATCACTAATTCAGGCAAGTATTTTTTGGGGAGATCGAGAGGATAATAGATCCTCACGAATTGGCGCTGATTCTCGGTCATCCGTTTTGTCTCTGAGGGAGTGGTATCTTGTTTCATTTTAGAGTTTGGCAGTGTCAATTCTTTTTCACTCCGTGTGAGAAAAAACAAATAATCAAAAATTAAAACCAGATATACAACGTCTAATCGCCACCTAAAAGTATAGCAGTTATTTTTTTGTAATGGTCAAAAGGAAACAATAATCGTCTCCTCCGTTCGTTATTCTCTTTCGAAACTCCGAAAAGTTAGGAGTCTTACTCTATAGGTGCTTTTTCTATTCATTCAAACCTTTGCCGCTGAGAATTTGTTCAACGCATTTTTCAACCCGTGCCTCGCGGGTTTTGGATTGTTTAGGCGCACCAAAATGAAGCAGGTAGGCTCTTTGACGTCCGGGCGTCAGGGCATAGAATGCCGTGTTTAATTCGGGATTTTCTTCGAGTTTGGTTTGAAACTCATCCGCCACGGCAAATTCGGTGGCTTTTTTGAAAGGCACTTTCACACCGGATTTTTCCACTTCGATGGCCTCATTCACATAAGCCTTCAAAATGGGTTCAACAACAAGGATCTCTTGAAGATTGGTAAACCTCACCTGACGCGCGGACTGCACGTTTTCAGTCTGTTGGATGAGAATGCCCTCGGGGTCTTTCAGCAAGACGCCTTTGTGGAACAGGATGGCGCAATACGCTTTGAAAGTATGAATGAGCACGATGTTGTTTTTCTGAAAGGTGTAGCATGGAACCCCCCACTTCAACTCTTCAGTCAGCGGGCAATCAAGCATGATCTTCCGCAACTGTGAAATTTCTTCATGCCACTTTTTCTCATTGTTAAAATACCAATCCACTTGAGGGTTAACGTGGCTCATTTTATCTCCGTTTTACTAAAGACTGTAGCTTATTTGAGTTTGAATATCTATCTCAGGGCAATCCGATCAATATGTTATCACCGTCAATTTTTACTTCGTAGCTTGCTTCATCCTTGACCTTCATTTTGATAAAACCAATTTTGGCTTCTGCAAGCGCCTCGCCGGTTTTGACATCAAATTGGGCTTTATGTTTCGGGCAAGTTACTATTCCGCCTTCAAGAGTGCCCTTTACCAACGACCCGCCCAGGTGAGTGCACTTATTGGCAATGGCGTAATATGCGCCATCCAAATTGGCTAATAGCACTTCCTTGTCACCCACAACCACCAATTTCATCGTGTTTGGCATCAATTCTTTTTTATCTGCTACCTTTGTATAATCCATTTTTGATTCTCCTTTGAGCTTTAGGTGGTGCACAATTGAAAACGAATGTAAGCATTACTCTTTTAATAGTGATGATTATTGTTAAAAAATTATACACTTTAATCATATATATTTTCTCTAATTTATCTTAATGACAGATTTAAGATTTCCTGGACGTGACTATTAGACCTTGCATCAACGATCAGAATTTACAGCCTAACACCATCGTCCCCCTGTGCTAACTGTCTTTAGAGAACTCGCGGTTAACATGCTTCCAATGATGAACTCGTTTGGAAAATTGGTTTATTACCTCAAAATCTTTTCCATCGTTTTGCCTTTTGCCAGCTCATCAATCAATTTATCCAAATAGCGGACTTTTTGCATCAACGGATCTTCTACATCTTCAACACGAATGCCGCACACGACCCCTTTAATCAGTGAACAATTGGGGTTGAAAGCCGGCGCTTGAGCAAAAAAGGTTTCCACGTCATTTCCAAGTTCGATTTGTTGTTCCAATCCATCCTGGTCATATCCAGTCAGCCAGCAGATAATTTGATCGACTTCTGCCTTTGTTCGGCCTTTCCGTTCTGCCTTCTGCACATACAGTGGATACAAGTTTGCGAATTTCATTAAAGTCACGTGAAATTTTGCCATGTTGGTTCCTCTGAAATCTCTAAACCTGATTCGAGTTATCTTTGCTGGATTCAAAAAAAGTGCCCATCTATCAGTCCGGCACTTCTTGATTACTCATTACTGATTACTGCTCTATCAGGTTATCTTACACCCTATTTCTCTTCGTCCAACAGGCGGCGCTGGCCCTGTAATTGACGAATCTCCGTGACATCCTGCGTCACTTCCAACGTGCCGTAGAATTTGCCCTGCTCATCGCGGACAGCAAAATATCGAATATGGATAAACCGGTTACTCGGGTCTTCTGGCTTTGTCTGGATCCAAAATTCAGCCGTGTCTCTTGTGCCTGCTCTGAAATCCTCCAAAATCTTGAATACAATTTGAACGCTGTCAGGATGGTGACAGTTCAACACATTTCGCCCGATGATATCAGGCGTGCGCTCGAAGATGCGATTCGGGCCTCCCGAATAAAAACGCACATCATTACCCTCGTCCACGAAAGTCACATCCACAGGCAGATGGGTCAAAATTAATGTGATTTGCTCCAGTGTCATTGAACCGACCTGGAGCGGCATATATTTTTCCATTTGTTGAGCGCTGTTTGCTTCAGTCATAAACTACCTCCAAGAGAGATTATGAAATATTTCATGTGCTAATTTCTACAAAATTCGTGAAATTAGTCACATTTAATTACTCTCATTATACAGAATTCTTCAAACAAGTGAGATACCCACAAGTTCATGAAAGGTTAATCCCTTACAGATCAATTTGACCTGTGATTTGGATAAGCTTCACAATATCACTACTCACGAACCAGCTTGTTGATATAAGGCGCCGCTTATAAAGATTAAGCCAACACTTTTCAAACCCATCAGCAACAGAAAAGCAACCATCATTTCGTATGGTAAAAACCAAAGTGCCAAAGTCTTAACAATTATCCCAATAAAAATGGAAGTAATGGCGACCAATGCTCCAGTTTTGCCAATCTGATTTTTGCTTCGATGAAAATAAATGGCCATACAAGACAGCATAATTAGTCCGCCTGTGATGCCAATGATCAGCGCAGAAATCCCCCTCAGCAACCCCGGACTCGCAAGAACGTTTATATCGCCGGTTACTTGAAGCGCTTGAATAGCTTTTGCATATTGTATGTCGGCAAATGCAGCAGCTATTTCAGCGAACGAATAGATAAACGCCACAATAGCAGAAATCTGTGCCATCCTTTCGCCTGTCTTCTTCCATGCACCCCAAAAACCTAACCCAAAGAGAAAAATGGATACAACTAAAATAGGGCTTACCGCTGCTCCTGTAACCCAAAAGGGGAAATCAATGCCTTGAGGCAAGGCTGCTTGTTTTCCATCATTTTGAATAAATGTCAGCAGTAGATCAGGAATGGTGTGCATATCAGACACCAGCATGGCAAAGATGGAAAAGACAACACCTGAAAATGCGCCTGTTTTAATGAGTTTGTTTGAATCCATTGTAAACACCTTTGTTGAAGCAATCTAAAATGGTTGTTCTAATAAGTGCTCTGTTCGTCAGGTTCACTTTCCAATTACAAAATGCCAAGGCGCAGGTAACTGCTTGTGAATGTCAAAACTGCAAACGAGTTTGTTCTGTGACTCAGTATAAAGCGATTGTTAGATTCAGGATGATAATAAGTGTTGCATTGCTTCTTTTTCAATTTTTGCTGTTTCCAAACATACTTCTGAAGCCTTTTCTAAATACTTAAGTTCTTTTCTTTCTGATGTTTTTTATTAGTCAAGAGTGTTGTCTTCAGCGTAAACAGAACAGATTTGTCAAAGACCTGACAGATATGACCCACCGTCTCACAGGAAAGAGCATAATCTACATCCATGCTGCTTTAGGAATTAGATATCATCAAAACATCAATGATAGAATTCTTTTAAGTACCCATTTTATTATCTATTTCATTTTTCTTCGAAAAACATTAAGGTTTATTATTAAGTTTATGGAAACTCGGCCTACCAATCCTGAAACACCAGAAACAAAGACCCTCCTAACAAAAGGGAATATTTCCACTATTATTTTTAAAAATCACCTGCTTTCAGCGGGAAAAATTTTGGCATTTCTGATTAAAAAAGCATTGATCCTCCTCGTCACAATCTTCATTGGCGTATTCCTTACCATTGTCATAGTGAACAGGCCGGTTACATTAGGGTTCGTCACAAAACAACCCCAATTTGAAACCAGTTTGCAAAAACAGATAAACCTCGCCATTCAAGACTATAAAAATAACACACCTTCTTTCCTTGATTTATCACCTGCAGAACAGGAAGGTGTCGTTGAAGATCTAAGAAATAGTCTGACGCTGGATGCCGGCTTAAATCTTTCCTATTTACCGCGCCACCTCTATTGGACTATAAAAGCCTTAATTTTTGATTGGGGAGAGTTAAATCAAATTCGCCTTGCGCAACTCCCCATGCTTGGCCGGACAGCATATAGTTTATCCACCAACGATATTATTGAAAAACATCTACCCAACACCATTTTACTGGCAGTCACTGCCAATTTGTTCATTTTTCTTCTTGGGCTTCCAATCTCACTTTGGCTGTCTCAAAAGTATGATCACTTGCTTGACCGCGTTTTTGTTTTACTGGCCCCCATCTTTTCCATCCCTAGTTGGGTGATAGGGATTATCCTGATTGCCATCTTTGCTGTCGGATTAAAGATACTTCCTTTCGGTGGAATGCTGGATACTCTCCCACCAGAACAACCTATCGGATATATTCCCATTGTTGCAAAGCATATGGTTCTTCCTGTTCTCGCTATTTTCTTGAGTATGTTCTTCCAGGTGGTATATGCATGGAGGACCTATTTTTTAATTGACTCGGAAGAAGATTATGTGGTTCTTGGCCGAGCAATAGGGTTGCCGCAAAAAAATTTACAGAGACAATATATTCTTAAGCCATCCTTCCCGTACATCCTAACAAGTTTTTCAATGCTCTTGGTTTCTTTCTGGCAGATGACCATGGCTTTGGAAGTTATCTTTAGGTGGCCAGGTGTTGGCTGGTTGTTTGTTACTGTCGGCCTGCCAAATTTCTGGGGTGAAAGCATGTACCCGGGTGAGATGATCATTGCTGTTTCCTTAATTGCTGTCTTTGCTTACCTTTTAAGCATGGTGGTATTCCTGCTAGACCTTATTTATGTGATCGTCGATCCAAGAGTTCATCTCCAAAAGAAAGAGCCTGCTCTCCGCCATAAAAGAATTTTTCAATCCGAGAACAAACGTGAAAAAAAGAACCTCCTTTCCTTTCTGTCAGTGTCGAAAAGTACAGCAAACAACCGTTCTGAGATCTTACCAACACACCCATCCAAGGTGAATGCTTCGTGGCAGCCAGGGGATCAAAAGCGGATTAAAATTCCCCGTTTTACTACCATGATCCATGATTTGAAACACCTGTTGGGGATGTGGGATAAACTCATCACAAACGCAAAATCTGCCTTCCTAATCATCTGGCGATATCCCTCCGCTCTCTTTGGATTAATTATTATTCTGTTTCTGGTGATCGGATCACTCTATTCCATTTTATTCCTTCCTTTTGAAAAAATCGGGGCTGAATGGAAGGGAAGCACCATGACCGGTCAAGCACTAGTTCCAAAACTGGCGAAACCAGGTTGGATTAATCTTTTTAATAAAAAGGATTATCTATCCACCATAATATTGGATAGCAGTCAGGAACAAGCATCCAAAGTGGAAGGAATTTTTGATGCGAACAACAAACCAATCATAATTACATATACTTTTAATTACAACTATAAGGATTTCCCGGAAGAAATATATCTTTACCTCGATGGTGAGTTTTCTGAGAAAAAACCATACACAGACATAACCTGGATCACACCTGATGGGAGGGAGATTAAATTAAAGGGAACTTCGGCTCTTTCTGGAACCACCTATAATTTTGCTGACAACATTTCTGCACCTAGATTCATCAGAGAAAACCCACTGTGGCAAAATTGGTTCAGATTCGGGCAGGTATATCCAACGCCATCATTTTATGTTTTATTTGCCGATCCAAACTCTGACCAACCCAAGGTAATTGAGGGGCAGTATACTCTTCGACTGGATGGGTTTGCATTTGAGGAACAGACCGACCTCGATGCAAAACTGGTCTTATTGGGACAAGTATATGGATTGGCCGGAACTGACAATTTGAGGCGGGATCTTGTTCTTCCGCTACTTTGGGGAATGCCTATCGCCCTGGGTTTTGGGCTTGCAGGAGCTTTAATTACTACTTTGGTATCCATGATAATTTCTGCAGCGGGAGTATGGTATGGCGGGTGGATGGATTCGCTGATCCAGCGGTTGACCGAGATAAACCTTTCCCTTCCTATTTTAGCAATAAGTGTGCTTGCATATGCATATTTAGGTGTAAACCTGTGGATCGTTCTGTTAATTATCATTTTTCTTAATATTTTTGGAAGCCCAACAAAAAATTTCAGGTCATCTTTTTTAATTCTAAAGAACGCTCCTTACATAGAGGCAGCCAGATCTTATGGAGCAAGTAATATTCGCATCATCATGCGATATCTCGTACCCCGCATACTCCCCACTATCGTTCCACAATTAGTGATATTAATACCGAGTTTTGTTTTTCTCGAAGTTACTCTGGGGCTATTTAACATCAATACTGGATACCCGACCTGGGGTACGATCATCTATCAGGCAATTTCAGAAGGTGCGCTATATTCCAACCAGTATAGAATTTTACAGCCGCTGGCTTTGGTCCTTCTGACAGGAATGTCATTTTCGTTGTTTGGCTTCTCACTGGAACGGATACTGAACCCAAGATTAATGAAATAATTGAATCGCATATTCATCTAGTGTGCGGGGTAATCAGTTGTTTTAATGAGTTTTTTGGATCCAATTGCCTCCTTTTCAACAGTTTGCAATCAGAAAAACGCATTGATCAATGATCTTATAACTAACCAATCTACAATGTTTCAAAGCTGAAATGCATTGAGTATTTCCAAAAACAACATTACAAATCTACTGCAAGCTGTCTGTTGGGTGCTTAACATACTACACTCTTAATTATTCTGACTCTTCCTTCAAGAAAAGATCAAAATCGAGCTCGCCAGGCGAATGACCAAAACCCGTAAGTATTGCTGCAGATTCACTGCGATGCTGGATGCCATGGGTAACAACATGCATGATCGTCTGCCATACCAGTGGGCCATTTTGGGGATCATCTCCATAACCCAGGTTGATTTCCTTATCAGTCAATGTGTCTAAAAATCCAATCCAGGCTGTTTGTTCTTCTTTCCATCGGGTTTTCAAAGCAGACACGTCGGCAAAATCACCCTCTGCCATAATACCCTCTTCGTCCAACGCCTGTAAAACAGAGCGCCACCCATATTCAGTATCTAATATATGCACCAAAATTCCACGCAGACTACCCCAGCCGGGATCAGGTGTAAGGAGCCGAGTAAACTCGTTTGTAAAAATACGATCGCAAGTAGATAGAATACGATCATTTGCCCAAAAGTTGAATTTAATCAATATGGCGATCTCGCTCTTGTTCATTGTCTTCATTCCTTCTTTCTGAACCGTTGTAATAAAAAATATGCAGGCTGATAACTCATCTGGTTTTTTCCATCCTTGCGGTTGAAAGTATAAATTCGCCGCATATTCCAGGCATGCCAACTTTGTGGTCAGAATCTTCATAATTAATTGACTGTATTTCATTGAAATGCTGGCTTTGTAACATTTCTTTTAATGTATTGAAATCTAATCCAAAAAGCTGATTTGAATATGGTTCCATTTAATATCCTTTTTTAGTAAAAATCTTAATCACACATGAAATGCATCCGATAACCGTGAAGTGGTACTGTCGGAAGGTCTGGTGTAACTCCGCCTGGACCCAAAAGCATGCCTGGTCTCATGCCGGCAGCGTTGAAGGATGATCGCCAAGTCGAATGTAGGTTGTTAAGTAGCTGCTGTGTTCTTGTCAATTCTGACTAAAACAAGGCTTATCCTTCAAGAAAAGAGCGGAATCGAACCCTCCTGCGTAATATCAGATTTTCTTGTTGCTCATGGTATGCACAAATATTATTTCAAGTGCTCATACAGGTAGAATATGAAATCTTGGGATGTTGTCTTTATGCCTAAATCATTAAGCCCTCTGAGAATCTGAGCGCGATGGTCTGTACCGTGGTTAACCACATGAAGAAGTACTTGCCACACCATAAGGTCTTTATCTTCTTCTGGTTCAATTATTGGCCTATCAAACAAATCATTATCTTGTAATTCTGCAAGAAAATTGCGCATCCTTTTTTCAATACTATCCCAATGAGAACGAATTATGTCTCTATCGTCTACATTCGTAGAGGTTAGCAGCTCTGATGACTCAATACCTTGCAATTCGTTGAACCAAACTTCATCCACGCCCATAAGATGCAATATTTGCTCTCGAACTGACCCATGAGAGTAGCCTAGATCTTGGATGAATTTTCCATAAGACAATGAGGTGACATAACTATCCCATATTTTGCGATTTTCGCTGAAGTGATACTCATAAAACTGTCGAAAAGCATTCGCATTCATTCGCTATTTTCTCCATGATTCTGTGGGGCCAGAATCTCCGGTTGGGAGACAAGGACCGCTTCTCTTTTACGTTTCACCAGGTGTAGGGCGGCGTTCCTTCCTTATGATGCGGAATTATCAAAACAGAAGATTGGTCCATGCCATTCGTCATTATCAAGCCATTTCTCTTGAAAATTATCCTGAGTATACTCGGCAATTATTCGACGCCAAAAAGCCTGTGCGTGAGAGTTCTGCTCAATTATCCGCACTTCCCATTTGGCGGGTAATCGGCGAAAGACTTCATTGGCAACCTGTTTGCCGATTTTTTGACGACGATACTTTCGCATTATGAAAAACTCGGTTACAGAGCGCTCATTGCCTGTGACAACTACTTCATTGTCAATTAAAACAAAGCCTGCAAGTTTTTCATCCACTGTAATCAGGAATGCTGCATGAGTTGGTTCAAACCAGAAATAGTCGAGATCACCATAACCAAAGCAACCATGATCATCCAGGTCTTGTCCATCAAATTCTGAGAAATCATATTGATAAAATTCCATCATTCGTCTGACCAGGTTACGATCGGTTCTTGACGGTTCGCGAAGTTGAATATTCATTAAGAGTTACCTCCAATACTATTTGTTTTGACTGTTGAGTGCAGTATAAAGGTTAGCATTTCTTGCAAAGGCGGGAGGACAAAACAAGCAAACAGTAAAACGATCCGTGTTTCGACCCGGCTATTCTGCTATATTTAACGCCAAGTCTGTCGTATACCGAGTGATGTTGGTTTTCACATCATTTATGACCCTCGCGAATTAACAACAATTCATCAGGGCGACATTGTGTCCAGAGTGCTGCGCTTTCTTCTTCAAGTACGCCGCCTAAATAATTATAAATGTGACGCTGAACATGGGGAATTTCAAACATAGGTTTTGGGTTTATCCAGTTATCTGCTAAAGAGTAAACTACATGATTAACAACATCACTCATGACAATGGCACCTAAACACATTTCACATGGTTCAAGGGTCGTGTAAATAACTGCATCGTCATGCGGAAAATCATAAAGACTTTGAGCAGTTGCTAATAAAGCATTTAATTCAGCATGAGCAAATCGACTATGTTTTTCAAGGTGCTCTGCCTTTCCACGCCCCACAATTTTACCTCTATGCACGATAACAGCACCAATAGGACGTTCACCTGCTTTCATCGCTAATTCTGCTTCTTTTAATGCTTCACGCATAAAAAATACGTGGTCAAGTGAATTGAAGTCAAAACCCATGAGTAAGCCCTTTCTGTGAAACGGAAAAAATTCCTTGCTCCGATCCATCTATTGTCGCGCTGTATGTCACCAAGTTCGGAGGGTGCGGTATAGGTCCCATTTTATCTTTATAAAAATGAATTAAATTCGATTCGGAACTTCCTCAAAAATCAGCCAATCCACAAGATATTTTATTCACTCCTGTTTACTTGAAAGCAAAAGTTGCATGGCACATCGCAAGTCGCCTGGCAATCCATGTTGGATTTCTTCATCAAGTATCTTTTTAAGTCGCGAGTCTATCATTTCGCTATCGATTATCTCAAACCCTAGCGCGCGATAAAATGGTTCATTCCACGGCACATCTCGAAAAGTCGTCAGGGTCACGGAAAGGAACTTATTATGGTGTGCATCTTCAATTACCGTTTTCATTAATTGTCGACCAATACCTTTACCTTGCCACTCAAGTTGAACGGCTAGCAACCAAACATGTAAGTCTTCATCTACTGATTCTGCACACAAGAATCCAACGATCTGATTATCAACTTCGGCTACCCAGGAGGTACCTTGGGCAACATATAGCAAATGAGTTTCGGGTGACATAACATCATCGTCTGCTATCCATGCCAGAGAGGATATTTCACGAAAACGTTCACCGGCAGAGCGTTCTATGTCTGGCAGCAAATGAACATCTTCTACTTTTGTGAGTCTTGTATTTGAATTGATCATGAAAATCATTCCTTAATTTGTTGACCAATGCTTCGCGACATTGTCCCCGTAGGGGATACCCGCATCTGGGTGGGTGTGAGTTCTGTTTAGGAGCAAGAATAACCAATAGCCATGCTTCGTAAAATCTTTGACCACCTCGCAGAATTCCAGCCTCAAACGCCAGCTTAGTTTAGTGCTTCTTTTTTCTCGCGATATTCCTTTTCCAATAAATACATCATAACAAAATCCGAATACTCACCTTCACTGAAAAAGCCATCAATTTGTCTTCCTTCTTCTTTGAAGCCAATACTCTTCCAGAATTTGATTGCTCTGTCATTTTTCTCGACAACCCCAATAGCCATTCTATGGAAATTTAGGTAATCAAAACCGTAATCAAACATCAATGCCGCAACTTCTTTTCCATAACCTTTTCCCCAATATCTTTTATCCCAGATTTCAAGGGTAAAATCTGTAGCTCTCCAGTGCATGAATATTCTGAGAAAGCCCGTCTCGCCTATGATCCTGTTTTCCTCTTTGTCCACAATTACGAACCAGACTCTTGAATCCGTTCTTTGACATCGTTCGTAGAAATCTTCCATCTCTTTTTCTGTGTTCGGAAAAACACTTCCGGTAAGTACTAAAGTGTCTCGATCATCCATCAATTCGATCAACTCAGGTAAATCGCTTTTTTGAAGTGTTCGCAAAAAAATTCTTTTTCCTTCAAGATATTTTGGCATAGTATTCTTCCTTATCAAACCTGGATATTTTCATTTGCATCAACAAATTTTCATGCCTGAACCTAACGGCTCGCGTCACCGGCGTGGATGGGAGTACCAACCAGCAAAACGGAAAACCATCCTTACTTCGACCCATCGCTTGTCGCACCTCATATCTCCAAGCCCGGGGTATGAAGTTTTGGGCAGGTCGACTTATCGAAAACGAATTGATGTGGCAAGGTGTATT
>CAKMKJ010000069.1 GCA_927443345.1 uncultured Anaerolineaceae bacterium | reverse complement strand
CTGCAGTGCAATACTGATCTCAGGGCGAATGCCGCTATAATGATCCCATTTGATCGCATTCAAGCTCATTTCTTTTTGTGCACTGGCGAGTAGTACGTTTTTAGCCTGCTCGTTGATGGCGACACGGCCAAAACCTTCAAGCAACAGAATGGGATAATTTTGTTTGAGTGCACAAGGAATTAATCTCGGGCTCATGCTTCCAAGCACCAAACCGGCAATGGGCAAACTACCAGCCAGCGTTAAACTTTCTTCCATTTCACACCATGCGGCTGCCAATATGGTGCCGCGGGTATTGATACTCAATGACGCGGGGGTGAATTCCTGGTCTATCGATTGAGAATCGACCACAAAGGGGCCGAAACCAATCAAACCATTACCCCACACACCCTGAATCAAAGTGCCATTGGTTTCAACTACAGCGCCGCGGTCAATCAAAATTTCGACCACCTGACCGGCATATCCCGATTGAACAACCACCTTACGCGATTCAACTTCAAGCAGTACCTGGCCGTTTTTGATCGAGATGACCTTGCCCGGCATGGGTGCGCGGATGACGCGTGAGAATAATCCACCTGTTTCGGCGATAATGTCGTGTTTTTCAACCAAATCACCAACCTGGCGATCAATCAGTTTTTCTGCTTCATCTGTGTTTTTCAACCCCAACGCGTTCAAAACATCTATATTAATGTGTTTGGTTGGGATAAGTGTTTCAGCCAGAATTTCACCAGGGGTAACTTTTTGTCCGACTCGCACCAATACCATACCAGCCACCGGCAGAATACGATTTCTGCGGATTTTGACCAGAGGATTGATTTGAGTCACCGGATTTTGCATAATGTCACCTGAAGCTTATGTTGCAATAAACATACCAATTTTACTGATTGGATGGTTTTGACCAGCGATCAAGCATTGCCAGTCGATGGACCTGCTCTTTAGGCAGCGTCAGGGGGCGTCCGCGGGTGTCGAAGACTAATCCGCACACACCGCCCCTAACCTTGATCGGTTCTTTGCCTATTTCAATGTCAGCAATGTTTACTTTCGTTTCAGGTTTTAACATCAGCACAGCAGTTTCACCAAAAGCGAGCGGCAGTGATGCAAGCTCACCCTGTTTGATATTGAGTTCACGAACCTTACCTGCTGCAGTTTGCAGTCTTGCTTTTAAGACAACCGTTCCAGATTTTGCCTTACTTCCGATTGAAACAACGGTCGCCAGATTAATAAAGGCCGTGCTTTCAAGCACCTGCACAGGCAGCAAAGGATTTGTTTTGGCCGCGGCACCCAACAGTGAGAGAATACCGTGTTTATCAATCACCAGGGGTGTGATGCCCAGCGGTTGAATGCCATCAAGCAGTGCGGTCAGCATCTGCCAGGGTGTAGCTGCATGGGTCAAAATGGAGCCGCCCACCAAAACGGGCTCAAAACTTCTAGAGACAAGGCCTGCATTCAGTTCAAGTTCGCGCATGGTCATACACAAAAGGTGCCGGGCAAGCGCAAGTTCAATCTGCAGATCGGTTTCGCTAACCGGCAAACTGTTTGGAAATAAGGTTTTCTGCCAGAGGTAATCCATCACTTGTGATTCAGATAAGGCTTCAGGCAGCCATTTTTCAAGATCTGCAAACCTGGTTTGCTGCAAGGCATTTTCCAAACCATAACCGGTGCCGATGGGCAGGGTGATCTGTTGACTTTCGTTGTGGTTGGCAAACGCGGCAGTCACATGTGCAGAACCGAGGTCAATGCCCAAAACTTTTCGCAGCGGATCGTACTGCTTGCCAAGAAAACGAATCACGCGTTGGAATCCGATGCCGGTGAGCTGCGGTTTTTCATTTGAAAAAGCTGCAATACGTTCAAGCCCGTTGATCGAATTCATTTTCTCGTCAATGACCATTTGGTTTAGATCAAAAGAAGCCTGTGCCAGGTCTTCATTTTCAATTTCCGGCCGTATATTGTTGGTACTGGCATAGGAGGTTTCATTTTCGAGAATTTCTTTTACCCTGCGCGCCATGCCCCGGTTACCGCAAAACAACACTATGGGTCTTTCTTCCGCGTTGAAGAGGTGAAGTGAAGCAGCGATTTTATTGGCAGTGCGACCAACGGTACGCGTAGCGCCGCGATCCGAACCGCCCGCAAATATCAAGATACGGGGTTTTGCTGCCAACAGGGCATCCATTTGAGCTTGTGTTGAGCGCCTGTCATTAATACCAAAGCTGTCAACCACATTAAGGGGGAGTGTTCTGGCAAGCCGGTTGGCTGTTTCGAGCGAGAGTTCATTCAATAAACCAAATGTCACCACATCCAGATCGGCACCCCATGAAAGCGTGATCAGTAAACGATCAGCCCCTTCCACCCCGCCGTGGCTTGGAATGATCAATTTATTGTTCAAATCCAGGAAAAATCGACCCGTAATCTCTTGAAGATCACGAATGGCCGCAATCACTCCGGGCATCGCATCAAAGATGGGTTCGCCGCAGGTGGTAGATGCACTACCTGAAGCGAGGAATTGGTAGGTTTCTTCAACCACGTCAAAAAGGACAGCCCTGGTTTGCACAGAGCCGATCTCAATTCCTAATACCGAATTAACGTCCGTTAATAGCGTGGCCATAAATTCCCGTTAACGCATCAAGGTATTGATAGATTGAAGGATGAAATCAGACCGTTCCACCAGTGCCGTGATGGCAGTGGTCAAAACACCTGCGAACACCGCGCCCAGGGTGATGGCGATGAAAAATTGTCCAATCCAGGCAAAGGTGGCGCTCAGCCATCCACGTTTGACACCCTTTTGAGCAGTATTTTTCGCGCCAAAGTTGAAATAAACCAGGGTGGCAATTGTGCCTACCAGCATTAAGGTCCCTTCAAGAATCAGGAAAACCGGTGAAGTGCCAGTGGCTTGCTGCAAGGCATCAAAAGCGGTCAATGTGCCCTTAATCTGCCCAAACAAGGTGCCTAATATTGCGCCGCCAATGGCGACTGCAGCACCGGTTCCAACCAGGTAAGCCATGGAAAGGTTACCAAATTTAGCCAGTTTAGGTGATACCTTCATCAGCAGTAAGCCTGAAAGTATCAGGGGAATCAGGGTAATGACCGAACCATTGAGGATGGGAGCCACCAAACGCGGCAGTACCACCTGGAAGATCAGGATCACAAAAAAGTATCCGGTGGTTGCGCCAATGAACAAAGCCGAAACAAAGCGGAAAAGTGCATTATCGCCAAAAAGGTAGCTGAAGACCATCAGCGTGAGGATAAAACTGACGAACATCCAGAGCAGATCAGCAGAAAGTGTCGGCATCCTTGTTTATCCCTTTCTTTCTGTTGATGCCGGCCGAATCAGGGTAACCAGACCACCCACCAGGATGATCACCACCACCAGGAGCATAACAGATTGAAAAGCACCCAGGTGAGATAGTGATTCGCTGGTTTGCTGAAGCATTTTTTCATATGCCAGGCTGCCGTAAAAACCAGCGACGTAGCCAGAAACTTGTCCGCTTTGATAGTAGGGCTGCAATAGCGGAGCAGCCTGCGCGCTGACCACAAACAATAACGGTGTCGCTCCCAATCCAGGCTGGATTTGTTCCACCCAGTTGCGGGAGCTTTCAGACTTATCGCTCAAAAAGATCACAGCGCTAAAATCACTTAATGAATTTACCGAGTTGAGAATATCAGAATTCCAGGCGACATCAAGGTTATGCGTGTAAGGCATGGCCGCACGCGGATTGCCCGCCAATAATTGCACACCAGTAGCTCCTCCGGGTAGGTAGCCCAAAGTAACCACGTGGGATGAAAGATCATAACCATCAACATTTTTAGCAGCTTTATCAATCAACTGGGTCATCAAGGTTGAGCCAGAGGGATTGCTGGACAAGATTACTAAATTCAAGTTTCGACGCATCAAGTGTTCAAGCAAAGATTGCGAACTCCAGGATAATTCCCCGGCTACAGCAGCCTCAAAATCGCCACTTAGCAGTACAGGTTTCTCCGCGGAGATCGTATCCACCTGGTCATAGGCAGAAACGACTTCAGGTGGGAAAAGCGCTGGCTGAATTATAAAGGGTGCAAACAGGGTCGCTGAAAGTAGAATGACTAAAATCATTGAAACCGCCAGCACCAAACGCCAGATGATGTGGCGGTTTTTCGTTTTTTGGGGAATTTTTACGTCATTCTCATCAAATGTTTCATCAACGAGGTTGGCAAACAGATTGGCGCTGTGTTTTTGCCGTTCAGATACTTTAAGTGTTGACCCGTATCCAACCGGCTTTCTGATATCAACACCAAAGTTTGGGGTTTGCAGTGTGCCAGAGATGCCCGCAAGTAAGCCTGCTTCATTAGATTCAGATGGAAGGTTGCCACTCAACCCATCCGTATCGGGGGTCGGAGCACGCGCTGCCTGCAGCCATTCGGGCATGTTGGCTTTATCTATTTCATTTGCCAATTCGCTGCCATCCAGGTCTTCTGAGGTGGGTTCGCTGGTGCGCTTTTCATGGTTTCCAAGCTTGGCGGTTGCCAGCCAATCGGGCAAATCATCCGGCACAAATGGGGATGGATCAAACCTATCAACATGAAGTTTAGGCTGCTCGTCTGAAAAAACCGATTCTTCAGGTGACGACGGAGCTCTTTTATCAGCACCTGGAAGGTTAAAGTCCTGCAAATCATCATCCGTCAGATCTTCGTCATCCAATTCGCCATCGTCTTGAGGAGGTGTTTTCTCACTAAAGTAATCAGGATCGGTTTGCTGCACGGCGATCGTCTCACGCAGGGCATTAATATCAAAATTGGCAAGCGTCAGCTCTTCTTCAGCGGCGCTTAAGTCTTCAAAAGACAATTGTTTTTCTAGTTGAGGGTCATCTAGTTGTTCAGCTTCAAGTTCATCAGCATTAAGCTTTTGCCATCCGCTGCCTCGTTTGGTTTCAAATGGCCGAAATTCTGCCTGATTCAAGGCAGCTAAAGAATCCATGTCAAATTGAGGTTTCGGCGCTGTTTCCATTGGCGTCAATGTTGTTTCAGGCTCAGCATCGTTAGAATCTACTGCACCTGGTTCACTAATAACTGGTTGGTCTTCTGCATCAGTGGGTTTCCAGGCGGCTAATCTGCTTAACCACTCATCGGTATCATCGCCACGATCCTGGCTGGCGGGTACTGATTTTTGGTCATCAACCGGGGTCGAAGCAAAAGGCGAAACGGATTCAAGGGTTGGTTCTTCCTGTTCAGAGTCCGATTTTTTACCTGAATATCCAGCTTTGATCTCTTTGAGCCAGTCGGGCAGTTCTTCTTTTTTCTCGGCAACTGGTGGC
>CAKMKJ010000068.1 GCA_927443345.1 uncultured Anaerolineaceae bacterium | reverse complement strand
GCGGGTGTTTGCGACCTGGATGGTTCTGAACTTTATCAACGCGACGATGACAAGTCTGAGACCGTAATGAACCGCATCAAGGTTTATACCGCCCAGACCTCACCGCTCATCGAGTATTACCGAAATCTCAATCTGCTGGCTGAAGTTGATGGCACAAAATCTATCGAGGATGTCACCGTTGCCATGCTAGCTGCTTTGGAGAAAGCTTAACAACATGTCTTGGGATCGGCAGATTACTATCAAATCTGAAAGTGAACTTGTGCTTATGCGCGAGGCCGGACGGATTAATGCAGAAGCACTGGCAGCCGCCAGAGCCATCATTGCACCCGGTGTCACCACTGCCGATCTTGATGCCGCAGCCGAAGAAGTGCTGCGAAAATACGGTTGTTATAGTCCGTTCAAGGGCTATCCCGGCCCTTATCCTTATCCTGCCAGCACCAACGTCAGTGTCAACTACGAACTGGTGCACGGCATCCCCGGTAAGCGCAAGCTAAAAGAAGGGGATATCGTCTCGGTGGATTGTGGAACGGTCTATGAAGGTTTTGTCGGTGATTCTGCATTCACTGCGTTTGTCGGTAAGGTCGACCCGCTTGCACAAAAGCTGGTAGATACTGCTGAAAACGCCCTCTATGCCGGGATCGAAAAGATGGTTGCTGGTAATCACATTGGTGATGTTTCTGCAGCCATCCAAAACGTAGCAGAGAGCCAAGGTTTTCACGTTACCCGTGAATACACAGGCCACGGAGTAGGACGCGCCATGCATGAGGGACCTCAACTCCCGAATTATGGTGTGCCCGGCCGGGGACTGGTGCTCCGAGTTGGGATGACCATCGCGTTGGAACCCATGCTTTTGGTTGGCACTCCGAATACCAGAGTGCTCCCAGATCAATGGACTGTTTCATCAGCAGATGGTTCTTTGACCGCCCACTATGAACATACAGTGGCAGTCACTGAAAATGGACCGCTGATCCTTACTACGCAGGGTGACGCATCCAATCCTAGACGGAATGCATAAACGCGAGTATAATCAAAACTTCGGTTTAATAGCAGTACCTTTTGTATAAAGGAGCAATAAAATGAAAGTTGCACCATCCATTAAAAAACGATGCGCAAAATGCAAAATTGTAAAACGCAGTGGTGTTTTATTTGTGATCTGCGAAAACCCAAAGCATAAACAGCGACAAGGGTAAGGACATATGGCGAGAATTGAAGGTGTTGATCTTCCACGTAACAAGCGTATTGAAGTAGGGTTAACCTACATTTTCGGTATTGGCCCTACTCGCGCCAATGAAATCATTAAATCCACCCAGGTTAGTCCCGATACTCGGGTCAAAGACCTGACGGAAACTGAAGTAGCCTCCTTGCGTGAGTACATCACCAAGAATTTCAAAGTAGAGGGTGATCTGCGCCGTGAAGTGCAGATGAACATCAAACGCCTTGTCGAAATTGGCTGCTATCGTGGCATGCGCCATCGTCACCATCTTCCTTGCCGCGGCCAACGCACGCGCACAAACGCACGCGTTGCCAAAGGTCCGAAGAAGACTGTTGCCGGTCGCGGCCGTCGTCGTGGAGCTGCAAAGAAATAATCTAATTTGCTTGATGGATTGGGTGGGGTACCTTCTCTCCCCCGCGGCAACCTGGTCTACTCGCGCAAGTTGGATGACGAATAAGATTAAACAGGATATCGAGGAAATATGGCTCAAAATGTACGCTCAACGCGTCGCGCAAGCACTACCAAGAAAACCAAGCGCACACTGTCCTCGGCACAGGTTCACATTTTTGCTTCTTTCAACAACACAATTGTGACCGTGACCGATCAGCAGGGAAACACCATCTGCTGGGGCAGTTCTGGCTCCGCTGGCTTTAAAGGTTCCCGCAAGAGCACTCCCTTTGCGGCCCGTTTAGCCGCCGAGCAGGCGATCAAGGCAGCCCAGAATATGGGTGTCCAGGAAGTGGACATGATCATCAAGGGACCTGGTCCCGGACGTGAATCTGCCATTCGTGCTGTCCAATCATTGGGACTGAAAGTCCGTTCCATAGCTGATATTACACCGGTACCTCACAATGGCTGCCGGCCTCCGAAAAAACGCCGCGTGTAATTTAGGAGAAGGAAATTATGGCAAAATATACTGGTCCGGTATGCAGATTATGCCGGCGAGAAGGCGAAAAATTATTTTTAAAGGGCAGCCGTTGCTTCACTCCCAAATGCGGGTTTGAAAAACGCGGATATGCTCCTGGTCAACATGGCAAAACCAAACAAGGTCGTTCAGAACGTGAGAGCGATTATGCCCGTCAATTGCGCGCTAAACAGCGTGCCCGCCGGGTGTATGGTGTGCTCGAACGTCAATTCCGCCGTTCCTTTGGAATTGCCCTTCGCACCCGTGGTATGACCGGTTTGAATCTCTTGCAAACTCTTGAAATGCGTCTTGACAATGCGGTCTACCGCTTGGGTTTGGCTGATAGTCGTGCTCAGGCTCGCCAATTGGTCAATCATGGCCATTTCGTGGTCAATGGCCGTCGTGCTGACATTCCATCCATGCTTTTGAAGCCTGGTGATTCCATTTCAGCAACTGATTCTGCCAAGAAATTGACCTTTTTCAAGCAACTTCCCGATTTTGCTGAAAAGCGCCCTTGCGCTATTTGGATGGATCGTGATCTTAAGAATCTTTCTGGTCGAATGTTACGTCTTCCTGAACGAGCTGAGATTGATGGCAGCTTGAATGAACAATTGATCGTGGAGTATTACTCACGCTAATGTCCATTAACCCAGAGATAGGATACGTTTCGGTATCGGAAAGGGGTAAATGTGTGCGCTTTAACTAATATGGTAACACCTAAAGTCGAGCGAGAAGCAGAAGCTCGCAATTATGGAAAGTTTATCATCAGTCCGCTTGAACGTGGATTTGGCGATACCCTCGGTAATGCACTGAGGCGTGTATTGTTGTCTTCACTGGATGGTGCTGCGATTTCATCTATGCGCGTGTCAGATGTGATGCACGAATTTAGTGACATCCCTGGTGTTCGTGAAGATGTTATTCAAGTCACCCTGCAGGTGAAACAGATCCGTATGATCCTGCATGAAGGCGATACCGCTCACTTGCACCTCGATGTACGTGGTGCTGGTGAAGTGACAGCTGCCGACATTCAAGCGCCTGCTGAAGTCGAAATTGTCAACCCTGATCTTTACCTTTTCACGGTAGATGATGCCAAGACCAAGCTGGATATCGATTTTACTGTTGATCGAGGCCGTGGATATTCTCCTGCCGGTGATCGCAGTGGAAAACTTCCTCTTGGCGAATTACCAGTAGATGCAATCTATTCTCCAGTCAAACGTGTGAATTTCACCGTTGGGTCAGCGCGTGTCGGTCAAAGTACTAACTATGATCGCCTTGTTCTTGAAATCTGGACCGATGGCACGATTGCACCGGAAAAGACGCTCGGCAACGCCTCAAAGGTTGTGATTGATCACCTGCGATTTATCTCAGGCATCAGCGAAGAATCTTTAATGATGAGTGTTGAAAAAGAAGTCTCTGGCAGCCATTTGACCAGTGAAGCAGCCGAAACGCCGATTGAAAATCTTGATCTTTCAGTTCGTGTCTTCAATTCCTTGAAGCGTACTGGCATCACTAATGTAGGTGATGTACTTGAACTGCTTGAAAAAGGCGAAGAAGCCGTCATGTCGATCCGCAATTTTGGCGAAAAAAGCCTGGATGAATTGCGCGACAAGATGAAAGAAAAGGGCTTCATGCAAGACGATAAAGATGTGGAGTGATGTATTATGCGTCATAATGTAGCTGGATATCGATTAGGACGAACTAAAGATCAACGGTTGGGCTTGCGCCGCACCATGATCAATCAACTGTTTACTCACGAAAAAATCACAACCACCCGCGCTAAAGCTTTATTCATCCGCGGTGAGGCTGAAAAATTGATTACCCTTGCTCGCCGAAGTATCAAGGGCAGTGACACAGACAAAATGAATGCCCGTCGCTTGGCTGCTGCACGTTTGGGCGATGCCACCATGGTCAAAAAATTGTTTGATGAAATTGGTCCCCGCTTCGAAACCCGCAATGGTGGATATACCCGTATTTTGAAATTAGGACCACGACTCGGAGATTCCTCTGATATGGTCTTGATCGAACTTGTAGAAGAATAGCTCGTTCCATCAGGGACGGCTAGGAATGGCACGTTACCAACTTATCCTTGCTTACGACGGCACTGATTTCGCAGGTTTTCAGCGCCAGGGAAAAACGCGTACTGTTCAGGCAGTTGTGGAAGCCGCTTTATCGCAACTCGGCTGGCAGGAGGATACCATCCTCTTCGCCGGCAGAACCGATGCGGGTGTCCACGCTACCGGGCAGATCGTTTCTTTTTCACTGGAATGGCGGCACGAAGACGAAATTCTTCTCAACGCCCTGAACGCCAAATTGCCGCAAGATGCAGTAGTGCAAAGTATCTCCCGCGCGGAGGCTGAATTCCACCCCCGTTATGACGCTTCAAGCCGGACTTATTTCTACACACTTTATCATGCTCCGCAAAATCAACCGCTGCTTGAACGATATGCATGGAGGATCTGGCCTCCATTGGAGGGAACACTGCTGAATCAGGCAGCCGCTCCTTTCATTGGACGCTACGACTTCTCCTCATTCGGTCGGGCAATGAAACCTGGCAGCTCCACTATTCGTGAAATTTACACGAGCAATTGGACTGAAAAGGACGGCGGTTGGATTTATGAAATCAAGGCCAACGCATTTCTTTATCACATGGTAAGGCGCCTGGTTTATATGCAGGTGCAATTTGCCAGAGGCGCTTTCAGTTTTGAAGACCTGATAAAGGGATTAAGCGAAAGAGTGATTATCAAGCCGGGTTTGGCCCCATCTCATGGTTTGGTTCTCTCCAAAGTTGCTTACGAAGGCAGAATACAAGGATCAGTTGATCAAACGGAAAATTAGATACATGGCTTGAGAATACAGGCTAACGGAGAGACTATGCTGGACAAGACTTACGTCCTAAAAGGAAGACAAGAACCAGAGTGGCTTTTGATTGATGCTGCAGGTCAGGGCATCGGTCGTCTGTCAACACAGATTGCCAATTATTTACTTGGCAAACACAAGCCTTCTTTCACCCCCGGTGTTGAAATGGGTGATGTCGTGGTTGTGATCAATGTTGATAAACTTGCCATAACCCAAAAGAAACTCGAAACCAAAAATTACTACAAACACTCAGGATACCCCGGTGGTTTGAAAACCGTAGGCCTGAAGGAGCAAATGCGTGTTCATCCAGATCGCGTGATCACTGCTGCTGTGTGGGGTATGCTGCCTCACAACCGCATGGGTCGTTCGATTTTCAAAAGGCTGAAGGTTTATGCCGGCAGCGAACATCCACATGCTGCACAAAACCCGAAACCAGTAGCATAAAGGAGCTAGACGAATATGCCAGTTCAATATTATGAAGGTATTGGTCGCCGAAAAGAAAGTTCAGCTCGTGTTCGTATCATGAGCGGTACAGGTAAATTTACGGTTAATGACAAACCGCTGGAACATTACTTCCCACGTATCGGAGACATGGAAGCCATCCTTGGACCTCTGGCTGCAGTATCAAAAGATCGCGAGACCTTTGATATCACAGCTACTGTTTACGGCGGCGGCGTTACCGGTCAAACCGATTCAGTACAACTTGGGCTTGCCCGCGCTTTGGTCAAACTGGATATCGATAGCATCGCCAGTCTGCGTAAAGGTGGTTTCCTTACCCGTGATCCCCGTATCAAGGAACGTAAGAAGCCAGGTTTGAAACGCGCCCGTAAGGCACCTACTTATACCAAACGTTAAAACTTCTTCAGATTTTGAATCTGATTACAGCGAGATGCAATCATCTTCGGTTGGATCGAAAGTAGTAGAGTTCTCTGCTATTTTCAATCCTTTACCAGGCAGATTGCATCTCAATGTTTTAACTGCTTGGTAAACACCGTTTCAGGTTGTTTTTGAGGTGACCATGGCTAAAAACTATAAACTTATCTATTGTGGATTGGGATCTGAAGCTGTAGAGAATATTCGCCGCTTAAGTGATTTTGATCTGGCAATCGCGCGCGGATCAACCGCCATGAACTTATTACAAATGGAACATGTCGCCAATGCACAATTGTTTACAAAAATGGGGGATCAATCTTTAGCGCAGTGGAAACAGCAAACGCTTGCTAATATTAATGAGGGCGCAACTATATTGTACCTAACCCCAATCGTGCCAATGATCGCCGACCAGGTTGGTCTCTGCCTCAGTCAAAACCTACCCTCTGCTAATGTGGTCATCCACAGGGGCGAAGACATGGCATTTGGTTTAACCAGCTTGCTTGCACAATATCCTCAAGCTGCACTGGTGACCGTTGATGCATTATTATTAGAAAATAAACATCATCCTCCATTTTCGGCTGATAACAGCATTTTGATATATTCCATTGAAACAAACGAAAAATTACTTGAAATTCAAAAACTTTTATCCGCTTTGTTTCCACAAGCGCATCTGCTGCACTCATTGATCCAAAAAGAAGATGGTGAAATTAGTTGGGATAAATGCACATTGGCCCAGCTAGGCGAGGTTACAAACCCTATCACCTTATTATTTGTGCCTCCAACCTCGCAAGATAGCTCGTTAGAAAGTTTTCAAGAGATTATCGCTCACCTGCGGGCACCTGAAGACGGATGTCCGTGGGACAAAAAGCAGACGCACGAATCACTGCGTACCTACCTGCTCGAAGAAACCTACGAAGCACTGGATGCTCTTGACCAACACGATTCTGGCAGTCTCAAAGAAGAGTTGGGCGATATTCTGCTGCAAATCCTTTTACATGCCCAGATCGCTTCAGAAGCAGGCGAATTCACCATGTCAGATGTGATTTCTGGCATCAACCGCAAGATCGTCTATCGGCATCCTCATGTATTCAAAGATTGGATCGTCGGTGGCGAGAAAGATGTAGTTCAGAATTGGGAGTCTCTGAAGGGGCAGGAGCGGCTTAAAAACGGGGATGAATCCAGAAAAGGGATGCTGGACGGGGTACCAATCTCTTATCCTGCGCTGGCTCAGGCGCAAGCCATTCAAGATCGTGCTGCCCGGGTTGGTTTTGACTGGCCTGACATTCTACCCGTGCTAGACAAAGTCGCAGAAGAGTTGGAAGAAGTAAAGACGGCAGCCAATGATGAAGAACGCGCCAAAGAATTGGGTGACCTTTTGTTTGCTTTGGTTAATGTAATTCGTTGGTATAAAGTGGATTCAGAATCCGCGCTGCGGCAGACCAACCTCAAATTCCGCAAGCGTTTCGCATACATTGAAGAGCAGGCGCGTTTGACTGGCAAAGACATGCAGAAAATGTCCCTCGCCGAGATGGATGCTTTTTGGGAACAAGCCAAACAATTTGACGTCTAGGTTTTTAGCGCTTTGCGAAGGATTATAATTAAATGAACAAAATGCTTTGATATTTTAGGAAGAATGTATTAATCATTACCTCACCCCTGCCCCTCTCCATCAGTAAATGGAGAGGCCTGAGTAACAACCTGTATCTCGGATGAACACAAATTAAGTTCGTTGTAAGAGGTTGTAATTTTTTCTAAGTACAATTTTCAATCATTAGAGGATGAATAATGCCCAAAACCCTGGTTGAGTGTATCCCCAATTTTTCAGAAGCACGCCGCGCAGATGTAGTGGAAAAGATCGTCGGCTCCATTCAAGCCGTCGCAGGTGTACAGGTATTGGATAAACATTCTGATCTTGATCACAATCGCACCGTGGTTACAATGGTGGGCGAGCCTGGCGCGGTGGAAGAAGCTACCTTCAGGGCGATTGAGACCGCTTCAGCGTTAATAAATCTGGATGAACATACCGGCGCGCATCCCCGCGTCGGCGCTACGGACGTTGTTCCCTTTGTGCCTATTTCTGGTATTACTATGGCAGATTGCATCCAGATGGCGCAGCGTCTTGGAAAGCGTGTAGGCGAGCAGCTTTCAATACCGGTTTACCTTTATGAAGAAGCCGCCAGCCGGCCTGAACGTCAGAACCTCGAAACCATCCGCAAAGGCCAGTATGAAGGTTTGAAAGCCGATATTCTTATCAACCCTGAACGTAAGCCCGACTTCGGTCCCTCTAGACTCGGCACTGCTGGCGCGACCGTGATTGGCGCAAGAGCGCCATTAATCGCCTTCAATATTTATTTAACGACCAATGATCTCAGCATTGCGCAAAAAATTGCCAAAGCCATGCGCCATTCTTCAGGTGGATTTCGATTTATCAAGGCTATGGGTGTAATGGTGGACGAACGTGCACAGGTCTCAATGAATATGACCAATTTCAGGCAAACCCCCGTGGCGCGCGTAGTTGAAGCCGTTCGCCGCGAAGCAGATCGTTATGGTGTGGGCATCCATCATAGTGAACTTGTCGGCCTGATCCCACAAGATGCCTTGATTGATGCTGCAGTATGGTACACCCAGTTGGACGGTTTTAAAGCGGAGCAAATTCTTGAAAACCGGCTTTATGAAGTCGCCCAATCTGAAGCAACTCAAAAATCCAGGTTTGAATTTCTAGATCAATTGGCCAGTGCTGACCCAACCCCCGGAGGAGGTTCTGCTGCTGCATATGCGGCAGCTTCTGCTGCGGCGTTGGTAGCCATGGTTGGCAAGGTGACCCTTGGTAAGAAAAAATATGCAGAGGTTGAACCTCAGATGCACCAAATGATAAAGCAAGCTGAAGAACTCAAACTCCAACTCCAAGACGCTGTCGCCGATGATGCTGCCTCATTTGACGCCTTTTTGCAGGCTGTACGTCTGCCCAAAGATTCTGCAGATCAGCTAGCCATAAGAGCTGCCGCCATGGAAGCTGCCACTTTGCAAGCTACCCGTGTACCATACCACTCGGCAGAACTGAGCCTGGAGGTGATGAAGTTAGCTCTGGTCGCGGCAGAATTGGGTAACCTGAACGCCATCTCTGATGCTCTTTCAGCTTCAGCTCTTGCAGCCGGCGGACTTAAAAGCGCTGCCGCAAATGTGCGCATCAATATTCATAACCTTGAGCATCCTGATGCTGCCAGTAATCTGATCACCAAAGTTTTATACATGGTGGAAGAATCCAAACAGCTCGAAGAAAAAATTCTGGCACATTTTATAAATCGAACCGGAATAGGGTAGAATTAGTCTTAATCAGATGGCGTAGTGGGAACCAAGGAATAATCCATAAAGCAGTCATCAGTACTATTGGAGATTGAATGAAAAAACACTATTATTTGTATGGGTTGGCTGCTTTGGTTGTAATCATTTCAATTACAGGTTGTTCGGTTGCGTCTGCTTTCAGTCCTACTGAGACACCGACCAGCACCCCACTACCTACGCAGACCCCCACGCCCACGGTCACGCCAACCCCCACTGAAATTCCATTCTACTTGGATGCAACGGTTTGGAGTGGAGATATTAAGGTACCCATACTGCTTTATCATCGCTTCAAACCTGATGATACTGAAACTGATTCCACAAAAATGACATTTTCCGATTTCACAGCCGAAATCCAAACTTTATATGATAACGGTTTTTCTCTTGTGTCTTTGGAAGATTGGTTGAATGGCACTTTTGTGGTTCCTGTTGGCAAGAAGCCCCTGATCATTACCCTCGATGACCTCTGGTTTGCCGATCAGCTTTACATCAACCCGGATGGAACACCTTCGCAATATTCCGGTCTGGGCTTGTTATGGCATTTTTCTCAGGCGCACCCTGATTTCGGTTACTCGGCAGCCGTTTTTTCAAATATGGGTGACAAATATTACGGCGATAAACAAGTTGGAGAAATATTTCAACTTGGCGAAGGCGATGCCTGGAAAACCAAATTGGGCGAAACCATTGCCTGGGCGGTAGACAATGACATTGAACCCTATAACCACCTCTACCAACATCC
>CAKMKJ010000067.1 GCA_927443345.1 uncultured Anaerolineaceae bacterium | reverse complement strand
TGATCGCAAGATGGTTTATTCGTTTACAATGCCATCCTCAAAATTCCGTGGAGTCCACTTTTGATCGTTAATTCGCTTTCTTACCAGAGTGTCCACTTTTCATCTTTAAACGTGTCCACTTTTGAACTTTTGGTAACAGGTTGGGAAACAAAAAAGACTTTTACAAGTTATTTTTGGTTGAGCAGGCGATGAGACAACTGTACCCCGCAGGGGTGTTCAAACCCACAGGGTTAAAACAAAAAGACCCTTACGAGTCTTTTAGTTAGAGCGGGCGATGGGATTCGAACCCACGACCTTCTCCTTGGCAAGGAGACATTCTACCAACTGAACCACGCCCGCGTTGTTCCTGAATGTGAGCAAAATTTTACCCGACCTTGCGAGGTAAGTCAATGCTTTTCGTCCACTTTTTTTTGGCTTTTAAGGTATAGTTCCTTTCGACAAAAAATACAGGTGCTGATATGAACCCTACTTACGAAATTGAACTGACAACTCACTCCTTTGGAGGAGACACCATCGGAAAGTTACCCGACGGCAAAACCATCTTCATTCCATTCGGGATTGCCGGCGAACGTGTGGAAGCGGAAATTGTTGACAGCAAGAAAAGCTTCGCGCGTGGACGAATCAAGCGTGTACTACGTGAATCGCCAAAACGAATCAAAGCGCGCTGCCCGCATTTTATGGAGTGCGGCGGCTGCCATTATCAACACCTGGGCTATGCAGACCAATTGACGCTGAAACAAGAAATTGTGACCGATCTGTTGAAACGCATCGGCAAGATTGAGGCGCCGCCAGTGAAAGAGATTGTCGGTTCGCTGCTGGAATGGAACTACCGCAACACAGTGCAATTTCATCTCTCTCCGACTGGCAAGCCCGGCTACCAACGCGCTGGCGCCAACGGCGTGGTGGAGATCCGCGAGTGCCACCTGCCGCTGCCGGAGATCAACGCCTTGTGGCCTCAGTTGGAACTGGAAGCGGATGCCGGCATTCAGCGCGTCTCGATCCGCTGCGGCTCGGATGAAGAACTGCTGGTGGGGCTTGAAAGCAACACTCCACAGCCACCCGAATTTTCAGTGGATATTCCGCTGTCGGTGGTCTTGCTCGGCCCGGAGGAAGACCTGCTGCTGGCGGGTGAAGACTATTCACTCATGCAAGTAATGGGACGCACCTTCAGGGTTTCAGCGGCTTCCTTCTTTCAAGTCAACCTGCCCCAGGCTGAAGCCATGGTCAAATATGTGCTTGAGCTATTAAAAGTTGATAAAAAATCGACGGTTATAGATGCCTACTGTGGGGCCGGATTGTTTTCCGCTTTTCTTGCGCCGAAGGTCAAGAGCCTGATTGGCATTGAACTAGCTGAATCCTCTTGCAATGATTTTGCCGTCAACCTGGATGAGTTCGACAATGTATCACTCTATATTGGTGCTGTTGAAGAGATACTGCCTGAATTGAAGCTGAAACCTCAAGCCGTGCTGCTCGATCCACCACGCGCGGGGCTTGACCCGACGGCCATGGCAGCGCTCATTGAAGCTGCCCCCCGGCAGGTTGTCTATGTTTCATGCGATCCCGCCACCCTGGCAAGAGACATTCAAAAATTGGTGGCAGCAGGTTATTCACTCGAAAGCGTCAAACCCTTTGATCTCTTTCCGCAGACCTATCACGTGGAATGTGTCGCAGTTCTCGTAAACAATAAATAATTCTTGGCAGTTTTGCCCTGCCTTTGCAGCATAAAAAATTTCATGGATGAACCAGAATGAATTTATCAAATCAAAATCGTTCAAGACTCTATGCTGTTGGAACTATATTGCTCTGGTCATCGGCTTTTGTTTTTACAAAAATTGCACTTGAATATTTCTCACCTTCATCCATTGGGGTTCTCAGATATCTTTGCGCCTCCTTATTCTTCCTATTTCTTGCATTTATTAAACGGATAGGATTACCAGAGCTCAGAGATATCCCTTTGTTCCTTGCATCAGGCGCAGCCGGTTTTTCAATCTATATGACCTTTTTTAACATAGGCGCCGACACGATATCCCCTGCCACGGCCAGCATAATTATTTCAACTGCGCCGATTTTCACAGCGGTATTTTCACTCATCGTCTTCAAAGAGAAAATACGGTTACTCGGATGGATTGCCATCGCCATTGAATTTTGTGGCATTTTGGTCTTGACGCTATGGGATGGCGTTTTTACCATCAATATTGGAATACTATGGATGTTAGGTTCGGCAATCTGCATCAGCATCTACAACCTGCTTCAAAGACACACCATTAAAAAATATACAGCCCTGCAAGCGACAGCCTATAGCGTCTTTGCGGGAACCATCTTGCTGCTTTTTAACCTTCCTCACGCAACCCCACAACTAATATCAGCGCCTGGTCGTCATTTGTTTGCCATTGTGTTTATGGGAGTCTTCCCCAGCGCGATTGCCTATTTGTGGTGGAGTAAGGCACTTGTAACGGCTGAAAAAACCAGCGATGTGACCAATTTTATGTTTGTGACACCCTTTTTGGCTACATTTCTTGGTTTCATTTTGATCAAAGAAGTTCCATCCACAGCCACAATTGTTGGTGGGTTAATTATACTGGCTGGGTTGTTCCTGTTTCAAAGAGTGAAACCTGATGTGGTGAATATGGCAACAACATCGTAGGCAGTGGCACTTAAAATACCACCTTACAAGTGTTGCAGAAATTTGGTTACATCCATTGATGCAAGGAAATTTGCAGGCAGTTTGAAACTGATATGCAGAAAGTCGTCTATATTTCATGCGACCCCGCCACCCTGGCAGGAGTTGTTCAATTATTAGTGAAAGCAGGAAATGATCTTATTGACGCTACTCAGATTGTTCGCTTTCCATAGATGCGCCATGATGAGGCGGTGGTATATTTATCATCAACTAAACTGTAAATCGGAGATTGGTGTGGAGGTTCCTCATGGTGATATGTGTTACTGATGTTGAAAAAAAGGAAAATATATCATCAAGCATCTTGTATGAATTACCAGAATGGTTTGGATTGCAAGACAGCATTCAGAAGTATATTGCAGATAGTAAAGACATGCCATTTTGGGCGTCTTATGACAAATATGGAACACCAAATGGTTTCATAGTGCTCAAAGAAACAAGTAGCTGTACGTGTGAAATATATGTCATGGGCATCGTTAAAAAGTATCATCATCAAGGAATAGGAACTGAACTTTGGTATCATTTTTTAGATTATGCTAAAAAGAATGGGTACGAATATGTTCAGGTGAAAACCCTTCAAAGCGGTGTGTGCAAGGAATATGATATTACAAATCATTTTTATGAAAAAATCGGTTTTAAGAAACTGGAGGTCTTTCCAACGCTATGGGATGAAAGCAATCCATGTCAGGTATATGTTAAATATATTGGATAAAAATCTCGATTATCAGTGTAAACCACACAGTTGTACCACTAAGAAAGGTTTATCCGCTGTCTCGTTATTCTTAGTTGAGAATCGCTCAAAAAATACTTTTCTGAGCAACCTGAAAGAGTTCTAATGGTTCAATCCGGCTGGGCTTAGTTTGACCCCCCCAAATTCCGATTTGTCGAACATTATAATAATCACAGAATTACGTCGATATATGTTCATAAACGGGTAGAATTAGTAGATAAAATTCCGTGAATACATCGTGAAAAATAATAATCAATATCATCAAGTTGAGGGGTTGTTGAATTCAAGGTTTTACTTAAGAAATAGAAAATAGTCAAAAGAAAAATTCAAACAATTTAATCAAATGAGAAAAAATGAGTAAATACAACATCCACGCCGATTTTAGAAAATACGAAAAAATCCAATTACCCTTGTCTCCGTGGGTATTACCGCTATTGAATGGTGTTATTTCAACCGGATTCAATATGGTAAAACTTGCAGAAGGGGTGAAGGTAACCAAACAAAGCATCCCGGGTTATCTAGGCGGTCAGATAGAAGTATCAATTTTTGAACCTGTTGATATTCAAAATGACGCCCCTTGTCTGGTTTATTTACACGGCGGTGCCTTTGTCCTGAAAGCCTCCCCTTATCTAAAAACGTTGGTCTGTAATTATGCGCTAAAAACACCCTGTAAAGTCGTCTATGTGGATTACCGATTGGCCCCCAAGCATGCCTTTCCGGTCGGTCTTGAAGATTGCTATGCTGCTTTCGAATGGGTTCATCACAATTCAAAAGAACTTGGCATAGATAAAAACAAAATCGCAATTGGCGGCGACAGCGCTGGCGGCAATCTGGCTGCTGCAGTCAATCTGATGGCTATGGATAGAAACACTTCGACCGCATGTTTTCAAATGTTGATTTACCCGGTCACAGATGCCAGACAGCAAACTGATTCCATAAAAAATTTCATAGACACACCCTTATGGAACTCAAAACAAACTGCAAAAATGTGGAAGTTGTATCTCAGCGACGGAATGCCTGACAAAAAAGAATACGTATCGCCAGTTGAAGCCACTTCATTGGATAAAATGCCTGCCACCTATATTGAAGTGGCTGAATTTGATTGTCTGCGTGATGAAGGGATCAATTTTGCAGAAGCGCTGCAGAAAAACGGCGTACAGGTTGAGCTCAACAAAACAACCGGCACCATCCACGGATTTGAAATAGCAGAATCAAGTGAATTGGTGCAGCAGATCATTGCCAAACGTATTGACATCTTGAAAAAAGCCTTCCAATCTTAGAAAAATAAGGAAAAGCTTTCATGTTGATCGACATCACCTTACTCGTCACCCCTGAAATGATTGAAGCCGCCCACGGAAACGAACAAAAAAGCTTTTCCGGGCATATGGGAACCCATTTTGATGTGATGAATAAGGTATTCCCGTTGGAAAACCTGAAACGAAGCGCTGTGGTTTTTAATGTTAGCAAGATTGAAGATCGAGAAATCAGCCTTGAAGATGTTGACCTCAACCTTATCGAAAGCGGCATGTTTGTCGCTTTTTACTCTGGATTTATCGAAAAGGTTGGCTACGGCGGCAAGGTTTATTTTTCAGAACATCCCCAACTTTCAGATACATTGATCGATGCTTTGCTAGAACGTCATGTCTCGATCATCGGCGTCGATTTTGCCGGTGTTCGAAGAGGATCTGAACACACCCCCAAGGATCAATACTGCGCAGATTGCGGTGTTTTTATTGTTGAAAATCTGTGCAATTTAAACGAAGTCTTGCAGGGTAAACCCTTTGCGCGGTTTACGGCGAACACTTACCCCATCAAATACGCCGACATGACCGGTCTTCCGTGCAGGGTTGTGGCTGAAATCTAGCTTTTTTGCAATTCATTCTGTATACTAATAAGAATCACTATTCGACAACTATCGGTCCGGTTTTCATCAGAAAAATCAATCTGTATACTTTAGCCCTATTCACAATCATCAACTCTTTTTGATCATTGAGTAATTAGCTACACAGTCTCTTGATAAAAGAAAAAAGGACCCGAGATGAATGCCATTTTCAACCGCCGAAGCATACGAAAATTCACCAAACAAGAAATTTCAGACGAGACAATTGAAACACTCTTGAGAGCAGCCATGGCAGCACCCTCTGCTGGCAATCAGCAGCCCTGGCACTTCATTGTAATTAAAGATGAAGAAATCCTGTATGAAATTCCAAAGTTTCACCCTTATTCGCAAATGCTCAGGGATGCCGCCTGCGCCATCGTGGTATGCGGCGATCTGGTTCTTGAAACAAATAAAGGGTTTTGGGTACAAGATTGTTCAGCCGCCACAGAAAATATTCTCATTGAAGCCACCGACCTCGGCCTCGGTTCCGTATGGCTGGGGGTACACCCAGACAAAGACAGGGTAAAACCAGTCCAATCCTTATTAGGCCTGCCAGAAACTGTGGTTCCGCTGTGCATTATCGCCTTGGGTTATCCAACAGACAGCAAAAGCCCGGTAGACCGTTTCAACAAGGCAAGGATCCATACCAACAAATGGTAGATGCCGGGTTAACAATAAAAATGAATGTTGACAATGGCGAAGAAATGTCAGATGAGACAATTCTTCAATTATTATCAACTTCTGAATTAGTCCAATCACTCACACAAGATTTTTCAAAGAGCTCATTGTTCCACATCTGGAGAATTTTAGCCCTCGCCGAAATTCCATTCATTGAAAGACTTAACTACACTCAAAACCTGCTTGACTATATTCAAAAAACATATGCCACGGCAGTTGGGTTTTCAATTACCGGAAAAAGTGAAGACCTGCTGCCGTGTTATAACGCCATGCTGATTGAGGCTTTTTCGAAGTTGGGGCAAGCGGATCTTCCCCTAGTAAAAACTGCAGTGGATTGGATTTTGAATTATCAGGTGTTTGGAAGAAATGAACAGACTTCCTGGCAAGGGAAGGGCATCAAAAAGTATGGCGGCTGTATGAAATCCACACCCTGTTTTATTGGTATCGCAAAAACGGTCAAAGCGCTTATCTATTACGCTTCCGCTTCGACAACCAAAGATGTGAGGGTAATAGATGCCATTAATAAAGGAACTGAATACCTTTTGCAGCACAACCTGTTTCAGCGGCTATCCAATAAAGAGCCGATCAATAACCATATCCTTGATATTGCATATCCACAGTCTTATCAATTAAACATAATCGAATTGCTGGATATCGCCTTCATGGCAAAACGCATGAATGATGCAGGAGTAAAAGATGCTGTTGTATATATTATGGGCATGAAAATAAAGGATGATGGCTGGAAGATCAATTACATCTACAAAGCAGATGGATTTGTCAGTTTTGACAAACGCGGAAAAAGAGGAGAATGGGTCAGCTATTTGCTTGCAAAGTATTTAAGCCAGGCAGTTTAAAGTTATAACAATTCTTGGTAATTTTCCACAAATTTATACTTATCGATTAATCATCAACATATTGGAACCGCAAGATAAAGATACTTATTATGCCTATCGTTGTCTTCCTGAAGTTTACCTCTATCAATTATGGAAGCTATACAGCAGTAATGACTTGGAAGAATTCATAAACACAAACCTGGCAATCCTTTCAAATACCAAAAACACCTGGTTGCAAATAGGTCTTAACCTGATAAACAATTCGTTGATAGGGGACATAGGCATCCATTCTCTGGAGGATGATGCAAAGTGGAAATCGGCTATACGCTCGCACCTGAGCATCAAGCCAAGGCTATGTTTCTGAAGTCGTTAAAGCCGACCTGGACTATGTGTTTTTCAAGGTAAACAAAGAGCTCGGTTTCTGCCTGGAAGCGCACATTAAAAGAGTGTGCTCATCCGCGGCGAGTGGTACGGCGATATGATCTTTGCCATGCTGGACGAAGAGTGGAAATCATTGAGGCAACCATGTATGAACTAAATCAAGTTGGTGAAAAAACATATTACATCGAATCCCCTGCCAAGATAGGCGTCTACAAACTGAGTGATTCAGAAGTCTGTCTGATTGACAGCGGCAACGACAAAGATGCTGGCCGCAAGGTGCAGAGCATCCTCGCTGAACAAGGCTGGGACTTGAAACTCATCCTCAACACGCACTCCAACGCAGACCATGTGGGCGGCAATGCCGTTTTACAGCAGCGCCTGAATGTGCCGGTCTACACCAGCGGTATTGAAGCCTGCTTCAACCGCTTTCCAATTCTGGAATCTTCTTTCCTTTATGGCGGTTACCCGGTTAAGGAACTTCGCAACAAGTTCTTGATGGCGCAGCCTTCTGAAGCAGACGATCTAACCAAGGTTTCACTTCCGCCAGGCTTGGAAATCTTGCCACTTGAGGGGCATTACTTTGGTATGTTCGGCGTTAAAACGGATGATGGCGTCTGGTTCCTCGCAGATTGCATGATGGGTGAAAACATCCTGCAAAAATATCATGTTTCGTTTATCTATGATGTGGCGGCCTACCTGACGACCCTGGATAAAGTGGAAAAGCTTGAGGGCAATTGGTTCATCCCGGCGCATGCCACAGCCTGCCAGGATATCAAACCGCTGGTGGCGGCCAACCGTCAAAAAGTTGTAGAAATCAGCGGAAACTTGCTCAACTGGTGCCGGGAACCTGTCACGTTTGAAGACGTCTTAAAAGTGACATTCGATTATTACGGGCTCATCATGGATTGGAACCAATACGTGCTGGTCGGCAGTACCATCCGTTCTTATCTGGCTTATCTGCATGATGAAGGTAAGCTTGAGACGACCTTTTTTAATAACAACCTGTTTTGGAAAACCGTCTGATTATGATCGCAAGAATCCGACTATAATTCTCGTATGAACCTTGCAACGCAATTACATGCTTCTTATGTATTCAGATATAAATGGTTCATGCCTTAAGTGGAGGAAGTATGAAAAAGAACACAATTCTAATATCCAGTTTATTGATCTGCATGCTGTTTCTAACCGCCTGCAATTTACCTTTTGGATACACCATCAGTCGCCCCGCTGTGGATGGAACACCCAACGCCACATTAACCGCTCTCTTTGATACCAGTCATAACATCCCGGCGACCATCACCCCACCCTTGATCGCCACCAGCACTGCATTTCTGCCAACCATGGAACTTGCAACTGCCACGCCTGAACCAACACTCACTGAAACAGCAACTCTGGCACCAGTAGTGATTGTGGTCACAGCCACAACGGCACCGCAATCCGCCCCTGCAGTTAGATCCAACGCGCAGCTTTATGCGAACTACCTTGGCACCGCGCCTGTGCAAGATGGCACTTATGCAGAATGGGTGGATAAAACCAACAAATACACGATGCCGAACTTCGCCTGGGGTAAAGCCAATTGGGTTAATCATGCAGATCTTGAAGGCGCTTTTGCAGTTGCCTGGGATAATAATTATCTCTATCTTGGTTACAAAATTACAGATGATATTTACCACCAACCCTATGCCGGAGGCAATATTTACAATGGCGACTCGGTTGAAGTATTGCTTGATACCAACCTGTTGGGAGACTTTTACACCACCAGTCTGAGTTCTGATGATTATCAACTCGGCATTTCTGCCGGCAGCAAATCAGGTGATATTGAGCCTGGTGCCTATCTGTTTTATCCCTCCAGCCTGGCTGGCAAGCGCAGTCAGGTGATCTTCTCGAAACAGTTTGAGTCTGCAACGGTATACCGAATTGAAGCTGCCATCCCCTGGTCAATATACGGCATAACTCCAACTGCAGGCATGCGGTTGGGCTTTGCCGTCAATGTTAATGACAATGATAATGTTGATTCTTACAAAAAGGTAACCATGCTTTCAAGCGCCGCCGGGTTGTCGGTGTTCAATCCCACCACCTGGGGTGAATTGGTGTTGGTGAAGTAGAGCTTTCTTAATCGAATCTGAGCATAAAAAAAGGCTGCCGATGAGGCAGCCTTTACATTAGAACAAGATGTTGGTCAGTTCTTTGCGATATTGACGCGTCAGTTCGCTTTCCTGGTCCAACAGGTCAAGGATGGCGAGTACCACTTCTTTGCCGCGTTCGCGCCTGAAATGTTTATCAGCACGCAGAATATCCATCATACCATCCACGCTGGCGAACATATTTCCGCGAAGCGCTAGACGCATGGAATTTTGAAATGCCAGATCAAGATCGGTTTCGTTATACAGCGTGCCGCTGACTGCATCTTGCATGGCTTTCATCAAAGGCAGCAGACGTTCCGCTTCGTTATATTCTTTACAGGCCGGAAAGACCCGCAAGCTGGCTCTGGCTGCAGGCGCGTTGCCTTCAAGCAAATTGATCTTTATCAAACCAAGCAGCGCTCCAGGTGTACCCTCAGTAATTTTGAGGGCTTCATCATAAGCCTCTCGAGAGCCTTCGAGATCGCCCATTGCCAACAAACTGTCGCCTTTTTGCACCAGTAAACTGGCAGGGCTGGGAGGTAAAATTTGATTGATAAACTCTCTCACTCGGGGTTCAGGCTGCAGACCGGCAAAATCACTGATGCGGCTGCCTTGACTGAATGCCAACACCGTCGGGATGCTGCGGACGCTGTATTTCAACACCAGGTTGGGGTTGACATCTGCATCCACCTTGGCAAGCCGGAATGAACCGCCTGCCTCACCTACTAATTTCTCTAGGATGGGTGAAAGCATCTTGCATGGCTTACACCATTCCGCCCAGAAATCCACAATAACCGGGGTATTCTGCGAATAAGCAAGCACTTCATATTCAAAATCACTTTCGGTGACCGACTTTATATGCTCGGACATCATTGAGGACTCTCCTGAACAAGGCGCAATGGGTTAATCTCCATTATCGTCACCATTTCCATTTTCATCAGACCTGGCGGCAGGTTGATCAATGCGCATCACATCACCGTGGATATTGACTACTACCTTGAAGCCCATCATTCCTAAATAAACACGCGTCTCTTCGGGCAGCCCCATTTTCAATACCTGGGTAAATTGCTGATCAATGTTCTTCAACTGGTTTTCAATGATCGCATGCGTAAAAAGGTCATCTTGACCTATCATTTTGGTGGCCTGTTCGGCGATTAATTCTTCATTGCCGCTGATCTGCTCACCAAAAGATTTTAGTATTTCCATATCCACCGGGTCTGAAGGAATGTGGCGCATGAACCCGTCATCGTTTACGATGTAACAGGGTTCTTCGCCAATACTTCCTGTTGAAACAGGGTGATCGTATTCATCAATTATCAAACCTTTAAATAGTGGTTCTCTACTCATATTATTCACCTTGTAATAATTATAAAGCGAATCCAACCCCTGTGGATTGGATTCTTGTTAGAAGTTTATTAATTATTACCTAATGAAAACTTGTGTGCCACCCAACATTTTATATGCGCGCTGCTCTCCAACACCCACCACCGGATTCGTCCAGCGGTAGAGCCATTTGGCGGAGTCTGGAGGCAGGTTGATGCAGCCGTGGCTCATAGGAACGCCAAAATTGTTATGCCAATAAGTTCCGTGGAAAGAAATTCCATTAACATCGATGTAAGAAATCCACGGAACACCGGGTAAATTGAAAGTGTTCATGTGATGATCGTTGCCGTCGATCATGTGCCTTGAAGGGCGTTTGTAATCCGTGGTGAAATTGCCGATGGGTGTCAAAGAAACACCATTTTTGTTTTCTCCAGCCGAACAGCGGAACAACTGCACCTGGGTATCACCCTCGTAAGCGATCACCAATTGATCCGCCAGACGCACCTCGATTCGTTTTTCGTTCGTGGGCACGCTGGGTGACAATGGGGTTAACTCATCAAGTGGAATAACGCGTAAATGTTTTGGATTGACAAAGTAACGCTTTTGATAAAAATCTTCAAGAACTTCATACCACCATTTTCCGGCACTGTCTTGGATGAGTCCAAGAATCCAATGCGTGGTGGCATAATAAAGCCGAATTGATTCTTCGGGATTCTGAAGGTCATAGACCGCATCCGTAAAAGGGACACTTACTTCAGCCAGCAGCCCGGCCGACGGGATGTTGGTAACCATTTCATTCAGTATGTTCGCTACTGGCTGAACGTCGCCAGAATGGATAAACCCTTCGCCGTTTAACTCATACCAGATACGGTTGTTGGTTGAATTATCGCTGGATATGGCCGTGTTGGTGATGGGTAAAACTTCATCGAGGGTCAGTTTACGGATCACCTTACTCTTCACATTAGGAATGTCAAACAAATTCAAACGATTCATGGTGAGACGACCCAGAGGTGTGGTTGCATTTTGCTGGATGCCTGAATCCGCATAAGCAAAGGAGGTGCGGCTCAGCACCAGCATAGAGATCAAAGCCGCACTGCTTAAGCGTAGAAATTCACGTCTTGAGAATTGAGTGAGGTCGAGAGAATCAGACATGAGGATTAGTCATGAACAATTACAGGAGTTCCAACTTTTGAAAAATTGAACACCCATTCTGCTTCACTGGTGAGCATATTGATACATCCGTGGCTCATGGGGGTGCCAAAATTATTATGCCAATACGTGCCGTGGATGCCATAACCCTGATAAAAATACATGGTATAGGGAACATCCGGCAGATTGTAACCAGGGCCGCGCATATCTGCATAAACATATTTCACATAAACGGCAAATTTACCCTTTACAGTCGGATGGGCGGAGGTACCTGTTGAAACCAAAAAGGATGAAACCAGAGTGTCGCCGTCGTAGGCATAAAGGCGCTGTTCACTGAGGTCAATATCAATCCAGCGACCTGATAAATCTGACGAAGTCTGAGGAATTTTTTGCTGCTCTGCTGCATAAGGCTTTGGCGTGTTTGAAGGCCAGGGGGTTTCTGTAGGTGTCTCTGTCGGCAGCGGGGTTTCGGTGGCGGTGGGCGTAGGGGTTTCAGTCGGCGTAGGCGTAAACGTCGCCGTAGGTGTGGCAGTGAGTGTCGGTGTCAAAGAAGGTTTGTTCAAATACCCGCCAGGGATGGGGGCGGCCGAACTGCGTGAAAGCGCGGTCAAACCAGGTATCGCGGCCCAAACGACCCCTGCTGAACATGCAAGCGTTAAGAAGATGATCAATACTGCTGCCCATGATAAACCAGAGGATTTTTTGGTCTTAGTTTGTGTTTTTGGTGTTTGAGTTATCAGCTCTTCAACTTGCGCTGGTTGATTTTCGGGTCGGAATTCAGAAATCAATTCTTGTTGGCGATCTGCTTTATCTTCATTGAGGCGAGCCATTATATCAATTGGCTCAGAAAAATCTTCAGCAAAGGTTGCCTGATTAACCTCTTCAGGTTGATCAGCATCAAAAGCAATGGGTTTCCAATCTGAGTATTGCGCGGATGATTCTTCATCTGAGATAAATGGCATCACCGGCGCTTCTGCCGGAGCTTGTTCAGGCTCAGATATCAAAGCTGCCAAGGCAGTCCAATCTGGTTCTTGCGTTAAATTGTCTTCATCCTTCTCTATTGGCAGCGGCGGAGGGTCACTCTTGTTCTGATCAAGCTCTGACGCCAAGGATTCAAGCGCCGTCCAATCAGGCTCTTGCGCAGGCTGTTCAACCTTCCCAAGGGGTGGAATGGCAGGTTCAATTGAACCCCAATCGGGCTCTGTGCCAAGTGAATCAAGGGCTTCCCAATCTGGTTCAAGTGGGGAGGGTTCAAAACTCACATCCGGTTCAATTGCAGGTTCAATGACAAGTTCTGGTGCAGGTGCAATAGGTTCTTCCACAATTGGCGTTTCAACCGCCAATTCGGGTTCTTTTGCTGGTGTCTCATAGGTGATTTCCGGTTCAAGGTTTTGTAGTTCAACCTCTTCCACCGACTCAACCACAATTGGCTCGGCGATATACTCTCGATCTACGGCAGGGATTTCTACTGGCGCTGCTTCAGGTTTTTTTGATGGTAGAGCGACAACTTGAATTACGGGAGTCGTCGCCCGGAATTCATCCAGGCGAGATTCGGCCCATTTTAAGCCTTTAGCCGCCCTTTCGTTATTGGGATTGATTTGAAGGACTTTATTTAGATAATCCACACTGGCTGATGGGCTTGAAATAGCCCCAAGAATCATCCAGGCTTCTTCATTCTCAGGCGCAATTTTTATCGCAATGGATGCCCAGCGTCTCGCTTCCATTTTGTTCTTTTGCTGGAGCGCGATTTGGGCATTAACCAGTGCAAGTCTTAGTTGATAGGCTGATTGATCGCTCATGGGCTTGTCAGGGTTGGAACGGCCGTCTGGCTTGTCTGTGTGGGTGTCACATTCTCATTACGAATAAAGCACAATAATCCATCCACTATACCTTGTGCAATCAAATCAGGATTTTGTGTCAGTATTTGTTGGTCAAGGTTCAAATAGCCTGCTTCAATGATGGCAGCCGTCGTTTCAGTATTTATTTCGCTAAAAGCATGATAAGAAGTCATATCAATGGTCGTATTGGTTTTAAATTGCATCCCGGTGGTCTTGCCGTAACGGTCCACCATGCACATGGTCAAGCGCGACGCTTTTTCAGGGTAAGCGCTGTCAAGCGCGGCAGCCACTTTATAGCCAGTGGCAGAATCATTAAGGAAATCACACGTGTCAGCATGGATCGAAACCAGTGCGATGGCTTTGTATTGCGATAAACGGGAATCGAATTCTTCCAACAGATCGACCTGGAACCCTTCAGCCGTCAATTTTGACTGCACCAAACTGGCTATTCTGAGATTAACCTGTTCTTCAGTGAGTCCGTTCGAACAGACGGCACCAGAATCATTCTTCCAGTGGCCTGAAACGATGCCAATTCGGTTTATATCCGTGCTGGCCACTTCAGTGACAAGTGGTGTCATAGTGTCAGGGCTAGCCTGCCATGCTTCAAATACTCGGGTCAGCATTTGACCCGAAAAGAGATTATCCGGAGTAAACAAGGTAAAAAGCGTGGCAAATAAAAATGCGTAGGTAATAATAGATTGAATACCTGAAAACATGCTGAACTTCCCTCTGGGAGTTAAAGCAGGTTTTGGCGTGGTTGAAGAGCCTGAACTGGAAGTTGTCGATTCGACTTCCTGTTCTTCACCATCACGGTATTGACTGGAAGAATCAATAATAGACATAATCTTTAAGAATTATAGCAAGGTTTGTGCCAAAACCCAAATAGTTGGGGCCATTTGTGCTTGACTTCGGTAGGCTGACAAAGTATAACCTGTTCATAAGGGACCTTTAAAAAGTTGGAAATACACGACTGATGAGACATATATGAAAGAATTACGAGAAATGATGCGACATTGGGTGACCGGGGTTTCGATTGTCACCGCCGAACTGGATGGCAAAATCCACGGTATGACGGTTGGTTCACTGGTCTCAATATCCATTGATCCGCCGCGTATCTGCATGACCCTGGCCAACCAAACTCGCACGCACAAGATGGTTACACAAACCGGTTTATTTGGTGTAACCCTACTGGCATACGACCAGCAATCCATTGCAGATCGTTTTGCAGGCGTAATCCCCGACGATGGTGATCGCA
Source organism: uncultured Anaerolineaceae bacterium (assembly GCA_927443345.1). Classification (GTDB taxonomy): domain Bacteria; phylum Chloroflexota; class Anaerolineae; order Anaerolineales; family Anaerolineaceae; genus UBA6107. Next base: position 23,230 of record CAKMKJ010000067.1, on the reverse strand, counting down.
TGGCCGGTCTCACCATCCTTCGTTTGTCGCAGAACATCCCGGTGATCGCGGAGGGGTTGGGCGAAATGGCATGCAGAGTGATCCATCGATACGAAATGCCGACTTCCACTTTGTTTATTGGTGAAGTGCTTGAAGCACGAAAGGAAGACAAAAGCACTGCCCTGGTCTATGGCAACCGCGATTACCACCCCCTGGAGTTGTGATGGATATTCCGCTTTCAGACCACGAGAAAGATTTTCTTTTGACCTTGGCGCGTCAGACAATTTTGAAGGCCGTCAACCAACACCCCCTTCCCACATGGCAGGATGCCGACCTCACGGATGCATTGAGCCAAAAAGGAGCCTCCTTTGTGACCTTGACCATGGATGGCGACTTGCGCGGCTGTATCGGATCTCTGGAAGCCTACCAAAGTCTGGTAGAAGATGTGCGCGAGCACGCCAGACAGGCTGCGCTTGAAGATCACCGCTTTCCACCGGTAACCAATGCTGAAATATCCAGACTGCATATCGAAATCTCAAGATTGACACCCTCCGTGCCGCTCGGCTATCAAAACCCCGCTGACCTGCCCGGGCTGCTGAACCCCAATGTGGATGGCGTGATTCTCAAAGACGGATTCAGGCGTGCGACCTTTCTTCCACAGGTGTGGCAGCAATTGCCGAATGAAGAAGAATTTTTATCGCATTTGTGTACGAAAATGGGGGCAGCCTCAGACCTTTGGAAGCGCAAAGTATTGGAAGTATCCATCTATCATGTGGAAGAGTTTGAAGAGATAAAGAAAATGTTCTGACAGATTCTATTGAATTATGTAAACTTCAACAACAAAATTGAAATTTGATAAAGCCAAGTATTACACAACTTCTGAAGATTATCACGAAGATTTACTCTTTATTAAAAAATACCTAGTAAGGATATAATACAACTAGAAATTCAAAATCTCATTGACATAATAGAATAATTATTCTATTATTAATTCATTGTAAGATTTTATTGAAATCAATAATGAGTGTAAGGAAAACATGGACGAAATATATTTCTCAATAGAAAATGCGGTTGACTATGTTAATCAGACTTTTAATAAGAATATTTCGCAGGGTAATATTACTTACTTAATTAAATACGGTCAGATTAAGAAACATTCAAGTGCTGGACAGGCTTTAATTAAGAAGATCGAAATCCAGAATTATTATGAAAAAAATCAAAAAGAAGAAGATCATTGGAAATCTAAAGTGGGTAATGATTTAAATTGGGAACTTGCATTTAATGAGCTCAAAGAATTTGAAAGAACAAAACATGTTCACCGATTACACCCTTATAAAGGAAAATTTATTCCTCAGTTAGTTGAATATTTTCTTAATGAACAAACAAATGGTTTAAAAAAAGAAGTTTATTTTCACCCTGGTGATATTGTTATTGATCCATTTTGTGGGAGTGGTACAACACTCGTTCAGGCAAATGAGTTAGGTATAAATTCAATTGGTATAGACATATCAGAATTTAATACACTTATGAGTAATATTAAAATTGGAACTTACGATCTAGTATTACTTCAAACTACAATTAATCAAATCACAAAAAACCTTAAAATAAATATTGAATCTGATCCTTGGCAAACCTTCGATGTTGAATTGGCAAAATTAGTTTCAGAATATAATAAGAAATATTTTCCAACGCCAGAGATATTATATCGAATTAGAAACGGTGAAATAAACCTTCCTGAATATTCGAAAACCAAAATTCAAGAGATCAATATTTCCTTCTTAGATTTACAAAAAAAGCACGGCCTGAATGTAAAAGAGGTAAATTCTAATAAAAGCTTCATAAACAAATGGTTTACCCCGCCAATAAAAAGCGAGATTATATTTCTTCTTGATCAAATAAATAAAGTTAATGATATTGAAATTAAAAATGTCCTTCGATTAATACTAAGTAGAACAGCACGGTCTTGCAGAGCTACAACGCATTCAGATTTAGCAACTTTACTCGAACCGATTCTTGAACCGTACTATTGTTTTAAGCATAATAAAATTTGCAAACCCCTTTTCTCGCTATCATATTGGTGGGAGTTTTATGCCAATGATACTGTAAAAAGATTAGCTCAATTTGCAAAAATCAAAACCTCTACTACTCAAATTTGTATAACTGGAGATTCAAAATCCATCAATTTATTAGAGGAATTATCAAAAATTAATCCTACTTATTATTTTAAACTGAAGGCGCAGAAAGCAAAAGGAATATTTACAAGTCCTCCCTATGTAGGCCTAATAGACTATCATGAACAACATGCTTATGCTTATGAGCTTTTTAATATTACACGGCGTGATGAATTCGAAATTGGACCACAATCAAAAGGAAAAAGTATTCAATCTCGAGAAAAATATATTGATGATATTTCTAGTGTATTGATAAATACAAAGAAATACTTACAAGAAGAATTTGAGATATTTATTGTGGCAAACGATAACTATAACCTTTACCCAAAAATTGCTGAAAAAAGTAACTTGGTTATCGTTGAGGAATTTAAAAGACCTGTTTTATATCGAACAGAAAAAGATAAATCAACCTATTCAGAGAAAGTAATTCATCTTCGAAATAAGGGGTAAATAATGGCATTATCACAAGATCGAAAAATGGCAGTAATTAATCGTTTAAAATTATGCCTACAAAATAAATTTTGTAACTATCGACCTGAAACTGAAAATATGCCTTTTCACTATCGATTATTGGGGAAAGATAGAATGGCTCTCTTTTCTTTCATCCAATCATTAAATACCACTTTTGGTTCATCTATTTATGAACCCATTGCTCTAGAACTGGCGGAAGGTAGATTTAAACACGCTAAAATGCAGGTCAAACCAAATAATTTGATTAGTTATGGAGCTCAAAGAAAAATACAAGAAATCATGGATGAAATAACAACAGCAAAAAGAGTACCAAACTCAATGCAAGAGCTTGCTGAAATCAGAGAAGTCAGTCAAGATGGGAAAGCAAATTCTGTAAAATTAAGAAATTTCGATCTCTATCTTGAGAGTTTTGATGAATCATTGCACTTCATGGATATTAAAACAGTAAAACCAAATATTGGAGGATTTGAAGACTATAAACGAATGCTACTAACATGGGCTGCATCGGAATTTCATCGAAATCCGAACATTACTGTTCACCCTTATATAGCAATCCCATATAACCCTTATGAGCCAAAAGATTACAATCGTTGGACTATGCGTGGAATATTTGATCTTCATAATGAAGTTCTTGTGGCAGCAGAAATGTGGGATTTTATTGGAGGTCCTGGATCTTATACCGATCTTTTAGATTGCTTTGAAATTGCCGGTACAGAACTTCGTCCAATAATTGACCAATATTTTGGTCGCTTCAAATGAATTGATGATTTGCTTAATACTTTCGATAATTTGTTACTCGTTTCACGAAAATTATTTCTGGTAGTACCATAAATACACATATGAAATTCAACTGAGGTAATAATCTTGAAGAACAAGTAAAACAGTTTTCCTATATTTTTCCAATTTTTGTGTCATTAGTGTTAGTGTCATAAGTCCCTATAAATTTCTTTCAAATCAATGTGCAATTTCATAAAGAGGTTAAGATATGGACAATTTCCTTGTTAAGGAATTACACACTTATATTGAAATATCCATGGCTGAATATCATCAATCAAAAGTGGATAACATCAACAAATTGGTTCTTATTGATATTCTCAGAAATAAAGATTTTGAATTCTTCCAATCCATTAATTTGAAAACTTCTGAACAAATCATCAACCGATGTATTGAGCATCGAATCTATTTATGTGAAAAACACTTATTTGAACATTTAATGATGGATTTGGCAATTTTTACAAACAGAAAAGTTTATGGCGGTTGGAAATCTGGCATTCAAGGTATTGATTTGGAATTTGATAAAGATGGATGCAGATATATTGTCGCAATAAAATCGGGTCCAAATTGGGCGAATCGTTCTCAACTCGAGAAAATGAAGACGGATTTTATTTCAGCAAAACGCACCCTTCGAACAAGTAACTCAAAGGTTAATATCATAGCGGTAAACGGTTGCTGTTATGGAAGAGAAAACAACCCAGATAGAGGGGATTACTATAAATATTGTGGTCAAGTTTTCTGGACTTTTATATCTGGCGATGAGAATTTGTACACCGAACTCATTGAACCCCTTGGTTTCAATGCCAAACTAAAGAACGATGAATATCTGGAACTTTATTCAAACCTGATTAATCGGTTTACCACCGAGTTCTCAACTCAATTTTGCTCTGCAAACGGTTCAATCAATTGGGAAAAACTGGTTAAGTTTAATAGCGGCAAAGAAAAAGAAATTTAATAAAATCAGCAATTATATATTTTTTAATAGTATAGGCGGTTCGCCCCCTCTCGCTTCGCTCGCACCAAAGGAACGAGGGTCATGACAGACGCGAAGATTCCGAAATCGAACCAACCCAACAAAATCTGTTATATGTCAAAGTAGATTAAATAATGCTGCCGCTTATGACCTTTGGAAGCGCAAAGTGCTCGAAGTATCCACCTATCATGTGGAAGAGTTTGAAGAATGAAGATTTATCGAAACAACCACGGTGAATCAACATTACCCTTGGATAAATTTAAATCCAAAAAGAGGACTTATATTTTATAAAACATCGAAATCGATGTTTTATTGTGTATAATGGAAAAAGGTTTATTGTTAACCAAAAAATAAATCGGGGGATTTGAAGATTTCATCGTTCTGGATTAGATCAAATCAGGGTCATTTTTTAGTAGAAGTTTTAATGATAATTGATTGAAGGAAAAATCTATCAAGAGACTGATAGAAACCTCCATTAATTTCGACTTGATTAATTATATAGATCAAGATTAGTAGTCTTCTGAAGGAAAAAATGCGGAAGTTTAAAGCAAACATCTTAATTGTTGATGACAGTCAAAGTGATATTGAACTGATAATTAGAGCTTTTCGTTCATGTGGAGTGGGCGAACGCATTGATTCAGTCAATAGTGGATTAGAAACGATAGATTACTTAATGGGTGAGGGAAAGTATTCAGATCGGAAAATTTTTCCTTACCCATCATTTATTATTTCTGATTTAAAAATGTCTAATGGAAGTGGTTTTAGTGTCCTTGACCACCTCAAAGCCAATCCCGCTTGGGCGGTCATACCGACAATAATTCTTTCAGGTTCCTCAGACCCTGATGATGTGCGAACTGCTTATATGCTTGGTGCGAGTTCTTTTCATGTTAAACCTGATAACTTTGGTGGTCTTCGCTCACTAATACAAATTATTTATGATTATTGGATCAATTGTTTGATGCCCGATACCGATGAAACAGGAAAACAAGTTATAACACTTAGTGAAAGTAAACTTGGAGAAATGTATCCACAACCGATCCAAATTCAACAGGTAAGAATAATTCAATAAAAGAGTAAGCTAAACCTTTATAATTTTTAATTGTCTAAATACCGATTATGGGAGATCGTCAGCCAAAACAACCCCCTATTGGAAGGTAAAAAACAACCACCTTTTTCAGAATGGTTGTTTTTATCTTGGTTATGCGATAGTTCTAGTTACGTGAAAATCTTCTAAAAATGCTGAGAATCAGCCACATCCATCACAAACAAGGTACAGCGATTTTCGGGTGTTTCAGGGTGAGGCGGAAAAACTTTATGAATGACCTCAAGTGCTTTTTTAACCTGGTCGTCGTCAACACCGCACAAGAGGGTGCTCACCCCGCTGCGCAGAAATCCGCCGGTTGAAGCAATGGTTGTGACGCGAAAACCATCAGAGGTCAGTGCCTTGGTTAAGGCATCTGTATCATTATCTTTAATTATCGTAATGATCATTTTCATGTCTACAACTCCTCAAAATATTCAATATCCAATGTGAACACGGTTGCCCCGCCTACAGTAATGGGGGTCGGAGAGGGCATGGGCAGTGGTGCGCTTTCAAGCGGAACGGATATGTATTCAATGCGCTGTCTGCAGTTTTCTTTCAAAGACTGCAATATTTCTGGCAGTTTAATTTTTGGTGAACAAATAAGAAGGGTGGCGTTTCGGCGCCCCAAAAAAGCACCCTGGCTTGGCAGGCGCGTGACAAACATTCCCATATCGCGGAGGGCATCCTGAGCGATGTCAGCATCCTGCGATTGAACCACAGCCATGCAGAGTATTCTTGGAATTTTGCCTTGATGATCTTCTTTTTCCATCTTTCACCTCCTCAGGAGAGCTTGATCCGGTGTGGACCGGGTTCCGTGATTAAAACGCTTTCTCCATTCAGATTTTCAATCTTTGCCTGACCAGACTCAAGATCAAGCTTGAACTTCTTATATTGTACATTAACCTGGGGGAAAAATTCATTAAAACTGCCGAGAATCAACTCCTCATCGGAAATTCGTTCGATTCCCAGCAGTTGCAGCAGCGTTTTCAACGGAATCAATTGCTCAAGCCCGCCTGTCTTCGAACGATAGGCACCGAAGATAGTTTGTGCACCCTCCCCTATGGTCTGTGGTGCAAAGCCCAAATACCACTGCTTGAAATATCGGCTGGCCAATTCTTTGCGGCCTGCATTGGTTAAGGCCTCAAGCCACATAATTTTCAAATAGACGGGGATTCCGCTGCCAGCCGCATCTAAATATCGAATTCCGCTGTTAATCAGTACATCGGTCTGAGTCTTTGAGGCCGTGTCCACCCATAAGGGGATGATCAAGTCTGCGGATGGAAGATAATGATCGGGGGTTTCAATGACCAAACGTTCACCTTTTTTTAGGCCAGTCACCGTGATTTTCTTTACTACAGAAAAAACCTCGTCGCTCACCGCCAGACCGTCTTCATCCTCCCAACGAAAATCTTTTGCAGTAAGAGAAACCGTCTTTTCATGATGATTAACAACGCCCTTCACCTGGCAATTGACGGTGCGATTTTCCACATCTTTGGTTTTGAGGTGCACCACCAACCTGCTCGGATGGGGCAAAGTGCTGATCGTTTCGGCGACACCGTTTTGCCTAAAGGTGTGCAAAGCTTTAGACTGCATCGAAAAGTGTCCAATCTGATCGCGAAAAGCATACATGCCGTGTTTTTGATCCCAACACACTTGAAGTGCTTTGTCGAGCTGCAAGATCTGGCTTTCAAGCCACTCTACATCAATGGTGTCGTTCAACTCATTAGCCAGCTTTATTAATGCACGGCATTCATTCAGCAGCAATGCAGCCAGTGAAGGCCATTCAGCCGTTTGGATGAGGGCTTCAAGTTTGTTTTTTTGATCAGGTGGTGCGTCTTCAGCCAACCCGGTTTGCAAGATGTGCTGCCACTCAGGCCAGCCGTCTTGATCTCGATCGTTCTCAGGTTGAAACCAGATTTTTGTCGCGCGAATGAGGGCGCCATAGTTTTGCGCCAGCCATTCTTTATCCCCAGTGGATTCATAAACTTCGACCGCCAGCGCTGCCGCAAGTGGTGCAGCCACCAGATTGGTCACCTTGCCATTCCAGTTAGATTGAGCATACAGGGTGCCATCCACGCCTTGCTGATTAAGCAGATTTTGAAGCATGCCTTTCACCAAGTCAGGTCTGAGCGGCAGCAGCATACGGCTGAGCGCCCAGAGATCGGTCATTTTTTGAATACCCCAATCGGCTGAAAATCCACTGCTGTTTTCAGAGGGCAGATTGCCGTGTTCAGAATCGCGTTTTGTGACATACCAGGGATTCTCGAGCGAACGGTACGGCGGGAGTAACAGTTGATAAACTCTTTGCTGGCTCTGCTCAAGGGTTTGGTTGAGATTCGGGTCTGGAAAACTGAAACTTACACTTTGGCCTTTTTTCAGCATCTGAATCTTAATCTGTTCAATATCAAGGGTATACGCAGTGGCTTTACGCGCCGCATAAAACGAATCTTCTATTGAACCAAGGGTAGCCAATGCCCACGAAAACTGACGGCTGGTGTTCGGCTGCAATGTAACTTCAATGCCAAGACTTGGAAATGCCGAAAGATCGCCGCGGGGTCCGCCGGTCAGAAGAAAAACGGGAAACAAATTTCCCGTTTGGCCTTGCAAGACCGTATTGACGCTAATCTGGGCAGCCGACATGGGTGAGCCCGTGAGCAGTGGATTAAGTTGAACAATCCACTCCATCCACACTTGAATGAGCCCAGAACTGGCATTGGTAAGCGCAACCTGGGCAGTCAAAGTATGACTGTCAGGAACCCAGGTCTTTTGAATGACGTCTAAATTAGAGAAAGGTGAATATTGAAGTTCAATGAAATTTGGCGCACCGTATTGGATCTGCGGTTTTGTGGAAAACGACCGCGGGTCAGAGACTGGCACTTTTTTGATGCTGAACCTTGGAAAAACCCGTATGCCGTAAGCTCTCAACCCATAGGTTGTCTGAAAAGCCAATCCTGGTGGTTCACCCTTTGAACTTTCAAGCTCCCAAATTTGGTCATCCTCCGGGGTGATTGTTGAGCAACGTTGATCGGCGGCAATAATCTGCCGCAGGTCCTTGAAGGAAGTCACATTAACATTCATGCTTGCATTTTAAGAGAATAACCCTTCAGGGTCAATCGAATTATGCTAGAATGAACAAAACCTGCCAATTAGTGAAACGAGATGGATAACTTGACCAATAAAACGTCAGATGAAAACGAAGATACAACCCATAAGCGGAAAATCACATTACCAAATGCGGATGCTGATTCCGGGGATGCAACTGCACCATTAACCCCCAAAGACGAATCAACTGATCCGTTTTTCACTTTGCAGTTTGACACCACCCGCGATATGAGCGAAATTAATGATTTACCAACGATGATCGTAGACCCAAACACCAGTGACGATGAGAAAACCATGGTTACTGACGACCTAAGCGCTCCACCACCAGGTGCTTCAGATGCCTTACCCCACCACGTGGACGAAACAGACATTGGCGCCACCATGGTCATTCCAACGGCATTTGCCCAATCCACGACACCTCCTGTCTTAACCAATAAATCAGCGCTGCCAGCCATATTAAAACGCAAACCACGCAAAATGCCTGCTCAACCCAAAAAAGGATTAAATCTCAATGGCTGCCTGGTAAAAGGCGTTGTGATTTTGCTTTTTTCAATCGTACTTGGTCTGGTCATCGCCGGTGCATTTCTGGTTTATCAGTATTTCACCATCGCTGCCAGCTTGCCGGGTATTGAAGACATTAAGCAGAGAGCCTCGCAATTTGAAACCACTCGCTTTTATGACCGAAATGGTCAACTGCTTTATGAAATGATCGACCCTAATGCCGGCCGCAGAACCTATATCCCAATTGAACAGATATCTCCTGCGTTGATTGCGGCCACTATCGCCATTGAAGACAAGGAATACTACAACCATCCCGGGTTCGATGCCTTTGCATTAGTGCGAGCATTGATCCAAAACTACACAAGCGGCGAAGTGGTTTCTGGCGCTTCAACCATCACACAGCAATTGGCGCGCACCCTGTTCTTCAGCCCGCAGGAGCGAGTGGAAATTTCAGTGCGCCGCAAAGCACGCGAGATCATTCTGGCTTCAGAATTGACAAGGCGCTACTCTAAAGACGAAATTCTCGAACTCTATCTCAACGAGATAAGCTACGGCAATATGGCATACGGCATCGAAGCTGCTTCAGAAACATACTTCAATACCACGGCTAGCGAACTTACTCTGGAGCAATCTGCGTTTCTGGCCGGCTTGCCCCAGGCACCCAGCGTATATGATATTTTTACCGCCCGTGAAGACACCCTGATCCGCAATAAACAGACCCTTACTGCCATGTATGAATTATCAACCGAGAAAAACTGCATTCGCATTGATAACTTTGAAGAACGGATTTGTGTCGATGCACAAACCGCCGCAGACGCTTATGCCTATATTGATAACTATAATTTCGTACAACGTGCCAACCCGATGGTTTATCCGCATTGGGTGAACTACATCATCACTCTGCTTGAAGAAAAATATGATGACCAAACCATCTATCGTTCCGGGTTCAAAGTTTACACCACACTTGATCCACAACTTCAAATCGAAGCGGACCGCATCGTAGCAGAACAGGTCGCCAGCATGGCCGACAATAATGCCACCGACGGTGCGCTGGTGGCCATCCGCCCTTCGACAGGCGAAGTGCTGGCCATGACCGGTTCTGCAGATTTTTACAACGACGAAATTGCCGGGCAAATTAATATGGCCCTCTCTCCGCGGCAGCCAGGGTCATCATTCAAACCGCTGACTTACGCTGCTGCCTTTGAAAAAGGCTGGACGGCCTCCACCCTGATCTGGGATGTGCCCAGTGAATTTACCCCCTCTGGTAACCCGGATGATACCCGCGAGCCTTATATCCCGGTCAACTATGACAGCAGATTCCACGGACCGGTGACAGTTCGTTCTGCATTAGCCAATAGCTACAACATCCCGGCTGTTAAAGCACTGGAATTTGTGGGTATTTATGACGATCCCAACGTGGCTGGTGAAGACGGCGTGATCGCCTTTGCAAAACGCCTCGGCATTACCACCTTCACCCGCAACGATTACGGCATGGCGCTCACCCTGGGCGGCGGTGAAGTCACTTTGTTCGAAATGACCTCTGCCTTTTCTACCTTTGCCAACAACGGATTGAAGATCAATCCGGTGGCTATCACCCGCATGGAAGATTACCAGGGCAACTTGATTTTCGAAGCGCCAATCGAAAACGGTACACAGGTGATAAGCCAGGAACATGCCTACCTGATCAATTCCATCCTTTCTGACGCCAAAGCGCGCGCCCCCATGTTTGGCGCCAACTCGATCCTCAACCTGCCTTTTCAGGCTGCAGCCAAAACCGGTACCACCAATGATTACAAAGACAACTGGACGCTCGGCTATACGCCAGATTTGGCCGTAGGTGTGTGGGTCGGCAACGCGGATAATTCCCCGATGATTAATACCACCGGTATTTCAGGCGCTGCCCCCATCTGGGCGCAGTTCATGACCTATGCCTTGCCCTATCTAACCAGCGGTAACCCAGCTTCATTCACCCGCCCCAACGGCATCGTGGATAAGGTCATTTGCTCAGTATCTGGTACAGAACCCTCTCAGTGGTGCCCTGACCAACGCGGAGAGATCTTCGCTCAGGATCAACCGCCCTTGCCAAAAGAAGAAGACTTATGGAAAAACGCCCAGGTGGATACCTGGACGAATTTGAGCGCGTCTCCGGCCTGCCAGGAATTTACTGCCGAGAAATATGTGCTCAACGTGACTGACACTTGGGCAATAAAATGGATCAATGAAAAAGATGCCGGCAAGGACTGGGCAGAGAAAAACGGATTTTCATCTCCTGTGATATTCATACCTTCAAGAGCCTGCAAGGGGGATGATCCGCGCCCGACCCTGGTCTTTGTTGGACTGGAAGACCGGCAAACGATTACCGCCAGCCTGCTGGATGTGTATGCCGTCGTAAATGCGACTGCGAATTTTGAAAGCTATTATCTTGAGTATGGATATGGTGACAACCCGTCTACCTGGATGCGTTTGGCCGAATCAAGCAACGCTTCAGCCTCTCCACAAAAACTGCTCTCTTGGGACCTCACCGGCGTACAAAACGGCATCCTCACCCTGCGCTTGCATGTGAAATCCAACAACAATGGTTACGCTGAAAAAGTCTTGCGCTTGAACATGCAATTGCCAACCCCAACCGTCACGCAAACCCCGACGATTACGGCAACACCAACCCTCACCATAACACCAACGGTGACAATCACCCCCACGGTGACAGGGACGCCAACACCTACTGCAACTTCGACTGAAACGCCAACGCCAACAGCGACGCCGTAATGTAAGGGCGGTTCACGCGAAGCGTCCACTTTCAGGATGAACCGCCCCTACAACTATATATTTCTCGGTTTCAGCGGAATCTCGGCTGCGGACATCAAAGGGGATGATACATTCTGCCCATCCGTTTTCATTACGCGGCTGTTGGCAAAATAACCAAACTCAAATTCAGTCACATCGCCCACTTTTTTGCCCGGGATTGGCATCAACCTGCCGGTGAGCGGTTTGCCCAGACGGGTGGCAAGGCTGGCCAGATCCAACAAAATTGCAGCAAGCTCATCGACAGACGCATCACCAGGCAGAGGGATGGTATCCAAACCGGTGCCGCAGACCGCGGAATAGAGCAGCAAGTCTTTGACTGATAGTTCTCCATCCGCAGCACGCCTGGCCAGCACAGAATCTTCCATCACCGCCAGCATCAGCCCGTTAAAACCAACCTTTTGCCACTTGCCGTCATCCAGCCCGTCAGCGATAAATGCAGCCGCGGCCAGCGAACCGGCGCTGCCGATGCGCTCCAGACCGAGCAATTCAAATGCCTTGCCCAACGAACACCAATCCTCTGGGAAAGGCGCAGGTGAGAAATCAAAACCTTTGAAATTGACCTGATGATCCTGGGATATTTGCGCACAAATGGGAGCCAGTCGATCCGCGGCCGATTCTAGCGATAACAAGAATTGACTGCGCGCCTGTTCAAGCGTAGTGCCAGATGAAAAAGCCTTGACCGCCACATCAGCGCACTCCATGGCCAGCGAAAAAGCCTGAGGTTCACCAGCAGCGTGGTATGCCGCCGGAAAGAACGGCGCATGCGGAGGCACGTTCGCCAGGGCCGCAAAGCGCAGATTGGCAAAACCATCCGGTGAGAGGGTCGATGCTTGCTGGATGATCTTCGCGCAAGACTTGACCGCAGAGGGGTAAACCGCGCGTTGATCAGAAATGATACCGCCAAAAAATACAATTTGTGTGGCAGCCAAAAAATCAGGAATCAATGGATAAGCATCATGGCTGTCTGGACTTGCCGGCCCTACCGAGAGATAATCCCAGCCAAAAGTCTTGACAACCGCTTCGATTTTCTGAAGTTGGCGAGTTTGTGCCTCAAGCGATCCGCTCAACCAGCCTGGGAAGGGTGAAGTTGCCAGACGCGTGGATTCAACCTCAAAACCATCGGCTTCAATTGCTGAGCGCAACTCACGGTTGAAAATGGCTAATGGTTCAAATTGAGTGTCAAGACAGTCGATTTTTGGGTCAACAAAACTGGTGATGGATCGGATTTTCATACGCTTCTCTGCCTGACCACTTCGAATAGGATAATAGATGCCGCGACGGCTGCATTTAAAGATTCAAATCCGCCAGGCATGGGGATGTTGATAAAGGCATCCACACCAGCTTTGACTTCAGCGCTGGCGCCTTCCGCCTCGCCGCCAATCACCAGAGCGACCGGGCTCTTCAGGTCAGCCTTCCAATGGGCTTGGCCGTCAGCGGATTCGGCAAGGTAAGTAGTTAGCGGTTGCTGTTGATTTTTGCAGAGATCAGAAATCTCATTCCAGTTCTTCAAAACGATAGGCACATAAAAATGTGCGCCCATGGCAGAACGCACCACTTTTGGCGACCAGACATCCACACTGCCGGGCGTGCAAAATACAGCCTGCACACCAGCAGCCACTGCCGTGCGCAAAATCGTACCCATGTTGCCGGGATCACGTACCTGGTCAATCACCAACACGAAATCCATTTGATCAGGCAGGCGTAGTGGATGGGTCTGCATGACCATCAGGAGCCCCTGAGTGGTCTCTGTGTCGGATATTGCGTCCAGAATATCATGTTTGACAAAAAACACCTTGCTGCCCACTGTGCCAGCCTGTTGCACCAGCTCCAATCCTCTGGCAGAACAGGCATCCGCATATAGTACCATTCTGGGGGGACTACCAGATTTTATGGCTTCTTCGCACAGGCGCACGCCTTCAACAACAAAGGAGCCGTGTTCTTCACGAGCAGCTTTTTTTGCCAGCAGTTCGCGGATATGTTGAACATGTTGATTTTTTGAGGAGGTGATCATTTCGGGGTCTATGTTTGGCATGGGTTAATTCTACCTGTAAAAAAGAAACGGATGATGAATTAATTTTGCAAGTATTACTAAAGAAAAAAAATTACCTGACATAATCAGGTAATTTCAAAAATTAATACACACAAAAGGATCCAAATAAATGGTGTCACGAAGCTGCTAAACGAATTTGAAGATTAGCGCCTACTGCTTCAGCGTATTTTCGAATTGTAGAAAGTCTGACATCATCCGCATGGTTTTCAATGCGCGAGATAGCTGATTTATTCGTTTGTAATCTCTTTGCAACATCATCTTGAGTAAGCCCGGCAGCTTCTCTTGCCTGACGAAGGATGATGCCAATCCGAAAATCGGCGTAACCCACTTCAAAGTTTTCTGCGAATTCTGGATCACGTTCTGCACGACCCATAACATACTTTTGTAAATCGCTCATTTTCTTATCTCCTTGCTAAATACTCTTTTTTACGGCGAACTGCCAACTCAATTTCTTGAACTGGTGTTTTTTGCTTTTTCTTTACAAATCCATTGGTCAATACTATTAAAGTTCCACCATCAAAGAATCCCAACAATCTAAAATCATCACTACCCATCTGAATCCGCACTTCCCAAATATCATCCTGATTTACCAGTTTCTTGAAGTACTGAATTGGAACTATTTCCATTTCCTCTATCAATTTTAATACCCAGACAACCTTCTGCGCTTGCTTTCCAGATAACGAATCCAGAAAAACTTCAATTGGACTTTGCCCATTTGAAAAGTGATAGAAGTTTATTGACCGCATAAATACATGTTAACATATATGTAAACTTTTTTCAATATATTTTGAACAAAAAGTGAGAAACGAAAACGGGATGACCTTTTTAAAGCCATCCCGTGATTTGTTGTTGAGGTTTGTAATTATTTCGCTGCTTTGGCTTGTTCGACGATAGCGGTGAACGCTTTCGGTTCGCGTGCGGCAAGATCAGCAAGCATCTTACGGTTCAACAGAATGTTGGATTTGCGTAAAGCGAAGATCAACTGACTGTATGACAAACCGTTCTGGCGGGCGCCAGCATTGATGCGGGTGATCCACAAACGGCGCAGATCGCGTTTGCGATTCTTGCGATCGCGGGTTGAATACCACATGCTTTTTAAACGGGCTTCATTGGCGCGTCGGATGAGTAAATGCCGGCTGCCAAATTGACCTTTGGTAAACTTTAAAACTTTCTTGTGACGAAGATGTCCGTGCGGACCACCTTTTACACGTGCCATGTTAAGCTCCTTTGCGAACCCCTGGGCGCCGGTTTTTCAACCCGTTGCATGCACCCAACAGACGCACTAATTCGGATACGACCTTGTCAGTCTTTGACGCCTATTCCATATTGGGGGCGAGACGATTGACGCGCTTAATAACCTTGGTACCTTTGACTTTGACCATTTCAGCGAACAATGCCTTTGTGCGTGACGGGGTGCGGCGCCGTAAATGGCTTTTGCCGCCCTTCGTGCGTACAAGGATGCCAGACCCGGTCAAACGAAAGCGCTTGGAAGTGGCTTTGTGGGTCTTGAGTTTGTACTTGGGTGTTTTTACCTTTGCTGTCACAGCGAACTCCTCTCAACAAAATGTGCGATTGCTTGCGCAATCGCACATTATACCAGAAGATATGATTTTCGTTTAGGCTTCTTGCGTTTCAGATTCTTGAGTTTCAGATTCTGGTGATTCGGCTGTCTTTTTCTTGGCTGCCGACTTTAATGGGCCAAGTACCATGCCCATGGTGCGGCCTTCAATGTTAGGGGATTGTTCAATGATACCCACATCGGCCAGTTCCTGTGAAATTTCTCGCAAGTCTTCAAGTGCAATCTCAGGATACGTAATTTCGCGTCCTCTGAAGCGGATGGTGACTTTGACTTTGTTGCCTTCCAATAACCATTTACGGGCATCACGGGTCTTGAATCCGCGGTGATGTTCGTTGGTTTTTGGGCGCAGCCGAATTTCTTTGACCTCAATTTTGGTCTGGGCTTTGCGGGCTTCTTTGTCTTTTTTGGTTCGTTCATATAGGAACTTACCAAAATCCATCACTCTGCAGACAGGGGGTTCAGAATTGGGGGCGACCTCAACGAGATCAAGTTCGGCATCGCGGGCGATTTGCATTGCCTTTTGAATCGGAACCACCCCGATGTTTTCGTTTTCCGGTCCGATTAGGCGGACTTCGTTTACCCGGATCAATTCATTAACACGAAAAGTTTGAGTACTGATAGTTTTTTCTCCTGATTTTAACTATTTAACAGAAGCCCGTTCAGTGAACGGGCCCACTGTATAAATAATACCACAACCAATTCTCTTGCGTCAACAATAATTTTATAAAAAGTCATTTTCGACTCCAATAATTATGATAATAAAATTCCGTCACAAATCAAGACCACCTGGACAAGGTTTTTTGTAACCCTTGTCCAGGTGGTCTTGATTTGATCATAAATAGTTATTTTTTGAACGAAAGATATTCCCGCTTATTTTGCGACAGATCAGAATAGACGCCGCGGTTCTTTTCGGGCAGTAAGGCTGCTATCTCATACATGATCTCATCGGTCACCTGGGTGCGCACTTCTTTAGAGAATGCGGATCCTTTGGTGTCAATCGTAAAAGGCTCACCGACCTTGATGGTCATGTGGATGCGTTTGGCTAGTTTGATCTTCATGTTTTCATTGCCAAAAAAGACCACTGGCAATATGGGCACGCCTGAACGGATGGCCAGCATGACAATGCCGGGATAGCCTTTGTTCAAGCGGCCATGATAAGAACGGGTGCCTTCTGGCGCTACGATGATAATCTTTTTCTGCTTGAGCGCTTCATCCGCCAGACGGAAAGCTTCAAAATCCACTTCACCGCGTTTGATGGGGATGGCCTCCCAGGCGTTAAACAACCATTTCATCAAGAAATTGTTCCATGTTTCCACCTTGACGAAAGCGGTCACTGGCCGTGGATGCAGATAACTAAACCCAACAGGGGCATCCAGTGAGTTGATGTGATTGGTGGCGAGGATCAATGGGCCCTGCATTGGAATGCGCCCCACTTCGCTGTCATCCACTTTTATAATTGTGGATAAGATCGCTTTAATGGGAGGGTTGATGATCGTTGAAGCCAGGGTCATTCGCTCAACCTTGTGATAATTTCGAGCTCTTTTGGCAATATTTCGATAGCAACTTCTCCGGTGCCTTCTTCACAAATGGTCACGCCATCTGCATGAACCGGGAGTGTGCCTTGAATGGCTCTGACAACCACCTTGGTACTCTGTACGGAAGAAACTGCTGCATCTGCAGCCTGGGTGCCTTTCATCACTTTCATGATAAGCCCCAGAATCTTGCTCTGGGGTACAGAACGCACGATACAAAGATCAAAAACACCATCATTTGGTTTGGCATCCGGGGCAAACATGAAACTGCCGCCCATGCGGGTGCCATTCATGGTCGAGATCAGCAAACTTGAAATTTGAAAGGTCTTGTTGTCAGTAACGATATCAACCAAAGGCGCTTTGTAAAAGATAAAAATTGTCTTCAGCGCTGCAACAAGATAAGAGACAATTCCAGAAAGACTGCTCTTGGCAGCAACGAATCCGACCACGGCATCAAACCCAACCCCAACACCGTTGCCAAAGTAAAGCCCCTGCGGATACGCTCCGCCAGTGATTCTACCGATATCAATTCTGGTTTTAGGTCCGGCAGCCAAAAGATCGCAGCTTTCTTGTACACCAGTGGGAACACCCATGCCAAAAGCAAAATCGTTGCCCCTGCCTACCGGGATGACTGCCAGCGTGGGGTACTTTTTATGCGTTTGCTTGTATTTCATCAAACCGTTTATGACTTCGTTGGCGGTGCCATCACCGCCTGCAGCCACCACCACATCAAATCCCTCTTCAGCAGCCTTAATTGCCAATTCTGTCGCATGTTCAGGGTAACCCGTAAGATCCACATCGAAATCCAGGTTGTATTTCTTCAGAGCCGCTTCAATGTCGGGCCGCACTTTCAGCCCGTTGCCTTTGCCTGCTGTAGGATTGAGGATGATTTTGTATCGAGTCATTTCGGTACACCTCTTTCAGATTTATTTTCAGTATTTTGTCGTTGAAAAACAGATTGTAGTAGCAAGACCTTATTAAGGTCAAGTGACTAAAGAAATGTTTATGTAGATATTGGAACCCCCAACTCAGCCATATGGTACGATAACCGGCCGATATACACCGGCCGGTTGATAGAAAGGGCTATTTCTTTTCGATATCAGAAAGTGCTTGTTGGATGAAAGCTTCAAGGTCGATCGCTCCCGGGTTTTCACCGTTGCGCATGCGTAGAGCAACCTGACCGTTTTCCATTTCTTTGTCACCCACCACCAGCATGTAAGGGATCTTCTGGTTTTGCGCGTCGCGGATTTTGGCGTTCATGCGTTCACTGCGCTCGTCCACGGTCACACGGATGCCCTTCTCTTTGAGCTTCTTGGCAACCGAATTGGCATAGTCGTTATGCCTGTCAGAGATCGGGATGAGCACAGCCTGAACGGGTGACAACCATACCGGAAATGCTCCGGCATAATGCTCGATCAAAACGCCAAAGAACCTTTCGAGGCTGCCCAGTAATGCACGATGTACCATATACGGACGGTGAGGTTGACCATCTTCACCAATATAGGTGAGGTCAAACCGTTCTGGCAAATTGAAATCAAATTGGATAGTCGATAATTGCCATTCACGGCCAATCGCATCTTTCACCTTCAGGTCAATCTTGGGGCCGTAAAATGCACCGCCGCCTTCATCCACCTGATAGACAACGCCAGCACGTTTTAATGACGCTTCCAAAGCATCTTCGGCTGCAGTCCACTGTTCTTGATTGCCAACCGATTTCTCGGGTTTGGTGCTGAGATAGGCGTTGATTTCGGTAAAGCCAAAACTTCTGAGAATATGCAAACTGAAACTCAGCACAAAATCGATTTCACCAGGCATCTGGTCAGGACGGCAGAAATGGTGGGCGTCATCCTGGGTAAAACCGCGCACTCGCATCAAACCGTGCATCACACCGCTGCGCTCATATCGATAGACAGTGCCCTCTTCAGCATACCTGAGCGGAAGGTCGCGATAAGAACGAAGCGAGGTTTTATAAATATGCAGATGGAAGGGGCAGTTCATCGGTTTTAAGAAGTACTGCTGTCCGTCAATCTCAACGGGTGAATACATGTTCTCTTTATAAAAGCCGAGATGGCCGCTGGTTTCCCAAAGTTGAGCCTTGCCGATGTGTGGCGTATAAACAAAGTCATAATCATTGGCTTCATGTTCTTCAGACCAGAAGTTTTCAATCAACTTGCGGATTTTTGCACCTTTGGGATGCCACAGAATTAATCCGGCGCCGATTTCATCATTGGAACTAAACAAGTCCAATTCCTGGCCGATTTTGCGATGGTCGCGTTTTTTGGCTTCTTCAATTCGCCACAGGTAGTCTTTGAGTTCTTCTGCGTTATTCCAGACTGTGCCGTAGATGCGCTGCAGCATGGGTCGTTTTTCATCTCCACGCCAATAAGCACCGGCGACATTCAGCAGTTTCAAAGCTTGAGGATCAATTTGAGCAGTAGATTCAACATGAGGTCCGCGGCAAAGATCGGTGAAAATACCCTGAGTGTAGGTGGAAATGACAGTTTTTTCGTCGGTCGGGTTTCCATCCTCATCTAAATTTCCAGATTCAAGACCATCAATCAATTCAATTTTGTATGATTGGTCATGGAAAATCTTGCGTGCTTCATCGGCACTCACTTCACGTCGTTCGAATCGTTCATCAGACTTGATGATTTCACGCATCCGTTTTTCAAGATTTTCAAGATCTTCAGGGGTTAGCGGTCTGGGAAGATCAAAATCATAATAAAAACCTTCTTCAATGGCGGGACCGATGGCGATTTTGGCGGTGGGGAATTTCTCGAGCACAGCCTGAGCCATCACGTGGGCGGTAGAATGCCTCACCTTGTAGAGCATACTTGCTTCATATTGTTCACTATTCTTTGTTGCCATTTTTGCCTCCGTTCAATAGCGCCGGTCAGACCCGGCAGTGGGTTGAGTTTGGGAAGGATTAAAACAAAAACCCGCCCCAGCACTGGGGCGGGAGATTAGACTCTCGCGGTTCCACCCAGATTCGCGGACGCTTGCGCGCCGTGATCTCGTTTAACCTTTATCGGGGTCATCCGTTTTCCTTAGTTAGATCCATTTATGGATTGTTCAGGAAAAAGCTCGCGGGTGGTTTTCTCTGGCGGTGTGTAGAGACTTTCAGCCGATGATCTCCACTTTCTGTGTTGGACCAAATACTCGTCCCGGTCATTGCCTAGTTTATTTACAGGATTATAACTTTGGTTTCAAGAATATACAAGTAAATAATAATACTGTTGTAATAAGCCTAGACAAGAGTCCAGGCTTATATCGAATTGGGCGATAAATCAGGAAGAAATGGTAGTCTTTGGATCTAAAAATAGCCCAGACTTTTGTCTGAGCTAAATAATGAGTGGGCGATATAGGGCTCGAACCTTATAACCCCCTTCAGGGGGTACGACCTTTGCGATATAAATAGCCCAGACTTTTGTCTGAGCTAAATAATGAGTGGGCGATATAGGGCTCGACCCTTATAACCCCCTTCAGGGGGTACGGCCTTTGCGATATAAATAGCCCAGACTTTTGTCTGAGCTAAATAATAAGTGGGCGATATAGGGCTCGAACCTACGACCTTTGCGATGTCAACGCAACGCTCTAACCAACTGAGCTAACCGCCCAACGATGCCTATTATAACGGCGATTTTTCAAGTTGACAATAGTCAGACGGCCATAAGATTATAGAATATTGACCACACCTGCCCATAACACGGTAAATTTTGGCTGCGGCAGCTCGGAGGTCGGCGGAGAAAGATGTCCGATGGCCACAATCAATTTCATTCCTGACCAAAAACCCTCAAAAGGTCTTGACCCATACATGGGCACAAGATTGGTTTTATCCAGGGTATAAAGGGATAGCCCTTTTTCGTATGCCATGGCATACAATTGTTCTTTGCCGATTACGATCTGGATGATATTCGGAGCTTTGAAGTCCATCCCATCAGGGATCACGAATTCAAAACCCTGGGTGGAGAGTTGGAAACCCTCGCGCAGGGGAATGGAGTACTCCAAAGCTTCGACTTTATCGGCATGCACCTTTTGCCAATGGGCATCATCCACTGTAACCAGTGGCAGTTTGAGGTCAGGAACGATTGAAGACATAAATTTAGTCAGCCTGCTTTCTCATTAGTGATCTGATGAGCAACACAAGACCGGTGACGATCAACAGTCCGGCTCCGATGGATTTCACCACTACGTTGCCAAACAAGGATGCGAAAAGGGCAAACACGGACAGACTTAACACCAGCATCCACAAGCCCACTGTCGTTACGGATTTATCCCATTTGCCGACCCATGCGCCGAGGATCAACCCAAGCCCAACACTGGCGGGGATGAGCATCCAGGCAATGGCCCAGACGGACCAAATGCCAGTCAGAGTGTTGAACAAAAAGATTCCGCCCAGAACAATCAAGATGCTACCGGGGATGAGCAATCCGGCCAGCGACTCTTTTTGTTGCGGCCAGATGAGTGCTGGCAAACAAAAACCGATGCCAATCACAACTAATATCAACGGCCATGTCATGGCAGCCACAATGCCGGGGATCAGGTTAAGAGTAAAAAACAGAGCACCCAGTGCCACCAGAATAATGCCGGCAGCCATCGTTCCACGTTTAGATTCGTCCATCTTGTTACCTCCTGTTTATCTTGCCAATAGAATTATAGAATGAAAAAACAGTGAAGTCAAAACACTATTCACTTATAAGTTAATACGAAAAACTCATCAAAAAGATGGAGATTTTTCAAGGAAATGGTATAATAGTCGCGCTTCACAAGAAAAGCCATGGAGAGGTAGCGCAGTTGGCCTAACGCGCCCGCTTGGAAAGCGGGTATACCGCAAGGTATCGTGGGTTCGAATCCCACTCTCTCCGCCTATCGGGAAATGTCTTTATTGGCTCGCCCTCTGCACGGGCCTGTCAGCCGATTTTTAGC
Source organism: uncultured Anaerolineaceae bacterium (assembly GCA_927443345.1). Classification (GTDB taxonomy): domain Bacteria; phylum Chloroflexota; class Anaerolineae; order Anaerolineales; family Anaerolineaceae; genus UBA6107. The sequence goes on along the minus strand of CAKMKJ010000067.1, from coordinate 1,283 downwards.
GAAATCGGATTTTTTATCTTTCAAAATGAAATTCGAGCGGTTTTTTAGGAATGCTCGGATTTCTTGATTGAAGCCATGCGACTAAAGAATTTTAGCTTGTCTACTGGCAAAAATCATTACTTTCATCGTTTCGAGCCAGGTAATTCCCTTTTGTTCAAAATCTCTTTTCTTCCCAAAAATATCCTGCTTTTCATTAGGCAGTTTTGCTTGTTAGGCTTGATAATCTTCAGGCTCAATGCCTTTGCCGCCGATTAACAAATCAAGCAGGTTTTTAGCTTTGCTTTCTATTTATACTTTTGAATTTGGAGATTTTGAACAAAAACTTACGTTTCTTCTTTTGCCCGTTCTCGTTCCTTGTCTAGCTCGGCAAGCAAGTTTTTCACCCAATCGCAAGGCAATGAAACTTATTGAATAATCCCCTTCATCTGTTCAACAAGATTTTCTTCCCGCAAATATTTTTCATTACAAGGTTGCTTTTTCTTGGTGCAATGATAATAGTGGTCTCCTTATTGTTTTTCGACAGTTATGAGGCAGTTGCAATTCCTGCATTTTATCAGCCCAGAAAAAACAAATTCGTGTTTTCGCTGGCGTTTCAATTTTCACCGGTTGCTCATTACTTGTTGAGCAGAATCAAAAATTTTCTTGGAAATAAATGGCTCGTGGATTCCGTTAAAAATTTCATCGTTGAAACCTGACTTGCTCACTTTTCCCAAAAAAATCAAAATTTTAATGTCAAAAAGTCAAATATTTCGGACACTAGTAAAGTATCGGCAACCTTGCTTCGGCTATCCCCGCTGCAAGCAGATGGGGCATCACGCCTTCGCAAGAACATCAGTTACCTCTTAGGGCTATGAACCCACCGGCTCCAAACGCCGGTTGCGCTGCAAGCAGCGCGGTATTCAACGCTTCGCTAATAACGATTGGATTGCAAATTACAAATACACTATGCTTTTCTCAATAATTAGTAAGAACAAGCGTGGAAAAGGCTTATTTGATATCACATGTAATTAAGCAGTCCATTTTCAGAGCACAAATTTGAGCACGTTAGGTAGAGAAGCGACCCGTTCGGATTGAAAAATTACCAAAGAATCTGAAAAATATCGGCTCGAACTTCATTTTGGGGTAAAAGCGGGCTTCTCTCATGTTACTGTATCAAATTCCCCTAGAAAGGGAAAAGAGAGATTAGCGATCATGTATGTACCGGTGAAATAACCTAACCCAAGGTTTGTTTCGATCCGGTCCGCTGAAGATTGGCATCGACTTTTGTAAGGCTTCTGAATATT
>CAKMKJ010000066.1 GCA_927443345.1 uncultured Anaerolineaceae bacterium | reverse complement strand
GGGTGCGATGGTTGCTGTGGGTTCAACGGCTGCAACTGCTTCGGTGGCAGCTTCTGTGGCAACGATTTCTGGAATAGCCGTGGCTTGTGCCGTTGGTTGAGCGGCAGGCGGTGTCGTGCAAGCTGACAATGCAATCACTATTACGAGGGTGATACCCAATAAAATCGAGTTTTGTTTTTTCATATTAATCCTCCCAAGCAGGCCTCTTTTACGCCTATGACTTGTATGTTTCCAATCTTATCATGGAGTTTTGTATAAAAAAAGGATGGGGAAACTTGGTGCAGAACTAAAAACACATGCAAATTTTGGTCCGCATGTGTTTTATTAGATAGTATGAAGAGTTATGGCGTGAAGGATATGGGCTTGGTCACACATGTGCCCTGGGCGTTATCCAGGGTACATAGTTTTACGTTGAGATTGATCAGATTTCCGGTGGGATTATAGTTGAATTCACCAGGGTTCACATTCATCGCATAAGTATCATCTCCGCCAATGACAGCATCTTGAGGGTTAATGGTCGAACAACCTGAATATTGGTCAAAGAAATTGGAAGTGTGGTTGATGGCGAAGCCTGTGACGGTATCGCTGCCAGTGATTGAAATGTAATGCCAGGGGGTGGCTCCCACATTTTGAATGTATAACTTGAAGGCATAATTGGGCGCAGTGCAGGCGACCAGGCTGCTATACGTGACTGTAAAGTTTGCATTAGGCGTCGGTGTGCGTGTGGGCGTAGATGTGGGCTGTAATGTAGCGAACTTCAGTCCTTCTGCGTTTCCATCAAGAACGAATTCTTTTCCATAGATCCAACAAGCGCTGTTGTCTTCGTAAGGGTTCTTGACGTAAAAAGAATCGTTGTCTCGATTTCGAGCAAGCACTTCTACCAGTTGGCCTGATTTAATGATGACAACGGATTTAAATGCAGCAACAGGTGCACCTTGCCGACAGTATGTGTCTTTGGCAACCACCAGCGTAACGATCTCTGAAGTTGGCGCAAAAGTGACCGTTGGTGTTGCTGTGGGGGTGAATGACTCCAGTGGAGGTTGGGGTGTCTGAGTTATTGTTGGAGCCCCGGCGGTCAGTGTTTGGGCAACGATGGTTCCGGCAGCTTGTTCGACCGGCAAATTATTTTCCACAGGTTGAGGTGCAGCATTACTTGATGTGGGTATATTACATGCTGTGATTGAAAGAACAACAGCAATAATTAGAACTGCCGAAAAAAATCGGATGGGTTTCATGTGTTTCTCCTGTTTACACCTCATTTTTTAGGGTGTAAATGAAATCGGTTTGGATAGACAAGTACCCAAACCATTGTCTTCTGAACAAAGTTTTACCGTCAGGTTGATTAAGTTGTTCGTGGGATTATAAGGCAGGTGCCCAGGAGCAACAGCCAGAACATAAGACTCTTCACCGGTTGTGAGGTCGGCTTGAGATAGCGTGACGGAACATCCGGAATAGGTCTTGAAGGTGTTGCTGGTGTGGTTGATCACAAAAGCAGTCACAGAATCTGACCCAGAAATAGAAACATATTGCCATGTACTTGGCCCGGTGTTGCGGATAAATAATTTGACTCCCCAATCGCCGGCGCATGTTTCCAAACCTGAAAAACTTACGGTGAAATTAATTGCCGGTGTGGGCGTGAAAGTCGGTGTGGGGGTGGGGTTCATTGTAGCAACGGTCAAACCACCAGCGTTTCCGGTGACGGTGGCATACTTGCCATATAACCAACAGGTTGAGTTGGCTTCATAAGGATTCTTTACAAAGTAAGAATCGTTTTCAGGGTTGCGGGCTATGACTTCCACTTTTTGGCCAATTTTTACAGTAGCAAGGATTTTAAATGAAGAGTAAGGGCCACCAAAACGACAATAGGTGTCTTGAGAAACAGTGAGAAATGTTCCCTCAGGGGTGGGGGTCATGGTGATGGTGGGTGACAGCGTTGGCGTGAAAGTGGCATCAACAGGCGCTTGAATGGTGTTTGTGCTGGTGTTCACTTGGCCAGCATTAGGGTTTTCGGCAGAGAGCGTCTGCGCTACCATTGTCTGAGCTGCGTGTTCAATCGCTACCTTGGCAGCAACTGTCCCATCGATATCAGGGGTGCCTGCTGAGGTAACCCCTGAAGGCATATTACATGCTGACAATGTCAAGATGATGATAACTACCACACCAGTAAATAAACTGCGTTTGGCTTTCATAGAATCCTCCTAAAACAATAAGCGAACCGTTAATTCTTATGGCGTAAATGTGATGGTTCTTGGATTACAACCACCGGATGCATCCGTTTGACATAGCACGATGGTGGCGCTCATGGAATGGCCGGTTGGGTCGCCAGAAATTTTCACAGCCACGTTACTGCTTTCACCCGGTGAGAGATCAGATTCTGACACCCCGGCTGCGCAGCCAAGGTAATCCACAAAAACGGTGTTGTTATAGGTCGTGGTTGCGTTGTTGGAATTATCGGTTGTATTAATTTGAAGCGACTGCCAGGTTTTTGAACCGGTGTTCTTGATGAAGAAGCGCAAGTAATAATCAGCCCCACAAACCTGTTGTCCGACATATGACACAGAAAAATCAGGGCCGACAGTTGCGGTGTATGTCGGTGTAGGCAGCGGTTGCGGGGTATAAACCGGTAGACTAGCTTTGTCGCCGCTCACTGTAGCGTATTCGCCCCAAACCCAGCAATAAGTGAAGGTGTGATCGGGGTCAACGACATAATAGGCTTGATTGTTTGGGTCAATGGCGAGCACGTCATAGGTTTGGCCGGCTAACATTAACGCCACATACGGTGATTTGGCAAAAACACCATTGCGGCAGTAAGTGTCTTTAGATAAGGTTAAGGTTACATTTTCTGGAGTGGCGGTATATTCGCTGGTGGCTGTAGGCTGCAAGGTTGGCGTTTCAGTGGGGTTCATTTGTTGGTAAGCTAATTCTGTAAGAATGGTTTGGGTTTGTAATGCAGCCATAGTTTGTTCAACGGCCACGTTAACTGCAATGGTTGCCGCCAAATCCGGGGTTGGTGCGGCGGTGGGGGTACATCCACTGGCCAGAAGCATGAGCAGAATCACTGCCATGCTGATAATTCCTTTATTTTTGTTCATCTTATCCTCCTGTTACATATATAGTAAAGTGTAGCTGCCCAAAATGCAAGTAATAAGCTTAAGCGTATGGGGGGTGTTTTTTCAATTTACTTAGATTGATTTTCTTCAATGTTTCGTTTTTAGGATTAATCAGATAATCTAACCCATTACGATGCAGCAGCGGAATGTGCTTATGAATGGCGAGGTAATGCTCACGCACCTCTTCAGAAAGGGCCGCAAAGCTGTCGAAATCATCCATCCAGTAAGAAAAAATCAAATCAAACGTTTTAATAAACTCCTGACGATAATCAGAGGTGACTTGTTCCAGGTGGCTGAGGATCCAACATTTGGATTCGAACTCCCAGTCATGTGCCAGGCCGATAAAGATTGAATCGCTGCTGATGTATGGAAAGAACGGAAACTGCCGGCAGCTTGTGGCGCGGTATTCGCGCTCACAATGGTCAGGTCCTTTACAAGAGAGCAGCAGCAAGTGTTCAGGTGTTTCTTCGAGGAAGTCATCGGGGTTCATGGGTTCATCGCTGCATTCATCTCCGCGCCAGAGATGCCAGAGCGTCGTGTGTGTCTTTAAATAATCCCACTCTGGCTTATAAGCCACTGGCACAGCATGGCAGATGTCGCAGCAAAAGGGTTTACCAGACGTGTTGAAAGGCGCACATAGTTTGCCGCAATCCAGGGGGGTGGTTGAGGCATTAAAACCAGCCAGAAGGTTTTTAAAATCGATCTGCGTTGAAGTGTTATCCATTACTCCATTTTATCGCTGTATTTACACAATTCAAGAAGGAGATTGACAATTTGTATACCGTTCGGTATACTAGCGTTATGGATAACCGCGGAACAATCCTCGAACGAGCCCTGATTCTTTTTTCTGAAAGAGGATATGACGCTGTCGGCGTACAAGAAATTTGCGACGCGGCAGGCATCACCAAACCCACGCTTTACCACTATTTTGGCAGCAAGCGCGGACTGCTTGAAGCGATTCTTGAGCAATCCTTCAGCGCATTGAGAAATCGACTGACCATTGCGGCAGATTATCGCGGTGATTTGCCGCTTACTCTGCAAACCATCGCCGAGACCTATTTTTCTTTTGCTGGTGAGTTCCCGATTTTTTACCGTCTGCAGCTTGCATTATGGTTTGCGCCACAAGAAAGTGAAGGCTTCAAAGCAGTCAGCATGCAAAACCGATTTCAACATGAGATGATCGAGAAAGTCTTCCTCGACGCAGTCCTCCAGCATGGTAACATGCGTGGACGGCATCAGGCCTACGCGCTGACCTTTTTAGGTATGCTCAATACCTATATTGGCTTGGGGCTGAATGGCCTGGCAACCCTCGACGTGGAACTTGCCAGACAGGCTGTCCGACAGTTCCAATATGGAATTTATTCGTAATTATTATCTGTAGGGCAATTCATGAATTGCCCTTACCGGTATGATTATTAAGAAAAGGAAAAGAAATGAACTGGATTGACACAACTATTTTCTATCACATATATCCGCTTGGATTATGCGGCGTGCAGTCTCACAACGACTTCAGCCAACCGCCGGTTGATCGCCTGGATGAGCTGCATCCGTGGCTTGAACATATGGCAGCCATGGGCATTAACGGCCTGTATATCGGTCCGCTTTTTGAATCGGTATGGCACGGCTATGACACAGTGGATTACTACAACATTGACCGCCGGCTGGGAACCAACCAGTCCTTCGCACGTTTTGCAGCGCAGGCGCATGCGTTGGGCATCAAGGTTGTTTTGGATGCAGTCTTTAATCATGTTGGCAGGGGATTCTGGGCTTTTCGGGATGTGTTAGAGAAACGCCAGACCTCACAGTTTTGCGACTGGTTTTCTGGCTTGAAGTTTGAAGGAGATAATTCATACCATGACGGGCTGACCTATGAGGGTTGGGCAGGCCATGAATCCCTGGTAAAACTCAACCTTAACAACGAAGAAGTGCGCAGCCATCTCTTTGGCGCGGTCAAACAGTGGATTGATGAGTATCAGATTGACGGGCTGCGTCTGGATGCAGCGGACGTGATGGATAAAGACTTTTTATCAGCACTGGCTGGCTTCTCAAAGAACCTTAAAGAAGATTTCTGGCTGATGGGAGAAGTAGTGCACGGTGATTACACGGCTTGGGCTCAACCTGGCAGGCTGGATTCTGTTACCAATTACATTGCTTACAAGGGATTGTATTCCAGCTTCAATGACCATAATATGTTTGAGATTGCATACACTTTACAGCAGCAATTTGGTGCAAATGGAAAGATGCTTGACCTTGGCCTCTATTCGTTTGCTGACAATCATGACGTCAGCCGCGTAGCCAGTATGTTAAAGGACCCGGCGGAGTTGTTGGCTTTATACGTCTTGATGTTCAGCATGCCCGGCATCCCTTCGATCTACTATGGCAGTGAATTTGGCGTCCGCGGACGCAAAGAGGATCAAGACGCGGCGCTGCGTCCGGCGCTCAATCTAAACGAACTGTTGGCTCATGGCGAAAGGCTGGATTTATATGAAGCGCTCAAGAAGTTGATCAAAATTCGCAAGCAACATCCTTCCTTTTTTGATGGTGCTTACCGCCAACTTTTACTAAGCAATGAGCAGTTTGCGTTCAGCCGTGATTTACAAAGCGGGTTTGCCGTTACCGTCATCAACGCTGCCGATCATGCAGTTTCAATCGATATTCCATTAGATGGCAATCAGACTCACTATACTGATCTGATGGATGAAACAGCGAGTTATGAGGCTCATGACGGGCATCTTTATATCGAAATGCCACCTTCTTCAGCCAAATGGTTGATGGCCTGATTTTTGGCAAACTCCCGCGGTATTCAATAAAACCACGGGGGTCTGCCTTTAATCCTTGCTTAAACATTTTTTATTACAAGATCCCGAAGTCTTTTTACAGACTTCGGGATCTTGACCAAGTAAAGAGATTTCAACCTGTGAGGGTCTGCAACTTAGGCACTCTCAACCACATCAACGGCAGATTCTTCTTCTGTGTGTAAAAAGCGTTCCTGTTTGCCGATTGCGCCGTGTAATCCAAAGAAGGCCAGGGCGGCTACACCACACAAAACACCGCCAATATACCACAGCAAATTGGGATTCAAATTATCCAGGATTACGCCAGCTAGATAGGGGGCAATCACACCCGGGATGGCCCAGGTCATGCCAAACATGCCCATAAATCGTCCCCTCATGTCTTCAGGAGCAAAATTGGTTGCCAGGGTCTGACTGGTAGGCACCACCAGCATTTCACCCACTGTAATCACGATGATGGCAGCCACAAACAGCCAGTAAGCATTGATCAGGCCAAACATGCTAAAACCTGCCATATAAAAAAGTGTGCCATACGCCATCATTTTAAACGCCGGTTTTTTCTTTATATAGCGCATGACACTGAACTGAAACAGGATGACCACAATAGCGCTGGCTGTCAACAAAAAGCCATAGGCATTTGGGGCAAAGTTATGGCTATCGCGCATGTAGACTGAAAGCGAGTTATACATTTGCTGATAGACTAATCCCATCAAGATCAACGCAGCCAGAAAAGCCATGAAGGCGCGATTTTTTATCACCTTACCGTATCCAAGGAAGGTTTTGAAAATACTCTCTTGGGTTTCATTGGCATGTGCTTTAGGCTTCGTCTCAGAGATAAACAAGAAGAAAAGAAAAGCCACAAAACAACTGATGATCGCGTCAATAATGAAGAGCGCCAAAAATGATTTTCCGGCCACAAACCCGCCAATGGTTGGGCCGATAATCCAGGCCATGTTGCCAACCACGCGCATGATGCCAAAACCTTCATGGCGCTTTTGTTCAGGCAGGATATCGGCAATCATGGCGTTGTGCGCCGGGCCTGCCATATCAGAAAGGAACCCAATGACCACTGCAAGCGGGATGAGCACTGAAAAATCTTTTATGAAACCAAGTGTAAGCGTGCTCAATGCACTAAAAATGAGACCAAAAATGATCAATTTTCGGCGGCCAAACTTATCGGTCAGTGCGCCGCCAATCATTTGTCCGACTAAACCTGACAACGCGAAGATCCCCAATACAATGCCGGTTTCTGTCATGCCTACATTGAATTTTTGTGTGATGTAAAGTGAGAAGAACGGAAACAGCATCGTCCCACCAACATGATCAATAAACGACACCCCCACTACAATCCAAAATTTGCGCGGAAAGTCAAGGAAGGTCTTTTTTAGCTTATGAAAAGCTTCAGACATAACATTATTTTTGTGACTATTTTCCATAATGAGACACCATTGAGCGATAACAATGTAAAAGCTGGCCACCTCAAGCGGCCGACACGATGAATTTCAAATGAATGAAATCAGACGCGCAAAAAATTCACAGAAAAACTAATGAAGTTGCAACAAGGGAGTAAATGACCCCTATCGGTGTAAAGGGAAAAAACGATATCGACTTATTGATCAAAAATTTGCGCAAGCTGCTGTCTGCTGAAGCACTGGAATTTTACTACAATTAAATAAATCAATATAATTAAGCATAAAATAAATCCCGTTTTGGAGGTTATGTCATGGCAGTTCACCAAACCATCACAATTTCTGATAAAAAGCGCAAGGTTGTATTTGGCATCCTGGGATTGACGCTGCTATTGGCTGGTTCCGTCTTCAGCGCGGATTGGATGAACTATTTCAATAAGACGACCAGTCTTTACCCGGCTATTGCCAAACCTTGCATCACTCTGCTGGCTTTTGTGCTGGTCTTGATCGCCGGAGCCCATAAACTTGAACGTCGTGATTGGAAGCTGCTGGTGGCAGCCTTCTGCTGTATGCTGCCCACGGATATTCTGATGAGCCTGGTGGTCGTGAGCCCAACACTTTCAGTCGGCGGCTGGGTCTTCATGGTAGGGGGTGGATTATCGATCCTCGCGCACGTCTTTTTGATCATCCGTGTTGGCCGCGGATTGCATTACCTGAAGAAGTTCCAGCTCAAAGACCTTTGGCTGCCGCTGGTGATCTACGGCATCGCTGCGGTTATCGTCGTGCTTTTGTGGCCTGACCTCGTGCGAGTCGGACATGGTGTAATCGCCCCTATCTATACCGCTTTCTTCTGCACCACCATGTGGTTTTCATGGGAAACCGTCAGGCGAAAACTTTATCCTGTTCGCAATGCCTGGTTTGCCGCCCTGGCCGCTACCTGCTGGTTTGCTGCTGAGATTTTGGGTGAGATCTACAACCTGGGGATGGGCAATCTTTCAAACATCACCTTTGGTCTGGTGTGGATTTTCTACGGAAGTAATGTGGTGTTCTGGGCGCTGAGTGGTTATCGCTGGCACGCCGACAAGAAAACTCACTAAACTCATAAAAACTTAATGCTATTATTCTCGCTTAGCGAGGGAATAGCTTTTGTTTAGGAATATTGACATTTTAGACCTTATCTATTAACATTTCCAATTATTCCACTATTCAATTATTGAATAGTTGTTAAAAGCAATTAGTCAGGTTTCTTCTTGATGAAAGTTTAGGTGCTGGATGCTTAGTTTATGGGTTGCTTTTATTACCGGTTTGACCACAGGTGGATTAAGCTGCATGGCTGTTCAAGGCGGATTATTAGCCAGTTCTTTGGCCAGCCAGATTGAGAAGGAAGTCGCCACACCAGGCACAAAAACCACACAAAAGTCGTCGCCGCAGATTGCCCTGCCCATTGTCCTCTTCCTTGTGTCTAAGCTGGTTGCTTACACCCTGTTGGGGGCCTTACTCGGCGCGCTTGGATCTGTGTTGCAGATGACCCCCACCATGCGAGCGATTTTGCAGTTCTTGATAGCCATTTTTATGATTGGCAACGCCCTGCGCATGCTAAACGTGCATCCGATCTTCCGTTATTTTTCATTTGAACCCCCAGCTTCAGTGACGCGTTTTATTCGTAATAAAGCTAAAAACAAGACATCTTTATTTGCTCCTATCTTCCTGGGGGCGTTAACCATTCTCATCCCCTGTGGCATAACCCAGAGCATGATGGCTGGCGCAATTGCCACTGGCAGCCCATTATCTGGTGCAGTGCTGATGTTCGCCTTTACTCTGGGCACAACGCCGGTTTTCTTTGTTCTGTCATATTTCGCTACTAAATTGGGCACCTTGTTAGAGAAGCAGTTGGTGAGGGTGGTGGCCGTAGTGCTGCTGGTCTTGGGTCTGCTTTCGATTGACACGGGGTTGAACCTGTTGGGTTCGCCTTATTCCCTCACAAAACTAATGCAGACCAATACACAACCCCAGGTTGCAGAAATAACACAGGCTGAAACGCAGTCTGATAACGTGATCACTTTAAATGTGGTTAACAGTGGATACCAGCCCAATGTTTTGCAAGCCCCGTCAGATACCGAATTGACGCTAAACCTGATCACGAATAATACTAACTCTTGCTCGCGGGCTTTCTTAATCCCGGAATTGAATATCAGTGAACTTTTAGACCAGACAGGCACAAAGTCAGTTCAGATTCCTGCGCAGCCAGCCGGCAAAAAAATTGCTTTTACTTGTTCCATGGGCATGTACACCGGTGAGATCGTCTTTAACTGACCAAGGGAAAAATGAAATTATTACTGTTGGAAGTTAAAGACATGCATTGTTCCAACTGCGCGATGAAACTTCAAGCGCTCGAAGATGATCTGCCCGGCGTTGACACCGTGGATGCCAGCTATCGCAGCCAGAAAATGAAGGTGGTCTACGATGAAACCATCACCACCCCGGCAGCGATCATGGATGCTGTGCAGAAATTCGGTTATACGCCTGAAATGGTTGAATAAAGATCGTAATAATAAAAACTGCCTAATTCTTAAGTACCTGAAAAAAACCTTGCCTAGGTTTCAAACCTTGGCGAGTTTACTCTATCCACTTGTAAATTAAAAAATCCTTAGAATTGCATTTCTTTACATCTTCCTGGAATCATACGCCCAATGTAACAGCGCCTGGCGCTGTTTTCTGCGGCAGTTTAAATTTCCTGGCGGGCAGTTCTTTTTGATCTGGGCAATATGGCGAGTCATGGCCTTCCAGCGTTTAATCTGGCGCGCATCATCCTCTCCGCGGCGGCCCATGTAGTAGCGGCAGTACCACTGAAACCACCCGCGCGGATCGTCGGGATGAATCCAGCCTTTTTCTCGCCAATAGCTCAAGGGTTTAGAAGCGTTGATGCCGAAGAAATTGAGATCCGGGTCGTGGCAGTCAGCATTGAGGCGGGCGTTTTCAAACCACGTGGCGGGGAATTCATCCATGCAGTCGTTCATGTACTTACCGCCAAAAACCCCCAGAGCCAACAATTCACCGGGGGTCAATTCGGGTTTAAACTCAGAGTCAAAATTCTGTCCTACCGCTTCGGTGAGCCAGTAGACGTAGCCTTGCTGCATGCGGTCGTTAACCGTGACCTTGGTTGGTTCCATAAGATTACGGTGTTGGAGTCGCTTCAAGTGTAGGCGTGGCTTCAACCGTTGCTGTGACTTCATTCGTCGCAGTGGCTTCAGGGGTCGCAGTGGGAGGAAGTATCACCGGGTTGACCGCCTGTTTTGGTACATTCGGAAGCCCATCCACCAAATATTGCCAGGCAGTATCAACATCGTTTGCGGCCACTACCGGATAAGCTGGTAGTTTTTCAATCGCCATATCTACACGTTCGATGACAATCTTCATAGCATCCAATTGGTCAGCGGGTAGTTTTTCGAGCAGGGTGTAGAGCAGGTCTCTTGCGGCCTGCAAGTCTATTTTGGCAAGACCGAAGTTACTCTCTGAGAGATAAAGGCGACTGCGTGAGATCAGTTCAATGCCTCGTGTCAGACTGAGTTGATTTGAAAACTCGGCCAACATTTCTGTCTTGTGAGAGGCAAAACTGCTATCCAGCAATTTTTGCATATTTTCAAGCTGCGTCAGAGAGGCATCGTGCGAGGCCAGGCTTTGGTCCACGCTGTCGGCACGCCCTTCAAGGGTGGCGGCGCGTTCTTGCAGTGCTGCGATCTCTTCTTCGAGGCGTGCGATTTCGGTATTTTGCTGATCAGCCAGGTCGGTGATGCTGGCAGCATTGTTTTCAACAGGTTTGATATAGCGGTCATACACAAAGGGGATGCCCCACTTGATGGCTGCAAAAACCGCACCGCTTAATATTATGAGTACCACGATCCAGGTGCTCACGCGGCGGATAGTGCTCTTACGCGTTATTTTCTCCACTTCATTGCCGACCGCTTCGGCGATCTCATCTGATGAAGCTGCTTCGGCATTCTGTAGTTTTTCTAAGTTTTCAGCTTCCATTTTCTTGCCGAAATCTTCCATCAAGGTGGCTAATCTTTTTTCGGTCAAGCCTTTGACGTTTGAAAAATCTTCAAGCGTGGCAAACGGACGGCCAGCCGCGACTTTTTCAGCCAATGGGGGTGTCAATCCGGGCAGGCTGTTGAGTTTTTCTTGATCAATCGTATTGATATATTCTAAAAATTCCATTTTGAGACCTGTCCTTGGGGTGAGAAATGAGCTCTTTATCAAAAAAACTGTCAACTAATTCAATGCAATTATCATGCCTGGTGGTTATCTCTATTATACAAGCTCATTCTTCCTTTTAATCAAACAGCCTCTGATAAATTTCATCAGAGGCTGTTTTAAAAAACCGTTATTTATTCTTCAGTGATAACCACGGATTCGACCATGTCTCCATCAAAATCGGGTCTGGTCTCAGGGTCGCGGCGGGTGATATTGTTAACCACGTCCATGCCATCGGTGACCTGTCCGAAGATGGTGTATCCGCCGTCAAGAAACTCAGTGGGGCCAAAGGTGATGAAAAATTGGCTGCCATTGGTGGCAGTCTGCGGACCGGAGTTTGCCATAGCCAGAACGCCTTCTTTATCGAAGGTGAAACCACTGTCTTCATATTCAAATTTATAGCCGGGGTGACCCATGCCAGTGCCAGTGGGGTCGCCGCCTTGGGCCATGAAGTCTTCCAATACGCGGTGGAAGGTTGTTCCATCGTAGAAACCCTGGCGGGCCAGGAAAACGAAACTATTGACGGTCACCGGGGCTTTGTCGGCGTATAGCTCCACAGTGAAGGTGCCGCCCTTGGCAAGCGTAAAGGTGGCGCTATATTTCCTGGTGGTGTCGATCAGCATCGGGGGTGCTGAGGAATACTGCTTTTCGTCCACAAGGTATGGGGTGGCCATTGAGTCTACGTTTTCAGACTCTTCTGGTAGATGGGCTTGTAATTCGGCTTTCGAATTCTGGGTCATAAAGATGATCAGAATGACAGCCAGCACAGCCAGCAGGATGATTACGATTGGATATAACACAGTTTTGAGATTCTTTTTCTTTTCTATTCGTTTATTCGCCATGGATTCCTCTTTTGGTGATCAAATTTATAATTATAGATTATAGAGCCAGTGTGCAGAAAGGTAAATGCCATTGTGTGCAAAATTATGCAGATTGCACTGCCTGGTCGAATCTTCTATACTAATAGTGCATTCACATATCCAGAGGAGTAGACATGAGTGATTTAACTTCCGGCTTGATTGTCGTAGCGGTTACAGCTGTGTTGATCGGGGTTATTTTTCTGTTGGTAGGCGCTCAAAAAAAGAAAAGAATTTCAGCTTTACGTCACCTGGCAAGCATGAATGGATGGAGCTATGAACCCATCGAAGAACAACTAGCATCGGGGTGGCGCCTGCGTAAAGGGGAGTGGACGATTGAGGCGATTAATCAAACGACTAAAAACTCTTCTGACAGTGCAAATTCTTCAACAGTAAACAGCTATACGCGTTGGTTCAGCAGTTCTGTTCATTTGAAAGATGGCATTATTCTGATTGGACCTCATCAGGTTGAAATTAACTTTGGCGGCTTGGGCGACATGATGCTGCAGATGGGCTTGCGCTTGATGATCGGTGATGAAGCGGAGGACGCCGTTGGCATCCAGCGGGTGGAACTGGGCAGCCTGGAATTAATGGCGCGCTACATGGTGTGGACGAACCGTGAAGAAATCGCGAAACAGTTAATCGATCAGCAGCTTGAAAATGAACTGCGTGCATGGCCGATGAAATTGCCGCCGGTCATTAAGTTCTCACCGAAAGGCATAGAAATCAAAGTTCAGGGCATGCGCCTGTATAAAGAGCAAGATCTATTTGCCATGGTTAAATTGGGCAATTCACTTCTGGATTCTGCTTATCAATTGGAAAAGGAAAATTAAACCGGGCTTGTAACAGGGTTCCATTTTTTACTTAATCTGACCAGCCTGGAATTTTTCGAGTGGAGTCTTTCCATCAGCGTCTTTGACATTCAGGCAGGCGGGGTCAAATTGCGCTGAGGCAGTGATCAGCGCGGCGACTTCATCCCAGGGCACATCTTTAAAGGCACCCAACAACGTTTGTTTCTTGTAAAGATTGCTGCCTTGCAAGAGATGTGTCGGGTCTGGCAAAAAAGCGCCGTGGATGAACTCCAGGCTGAGATAGTCTTGTTTGAAAATAATCTGACAGATGCCAGCCTTGACGGGTCCACCACGGTTGGCATCAAAATAAACAATGCCATTGCGATCAAGCCGCTCAACCGCCTCAGGGCATACCCTTTCTACAATATCGCGGATCTCCATCACAATATCCAGCAGGTCTTCGGGCAGGTGCTTGAGCTGTTTTTCGAGCAGCGCTAGTGGGATCATTTTTCTTCCAGCTTGAGTAGTGCGGGCAAAGAAGCCCCCCAGGCACGGATATCAGGCCAGTTGCGTTTTTCACCCGGTTTTGCGCCTACCACCAGCATAACAAACAAGGCATCGTACCATTTCAAGCGGTACATATCCAACCGTCCGCCGAAAAAGGCAAGCGCTTTCAAGTTTGTTGGAGCAGCCTTGAGAACAGGCGCTAAATAGTGTTTTAAGGTAGTGAAGCTTTCTTTGAAGCTGAAGCGGCCTGGTTTTTGCGGAGGAGTGATCAGTTTTTGATCAATATGTAAATCCACGCCTTGCATTTCGGGGCTAGGTGATTCGGTCAGGCTCATGGCGGTGAGAAACA
Organism: uncultured Anaerolineaceae bacterium; assembly: GCA_927443345.1. Taxonomy (GTDB): domain Bacteria; phylum Chloroflexota; class Anaerolineae; order Anaerolineales; family Anaerolineaceae; genus UBA6107. Next base: position 2,475 of record CAKMKJ010000066.1, on the reverse strand, counting down.
GCGCCACTGGTTTGGAGGCTAATTCGGCTTTGTGCGTTTTGAGATAGTTCAGTGCGCTGCGGTGCCATCCAATGATCATAGGGGCGCCTATGACTACGGCGTCAAAATCGTTGGTGCTTTTTACTTCTGCAAGTTCAAAGACTTGTGCTTCAAAACCGGTTTTGCTGATTTCTTCGGCGATGGCTTCAGCGACGTCGCGGGTGGTGCCTGAATGCGTGATGTAGGTGACTAATACTTTTTTCATGTGTTCCTCGAATAAAAATTATGCCAACGAACGATGCAGGATTTCTTTTTCAGCAATTTTGATATCTTTCATGAGCTGTGCGGCTTCAGCCTTCATTTCTGCTGATGGCCCCGAAGTCATGGGGATGAACTTGATCAGGTCATTGGCCTGTCGCAGCACATCTTTTACCTGTGCGGCGTAAGAAAAATCCATCCACCCGCCATTTTCAGGCGGTTGAATCTCTCGCGCCTTCTCAATCAAATTTCTTGCTTTTTCAATGCGTTCTTCGGTGGGAATGACTTTGCTCATTTTTCCTCACGGGATCATAGTCGCAACCCCTTTTCAGAAGTTGCTTAATGGATAAGTTCGTCGCGAACGATTTCAAGCACTTGTGTTTCACGTTTCACCCAGCGTTCAATTTTCTTGCCGGATGTCAGCAGCGCCAGATTATTTTTTATAGCCGCATCAATTGCTACCCACTCGGGCACGAATCCCAGTCTGGCCTCATATTCATCCAATTGTTGAGCGCCGAGTAGAGGTTCAATTTCACACAGGTAATAATAAGAAGTCATGCAGAAAGTGGTGAATTCTTTCTCAGTCGGAAAATCATATTCTTGCACCTTGCCGAAGGGCTGAGGTGTGGCGATGACGCATCCACCGCTTTCTTCAGCCACCTCGCGGACCAACGCGGATTGCTGATCCTCATCCTCTTGAACACCACCGCCGGGGAATTTGTAATCGCCGTTGACGGTTGAATGGATCAGCAGCAATTCATTTCCGCGCAGGATGATGGCTCTGACGGCCTCGCGGCAAATGAGCTTGCCATCGTGGGGCACCAGTGGATGTCGGTCGATTTCAGCAAGGGTTCGCATGGATAACTGCCACTAATAAGTATAAATGATTTCGAAGATAAGGTTATAACGTGATCAGAATAATCGCTGCCAGGCAAACAATGACACCGCCCCATTGTTTGAGTGAAATGCGTTCTTTAAGTATAAGCCCGGTGAGGATAACTGTAGCCGCGGGATAGAGTGATGAAAGTACCACGGCGGTATCCAGGCGGGTGTAGTGTTTGGCCAGCATAAAGAAGATGTTGCCGCCTGCATCCAGCACGCCGGTCAGCAGGCAGATCCAGTTGCCGCGCACAGAAGGGAAGCTTATTCTGTTGATCTTGAGCATAATCAATGCAGCCAGCACCACCATTGAGCGAGACACGATCAAAGGGGTAAACACCTTGGCGGAATCCACGCGTGACATAAAGATCATGAAACCTGCAAAACCGAAACCGCCGATCACCGCCAGTAAAAAGCCTTTGCGATGGTCGCCGGTCTTCTCAGTGGAAGTCTGTGAGACGATCCAGATGCCCGCGAAGGCCAGCACAAAACCCACCAGGCGCAGCAGATCGGGCAGCCCTTCCGTGAGAAAGCCAAAGGCTACCGGCAGCCCTGCTCCGATCACAGCGGAGGTTGGCGCCACCACCGCAGATTCGCCGATGGAGAGCCCTTTATAAAGTGATGCAATGCCAACAGCGCCGGCCAGACCAGCCAAAGCCGCCCAGAACACACCCTTCCATGTGGGGAAGCTTTCACCAAAGATCAGCGCAGCGAGCACCAAAAGCACCATCCCGGAGAGGGCTGACAACATCACCACCTGGTATTGATCGCGCCGCCGGGTGGCCAAGCCGCCGATGAAATCTGCACTGCCCCAAACCAGGGCAGAGGTGAACGCCATGATGATACCTAACAAGTTTGTCGCGGGCAGCATTGTTGTATTTTTACCTTTCGAATATTATCTTTATTAATAGTGTCTACAGTGTGGTTGAATATTTAAATCTGTTAACCACGAAATAAACCAAAATTCCTAAAGAAAAACCAAAAAACAAAAGTAAATCTTATTTAACTTTGAACTTGAAGATGAATTTTTGTTTTTTGCACTTCCATTTTTTTAATTCGTGAATTTCGTGGTGAAGAATTAGTTTAGATATTGGTAGATCATAGTCTTGACTTCCAGCCTGAAGAGCTCACCCGCATCTAGTATGATAAATTCTATTAACCACGAAACAAACCAAAATTTCTAAAGAAAAACCAAAAAACAAAAGTAAATCTTATTTTTATCTTTGAACTTGAAGATGTATTTTTGTTTTTTGGTTTTTCTTTAGGAATTTTGGTTTATTTCGTGGTTAACAGATTTAAATATTCAACCACACTGTAGACACTATTAATAAAGATAATATTCGAAAGGTAAAAATACAA
>CAKMKJ010000065.1 GCA_927443345.1 uncultured Anaerolineaceae bacterium | reverse complement strand
CTTATACCTAAACTGATCTGAGCTAAATGATGATTTCCATGCCAAGCATAAAGGTTAATTAACTTCTTGATCGTTAATTCGCTTTCTTACCAGAGTGTCCACTTTTCATCTTTAAACGTGTCCACTTTTGAACTTTTGGTAACACGTTGGTTTTTTACAGGTTGGTCTTTTGTAAGTTGGTTTGTTGAAATAAATGACTACTTTTTGAGATTCTTTTCCATGTTGTGGCGCAGGGCCAGTTTGTATACCGCACGCAAGGAATCTACCAGTTCGGGCGATTGTTTGCGTGCTTCGCCCTCTGCAATGATGGCATTGATGGCGGTCAAAAGTTGATCGTTGACCAAATCACTTTTTTCTTCAAGTATTTTCTGCCGGGCAGCATCATCCGCGGCTTCAAGCAGACTCTGAATTAACTCAATCTCGGGGGGAGGGGCGCTTTCTTTTTCAACAATGGAGATTACTTTTTGAATCTTTTCGATGCGTTCCATGTCGCCCTTTTGATGGGCGGCTTCGAATTCAGACTGAAGTGCCTGGGTGAAAAATTCATTCATCTCAGGCATGTGTTTCTTGACAGCCTCTTCAAGGTCGGGTTCTGCGAGGATGGCATAAAGCAGTTTGGCACCTTCGGCTAATCTGTTTTTCAGTTCATTATCAATATCTCGAGTTATGTTTAAGAGTTTATCGCGCAGATCAATCAGGGGTTGTTTTTTGTCTTCTGCTTCAGCTTCAATTTTTTCGCTCAGCAACTGGAAGAATTGGTAATCCAAACCGTTACGGGCGAGGCTGACGATGGTGGTGAGGCTGCTGTCAGAGGTTAAACCTATCAAAGTATCAAGCAAAATTTCACGTGTTAAACCATTTTTGCTGGCATCTTGCAAAGTTTTTAAGGCAGCCTGGGTTTCTTCACTTTGGGCAAGCAGGGTTTTGCCCACTTCGGTTTCTTTGAGCAACTGCATTTGAATTTCGTTGAGCAATTGAGCTGATTTTTCATCACCTTGCATGCTGGCGGATTCAATAATGGTCGATAAGATGGCAAAGAAAGCACCATCCACGAGATCATTTTCCTGGGCGATAATGGTAGAGCGGTCTTCCGGTTTGGGAGTGGTTAGTAAACGCTGGATCAAGCCAACGCGTTTTTGTTGGGCTTCAATCATTTCTTTGGTAATGCCGTCGGCTTCAAGCACTTTATCAAGCAGGGTTTGATAAGTGAACATGGTTTGCGGTTGGAAGATGTAGCCTTTTCGCATCTCTGCGGGCAAGGCATTGACCACCTGATTGATTAAGGGACCTATTTGTTTTTCCTGGTCATTGACGGGTACTCCCATTTCTGGCGGGAAAAAGGTTAATAGTAATTCTTTGGATGGGTCATGATAAACAATGGGGGTGCTCATCATGCCTTCATATCCGCAAGCCTGGCAGCGCGCTACGTTGGTTGTGCGGCTCATCAGACGTTGTTTAGCCGTCGGATCTGTGTTTACATCGAATAATTGTTGCACCTCGGCAAGGATTGGCTGCCGACAGCGGGGACAGGAAGTTTGAATTTTCGCCATGATCTGACCTTTTTTATTAAGAATAACCTACCAACCGATTATACCATTCGGCTGAAGGATAAGCATTTTCGCAGAGTTATGTGCCAATCGGTATGGAGAAGCAGATACAAGCTCCCTTACCTTTTTCAGGATCGATCCAGATGCGTCCCCCATGCGATTCAACAATCGCTTTGGCAAGGAAAAGTCCCAACCCGGCGCCTTTGGTCTGCTTGGTAGCATCGGGGGATCGGTAGAAACGCTCGAACACAAAAGGTGCATCATTGGGGTTAATCCCCGGGCCCTCATCGCTGACACAGACAATAATGTTGTCACCATGAACTTCCGCAGAGATTTCTATCTTGCCGCCGGGTGCATATTTGATGGCGTTGGAAACCAGATTTGAGATCAGTTGATTGATGCGGATTTCATCGGCGACAATAACAGGTAAATCATCGGGAATTTTAGTGACTATTTGATGCATGGTGGTTTGAGTTTGCATCCGTTCGGCAACTCTTTGAATAACCATGGAAAGTTGAATATCAGTTCTCTTTAGGCTGAAACTATTGGCCTGCAGCCGGGTGGCATCCAACAGGTTCTCAATATAAATTGCCAGGCGATCGGCTTCCTCTTCGATGATTTGAAGACTCTCGTTGACAATTTTACGATCCCAGCGGGCATCTTCACGTCTCAGTGTACCCACATAACCTTTGATAAGCGCGACCGGTGTCTTCAATTCATGACTGACCACTGAGATGAAAGTGGTTTTCATCTCGTCAGCCTGTCTGAAGCGGGTGATATCTCGCACTGTGGTGATTATGTTTAGCAGGTTGCCTTCACTGGTCAGGAGGGGCGCATAGGTGATGCCCACTGGCAGAGAGGTTACCGCGCCAGGTCGGATGATATCGCCTTCGACGTAGAGGGTAGCGTTGGGGGTTAAAGGCCAGCCGCCGGCAACCGCTTCAGACAGGGTCATGTCGTGGGGTTTTTTTGCCCACTGAATGACTTCGTCGTGATTTTTTGCGATGAGATCCTGCACCGGGCTGCCAATCATGAAACTAAAAGCCGGGTTTGCGCGTTCAATGGTGAGATCGCTGGTGAGAATCAGAATACCATCAGCTGCAGAATCCAGCAGGGCGGTCACCCTTTTTCGATCATATTCCTCTTGGGCATAAAGCTGTGCGTTTTTAACTGCGATGGCAGCCTGATTTGCAAAACTGGAGAGCAAGCTTTTATCATCAGCCGAAAACCCAGAATATTCTCTGAAAACGAAGATGGCACCCAAAACTCTCTGACCCGTGATTAAGGGCAGACCAACACTGCTCAACCTGCCAAGGCTGACGGCCTGGGTGAATTTATTCAGAATCTGGTTGATGATCATCAACTCTGAATCTTGAGGGTCTTCATATTCGGGGATTTGGGCAAGCTGGGGTTCGAGGTATTTCAAAAAGGCTGCGGGCAACCCCGTGGAGATGCGAATCTGCCAGCCTTCGGCGCGGGTGCGTAAGGCGATGATGCCAGCCTGACCTGCCAGCATCTCAAGTGATATTTGCAAAATACGTTCCAGGAGCTTGTCGTAGTCAAGCTCCTGGGTAAGTGCACGAGAAATTTCCAGCAAATAATCCCGCTGGCGGACCCTGAAATCAGGAAGCATTTAAAAACTAACCCTTTTTGACGGCGATGTCTTCGATTTCGCTCACAAAGACATCTTCACTTTCTGCAATTGTAATGGCTTCTTCAAGAATCTGTAAACCACTTTCAGCTTCTGACTGGGTGATGCATAATGCTGGTGAGATGCGCAAGACGCTGCGACCGCAGCCCAGGGTCAATAAACCGCGTTCAAAGGCAAGGTGCTCAATACGGTCACGGAGTTTTTCGGCTGGAACCTTAGAAATTGGATTCATCACAAACTCAATGCCGATCATCAAGCCGATGCCTCTGACTGATCCGATGCTGGGGTGACTTTGTTTGATGATTTCAAGGCGGTCTAAAATATATTTACCAACAATGACGGCGTTATCAAGATATTCGTTTTCAATTAAATCAAAGGTTGCCAGAGCAGCAGCGCAAGACAGGGGATTTCCACCGTACGTGTTGCCGTGAGAGCCTTTTGGCCAGGTGACAATGGATTTTCTGGCGAGCATGGCGCCAAGGGGCATGCCAGAGGCGATACCTTTGGCGGTGACAACGATATCAGGTTCCACACCGAAGTTTTGAATTGACCACCATTTGCCAGTGCGGCCCATGCCTGCCTGAACTTCATCCACAATCAATAAAATTCCATGACGGGTGCAAACATCACGCAATTGGATGAAAAACCCTTCAGGAGGAACAATATATCCGCCTTCACCTTGAATGGGTTCAACAACAATACCGGCCACTTCATCAGCGGGGACGGTTCTTCCGAATATTTCTTCTTCAAGGTAACGAATGGTGGCTGCGCCGATATCCTCACCGGGCAGCATGTTTAGCACGGGGCGATAAGGATCAGGGAAGGGGATGTGTGTCACGCCATTCATGAGCGGCCCAAAACCCCGATGATATTTAGGTTTACTGGCAGTTAGCGTAACGGCACCGTAAGTTCTTCCGTGAAATCCGCCCAAAAACGCAATAAATTGGGATCTGCCCGTGTAATAACGGGCAAGTTTTAGGGCAGCTTCAACGCTTTCAGTGCCGGAATTTGTCATAAAGGAAATGGCATCTTCTTGAAAAGGAGCGATGAGGTCAAGATATTCTGCTAATTCGACCCATTTGGGATGATAAAAATCTGAAGAAATATGTATGAATTGTTCAGCTTGCTCTTGGATGGCTTTTACAACTTTTGGATGACTGTGACCTGTGGATGTGACTGCTATGCCGGCTGCAAAATCAAGAAATTTATTCCCATCCACGTCCCATACTTCAACACCACGACCGTGATCCATAACGAAAGGATAGGCACGAGGGTAAGATGGAGAAATGACTGCCTGATCACGTTCAATGAGACGTTTTGCTATTGGCCCTGGTAAGTTTAGCGGTTTCACAACTCACCTCCGTAAAAATAGAATGGTTGTGCGAAGACTAACTTCAGCAACTTGGCGATATTCACTTGTAAATGACTCACGCTGATTCATTATACCATGCAGGCTTGCCGGCTTTGGCGACAAGCTTCGTTCATGATGAACGCAGAAGTATACAGAGGAATTTCAGCTTTTGTTGACGCAAGGAAAAAAGACTGCTATTATAGAAGTCGTATGCGTCCAAAACAGTTGCGTCAATTTCAACGTTTCTTTCAATCCATCGTGCGCAAAATGCGATGGTTGGTGCCAGGAATTGGCATTAAACGTTGGGTGGTCGTCATCTTGGCGGGTACGACCATGTTGGGAGTTGGCTTTGCTTTTATTTTGCTTGACCTCTATCGCACTGCCCCTCAAACCTGGTGGCTGCCGGTAATCAAATTCGTCTCTTTACAATTCATCCTTGATCGAACCATCCGCGCCTTGATTTTTGGCTCAATTGGCATAGCGATAACAGTTATTGGTATCATCGGATTAAATAGAGCATTACTGAGACCGTTTATGCGGCCAGGCAAGAATATCATTGATACGGTGGCAGAATTTCGCCGGCGAGACAAGGGTCCGCGGATTGTAGTCATCGGTGGTGGAACCGGCTTATCTTCAATTTTGCGCGGATTGAAAGAATACTCCCGCAATATCACAGCCGTGGTTACGGTAGCTGATGACGGTGGTTCTTCAGGCGAAATTCGCAAAAACATTGGCATCTTACCTCCGGGAGATATCCGCAATTGTTTGGCGGCGCTCTCAAATGATGAAGAACTAATCACCCAGCTATTTCAATATCGCTTTGCAGCCAGTGCCGGTTTGAACGGACACTCGTTAGGTAATTTGCTTATATCCGCTTTGACTGAAATTACGGGCAGTTTTGAAGAAGCAATCGCTGAAACGGCCAAGGTATTGGCAGTGCAGGGGCAGGTGCTGCCCTCCACTCTTAAGAATGTAACGTTGGTTGCTGATGTGCAGCTCCCTGATAAGAATGTAGAAGTGGTGATCAAAGGCGAGAGTAAGATCGGCAAGATTGGCGGCAAGGTAAGAAGGGTCTGGCTTGAACCGGGAAATCCGGCATCCTTTCCTCCCACCGTGCAGGCGATCCTCAATGCCGACCTGATAATTATCGGACCAGGCAGTTTGTATACCAGCATCATTGCCAATTTGTTGGTGCCAGACCTGGTGGATGCAATCAAGGCCAGCAAAGCCTATAAGTTTTATATTTGCAATGTGGCCAGCGAAAGAGGCGAAACGGATGGTTACTCGTGTGAAGATCATGTCAAAATGATCGAAAAACATGCTGGAAGCCATCTTGTTGATCTGGTAATTTGTAATCATCGCTATGAAGGGGTCTTGCCAGCAGACGTATCATGGGTTAAAGTTAATGAAGAAGAAAACCAGCATCCGATTTATCAGGCTGATTTACTCGATGTTGATAATCCTTGGCGGCATGATTCAAATAAAGTTGCAAAGACCGTCATGGACCTTTATTTTGAGCGGACGGGACCTTTGAGTTCCAGGGATGACATTTCTTCACTCTAATGTATAGTCGCCATGTCTAGACATGGTAAAATTTCTGTATTACCCTCAAGGAGGATTTATTATGGCAGTAAAAGTTGGTATCAATGGTTTTGGCCGCATCGGCCGACAGGTTTTAAAAGCGATTAATGAGCTCCACGGCTCAGAGCTCGAAGTAGTGGCAATCAATGACCTCTTCGACACCAAGACAAATGCTCATTTGTTCAAGTATGACTCAACTTATGGCATTTATCCGGGAACCGTCGAAGCTGGCGAAGGTGCTTTAATTGTGGATGGCAAAACCATCAAAGTTTTTGCCGAAAAAGATCCTGGAAATCTGCCCTGGGCCAGCCTGGGTGTGGAAATCGTCATCGAATCCACCGGTATTTTTACCGATGCAATTGGCGATCCTGATAAGGGCAAACCCGGCGCCAATGTTCACATCACCAAAGGCGGCGCCAAGAAAGTGATCATTTCTGCACCTGCCAAGAATGAAGACTTGACCGTTGTTTTGGGTGTGAACGACAATCTTTATGACACCTCCAAACATCACGTCGTTTCCAATGCTTCCTGCACCACCAACTGCCTGGCTCCCGCTGCCAAGATCGTCAATGACAACTGGAAAATCGTCAACGCAGTCATGACCACCATCCATTCTTACACCAATGACCAGGTTATTCTGGATCAGGGTCATAAGAAAGAAATGCGCCGCTCCCGCGCTGCCGGTTTGAACATCATCCCCACCACCACTGGTGCCGCCAAGGCTGTTGCACTCGTCATCCCTGAGTTGAAGGGCAAATTCGACGGCTATTCTCTTCGTGTTCCAACCCCCACCGTCTCTGTCGTGGATTTCGTTGCCACACTTGAGAAACCCGTCACCAAAGAAGAATTGAACGCCGCTTTCGTTGCTGCCTCCAAAGGCGCGATGAAGGGTATCCTCGGTGTCACCACCGGTGAATATGGTGATCCCCTCGTCTCTACAGACTTCAAGGCTGATCCCCGTTCTTCAATCGTTGATCTTCCCTACAGCATGGTCATGGGCGGCAACATGGTCAAAGTTGTCACCTGGTATGACAATGAATGGGGTTATTCCTGCAGAACTGCTGACCTTGCAGCCATGATGGCCAAGAACTTCTAGACTTCACTGTGGGAAAATGAGTTTTTGCTCCTTTTCTTGAACTGTTCATGGTGCGCATTCCGCGGTTGTTTTGTGGATGCGCATCATGTCTAATTTGCTCCGGGAGAATAATAAAATGTTCAACAAGAAAACCATTCGCGAAATAGATGCAAAAGGGAAAAAGGTTTTGGTGCGTGTCGATTTTAACGTCCCCACCAAAGAAGGTGTTGTCGGCGATGATACCAGAATCCAGGCTGCTTTGCCCACCATCAAGTATTTGTTAGAGCAGGGTGCTGCGGTGATTTTGTGCTCACACTTGGGTCGTCCCAAGGGTGGACCGGAAGAAAAATACTCAATGAAACCCGTGGCCGAACATCTGGCAAAATTGCTGGGGATGCCCGTGGCATTTGCCACCGACTGTATCGGACCCGCTGCCGCAGAAGCAGCCCAGGCTTTGAAACCCGGCGGTGTGTTGCTGCTTGAAAATACGCGCTTCCACGCTGAAGAAGAAAAGAACGACATGGAAATGGCCAAACAATTGGCTTCATTGGCCGATCTGTATGTCAACGATGCTTTTGGCACGGCTCACCGCGCACACGCCTCCACCGAGGGTGTGACTCACTTCCTCCCTGGTGTGGCGGGCTTTTTGCTTGAAAAAGAAATTAAATATCTCGGCCAGGTCGTGGCTGACCCCAAAAAACCCTTTGTCGCCATTATGGGCGGCGCCAAGATCAGTGACAAGATTGGCGTGATCAAAAACCTTTTGACCAAGGCTGATGCAGTTTTGATCGGCGGCGGCATGGCTAACACCTTCTTCAAAGCACAGGGTTTGGATATGGCCGACTCTCTGGTTGAAGATGAAGCGCTTGAAACGGCGAAATCCTTGTTGAAAGATGCCGGTTCAAAATTGATGCTGCCTGTGGATGTCGTGCTTGCAGATAAATTTGATGCTGAAGCTCAATCTAAAGCAGCGAAAGTGGGTAACGTTGAAGCTGGCTGGAGAATTTTGGATATCGGACCAGAAACCGTGGCTGCCTACGCAAAGGTAATTGAAGATGCAGCAACCGTGGTCTGGAACGGCCCCATGGGCGTATTCGAGTTTCCGCGCTTTGCCAAAGGCACCTTCGATGTTGCCAAGGCCGTCGCAGCTTGTAAGGGTGTGACCGTGGTGGGCGGCGGAGATTCCGTGGCGGCCATTCAGGAATCCGGATTGGCTGACAAGATCACCCACATTTCAACCGGCGGAGGCGCATCCCTTGAGATGCTCGAAGGTTTGGAACTGCCAGGCGTTGCAGCCTTACAGGATAATTAATCCCTTCAAAATGTGAGGGTGAGTTGCTGGACAGATTCAGCGGCATGGAGTAGAATTCATCCGCCACCTGAACTAGTGCTTACCCTCGACCCTCGCACTGTCAGTTGTAATTATTTGGAGGAACCAAGTTGGCTAATATCAAGTCTGCAATCAAACGTAACAAACAGAACGAAAAGCGACGCATTCGCAACCGTGTTTATCGCGGTGTGGCAAGAACATATGTCTCTCGCGCACGTGTCGCGATCTCAGGCAAGGATGAAGAAGCCGCAAAGGCTGCCACCCTCGCAGCAATTTCTGCACTTGACAAGGCTGCTCAGAAAGGTGTGCTCCACAAGAACAACGCCGCACGCCGCAAGGGCCGCTTAATGAAATTGCTCGCCACTAAGAAGTAATCGCTTTATTGATAAGCAATCAAGCGGGAGGGTAACCTCCCGCTTTTGCGTCTCTTTACTTTTCTCAGGCATTTTTTCTCAGAAAAAACCGCTGTGTTATAATCTTTTAGGTTCGATCACTAAAGGAACGGGAAATTATTATGTTTGAAAAAGAACAAAACTTCATTGCAGACCAAATCTCTCAATACCTAAAAGATAATAATCTCCCCGAAATGGAAATTCGCTGGGCCTGGATTCCTTTTAACGGTCAATGGGGAATTGCTACCTCTTTCTTTCAATTGGCTGCCAAGTCTTTTGGAGCTCAAAAAGGTAATGTGGCTCAAAAGGCCAATGAAATTGCCCAGGGTGTAGCCTCAAAAATAGAAGTTCCTGAAGGATTTTCAAAAATTGAAGCAGTGAACGGATATTTAAATTTATATTTTTCACCCTCTGATTATTCACGCCGGGTGATTGACGAGGTTTTATCGAGCGGACCTGATTATGGTAAAGGTCAACCGCTTGGCAAGAAAATAATGTTTGAGTTTTCACAGCCTAATACCCATAAGGCTTTTCATGTTGGGCATTTGCGCAGTGCCTTTTTAGGTGATGTGCTTTCGCGCATATCTGAGGCGGCTGGTTACGAAGTCGTCCGCGCCAACTACCCAGGTGACATTGGGCTGCACGTGATCAAGTGGCTTTGGAACTACTTGAAGTACCATAAGGGTGAAAAGCCCGAAAAAGACATCACTCGCTGGATGGGTGAGATGTATGCAGAAGCAAATAAGCGCCTTGAAGAAAATCCCGATTTGGAAACCGAGGTGCGTGCCATTTATTCGCGCTGGGATCAGAAAGACCCCGAAATTGTGGAGTGCTGGAAAGAAACGCGTGAATGGTCTTTGATCGGCTTCAAAGAAATGTACGAAAAGCTGGATATTAAGTTTGACCGTTATTATTTCAACTCCATGTTTGAAGAGCCCGGCAAAGAGATGGTCGCTGATCTGATTGAACGCGGCATCGCTGAAGATGAGCGCTCAAGCGGTGGAGCTGTCATCGTTAAGCTGGATGAAAAACTTGGGCTTAAAGAAGAAAAATTCCGCGTGATTGTAGTGCAGCGTTCAGATGGTACTGCCCTTTACGCAACTGAAGACCTGGCACTGGCCAGACAAAAATTCCTTGATTATCCCGATCTTGAAAAGGCTTATTACGTGGTGGACGTGCGGCAATCGCTGCATTTCACCCAGGTCTTCAAGACGCTCGAAATCGCCGGCTACGAATGGGCTACCCGCTGCCAGCACGTATCCTATGAACTGGTAAACCTGCCCGGAAACGTCGTGATGGCCTCTCGTGAAGGCACGGTGGTGCTGCTTGAAGATTTACTCAGAGAAGCTACCGCTCGTGCGCTTGAAGTGGTAAGAGAGAAGAACCCCGACCTTAGCGAAGAAAACAAGTTGAAAGTGGCAGAGGCAGTCGGTTTGGGTGCAGTGAAATATCCGATGGTGTCGCGCGACAGCGGCAAGATTGTGACTTTTGATTGGGAAACCGCCCTTGATTTTAATGGACAAGCCGCACCCTACATTCAATATGCTTACGTGAGAGCGAACAGTATATTTAAGAAGTACAACGCTCCGCTACCAGAATCCGTTCTGCCCGGCGATCAACTTTCTACCAGTGAAATCGCTTTGATTGATTTGATTGCCCGCATGCCTGGCGAAATTCAAAAAGCAGCCAAAGAACTTAAGCCATTAACCGTCAGCAACCTGGCTTACGAATTGGCAAAGGCCTTCAATGAATTTTATGTACAATGTCCCGTACTGATTGCAGAAGAACCGCTCAAATCCTCGCGGATACGACTGGTGGCGGCAGCAAAACAGGCGATTGCAAATAGTTTGGCGTTACTGGGCATCACAGCCCCACAAGCGATGTGAAAAAAGGCTCGTAAACCAAATTATTTTTAAGGAGATGATCTACATGGCACGAATTAGAACTTTGATCATGGGAGCAGCCGGCCGCGATTTTCACAATTTCAATGTGTTTTATCGCGACAATCAGGATTATGAGGTAGTAGCTTTTACTGCCACCCAAATCCCGAATATTGATGGCAGAAAATATCCCGCAGAACTGGCTGGTTCTTTATATCCGGCAGGAATCCCCATTTACCCTGAAAGCGAATTGCTCAAACTGATCAAGGAACAAAAAATTGAGCAGGTTGTGTTTGCTTACAGCGATGTGCCTCATGAATTTGTGATGCATCAAGCTTCCAAGGTTTTGGCTGCAGGTGCTGATTTCAAACTGATGGGCACTGATTCGACACAGGTGAAATCTACCAAGCCTGTTGTGTCGATTTGTGCCGTGCGTACCGGTTCTGGTAAAAGCCAGACCACCCGCCGCGTTTCTTTAATCCTGCGCGACATGGGTTTCAAGGTGGCGGCCATCCGACACCCCATGCCTTACGGCGACCTGGTGAAGCAAAAAGTTCAGCGTTTCGCTACCTATGCTGATCTGGACAAACACGAATGCACCATTGAAGAGCGTGAAGAATACGAACCTCATTTGGATAACGGCGTGATCGTCTATGCCGGTGTCGATTACGAAGCCATTTTACGTCAGGCCGAACAAGAAGTGGATATTGTTCTTTGGGATGGAGGCAACAACGACTTCTCATTCTACAAACCCGACCTGAACATCGTGGTGGCTGATCCGCATCGCGCTGGACATGAACAGGCTTACCATCCAGGTGAAGCAAACTGCCGTATGGCAGACGTTTTTGTGATCAATAAAGTGGATACCGCTGACCCCGATAAGGTTATCGAAGTCAGAAATTCACTGCATGCAATGAATCCCAATGCGTTGGTCATCGAGGGAGCCTCCCCATTGTTTGTGGATGATCCCGAAGCCATCCGCGGAAAACGCGTGCTGGTGGTCGAAGACGGCCCAACCTTGACCCACGGCGAAATGAAATACGGCGCCGGCTGGATTGCAGCGCGGCGATTTGGCGCAAGCGAGATTGTTGATCCCCGTCCATTCGCTGTCGGTTCCATCCATGACACCTATGTAAAATATCCCAACACCGGCATGATTTTACCGGCCATGGGCTATGGCGATGAAATGGTCAAGGACCTTGAAACAACCATTAACAAAGCTGATGTTGATCTGGTCATTTCAGCAACCCCGATTGACCTGAACCGCATTATCAAGGTCAACAAACCCATGCAGCGTGTACGTTATGAATTACAGGAAATCGGCCAACCTACCCTGGTTGAAATTCTGAAAGCAAAATTCGGCAAGTAAAGGGTATATATTTACTCAGGAATCTGGTGTAAACTGGTCGTAAGAACGGTTTTGCCGGGTTCCTGAGTCTTTTTTTGGAAGAATAAGTCTATGTCTATGTTTATTGATGAAGCACGTATCTATGTTCGTTCTGGTCGCGGTGGCGCGGGGATGATGCATTTCCACCGCGAGAAGTATGTTCCGCGTGGTGGGCCGGATGGTGGTGATGGAGGCAGAGGGGGCGATGTCATCTTCAAAGTATTACCAACCCTGAATACATTGCAGAGTTTTCGTTTTAAACGCAAATACGTGGCTCCAGATGGCGATAAAGGCGGTTCCAGCAACATGACTGGAAGATCCGCCAAGAATCTGGTGATCCCGGTTCCACCTGGCACCATTATTTATGATGATGCCACTGGCGAACTGCTTGGCGACCTGGTGCATGCCGGTGACGAATTGCGCATCTGCAAAGGCGGCCGCGGCGGATTGGGCAACCAGCATTTTGCCACCTCACGCAACCAGGCTCCGCGCACTGCAGAGAAGGGTGAACCCCCTGAAGAAAAGAATATTCGGCTTGAATTGAAACTGTTGGCGGATATCGGTATCGTCGGCGTACCCAATGCGGGCAAATCGAGCTTTTTGGCTGCAGTGACCAATGCCAACCCAAAAATTGCAGATTATCCATTCACCACAATTGAACCCAATCTGGGAGTCGCCAATCTGGATGATGACACTTCGATCATCCTGGCAGATATCCCGGGTTTGATTGAAGGCGCTCACGAAGGCGTAGGGTTGGGTGATGGTTTCTTGAAGCACATTCAACGCACCAGAGTTCTGATTCATGTCTTAAATGGCATGGCAGAAGATATAACGGCTGATTTTACCCAAATTAATTCTGAGCTGGCGTTATTTGATCCAGCGCTGGCAAAAAAACCTCAATTGGTAGTGTTAAACAAGATTGACCTGCCAGATGTACAAGAGAAATGGCCGACATTAAAGAAGGCTTTGACCAAAAAAGGTTACACAGTCATGTCTATGTCGGCAGTGACGCATGAAAATTTGAAGGCTGTTTTGTGGAAAGCTCACGAAATTTTGCAAACTGCCCCTGAATTGGAAGTGGTTGAAGCGCTCATTCCGCTGTATAAACCTGAAAAAGATGCCCGCGATTTTGTGATTTTACGCGAAGGTGAAGGATTCAGAGTAAACGGAGCCGCCATCGAAAGAGCAGCAGAGATGACTTATTGGGAGCACGACGGTTCAGTACGCCGCTTCCATAGACTGATGGTTACCCTAGGGGTGGATGAGGCTTTGCGCAAGGAAGGCATTGAAGAAGGCGAAACGGTCTATATAAAAGATTATGAACTTGAATGGCAAGATTAGCCGCGAGGACATGAGCTGATGCGTATTGGACTTTTCGGCGGTACCTTTGATCCGCCTCATGTGGGGCACTTGATTCTGGCTGAGGAATGCAGGAGCCAATTGCAGCTTGACTTGCTGCTCTGGGTTCTGACGGAAAATCCGCCTCACAAACAATATGCGAAGGTAAGCCCGGTTGAAGAACGCGTGAAACTGGTTGAAAAAGCAATCCACGGCAATCCGGCATTTTTGCTTTCAAGAGTTGACATTGATCGACCCGGACCGCATTATGCAATCGATACTATGAACTTGCTGCAGCAGGAGTATCCAAATTCACAGTTGTTTTACTTGATGGGTGGTGATTCACTGCATGATCTGCCTTCATGGCTGCGACCGCAAGATTTTCTGAGAGAATGTGACGGCATCGGTGTGATGCGGCGTCATGAAGACAAGGTTGATCTTGAGTCGCTTGAAAAGGTTTTACCCGGTATTAGTAAAAAAGTGAATATTGTTGAAGCCCCTATTCTTGAGATTTCTTCATCGCAAATCAGACAAAGAATTGCTGAAGGCATGGGGTATCGATATTATTTGCGTGATGCTGTCTATCAGGCTATTTTGGAGCTCGGGTTATATAAATAAACAAACAATAAAAAATGGTTCCCAAAAAATACAAACAAAGTAGTTATTTTTAAGGCTCCGATTTCTTTAGATGAAATCGGAGCCTTGATCTAAATTTTTTTCACTGCTCCGATAAACAATAAGACATCGGAGGCTTTATTAGATTATTGCTGTTTGAGCTGAAGGTTGCCGATGGCCATATCCAGATTGATGGTGATCAACGGACCTGAGGTTCCACATTCATAAGAAGAGCCTGAGATCGTCCAGGTGCCGGTGGCGTCAATATTACTCAAACCATTGTTGAGTTCCACTTTGGCGCGTGCATTATCTGGAATGATGATGGTCATATCGCTCATCCCTGATTGAATGCGGACGTTGATGTCGTCTTGAATATCACCGCTGAAATCGAGGGTGTAGCTGCCCACACCGCTGGCAAAATAGATGTTTTTTGTGTTGGCGTTACCTAATCCCAATAATTCAATATCTGAAGCTCCGGTTTTATAGGATATTTCATCCATTTCGACAGGATTCAAAGTATCAAAGTGAATGGTCGATTTACTGGCGCCGTCAGCAATTTGCAGGTTGGTGATTGATAATCCGCTGAGGTCAATCTTGCCCTCATACGCGCCCGCATTAATGGTGAGGTTAATCAGATCATCACCCAATTGCAGGTTCCAGTCATTTTGAATGTTACTAGAGGGAATGCCGGCATTTGAAGAATTTTTCTGTGAGACCGAGACGGTGTTCGAAGAGCGTGTAATTTCGGGTTTCCAATCTTCGACGTTGTATTCGACGGTTCCATTAATAAGTTTAGAAGCCCCGTTTGAAATGTGTAACCGACCGGCACCCATTTCGATGATGATCTTGTTGTCATCAACATCTGAAAAGGCAGGTTCACTGATTTCAAGCGTTCTTGAAAAACCTGTGTCTATTGTTGGTACATTTACAGAAATCGAACAAGCCATAAGTGTGAGAGATATAAGTGCAATAATTAATATTTTTAGTAATTTCATATTCTTATCCTTTGAAACATCTGGCGGTTTTAACAACAAACCGCCAGATGTTTTTGTTTAAATTTGAGGTTGTTCAGAGTCAGACGGTGTTGTGGGGGGCAGTGGGGCAGAAGGGGCCACGGCTTGCGCGACTTTATTGGCATATTTTGAAGACCCAAACCTTGAGATGATCACAGCGCCCAAACCCAGAATGGCAACGATTACGCCAACCAACCATCCGACGCAGGGAATCAAGGTGGCATATCCTGTGACCAATCCAAGGAGTAGCACACCGATACCGGCTGCGATGGAAGGATGCCAGGTATTTTTGAATAACTGTGAAAGACGCTGCCCTATTTCATAGCCGATGGCAACCCAGCCAAACAAAATGGCCAGGCCAACCAGCATTGTTGCTAATATTGCGACCGGGATCAAGATAATCGTGATTGTGAGTAAAACCAACACGATGGGGGCTACGACAATACTTAACAATCCAACACCGCCGGTTACCAAAGGTTCTTTACTGATGGTATCAGCGACGCGTTTGATTTGTTGTGGCAATAGCAGGCCTAAAATTACTGCCAGGGCAGCCATAGCCAATGCCTGCAAAGAAGCTTGCAGCATCCGGGTCAGGAGTGATGGCTTGGTTGAAAAAGGCAAGTCAATGCCTTTGGGGTCACTAAAATTGAAATCAAGAAATTCGGGTGACTGTTCTGTGATCTCACCATTAATGTCAGCAAGGGGAGATTTCTTTAAAGTTGCACCGATGAGAGATATGTTTCCGTTAATATTAGCGGTATCTTCAATGTTAACAGCACCACCGATAGCGATTAAGTCTCCATTAACTGTTCCACTCACTGTGAGGGTACCACCTGTAAGAAAAACATCACCGGTCATGGTTGAACCTTCGTCAAACGTGGCTGTGCCACCAATGACGGCCAGGTTGCCGATGAGTTTATCACCTGACTCAAGCCGATAAGTATTTGCAATGACAATCTGATCCCCGTTGATGGTTTTAGCAGGGATTGGCGTAGGTGTTTGAGCCAAAACCGAAATAGGGGTTACCATCAGGATGATCAGGATGGCTGCAGCAATGAAAATGCGATTAATTTTGTTCATTTATTTTTTACCCCTTTGGTCGTGATTCGGTAAATTGAGAGTCCCCAGGCAAAAACTGCAAGGCAAATCCATCCCGCAACGAACAGAACGCTGACAACCAGCGTGATCGTTGGAGCTGATTCAATCAGATTTCTTGAAACAGAAATGAGACTATCAATACCGCTAAAGAGTTTTACAATAGTGGTCAAGAATCTCACCATGAGTGAGATTAACGAAAAGTCGGGCAAGAGGATGACCGCCAGGGCAATCAAAACAGCTCCGGCGCCACTGGCAAGGCTGATGAACAAAGTTCTTGCCTGGCGACGTTCCTGTTCTCTTTGACGAGAGGCAAATTCATATTTCCAACGGCGCATGAAACCAGCCGGAGCTGGCTCAATTGGAGTGGATTTTATTTCAGTCTGCACCTTGTTCCACGAGTGGTTTAGTTTAAAGCACTCAGGACATTCTTTAAGGTGCTGCTTTAATGAATCTTGCTCCTGTGAATTGATCTGTACTTCATCCAGAATCCAATTCTCATAAGGCTGGTGATTCATTTTGCCTCCTTTTATTCAGGTTAGTCGATTGACCTGCTGATATCATTTCTGCCAGTTGTTTTCTCGCTCGATGTAATCTGCTTTTTACTGCGCTTACCGTTAAGGATAACATTTGACTTATTTCTTCCTCCGAACAATCATTCCAATATTTCAAAATTACTGCTGCACGATCTTGCGGGCCAAGTTGATTGATCAAGTTATGTAAAGCGGAGTCTTCTTCATTTAGTGTTACCACTTTTTCAGGCGTTGGTTCATGTGGATTACTGATATCGAAATCAGGGTATTCATCCAACTCGAAGATTGCTAGTTTCCGCTTACGTTGTTGATCGATACAAAAATGTGCAGCGATAGAAAGGAGCCAGGTAATGAATGAGCGTTGCGGGTCGTAACGATTAAGATTCTGCCAGGCTCTCCAAAAAGTCTCTTGTGCCGCATCTTCTGCGGCGCCGCTTTCACCGAGCATCCGGTAACATAAATTGTACACCGGCGTCTGGTAGGTCTCTACCAATATGGTGAATGCGTCTTCGTCTCCTTGGCGGGCTTTTTCAAGCCACTCTACTTCCAGATTGATCACAAGAGCCCCGTAAAAATTTTGTATCTAAACAAATATACGCATCTAATAAGCTAAAGTTGCATCTTTGAGGGCTTTGAGCCTTACATAAATGAAAGCCGGGCAGCGATGACATCGCTTATTAAAATACCATCTCTTCTTTGCCAGCTAATTTATCATTGATCCGCTCAACAACAGTATCAAGATGCTTGCTTTGGTGTACAAAATCAAGGTCATCCGTTTTCAGCGTTAGCACCGGGCATAAATCAAAATTGTTAATCCAGTCAGTATAAAATGAATCCAATAAGGTCAGGTATTCGCTTGAAATCGTAGATTCCATTTCGCGGCCGCGCTTATGAATACGTTTCATTAAGACATCTACAGGGGCTTTGAGATAGATTAACAGAGATGGAGCAGGGAGAGAGCGAATAACAAGGTCAAAGACCTGTTTATATGTGATGTAATCGCGTTCGTTGATGTTGCCCATAGAATTGAGTGCGCGCGCGAAGATGTAGGCATCTTCATATATTGAACGGTCAATAATGGAAGACCGGGGATCATTAAACATTTCAAGGTGCTGCTGTGCGCGATGTCCGAGGAAGAACACTTGAAGGTGAAAAGACCATTCTTTCATATTGGCGTAGAAATCTGGCAGATACGGATTGTCGTTAACGGATTCAAAAGCGGTTCTCCACCCAAGCCGTTCACCAATGCGTTCGGTAAGTGAAGATTTTCCAGAACCGATGTTTCCAGCGACCAGAATCAAACGCTTTGGCATAAAATTCTCCTGATGTAATAAAATTGGCATCCCAATTATACGGCATCCAGGGGTAATTGAGATTGAATAAACCTTAAAATGTGAACAAAAATAGTTCTTCAATTATGAAAGTTACTTATCAATTCGGACAGAAAGGGTGATATAATCGATAAGCGGAAATTTCACCGCAGGTTGTTAATCGCGCTTGGTCTAATACCCTGCCGGTTCCGGAAGGGTATTTTTTTGTGTGTTTACAGGAGTATTTACATGGTTTCACCTTTTGAGTCACTAGGCTTGCAGCCCGAGTTTGTGCAAGCGGTCGAAAAGATGGGGTTTATAGATCCCACCCCCATTCAAAGTTCAGCAATTCCGTTATTGTTAGAAGGACGGGATGTTATTGGGCAGGCGCAGACTGGCACCGGCAAGACCGCTGCTTTCATGCTGCCTTTATTACAGAAATTGGAACCTTCAACAGGAAAAGTTCAGGCTTTGGTACTCGCACCTACCCGCGAGTTGGCCAAGCAAGTGGCAGATGCTGCCCTGTTGTTGGCACAAAAAACCCGTGTCAAAGTGTTGGCTGTCTATGGCGGCCAATCTTATACCATCCAAACGCGGGCATTGGATCGTGGTGTGGATGTCGTTGTAGGAACACCAGGTCGTTTATTAGATTTGATCAAGCAGAAGGTGCTTGGCCTGCACAATGTAAAAATGCTTATTCTTGATGAAGCCGATGAAATGCTTGCCATGGGATTCATTGATGACGTAGAACTCATTCTCAAAGAATTAAATGAAGAAAAACAAATAGCTCTTTTCAGTGCCACATTGCCTCAGGCGATTCAAAAACTAGCCAACCGTTATCTGAAAGAACCGGCCAGAATTTCTGTCAGCCCTGAACATTTGACTGTTGCAGATACCGAACAGCGCTATTGCCGCATCCATGAAGAGAACAAGCTCTCTGCTCTCACCAGATTATTAGAAACTGAAGATGTGAGCAGCGGATTGATCTTTGCCCGCACCAAAGCACGAGCACAGGAACTGGCTGATCAACTCATTCAAATGGGTTTTCCCTCAGATTCTTTACATGGCGACCTTAACCAGGCTCGTCGTGAACAGGTTCTGAATAAGTTCCGACAAGGACAGATTTCATTGATGGTTGCCACAGATGTAGCCGCCCGTGGTCTGGATATTGCCGGTGTTTCGCATGTCTTTAATTATGATGTGCCTGCAGATGCAGAGGATTACGTTCACCGCATCGGCAGAACCGGCCGCGCTGGAAAGAAAGGCGTTGCTATCACCTTCTTAACCCCTAAAGAACGCGGCAGACTGAACCAAATTCAAGCCTACACCAAACAACCCATGATTGAATTCTCACTTCCTTCTGTGGATGCAGTGAAAGCCAGACGTGAAGACCGCCTTGTCACTCGAATTTCGGAGCAATTGTTGGCCGGGGTTACCCCTGCTGAACGCGAACTTGTAGGCCGCATGAATGAACTGGGGCTCTCCCCGGTGGAAATTGCAGTTGCTGCGATTCGTTTGGTGCGAGCCGGAGAAGGCACTATCTCTACCAAAGAGATTCAAGTTCCTGCCCAAGAAAGCAAGTACAAACGCCTGGATGAACGACGCGCAGGCAATGACAGACAACGTGACAAGTGGAACTCTAAAACAAGCTCTGGTGCTGGAGCAAGTTCAGAATTTAAGAAACCAGCCCGCAGCGGAGCGAAAGAATCTGGCATGGTTCGACTTTGGATGAACCTCGGCAATGCCAACGGTATCCGACCAGGTGATGTGGTTGGTGCGATTGCCAGCGAATCTGGCATCCCCGGAAGAGCAATTGGAGAAATCGACATCCGCAGCGATCACACCTTTGTGGATGTAGCTGAACAGCATGTCAAAATGGTTTTGAAAGCCAGCGAAGGCAAGTATCGTTTACGTGGCAAACCTGTATTGTTACGTTTGGCTGATTAATTATGACAGAGGCCACTCCGAAACGGAGCGAAATCCATATCGGCACACGCGTGGCGGTTATCGAGAAGCAGAATCAGCCGACAGGAGTACTCACCGAAGGCGTGGTGGTGAAATTGCTCACAAAAAGTCCAATCCATCCATACGGTATCAAGGTTGTCTTGACTGGCGGAAAAGTCGGAAGAGTTCAAAAAATTATTCAATAAACAATTATGACTAACAAAAAGAGATCCGCGTATGATACACGGATCTCTTTTTCATTAAATGGTAATTATTTCTTATTCCCCAGTGACGATGACCGCACCAACCAAACCAACACCGGCATGTACTGACAGACCAGGTCCAAAATCGATGAAGTCAATTTGAGTAGGGAGTTGAAGCTTTTCGGCTAATTTAGCTTGTAGAAATTCGCCATCCGCTATATTTAGTACATGGATGATACAGATGCGTTCGACTGATTTGTTGCCCACGGCACTAACCAGGAGCTCCACCAAACGATCCATGGCAACTTTGCGCGTGCGGACTTTTTCAAGCAGATCAAGTTTACCTTCACGCATGGATAGGATTGGGCGAATGTTGAGCATATTCGCCATGCTGGCGGCCAGATTGCTTACGCGGCCACCGAGGGCGAGATATTTCAAGGTCGAAAGTGATCCATATAGAATACACCTGGGGATAAGGTTGCGGACTTTTGCCACTGCTTCATCATGGCTGGCACCAGCATTTATCATTTCAACAGCAGTGATAGCCATATATCCCTGACCCATGCTTAAAAATTCTGAATCAATTACGGTGATCTTTTTCCCTGGAAATTCTTCCACGGCATTAATTGCAGATTCATACGTGCGGCTGATCTTGCTGCCAACCGTGATACAAATGATAGACTCTGCTCCACCATCAAACGATTCACGATAGGCATTGGCAAAAGAAGCTGGAGATGGCGCTGCAGTGGTCGGCAGTTTGCCAATTTTGTCGATTTTTTCAAATAGGGCAGGGTTTTGGATATCGATATTATCTGCGAACGATTCTTCGCCAAACTGAATGGTGATAGGAACTAATATAATGCCGTATTCTTTTGCCAATTCAAGTGACAGGTTTGAATCGGTATCCGTTATAACTTGTATTTTTGACATGGATGATTCCTCTAAAAATGAAAGATGTCGTACATGATTAGGCGTATTATACACAATGACTCAAAACCTATAATGTGCCTTGAGACCTACTTATATGTACAAATTAACCCCTAAAGAGTTCAAAAGCGTCGGTAATTTAATAAATGAAAATTCGGTTCCATTTTTAGCTTTCATAAATGCAAACTGATAATTTACTTATTGTTTACATAAATTTTTTGCTTTATTGAATATTATTATAGGAGTAAGAAGATCACTCTAAAAGATAGAATAGTTTTCTTTAGAGAAATGAACTTACTTTCTGTCATCTTTAGTGATTTAAAAATTGATAAAACTATCTACTCCTTTTCTTCTCTCGTCTGTAGAAAGGGAACGTATGGAGGCGTAAATGAGGTTTCTTGATCATGTATCTATTCGGGGAAAAGTATTAATCATCGCAGCTATTCTTATTTTGTTCGTGGTGGGATTAGCTTTTGCAGAATATTTTATTTTTAGTTCTGCAGTAGAAATAGCGGGGACTGGGGAGCCTGCATTAGCTGAAAAGTTAAGCCTGGCCTTATTGATTGTAATCATTGGCAGTTCTATAAGCGTTATTCTTGGTATAGGTGCAGCCCTTCTCGTTGCACAAAGCATTGTTAAGCCGGTAAGAATTTTTACTGGGTCTTTAAATCGATTGAAAACTGGTGACCTCTCTCGCGAACTTTCATCTGAAGTAAAACAACGTAATAATTCTCGCAAGGATGAGTTTGGCGCGATTGGTCGGGCTTTAGGCGGAGCCCAAGGGTATCTTGCCTATATGGCTGATCAAATGGAATTGATTGCAAGCGGAGATCTGACTGTAAAGATAGATACATTTGGTGATAAGGATGAATTAGGCCATAGCATGGTAAAAATGACCGCTGACCTTCACCAAATCATCCATCAACTTGAAGAAAACGCGAGCGAATTAAACTCATCTTCGTTGATGTTGGCTAATGCAGCCAGTGAATCTTCAGAAGCCATTAACCAAATTGCCAGAACCATCCAGCAGGTAGCTTCAGGCATCACACAACAAACTGAGTCAGTGAATAGAACCGCGATTTCTGTTGAACAGATGTCGCGCGCAATTGACGGTGTAGCTCACGGTGCTCAAGAACAAGCCAGTGCTACAAATAAAGCAGCAGAAATCACCAATCAAATATCCAATGTTATCAACCAGGTGGCAGGCAACGCTGAAGCTGTTGTGCGTGAATCAGACCAGGCAGCAGCCGCTGCAAGTGAGGGGTCAAAGACGGTCTCAGATACCATAACCGGTATGGTCAGGATAAAGGAAAAGGTCGGCCAGTCAGCGGAAAAAGTGCAAGAGATGGGTAGACGGTCAAGCGAAATTGGTGCGATCACTATAATGATCGAAGATATCGCTTCTCAGACCAACCTTTTAGCCTTGAATGCTGCAATCGAGGCTGCACGTGCCGGTGAAGCAGGCAAAGGTTTTGCAGTGGTGGCTGATGAAGTGCGTAAGCTTGCCGAACGATCCTCAATTTCAGCCAGAGAGATTAATGAACTGGTGAAGGGCATTCAAGATACTGTGAATGAAGCCGTCCACGCCATGGAAGAAGGGGCAAATGAAGTTGAAATTGGGCTTGGCACGGCTGAAAAAGCCGGGTTGGCTTTATCTGCGATTGACCAGGTATCAGAGCGGTTAAAGAACGAAGCCGATTCTACCGCATCCGCGGCTGAAGAGATGGCTGCGTCAGCCAGCGAACTTGTGGCAGCGGTAGATTCTGTTTCAGCAGTGGTTGAACAGAACACAGCATCGACAGAAGAGATGGCAGCATCATCTGGCGAAGTGACCATGGCGGTAGAAAATATTGCTTCGGTGTCTGAGGAGAATTCTGCGGCAGTAGAAGAGGTTTCTGCATCCACAGAAGAGATGGCAGCTCAAATGGCCGAAGTGACTCAATCCGCGACGGCGTTGGCCAGTTTGGCACAGCAGTTGAATGATGTAGTCGGAAGATTTAAATTATAGAAATTTGTGATTAGTAAATAGGCTGAAATGTAAAGCCGTTTTGAGATTTTTTAATCTTGAAACGGCTTTTTCTATTGAGAGCAGCCTGATTCGTGGTTCTCTTTCATTTACCACTGGTTTTGGTGAATACGAGTATCAAGGTCGATGGTTACCTGCCGGGCACGGAGAGCATCAAGAGCGGGGTAACCGAGGGCCATCCAGCAAGGGAATTCATAATTGGCAGGAATGTTGAGCCTGGTTTTAACGATCTTGCTTTCTTCAGGAGCAGGAATGCGCACCACACCGTAGACACCTTCCGCGGAGGCAGCGTTGAAAATATTTTCGATGCATAGCCAAATAGAAACGAAGTAGTTAAGCGCCGACAAATTTTTCGGTTTGAGCAGCGGGAGATCCTGACGATAAAAGGGCAGAATCAGGCAGCCGCAATTGTTAAGCATCGAAAATTGGCGAGGGATGCCTTCAAGGTACATCTCTCTTTGAAGAGGATCTGTAAGCCCCCAACGATCGATAATATTTTCGGAGCGTTTACGGCTGATGGGTTTTATTACCTCTGAAACAAGTTGACGCCGTTGATGTAGATCATTAAGAATAACAAAATGCCAGTCACGCATGTGATCATTGGTTGGCGCGGTGAAACCGGCTTCAATCAGTTTGCGTACGAGAGAAGGGTCAAGTGAGCGAGGGTTTCCATCAGATTGTTCAAAGTCGCGAATGGTTTGCCGGGTCTGAAACGCTTGATATATGTCCATAGAGTATCCTTTTACTAATCATCTGGATGATGATTGTCATAAGTAAGAATATATGTTCTATTGTATTATAGCGCAAATTGTCAAGATGTAACAGGGGATCCAATTAAAAAATCGCTTAAAATATATGGAAATTTACAACTCATTTATTACAATGATAACTCTGAAGTCGTCAAACAAAAAATCCTCCCTGCCAACCGCTTGATCGAAAATGTAGTCTCTGTTATTTACTCATTACCGTTAAAAGAAATATAGTTATGCTCTAATTCTCTAAATGTCCCATGGTAGTTTTGTGGGGATTATATTAAAACGGATTTGGAGCGATATTACATCATTAAACAGGAAATTTAAGTAAAAACCCTTATAGGATTCAATATCTACTTAATAGGGTATTAAGACCTTTTTATGCTGAATTTATTCTTTCTTTATTCAATCGTGAACCATAGGAAAATACAATAAATTAACATTAGCCGTTTTTGTATTAGAGAGGATAAAATATGCAAAAAACATTCAAAAGTGCGTTTGTAATATTACTCGTTCTAGGTTTATTGGTAATTATGACCGTCCCTGTCTTTGCTAAATCTGATCCAACACCCCCTTCAACCTCTTTGAGAGACCCAGTAGTGTCACCAATGAAGCTAGGTGATACCTATACCAGCTCTATTCTAGAAGTTGGCTATATGAAGGGCGCTCTCCAAAAAGAGGACCAATCCATGGCGCCTGTTGGCCGCACGGATGAGCAGTTTGGCAGCAATGGATTGGTAATCAGTGATCTGAGTGGTAAAGAAAAGGTGAAAGCCTGTTTTTACTTCTCGGGCTACAACTATAAATGGGCTGGCACTATCTTTAGATGGAGCGGTTCTCAATGGGTAAAACAAGTTACCACCATTACCGTAGATCCTGAAGGCACACCCATGGCCTGTGCCTCGGGCCTCGGCAACGGCACTTACGCCCTCATTATCTACTATTGGGGTCCGCAAGAGATGAGTTATCCTACAGAGCCCCCACCACTGCACTCACCAGATTAATAACTCATCAATCCCCAAAACATCATGCTTTGGGGATTGATATTCTTTTTTCAAGAGGTGCAAAAGTTATTATTTGGGACTGTTTAAAAAAAATTAGCGGTAGTCGTTTTTTATTCATTGGATGATGTGGAAAGGATAATTATGAGAAAGTCACTTAAGGTGTTTGTCGCTTCACTAATGGTCTTGGGGCTGTTGTTTGTTACTTTCAGCTCAGTATTTGCATTGCCGGCACCCACTACTGCACTGGCGGATCCTGTAGCCGTAGAATCATTTGCCGGTGAAAAATTTACTGCGGTTGTGGTTACGCCTCCTAATCTGCCTGGTACCATGGATGAAGGCGGAATGATTATGCCGGTCGGGATGGGCTCCGGTGAAGGTCAATTCAGCGGCAACGGACTCAAGGTCAGCGGTTTGAAAGACGGTGAGACGGTCTCTGTCAAATTTGACTTTAAGTATTACAACCATATGTGGAAGGGCAGCATCTATAAATGGGATGGTACCCGCTGGGTGAAATTGGCCACTACAGTGGTTCCACCGGCTGCAGACGAGTCTATCACCTGGGCGACAGCTTCTGGTGTCAGCAACGGTATATATGTGTTGATCATCGGCAATTACGGTGTTCCAAAGATTGAGTATATTGTATAAGTATCGCTTTATCATTTTTTAACGGTTCCTTGACTCTCCCCAGGTTGAAAGACTTGGGGATTTTTTTTATGGCAGCGAAGGATTTAGGGTTTAGTATATTGATTTTTGGTTTGAGAGTCGCTCCTATGCATTAAATGACAAAGACCCGATTGGGCCTTTGTCATTTGTCGTACCACTAATTTACCTGTAAAATCTGGCGTAGTGCTCATTGTCTTTTGGCTTTTGTCACAACCTATCAAATCAAGAAGGAGAAGTAATCATATATTAGCCGATGCGGTCTAATTATGCATCGCTATAAAGAAAGTATTTAAGGTCAACTTAATTGGGTATTGGCTAAGTGCAGTGAACTGTGAACCGTGAAGCGAGAACCGAGAACCGTATAATATTTAAACTAATCACTAATCACGAATCACGAATCACCCTTCAAATAATGCGCGAATTTTTGCCTGAATTTGGATACTTTGGGGGCGACGACGAACTGGCAGTACCCCTGTTCTGGATTGCGCGCGAAGTACTCCTGGTGATAATCTTCAGCCGCATAGAAGGTCTCGAGCGGCGTAAGCTGGGTGACGATGGGGTTGGCAAAAAGCTTTTCGGCGGTAAGCTCCGCAATGACATTTTTAGCCTCAGTCTGTTGCTCAGCGGAAGTATAGAAAATAGCCGAGCGGTACTGGGTGCCCACATCTGCGCCCTGGCGGTTGAGGGTGGTCGGGTCGTGGATGGTGAAGAAGATGTGCAGGATATCGTTGAAGGGGATGACAGAGGGGTCGAAGGTGACACTAACCACCTCGGCATGGCCCGTGGCGCCGCTGCACACCTGTTCGTAGCTGGGGTTTGGGCGTTTGCCGCCAGTGTAGCCTGAAACCACATCTGTAACGCCCCTGACCTGGTCAAAAACGGCTTCGAGGCACCAGAAGCATCCACCGGCAAGTAGTGTTTGTTGGAGTTGAGTATTCATAAAGAAAATTTTACTCTTAATGGTTAAGAAAATCAAAAACCTGTATAACCACGAAAAGTCGAAACACATGAAAGAAAACCAATATTAGAAAACCTCATCCCTCTACAAACCACCACATGAATTTCATGTAGGGGCACAGCGCGCTGTGCCCTCGCTTGATTTGGATCACCCAATTTGTCTCTCGCGCCTCCTGGCCGCAAAGAACGCTTCTGTGGGGGCAAGAAGCCGCGGCACCACTCGCAAAGGGCGCTCGGGTGCGCAACAACCGCGACCTCGCGGAGAAAACCTTTGGTTTTTAAACCTTGGCAAGGTTACTTTAAACCTTGCCAAGGTTGAATTGGCAACTTCGTGTATGGGCGTATTGCATACGCCCACGCTTGATTTGGAAAACCCTTGTCTCTCGCAAAGAACACCAAGGAAATCCATGCAGAGCCCGCAAAGAAAACCTTTAAATTCATCTCACGCAGAGCCGCGGAGATCGCGGAGAAAACGCTTCATAGGAAAACCCAATTGCTATACAAACCACCACGTCATTTCTGTGTAGGGGCTTGGCGTGCCAAGCCCACGTTTGATTCGGATAACCTCATCCCTCCACAAACCACCACGACATTTCGTGTAGGGGCGAATAGTGCGGTCTATCCGCGCCCACGTTTGAATCGGATAACCCATTTCTGCCTCTCGCAAAGAACACCAAGGAAATCCATGCAGAACCCGCAAAGAAAACCTTTAAATTCATCTCACGCAGAGCCGCAGAGTTCGCAAAGAAAACCCTTCTTAAGAAAACCCAATTGCTATACAAACCACCACGTCAATTTCGTGTAGGGGCGAATGGTGCGAATTGTGCACACCCAAACCGCGAAGCGGTGAGTGGTGCATTCGCCCGCACTCGATTTGGATAACCTCATCCCTCCATAAACCACCACGTACATTTCGTGTAGGGGCACAGCGCGCTGTGCCCACTCTCCAATTGGATAACCCTTCTCTCTCGCTAGGCCACCGATGACACGCGGAAAAATCTTTGTTTTTTTGTTTTTTTGAATTCAAATCATTTTTTGCCTCAAATTGAGATCAAAATTGATTCGTTTTTGTTTTCAAGAAAAAAATCGAAACCCCATTCGCTCCGCTCAGGGGCGCAAAATTCGCGCAAAGAAAACGAATGTGTTGGGTTGAACAAACATTTATTCGTTATTAAAAAAACAATAAAAATCAATTCGACTATAAACGACTCGGCAGGGATGAAACCGTCACGACAATAAGAATAAATGTTCTATTATTTAATTATAATCCATGTGTCAAGAGGGGGGGAAGGCTTAACTTTTTACCCTCCCGCTGATTAAGTATATGAGTACAATTAGATATGAAAGGTGGGCATCATGGACTTGACCGACCAAAAACCAACACTGAAGACTGGAAAAGAACCCTTAATCAATGGAAACACACCATTGGGGGTTTCTTTATTTGATTTCTGGCGTTGGAGTAATTCAGATTTGTTGAGCAATGCAGCAAGGGGGATATTTGCGGAATTTTTAGTCGCCAACGCTTTGGGTATCGAAATAATGGTACCAAGAGAAGAATGGGCAACATATGATTTGATTACCAAAGATGATATAACGATTGAGGTCAAATCGGCTGCTTACCTTCAGAGTTGGAATCAGACAAGGTTATCAGAAATCAAGTTTGCAATAGGAAAAACTAATAAATTTGATCAGAACGGCAAGATGATAAATGAACCCCCTCAGCGCTGGGCGGATGTGTATGTGTTTTGTTTGCTCGCTCATCAAGATAAACGCACCGTGAACCCCTTGGACGTATCGCAATGGGAGTTTTATGTTGTTGAGACGAAGAGATTGAATGAATTGTGTTCTGAGCGACAATCGATTTCACTCAAGCCGTTGATGGAAATTTGTGGAAAATCAATTAAATATGAAGATATTAAAAGGGAAATCAAGAATTTTTTGATAATGTGAAAAATAGATGTTGATCATTTACAAACCTAAGGATTTACTCTTTTTTTACCAAATCCTTATTAATTCTAATTCGAATTCCATTATGGATAAAATCAGTTCCTTTTGTATAAAAAGGTGATACCTTTGTCCAGTTTTGACACCATTCTGCTATCAAAACTAAATCATTATTTTGAAGATTCATTTGTTTTAATTTGCGTAATCTTTTTTGCTTTGAATATAGCCGAAGGGTAACATAGTAAGGAAAATATGGAAGCCCGATTTCACCAGTGATATCTTTCTTTCGAATCCACTTCCTCCGTAATCGGTATATTGCATTGCTCACTATCATTATCAAATCGTCAGAGGTTATATCTTTTTTTGAATAATTTAATGCAATGTGTGATTCTATACGTCTTATTTTTTTTGGACTTGAATTTTTTATTTCTAAGATTTTGTAGACTGAAGGGATAAATCCTATCCCATTTTTATTTACTAAATCTGCCATATCAATTTTGAATAATTCAAAATAGGTTTTGAAAATATTCTTAAAGATTCGAAACCTGTTTCGGGTGGAGGTGTCAGAAAACCATAACAAACTTGATTCGATTAATCTGGGTCCACAATCTGCCAGCAAAAGATTATTCTGGATGGATTTATGAAGTTCACTACCATTAATTACTATTAATGCATTATTAGGCATATTACAATGAATTGAAACAACAAACCGCTCATATTTTCCAATACTAAATTTACTCGCAACATAACAAAATAATAAAGCTTCAAATTGTTGTGTAGCTGGACTTAGTGAGTCAACATAGCATTCAATATTAAGTTGGTTATTGTTTCCAGGAATTTTGCTATCAATTGCAGAAATTATATGAGAACCGTTATTATAAGTGTTCCCATCAATCAATAGAAATAACAAACCAAGAGGTAATTGTGAGTACTCTTCTTTACTAAAAACTGTAGATTTTTCACATAGAAAAAGGAGAATCGCAATAATAATTGAATTGCAATTATCAACTAGACTATCAAAATAATCAGCAAAATCAGGACCAGATAAAACCTCTTGTCGATTTTTATCAGTGAAAATTGCTTCATGAAAAGTATATTCAACATCTCCATGGGATATTGCATTTCGAATCGTGGAATTAAACCCTTTGCAAAAAGATTGCAATCCAAAATTAATTAATGCCTCAGATCTATTACTCAAAGCATCCTTATGTCTATTTTTACCTGTTGATAAATCTAAAATAGACAACGGAATTTGAATTAAGTGATTAAAAATTTGTTCGCTATATCGGATATATTCTGGAAGCCAAATACTTTCAAATCGATTTAAATCATGAGGTGATTCTAAATAGATTCCCTCATCATTATTGGAGAATAAATTGGGTCGTAGAATAGAAAAAATTGCTCGGGTTATTCTATCTTGATTATTAATTATTGAGGTTTTGAAGAAATCTGGAAATTTCGCGAACAATTTTATTGCATCATTGATAGTATCGTTATCATGATAAATTAATTGTTTCATTACAGTAAACTGATAAAGTGAATAATGCCAGTGATTAAAATCTTTATTAGTAATCCAATTACCAAAAACTGATCGAATTTTTCTTTCTTTGAGTTTGTTAAATGATAATAATGGTGGATGGTTATCCATCAACGAATTAAGAGTCTCATTTTCTATGGATATTCTTTTCTGCATATGTCCCCATTAATCCATAATAAACTTAATAATGAATAAATTGAGTAATATTTTACTTAAAAAGAATTAATGTTCTATGATTTAATTGTAACTACTCACGAAATCGGAAGTAAGGGTTTGGTGGGAGAGTCCATTAAGTTAAGAATGGCTTGAAAAGCATGAATACCTGCCAATTCTGCAGTATCAATCAAAGAAGCTAGATCAGCAAAAGCTTTCACTCCCCAATC
>CAKMKJ010000064.1 GCA_927443345.1 uncultured Anaerolineaceae bacterium | reverse complement strand
GCCAAGGCTGCGGCAAGCAAGGCCGCAGTCAGCAACGCGCCGGTGGATACGCTGGTTGACGAGCTGAAAAAAACCAACGTTGACAAGGTTTAAAACCTTGTCAACGTTATTGTTATTTTAACAAATTGATTCGGATTTACTCTTTTTCGCAAAAACGCAAACCATGACCGCGGACGGTAACAATATAGCTGTGACCCGGATCTATGTCAGCCAGGCGATCGCGCAAGCGGCGAATCAAGGCATCCAGCGCTTGTTCTGATACGCCTTCCGCTTCTTCATCCGCCCAGATGGCATGAACCAAATCATTGCGTGAAATCACCCTGCCGGCGTGTGAAACCAGTTCACCCAACAACCGAAATTGAGGCGCAGAGAGCGGAGGGGTCAATTCTTTTCCCTGCACCCATACGCGTCTCGATTTTTCATCCACCACCAACCGGGTTGCACCACCAGTCAAAGGTGGAATCAAATCTTCCATCGGCATTGTGGCATCTGAACAGTAGAATACGAATTTATAAATAATTGCGATTTGGAACATATCGGCATCTGCAAGGGGAACACTTTCGGAAATCAGATTGCCTGATAAAAAGGTGCCATTCTTACTGGCCAGGTCTTCTAGTATCATTTTGCCTTCAACCTGACTGATTCTGGCATGATGACGTGAAACCTGACGATCATCAATCTGAATTTGACAATCTTCGCCGCGGCCAATGATCAATTCATCCTGAATTTCCCAACGTCTGCCATCAAGGGGTCCTTGAATTGCAACCACTACCGGGCATTCTTTTTGGCGTAATTGTGGGCTATTCAGATCCAAAAATGTATTTGCGGGTTGATTGCTCATCGCTTAATCACGTACCTCATCAGGTATAATAGTACATAATTTCATTTTACGCTACTCCATTTTAACGCCAAAAAGGACATGAATGCCTATCCCGTTGAAGGCAGGTGACACATTAAGAGGAAGATATCGCATCCGCCGCATCATCGGTCAGGGTGGCATGGGGTCTATCTACCTCACTGATGACCTCCGCCTTGAAGGCCGTCAATGCGCTTTGAAAGAAGTGGAACATGATAAAACCCTTTCTGGCAACCTGATCAAAGAAGCTCGTGATCAATTCTTGCGCGAAGCCACTGTCCTCGCCCGACTGGATCACCCCAATATGCCGAAAGTTTCAGATTTTTTCTCCATTGGCCAGCGCGACTATCTCGTGATGGATTTTGTGCCAGGCAAAGACCTCAGAACGCTGATGGTCGAAACGAAAGAAAAAGGCACTTTCTTGTCAGAAGGTGAAGTGCTAAATTGGTCAAATCAACTCTCAGACGCTTTAGCGTACCTTCATCATCAGAACCCACCCATTGTTCACCGCGATATCAAACCGGGCAATCTAAAGCTCACCCCTAACGGCGTGTTGAAACTGGTCGATTTTGGTTTGGTAAAAGTTTTAGCGCCTGGTGAAATCACGATCACCATTTTGCAGGGTCAAGGTACCGCACTTTATACGCCTCTTGAACAATACGGCGGTGATATTGGACACACAGATGTTCGCAGCGACATATACGCGTTTGGTGCCACGCTTTACCACCTCTTGACCGGCAGAGCACCTTCAGATGCACGTCAGCGATTTATCAATCCAGCCATTCTCGCACCAATCCGTCCACAAAACGCCAGCGTTTCTCCACGCACAGAAAAAGCCATTTTCTGGGCAATGAGTTTACATCCTGATGATCGCCCGGGTTCGGTGGATGAATTTAGAGATGCTTTGATTGGCAGTCGGCCTGTAACCATCCCGTCTGGCATACGAATACAATCCAAATCACGCATCCTGCAAAATCGAACAGAAATGGCCACTTTGTGGAGTACAGTTGGGGTAGCACTGTTGGCGCTTGTGCTTACACTACTCAGACCGTCGTTTTAAACTTTATTACTGCGCTCCAACGTGTACCATAGATAGCCTAACCCCCCACCCACCAGGCATCCGAATAAAACCCACATCATGATTAATCCGCTGCCGTTATTCATAATTCCGTTGGCTGCGCCTGGTAATCCAAGCGCAAAATAGAAATACAATGCATAGCCACCAAGAATGCTCGAAAAAGGTATACGCGGATTCCATGAATATTTTTGTTTCTGCCATCCCCACCAATAGAGTATCACCGCAATAGAGAATATAATCATCGTTGAAAGCAGCCAATCTCCAGCAGACAACATACCTTGCTCATGATTGCTAACTTCCAGATTTTCAGGGGTTACCTGGGCATCAACAATAGCGGTTGGAGTTGCTATTCCAGTCGGTGCTAATGTGGGTTCAAACGAAGTTATTTGTCCACCAGCATCGGTAATTTCAAGACTAAGTATTTGAGAAATTTGAGCTGGATCGGCTGTCACCCTAAGATTGAATACGCCAGTATTTTGAATTCGATAATTGGCGCGTGCAATTCCGTTGGTGGTTTGTGTTTCAATTTGTTCTATTGAGCCGCTGGTAGATTTTGTGTCAATCAAAAACCTCACCACCGTGCCATCAGGCACAGGGTTGCCATTATGGTCAATGATTACGCCAGTTCGCAGCGGAATGCTATCCCCAACCTTATAGATTAATGGGGCTTCTGTTGACTCCACAGGCGTTTCTGTGATTCCTGAGCCTTCTTCCGGCTTTTCAACCATCAAGGGGATGATCTGGTCGGGATCAGGGGTGGTTGTAGTGATCAAGTCATAACCAATGCTGGTCAGAGAAACTGGCATCATACCTGATGGCACGATTTCTTGAAACAGAATTCTGGCAGCTACATCAACATAAACGGGGATTTTACTGTAAACCGCATAGTAGGCAGTTAATTTTGAAATATCTGTTGCATCAAGATAGTAAGGGGCGTTGAATGCAAAACCAATAACTTTTTTATTTCGTATAAGGTCTGGCTGCTCTGAGAAAAAGCGTCGAAATGTAATTGAGGCCACCGAACTTTTCTTAAAATCAGTAAATGAAATCACCAGCCAAGTTGCAGTTTGGAGATCATTCTTCATAAACTCTGGTGGATTGTCATTATCCAAAAGTTTTTGCAAATCTTCAAATGTGTAAGCGGATAATTTGTAACTTTCAATTTGTTCACCTGCATTCGGCCCATATAATTTTTCGACCGCGGAGCGAAATTTGTCAGCCAGATTGACGCTTTGATCTATGCAAACACTACACTGCTTTGCGCTGATCGTGTCTGAAATGAAAACAACCCGTTCGCTGCCTTGAGGAGCTTCAGGTAAAACACTATCCATGTCTGTAAGAGTCGGGCTGACCAAAGTGATCGATTGTCTAGCAATTTCAAAGACCTTACCTTCAGAAGTTCCAATCACATCCAGGTTGGATTCTGGGGTTAATGTGTTTGCGATATTAAAATTTGGATATAACTTATATTTGACGGTCAAAACTCTCAAAACTGCTTCATCCACCCGCTGCTGGAAAGCGGAATCTTCAGTGTATTTCAGAACAAAAAAATCATGCGTTCTGACAATGGTGTTATAGACATTTTCGTCACCAGTTGCCAGAATATTGCCAGTATAAAGCAGATCATTTCCAGCCAGTAAAGCACTTTTTATAACTTGCCGCGCATCAAAACCGGTATTCGTCGGATCGAAGAACTTGCGCACTGCAGTACTGCCCAAATCATCGCTGACAATGATGCCGCCATTTTGCTGCCAGGACGAAAATTGTTCAAGACTCATGATTTGACCCAACGCAGTCGAATCAAAGGAAACCGGCTTGGTGGTCGCTCTGATATTGCCCTGAAAACCTTGATATCGGATGTGTGACAGCAAGAGCCCATCGGTTATCTCAGCCTGGTTTTCATTAGGTCCAGTAACAGCAAAAAATGGTGCAAGCTCTATTTGTTTTAACTGTTCCAAAGATTTGCGAACGGTGGCAACCTCATCTTCGGGCTGTCGGTCTGATCCACCGCTGCCCGGAAAGTGCGTGGCAATCACCGCAATCTTGTTGTTGCTGCCCTCGTGCACGCCATTAATATATGCCTGTCCCATTTCTGCAACCCAGTATGGATCACCGCCAAAGGTGCGCACACCCAGGTCTTCGCTGGTGTCATTTTTTACCACATCCAAAACATCCATAGACGGCCCAAAGAGCAGATTCACACCCAGTGCGCTGAGTTCCTCGCCGAGGATTGTGCCGACTGTCTTTGCATTTTCAGGCTTCCAGGTCGCGCCAATGGCCATTTCATTGGGCAATGCCGTCATGCCATTAATGATCTGATCATAAGGATAGAGATCGCCCTCTTGAGCGATGCCAATCAACAACGGAACGTAATTGACAGGATTGGGATCAGCCACTGCCGGAAAAGTGCTGCCAGTATCTGCATAATCCCAATTCAACTGCTGTAAACTTTCAATCAACTCATGTGCGGCAGCGATCGTGCCATCAGGACCAATGAAATTGTCATTATCCTGACGCATCACCACTCCCCCAACATGTTGTTGCGTGATTAACTTAAAAATATTGCTTTCTGAATCAGTGGCTGTGCCATTAAAAGTGACTAGAAACAATTGACCAACTTTTTCTGCTGTACTCATTTTTGCGAGCATTGCAGAAGCTTTTTCCAGGGCCACTGATTCTTGAGATAGCGAAGCAGCACCTGAGAATCCTTGTGGAATCACAAAGTTAATCACAAGCAGAAGAATGATAGTTACCTTGATTACTTTACTCATTACACCTGTTTCCTCACCAAAATGATTTTCTGGAAGTAAATTTTGGCATCTTTTGGAGTAAATCTAGCTTTTGGATTTGGCCATTATTTTCCTGGCTTTTTGTGGGTCATCTGTGAAGATTCCATCTACACGCATTGCCAGCATATGCTTGATATCCTGTTCGGCATTGACCGTCCACACATGTACCCTGCGATTACGGCGGTGTTCCCACCAAACATAGAGGCGGTCAACATCAGCAAGATATGGATGGATAATGGCCGGAGAGACATGTTGAAGGAAGAAACTTCTGGATATCATGCCAGCCGGTCCACCAAGGCATAATAACGCCACGGGTGCATCTGGCAGAAGCTCTTTCATCATTTTTAAGTTATTTGGGATGAAAGATGAAAATAGTACGTGGTCTTGCATATTTTGCCGTTTTACAACTTTGGCAACCCTGGCGTTAAGATCATCTTTACGCGAACTGTAATTGGTCAATTCAACATTGACCAATACTTTCTTGCCAACCGCTTCAAATACTTCTTCCAGGGTAGGGATTCTCTCGCCAGCAAATCTTTGATTAAACTTTGCTCCAGCATCCAGGGTTTTTAATTCAGCCAGGGTGTGTTCGTTTACTTTTCCGCTGCCATCGGTGGTGCGATCCAGCGTTTGATCATGAATCACCATGACGACGCCGTCTTTTGACAGTTTGGCATCCAGTTCAACTGCATCCGCTTGATGTGACACAGCCAGTTCAAAGGATGAAATGGTGTTTTCAGGGGCGAGTGCGCAGGCTCCCCGATGGGCAAAGATTACAGTTTTAGGTAAGTTTTTAAACATTTCACAACTCGACAAAATAAGATTCAGCCGCCTTGTCAATCATTTCTTTTGACATGACCGGTTCGACTGCCAAATAATGGGCAATATCCAGAATCTGATCGCATAAATCGCGCGGATGCGAAGCACGTAATTTTCTCGCTGGTTTGATGTACCATTCCTGAAGAAGATAGGCCAAGGCATCGTCAGAATAAATTATTCCTTTGACTGAGGCAACCTTCTTGAAAATATCCCGGTATTCTTCATAACTGGGATCAATAATCTCAATCTTATGGCGCAAGCGGCGCAGAAACGCCTCATCCACCAGGTCGCGTGGGGGCAAGTTGGTTGAAAACATCACCAAGACATCGAAAGGCACTTCAATTTTTCTGCCGGTGTGCAGCGACATATAATCAATGCGGTTTTCCAAAGGCACAATCCAACGGTTCAACAGATCGCGCGGACGCACCTGCTGACGGCCAAAATCATCAATCAGCAAGATGCCGCCATTCGCCTTCACCTGAATGGGAGCCTCGTAATACTTCAATGTGTCATTGAAAACCAGGTCAAGGCCAGCCAGGGTAAGTTCACCGCCCACCATAATGAAGGGTCTGCAAATCTTTACCCAGCGCGTATCTTTGCGCATACCGCTGCGGTTGTTTTGTGAAGTGGAATCATCCTCAGGTGCCAGTTGATGGTTGGTCGAATCAAACAAGGTGATCACCTGTCCATCACAGAACAGCGCAAATGGAATGTACATGGTCTGTGAAAGGATCAAATTGCCAATTGCACGTGCCACACTGGTCTTGCCGTTGCCAGGAGCACCATATATGAAGATCGATGTCCCCGAGTTAACCGCAGGCCCAAGTTTCTGAAAAGTACTCTCACCAAAAGTCAGGTCGCCAAGCACCTGATGCATGTTGCGGCTATTCACCTGAACACGGTCGCGGCTTTGGTGGCGGATTGAATCGTTATAAACTTCCAGCGGCACGGGGGCCGGGCCTGCATATTGGCAGCGGTCAAGGGCTTCTCTAGCACGGATGATGCCTGCCCCTGTGATGGCATATAAATACGCGCTTTCTCCCAACCCCATTTGAGATGAGCGCACTTCAATCATTTTGTCGCGTTTAAGCCCCTCGAGAATTTGATCCACAATCCCAGCAAAAGGCAAAGTCAGTGCTTCAGCGATTTTTAATCCGGTTAGGTAGCCTTGAAAATATATAATTTTTAAGGCCAAATCTTGCAGCCACAAAAGACCCAGCCCTGTATCTTCAACTTTATTAACGGGAGGAGGAGTAAACACTCCTGGCAAGGGGTTCGTAGTTCTTGCAGGTCTTGCAACTGGAATCGTGACAGATGAGTCACTCATGGTTTGGTTCCCTCCCGAACACCGGTAATCTGGATCAGATGAAAATAATTATAGCATGTCAGGTCAGGCGAGCTTAGGTTGCTTCTTTAATTGAACTTGTACCAACATGGCGCCAGCCAGTGCCAAAATCAGCCCTACGATTCCCAGCGGTGTTTGTTTCTCGCCTAAAAAGATCCACGCCAGAATGGAAACATAAACCAGCATGGTATTGTTCATGATGGCAGTTTCTGTTGCCTGCAGCGTTTGCTGCGTGTAATTCCACAAAGTGAAACAAACCGCAGTATTGACCACCGCCAGAATCACAATGATCCAGATACTTTGTGCAGACAGCGGCGGCAATCCCTGCCACAAGATGCCCGTCACAAGCATCAATGCCGAACCAATTGTCATGCTGATACCCGTAATCACAATGGGATGAATGTTGGCGCTGCGGT
Organism: uncultured Anaerolineaceae bacterium; assembly: GCA_927443345.1. GTDB lineage: Bacteria > Chloroflexota > Anaerolineae > Anaerolineales > Anaerolineaceae > UBA6107. The sequence goes on along the minus strand of CAKMKJ010000064.1, from coordinate 5,220 downwards.
TGACATCCCGGCCGATGATCGATCCAACCGAGTTACCCACCAGGCACAATATCGCAAAAAACCAGCCAAGCCAATGCCCAGATAACGGGTTATTAATAGGATTGAAATAGATTACCACACCGGCCAGGTTGAGCAGCACGCCAATCCATTGCAGCCAGTTCAATCTCTCTTTAATCGTTATGCTCGAAACAACTGCCACAAACAAGGCGCTTAGATTCAAAATCAAACTGACAGTCACAGACGGCAGGTAGGCTAACCCCAGGTATTGACCGCCCTGGCCAACCGTATAGAGCACAACGCCTAGCAGCACCATCACACCCCATTCACGCCTCGACAACCTCTTGATCTGTTCCCTGATATCCCTCTTCAACAGAAGCGGAAAGAACAACAGTGATGCCAACATGTAACGCAATCCAGCAAAGGTCATGGCCGGTATATCAGCCAAACCAATTTTGATTAATACCCATGAGGTAGACCAGATGATCGTTACCAGAACGGCCAACAATATGGCTTTGATGCGAGAAGGTTTTTTCATATATTCGAAATCAGATCATGGTGACGGACGCATATCACGGATGTTGATCTGTTGGGTTTCTTTCTCAAAATATCGGTTAATTTCAATCGAATAAACAATATCAAAGCGCGTTTTGTTTTCTTTCCAAACATTGAACCACTGCGCCTGGTTGAAAGCTACTGCCTGGTTAATTGGTGAGCCCTCAATGATACATCTCAAATGGGTTAATTCTTTGCCCATCATCTTCATCTCTGAGAATTTGACATTTCTGGCGATGAACGCCGCGGATGGATTGCTCATCCCCGTTGGTTGCAGTGATTCAAGATCGCGATATATGCCGGGAGTGATTTCATCCACCGGCACTTCACAATCCACTTTGATCATTTGTTTTAATTCTTGCGCTCCAAGCTGGCGGTCTGCAATTTCAGATAATTTGCGCACCAGTTCAGGGAGGTTTTCAATACTCACGGTAAACCCCGCGGCCATGGCATGTCCGCCGTGCCTGACCAGCAGCTCTGAACACTCGTCCAATGCGGCAGTGATATGAAACTCGGGGATACTGCGGCATGAAGCCCGGCAGAAATCTTTCTCAACCACACCTGCAATGGCAGGTCGATAATAATATTCAGTCAATTTGGCTGCCACCAACCCCACGATGCCAGGGTAGATATCCTCACCAGGCATACATCCGCTCAAACTGACATCCGGCTCTTCGTCGGAGGGTACTTTGAAAAACGCAGGGATCAAATTTAAGATGGCGTCTTCACCGATGCTTTCTTTGGCACAATCCTGGGCAGTTTTGGTAGCCTTCTGACGTTCATTATTTTGGTTATCCAGTTCCTGGGCGAGCAAGCCTGCTTTGGATAAATCGTCAGTCACCAGCAGGTCATAAGCCTTCAAAGCGGAATCCATTCGACCGGCTGCATTCAGCCGCGGCCCGAGGATGAATCCAATATCGGTGGCAGTAATGCGATTGACTTCTTTGGCGGCAACGCCTGCCAGCGCTTTAATGCCAAAACGATTGCCCAACCTGATTTGGTTGATGCCGCGCCTGACCAATGTGCGATTCTCGCCGGTCAGCGGCACAATATCTGCCACCGTACCGAGCGCCACCAGATCCAGAAAATCGTCTGCCGTCCAATCGCCTGCGCTGCGCTTCATAAATAATGCCTGGGCAATCTTGTAGGCAAGACCCACACCCGCCAGGTCCTTATACGGATATGGATCTCCCTCCCGTTTTGGACACACAATCGCATACGCCTGAGGCAGATCGTCCTTGGGATGATGGTGATCGCTGATGATCAGGTCAATGCCCTGCGAACGGGCGTGTTCAGCCTCTCGCGGTGAACGGATGCCGCAATCCACGGTCAGGATCACTTTTGCCCCTGAATCCGCCAGCATGCTGATGGATTCATTATTCAGGCCGTAACCTTCATCAAACCGGTTGGGGATGAAACGATAAACTTTGGCATCCAGCTTTTGCAGCACCTGCACCATCAAGGCCGTGGCTGAGACGCCGTCTACATCATAATCACCATAAACAACAATGCCTTCGCGCTGATCAATGGCTTGAAGCAGTCTGTCAACTGTCCGATCCATATCCAGCAGCAGAAACGGATCGTGGATTGGAAAGGTTGCGTTGAGATAATTTGACGCAGATTCCACATCCGTAATCCCGCGGTTGAATAGAATCTGCCGGATGTATCTGGGAAAATCCTGAAATTGGGTGTCAATTTCCGTCGGAATGACGGGATAAACCCACCATTTTTTTTGCTGCGGTGAAGGCATCGGCTATTCCTGCTTTACTCATCAAGATAAAAACGAGGTACACGATCCATCAATCCGCAAATCACTTCATAATTAATCGTTCCCCATAACTTACCCATTTCTTCGGCGGTAAGACATTCACCACCTTGCCTGCCGATCAGCACCATCTCGTCCCCGGCTTTAGCCGTGGAATCATCCGGCAGCCGCCACATGGATTGATCCATGCAAATGGTTCCGGCTTGTTGAACACGCTCTCCGCCGATCAGGGCCGTGTGCCCCATTAAGCGGCGCAGGCCGTCTGCATACCCGATGGATGTAGCTGCAATTTTTTCCACTTGTTTGGTGTAGTATTTATGTCCATAACTGATACCGAAACCGGGAGGCAGTGTTTTTACAGAGGTCAGGCGGCATTTCCAACTCAGTGCGGGTTCAAAATCATCAGGCAGTAAGGCTTGCGGTGATGGATGCAGACCGTAGATTGCGATACCAGGTCTGACAGCATCATAACGCGCATCCGGGAAGAATACAGACCCTGCCGAATTAGCAGCATGCACCATTTTGGGATGCACACCGATGGATTTCAAGTTCGCCAGTAAACGGTCAAAGCGTCTGATCTGCAGAGCAGTGATCGGTTTTTCAGGTTCATCCGCACAGGCAAAATGGGTAAAGAGCCCTTCGAAATCCAGGTTTTCAAGGTTGGCAATGTGAATGCCAAATTCGTCGCCTTCTTCATAATACACGCCCAACCTGCCCATGCCGGTATCAATTTTGGCATGCACAGCCACCTTGCCGCCGGCTTCTTTGGCTGCCTGGTCAAAGGCTGTTGCCAGGTCGTAATTATTAACCATTAAACTGATGTGATACTTAATTGCATCAGCCACACGCTCTGGTGTGGTATAGCCCATCACCAACAGCTGAATCTCAATGCCCGCTTCTCGCAGACGGATTGCTTCTTCAACACGTGCCACACATAACCAGGCTGCGCCAGCTTTTACCGCTGTTTTAGAAACTTCAACCAAGCCGTGCCCGTAAGCATTGGCTTTCACCACCGCCATCACTGGCCGCTCGGTAAGTTTTTCGATCCGTTGAATATTTCGACGGATCGCTCCCAGATTTACTTCAACCCAGATTGTTTGATTGTCGAGATTCATTTGCTTAGTATAAACGACCTGAACTGCTCCGGCAAGGAAAAATTATTCTGTTTCAGTTTGGGTTAAAATCAATATGAGGAACCACACCATGTCACTTCAATGGATTACCGTTATCATTTTAGGCGCAGCCATCTTGCTGCTCTCTCTCACCAAACTCAGGTCAGATTTGATTGCCCTGATGGTCATGATTGCATTGGGCATCACCGGTGTCGTGGACCACACCTTAATCTTTTCGGGCTTTGCCAGTTCAGCGGTAATGACCATCCTGGGCATCTCTATGATATCGGTTGCCCTGCAGCAAACCGGAGCCGCAAATGCAATTGGCAGGTTGATTTACAAATTTGGCGGCCGCAGCGAAATCTTGTTAGTCTTTTTGGTGTCATTTTTTAGTGCTGCGCTTTCTTTATTTATGAACAACATTGCGGCGGTAGGTGTGTTGCTGCCAGCCGTGATGTCTCTATCGCGCCGCAGTCAAACCCCTCCCGGCCGCTTGCTCATGCCGCTGGCTTTTGGCACCATCCTTGGAGGCATGGCGACGCTGCTCACGACATCCAACATAATTGTCAGTGGTGCGCTTAAAGATGCCGGCTTAACCGGTTTTGGTCTGCTGGATTTCTTCCCCGTCGGCGCTCCCGTGGCGCTGATTGGTATCCTCTATATGGTGTTCATTGGTCGCAAACTGCTGCCAAAATCTACAGATACTGAAAATAAACACTCTCCGCAAGCGCTTTCAGAAAAACTGATGGCCCAGTACCATCTGAACACTGAATTGTCTCAATTAAAAGTACTGCCTGCTTCTTCACTTGCGGAAAAATCGATTTCCTCTCTCGATTGCAAGATACCCGACCAGATGCGATTCCTCCGCATACTTCCGAAGAAAGGTCGCCCGCAGATCGTTGTTCCACAGGCAATTCTCCACGCCGGGGATATTCTAATCGTCAATGGTAAGCCAGACGATTCAACCCTGGAAGAACTCGGTCTTGAACGCCTTCCATTCCGCAAGGGAGAACTATCCATGACCGACGCGGCCAATCCACTTGCCGAAGTGCTTCTTTCGCCACACTCATCATGGGTGGGCAAAACGCTGTGTGAGATCAACTTCCGCATCCGCTACGGATTGAACGTTTTAGCGTTCTGGCGCCAGGGCAAACCGATACTTGAAAACATCTCGAATTTGAAACTGCAAACCGGTGACGCGTTGCTAGTTCAAGGCGGAGCCGAATACATCCGTCAGCTTGAACGAGAAAAAGATCTCGTTTTGCTTGAAGAAGACCCCGATTCGGTCATTCGCCCGAAAAAACTTGGCCTGGCTTTGCTAATCACATTGCTGACTCTTGGGTTCGCGGCTTTCGATATTCTCCCTGTGGCTTTGGTAGTATTGGCCGGGGCTATATTGCTTTTGTTGACCGGTTGCATGAGTCTGAATGATGCCTTTCTAAATATCGAATGGAAAGCCATCTTTCTGATCGCTGGCATGTGGCCGCTGACCATCGCCCTCCGTGAAACAGGGTTGGCCGCCGGTATTACCACTTCACTGCTCACATGGCTTGGACCTGTTTCTCCCTTAATCATCGCAGCTTTCTTTGTATTAATCTCCATGCTCCTCACCCAATTCATGAGCGGACCGGTAGCCCCCATTATCATCATCCCCCTGGCACTGTCTGCTGCCAAAAATTTCGGCATCGATCCTCATCCGCTGGCGCTGGCAGTTGCCCTGGGCTGTTCGTTGGCATTCATCACCCCGTTCAGTCATCCTGTGAACATCATGGTGATGAACCCCGGCGCCTA
>CAKMKJ010000063.1 GCA_927443345.1 uncultured Anaerolineaceae bacterium | reverse complement strand
GACCTTGTTGAAGGTTATGAAGGCGGGGATCTAATCTACGCCACAGGCTTTATGCCCAAGGGTGGGTCCAGATTCTCCCGTCTTGTCTGATCAGCGTCCTTTACCTCTACATTATCCTTTAACTCTTAAGATACAAGGGTGCATCCCGCTTTTTGGGATGCACCACAATAAAAAAAAATAAGCCATATTGATGAAAAAATGGATGAAATAATTCTTTTTTAAACCCAAAAACCCCAATGAATACCAAATTTATCAATGAAACGGACCACACACTCACTATAATTAGTGGGTTGTTTTGGCGAAATCGTAACGCTGCTTTCAGAAAGTATTGAATATGATTCTTCCAATTGTTCAACACTTTCGAATTGAATGACCAATTGAAAACCAGAGGCTTGAGTGATTCCTTCATTATCTCCAAAATCGTTCATCATCAGCGTCTGATTATGAATTTTTATCTCTGAGTGGATTACTTCATTTTCTTTTCCAGGGGACTGATTTGGGATGATGGTCAGAACTTCTGCACTATATGCTTTTTTATATAACTCAATGGCTTCTCGACAGTTCCCGTTGAAGTAAATATGTGTGCAAAACACGAATACCCTCCATATTTAATTTGGTTATGGTGATGAAAATTCGATTGATCGTATAACAAAAACCGCGCAGTGAAGAAATGGATGACGTGGTTCCGAATATTCATTTTAATTCTTAATAATAAAGAGGGAAGATTATTAGTATTTATCTAGAACTAACTCTATCCGAAGGGAACTGCGAAGAATACATTAGGGCAACGGTACTAAAAATAAAAAAGGATGAATCAAATTTGATAAATCCTTTTTCTGTGCCCCCAACGGGATTCGAACCCGTGTTTTGGCCTTGAGAGGGCCACGTCCTGGGCCACTAGACAATGGGGGCGTTCTGTGTTTCTCACAAAATGAACGTGTTGGATTTTATCATGAAGGCGAGGGGGCGTCAAACGTTCGGGGCAATACAAGGGTTATGATTTTCTACCTGCCGAGAACCATATACAACGATCAATTCTTATATTTTTTACATGATTATTATGATAATATTTATCTAATTGCAGAATGAATCAGTTCTTCATTCCTGGAGCTAAAAATGGATAAAGATTATCAATCACTCAAAATTGACCGCTCGGAGATCACCCCGAAATCACTTTACCTTTCACGGCGAGATTTTATGCGTTCAGCCGCCCTGGCCGCCGGGGCAGTAGCGCTGGCAGCCTGTGCACCTGGAGCTGCGAAATCCATTGATGGTTCAACTGCGCCAACCGACCCCTCCAATGCCTATATGGACGAATTAGGCAACCCGGCCAACTCATTTCAACAAACTACGAACTATAACAATTATTATGAGTTCACCACCAACCCCCAGGGAGTGGCGAGGCTTGCTGCGAATTTCCCCACCTCACCGTGGGATGTGAACGTTTACGGCCTGGTGAACAACCCCAAAACCTTTACCGTGGATGAATTGAATCAGCTCTTCACACCTGAAGAACGTATCTACCGCATGCGTTGTGTGGAAGGCTGGAGTCTTGTTATCCCCTGGCTGGGTTTTCCGCTTTCAAAATTGTTGGAGGCTGTTGAACCCACCAGTGAAGCCACACATGTGCGTTTTGAAACCGTTTTTGCCCCGGATGAAATGCCGGGTTTGAAAAACCTTAGCTATCCGTGGCCATATCAAGAGGGGCTCAGGCTTGATGAAGCCAATAACGATCTCACCATTTTAGCCACAGGCATGTATGGCGGCGAACTGCCCGCCCAAAACGGCGGCGGCATCCGCCTGGTGGTGCCGTGGAAGTACGGCTTCAAATCCGCCAAGGCGCTGGTCAAAATCGAACTGGTCGATTATCAGCCTGACACCTTATGGAATGCGATTGCGCCGAACGAATACGGTTTTTACTCCAACGTCAATCCCAATGTGGATCATCCGCGCTGGTCGCAGGCTACCGAACGGCGCATCGGTGATACAGACCGCCGCTTAACCTTGATGTTCAACGGCTACGAAGATCAGGTAGGCTATCTTTACGAAGGAATGGATTTAAAGGAAAATTACTAAAATGGATAAGAAAATAGAATGGTTTAGGCTTGTCGTCCATATCGGCGCCTGGGGCACCTTGTTGGTTTTGATTCTGGTCAACTTTTTCAATCCCAATTCGGTTAATCCCATCTTGACCTTTGAGCATCATACTGGCACGGCTGCCCTAATTTTTCTGATTCTTTCGCTGGCCGGAACACCGGTTGGATCGATTTTGGAGTGGAAGGATTTCGCGAAACGCAAGAAAGCGCTGGGGGTTTACGGTTTCATGTTTGCCGCGGTTCATGTGTTAGCTTTTTTGTGGCTTGATTATGGATTCCAATTCAAGTTTATTTTTAATGTGGTTAAAAATACGGTTTATATTTGGTTTGGCTTGGCTGCCTTCATTATGGCTTTGGCGTTAGCGATTACTTCTTTCAAGAAGATGAAACAACTTATGAAAAAGAACTGGAAGCGTCTACACCGTCTGGCTTATGTGATCGCACCGCTGGCGGTGATTCATTTTTTTCTAATCGTAAAGGCGAATATCTTAACCTTGCAGGGTAATGTAATAGAGCCGTTGATCTACGGAAGTATTGTACTCATCTTGCTGCTGGTGCGTATTCCGCCCATCAAACGTGGTCTGATCAATCTGCGAACGGCGATTCAGAGCCGCACCCGCCGGCCAAATCCTGTATAATTCGAGTCTATGACTCCCAACGAACCCTCCAAACAAGCTGAGCAAGTCAGAGCAATGTTCACGCGTATCGCAGGCCGCTATGACCTGATGAACCGCTTGATGAGTTTTGGCCAGGATGTTTTCTGGCGCCGCAAAATGATGGTGAAGATCAACTTTCCGCCCCGGGCGGTGGTTTTGGATCTTGGCGCTGGCACAGGGGATCTGTCGCGCGAAGTACGCCGTCTGACAGATGGCGCTTCCATCACCGCCGCGGATTTCACGCTTGGGATGCTCGAAGCCGGTAAAGATTGGCAATCGATCCAGCGCTGCAATGCAGACGCCATGTGTCTGCCCTTTGAAAACCATCGTTTTGATGTGGTGGTCTCTGGTTTTTTGGTACGCAATGTTGAAAGTGTGGAGCAAACCTTGGCCGAAATGGTGCGTGTGCTTAAACCCGGCGGCCACCTCTTGATTCTGGATATGACCCGTCCGCGCAGTAAAGTTCTTGCCCCTTTCATCCGTTTCTATCTCAATCGGGTGGTGCCGCTGCTCGGGGCGATGATCACCGGTCAAAAAGAAGACTACACATACTTGCCTGATTCCACGCAAAGCTTTTTGAAAGCTGAAGAACTGGCGAAAAAAATGAAGGCCAGCGGCCTTCATGATGTGGAATTTGAAACCCTTAATTTTGGCACCGTGGCTATCCACCACGGAATGCTTCCCTCGGTATAACAAAGGCGGGTTTGGAAATTGAACCCAAAATACAAGAACTCATACAGCAATAGAAAAACAACTTGAAAGAATCCAGACCTATGAACATTATTCAAAACCGAGATACTAATGAACCACCCGACGAACTTGACGGCGCGGCGGTCATTTTGTGGGCGTTTAATCCTCAAAAACCGTTTTTCATTATGACAACCAGTGATGGAACGCCTTATAAATCGATTCATGGATTTGCGATTTGCCAGTACAAAGGGAAAAAAGGATATTACAAGTTTTCATGCGATATTGGGTGGAATGTTGAAAACGATAAGGATTGTGACAGCATTGATGAGGCAATTAATTCTGCGAATGATATATCATTAGAATCGATTAACTGGAACCAAAAAGTAATCTCAAATTAATTTACCAATTATGATCCGATATTTTTTTGTGGGATGTGTCTATAAAAGTGGTCTCAAGTCTTTCCTATTAACTCGCAATACTTAACCAACGAACTATTTAATTGTGACAGTTGTCGAATGGGGATTGCTTCACCCTGACACGAGAAAATGGTGGGTTTGACACAAACCGTCGTTTGCTTTTTTGGGTTTTGGAGTATTTTTTCCGGGGTTCGCAATGACAATTATAACTATCCCATATCTTGTCTGCCGGCCAAGGCTCGCAGCAGGGTGTTTTGATCAGCGTACTCCAGGTCACCGCCCATCGGCAATCCGCGCGCCAGACGTGTGACTCGCACGCCCATCGGCAGCATCTGTTGCCTTAGATATAGCGCAGTGGCATCGCCTTCCATGCTCGGGTTGGTCGCCAGGATGATCTCTTTCGCCTCGCCGCTGCGTACGCGTTCAAGCAGGGGCTTGATCTTTAAATCATCGGGTCCAACGCCCTCAATCGGTGACAATACACCTTGCAGCACATGATATCGTCCGTGAAAGCCACCTGTTCTTTCAAGTGCCAGCACATCCAGCGGATCTTCAACCACGCAAATGGTGCCGTCCGCGCGTTTTTCATCTTCACAGATTTCGCAGTGTTCCTGAGTGGCAAGGGTGATATTGAAGCAAATTTTGCACTGCCCGGTGGCCGTTTTCAAACCTGTCAACGCATTGACCAATTGACTTGCCAAGTCTTCAGGCGCTCTCAAGATATGAAAGGCCAGCCGTGACGCGGATTTCGGTCCGATGCCAGGCAGACGTTCGAGCGCATTGATCAGGTTTTGAATGGGCAGGGGCAGAATAGACATAAGTCAGCTTAGAAACCCATGCCTGAGAGTCCGCCGGCCAGGGGACCCATCTTTTCTTCAGACAGCTTGCGTGAGTCATCCAATGCCAGGTTGACCGCGCTGAGAATCAAGTCTTGCAGCATTTCAGCATCTGCGTCTTTGATCAATTCGGGGTCGATGATTACTTCTTTGCAGTGCTGGTCGCCGGTCATGGTTACTTTCACCGCGCCGCCGCCTGCAGAAGAGGTTACCGTCTCGACAGCCAATTGTTCTTGAGCAATGGCCATTTGTTCCTGCATTTTCTTGATCTGTGCCATCATGCCGCCGCCGGCCATCCCGCCACCGCCGCCTACAGGTCGATTGAATCCTTTTGCCATGGTTATTCTCCTAAATGTAATTTTTACTATTGGCGGATCTTGCCGCCAAGATTCAAAGCTGTTCCAACGATGCCATCTGCATCTACATCCAAACCCACAGATGAAGACGATGTTTTTCCGCTTACCACGATGCACACGATGGGTAGATCCACTTTGAGCAGATGGTGGATTACCTTACGAGTGACATCTAGGTTTTCTGCGGATTCCATTTTCGATTTTAACACTTCACTGGCAAATCCGATCACCAGCGCACCATCCTTAATTTGGAGACTTTTGTGCGAGTTCAGCAGTGCTTCGGTTTGCGAGCGCTGACCTTTTACTTCGGCACGGATGGTGTTCCAGTTTGCCTGAATGTCCTGGGCGGTAATTCCGCCGCCGGCACTTGAACTGAGAACGATCGGTGCTGTTTCAGTCTTGGTTTGTTTGACCTGTTCTCTAACTGACTCTTTAGCAGGTTCCGGTTCAACTTTCTTTGGTTCAGAGGTTGCGGCAACTTTAGGTTCCGCAGCAGTGACGTTCTCAGGTTGCCTTGTATGCTTCTCAATAACCGGTTTTGAAGCAGTGGCTTGAGATCCTTCCACCGCGCGGGCAAAGGCCATTTCAAGCGCCATGCCGGGCTGCCACGAGGTGCGGATGTCGTTAATTGCTTCGTTGAAGAGTCGAATCCATTCCATTAGAGCAGCCGTTTCAACCGATTGGCTGTGTTTTTGCATCTGGTCTTTGCTTTCTTTGGTAGCATCCACCTGTTTGTCGTTGCCCATGCGGATCAGCAGCAGGTTGCGCAAATACTCCACCACCTGGCGGGCGTACTGACGCGGATCGCTGCCGCCATCCAGTGCACGATGAATCACTTCCAGGCCGCGGGAGGTATCGCTGGCTTGAATGGCGTTAATCATATCGATAACCAGTTGGTTTGTGGCAGTGCCCAAGACAAGCTGAGCTAATTCGAGGGTGATGCGTTCGCCGGTTGAAGCCAGTTGGTCCAGCAGGGAGATGCCATCGCGCATGGCGCCTGTGGATTGGCGTGCGATCAAGATCAGCGCTTCTTCATCCGCATCAATTTTCTCTTCAGTGCATAAGGTTTTAAGGGTCGAAACGATATCCATCACCGGGATGCGCCTGAATTCGTGGCGTTGGCAGCGCGAGAGCACAGTCGCCGGAATCTTGTGCACTTCAGTGGTGGCTAAAATGAAAATGGCGTGCGCAGGGGGTTCTTCAAGTGTTTTGAGCAGGGCATTGAAGGCTGCGGTAGATAGCATGTGAACTTCATCGATAATATAAACTTTATATTGTCCTTCTGAAGGCGAAAAGTTGATCTTGTCGCGCAAGTCGCGCACGTCTTCCACGCTGGTGTTGGAGGCCGCGTCAATTTCAATCAGATCCATAAAGCGGCCTTCATTGACGGCGCTGCAGTTCTTGCATTCGTCGCACGGACGGTTCGCCAGGTCAGGTGAAAGACAATTAACCGCTTTGGCGAGCAGGCGGGCGGTGGTGGTTTTACCTGTTCCGCGTGGTCCTGAAAGCAAATAGGCATGCCCAACCTTATCCGCCTGGATGGCGTTGCGCAGGGTCTTGACCACATGATCCTGTGCGATCACCTGATCCCATTTTCTTGGGCGCCATTTTCGATAGAGAGCCTGGGTCATTGTATAACATCCTCAAAACCGAGTTTTAGTGCTGTTGCCAGTTTCACCCCATTTTAACCGATACTGAGCACGATGGTGAAATTCTTAATTCAGGGGATGAGATAGCGTGAACGTTCCTGACCTTTACTGTCGAGCAGAACGGCTTTTCCGCCGGTTTTCCAAATCGCTTCCGGGGCGTTCCAAAACAGTTCCACGGCGGTGTTAACGCCAGCGATTGTATACACATCCACTGCGCCATCGGGGTATATGGTCAGGGCGGGGAAGGTGAATTTTTCGTTTGAATCGTTACTGAGAACCCAGTCAGTCATATCAATGGGTTTATCGCCAACATTCTTGAGGTTGATCTTTTCGTAATTGACTTCACCGGGTAAAAATACGGATTGAATTTCAATGGTTTTCTGAGTCAGGGGCGGCAGTTGGGTGCTGCCGGTAGTGATGGGTATTTCATTATCGGTTGCAGCTGCCAGGGGGGAAGGGTGCAGGGCATTCCAGATTAAAATAACTGCCAGCATGGTGATGGCTGAAACCGCAACGTTAATCAAAAGATAAGGAAAGATTTTCTTCATTGGCATCCGATCCAATTAAATGATAGCATAATATGGAATTAATATGTTTTGACTGGATACTGAATGAAAAAATTGATTATTGATGGGCATAATTTGGTGCCAAAAATTCCAGGGCTGCACCTCAAGGATGAAGATGATGAAGCACGCCTGATTGAGGTTTTGCAGGAGTATTGCCGGCTTGCCCGCTGTCAGGCAGAATTGTTTTTCGACGGTTCACCTGAACCCCGCGTAAGCAGCCGCAAAAACGGGCTGGTGCACGTTCACTATATCAGGCTGGGTTACTCTGCGGATGATGCCATCATCCAGTATGTACGTAATCTTGGCAGCGATAAAAGTAACTGGACTGTGGTAAGCTCTGATCATCGCATCCAGAACGCTGCGTTGGCTTCTGGCTGTAAAATGATGGGCTCGGATGCCTTTTCGCGATTAATCAGCACAACTCTCAGCAGTGAGGTCGCGGTTCAGCAGCGCCGCGAGAAACCACCCTCCTCAGGCGAAATAGACGAGTGGCTGCATCTATTTGATCAGGATAAAAACTCTTAATTTATTTTAATGAAATTCTGATAAATAAGGTGTATATTATCCATAAGACACGATTAAAGGTTGAACATAGAGTGTCTTCCATCATTAAGATGGAGTTCCCTCCCTAGAGAGAAGGCAGACATGTCCCCCCCATGCCTGCCTTTTCGTTTACCAATACTCTTGAATACTATGGCAATTTGTCTTTATCTTATAATCAATTTTTAAAAACATACTGTTACAGGGAGTCAAAATGGCCAAATTTTACGATTCCATTAATGATCAGATCAAGGAATTTATTCAAAAGCAGCACATCTTTTTTGTTAGCAGCGCCCCCTTGAGTGCCAGCGGACACGTGAACCTGTCTCCGAAAGGGCTGGATAGCTTCAGGGTGCTTTCTGAGAATCGTGTGGCTTACATGGATATTATCAGCAGTGGCAATGAAACCTCCGCGCACACGCTTGAAAACGGACGCATAACGATCATGTTCTGTTCGTTTGAGGGCTCCCCCAATATATTGCGCTTGTTTGGCACCGGCCGCACTGTGTTGGCAAACGATGACGAATGGGTGGATTTGGCGAAGCGCTTTAATTTGATTTCAAGCACACGCCAAATCATTGTGGCGGATATCCACAAAGTGCAAACTTCTTGTGGATACGGTGTTCCGCTCTATGATTATAAGGGTGAACGCGACCAACACTTAAAATGGGCAGAGAAAAAGGGGACTGATGGGCTGGTTGCCTACCGTAACGAAAACAACCTGACCAGCATCGACGGATTGCCGACGCCCTTGGGCAACAGCTTGAAGTAAGGTGCGATGGTAAGGGCAATTCATGAATTGCCCTTACGACAATTGGTTTAAAATTTTTACGTCAAGTTCTGAGAACTCAAATGTTAACTCCCGAGACGCAACAGATCCCGAAGTCTGTTTTAAGAGTTCGGGACCTTGCACTGATTTTGCAAAATACAAATTCAGGGTGTCTGTTTTTTGACTCCCTACCCAGTTTAAACCCATAGCGAAAGAAATTGCCTTCAAACGGGGCATCGCAGTTACTGTAAACAACCATACCCATAAAAGTTTTTGGATCATATTCAAGATATGATTCCACCTCTTTTTGAATATTTGAAAATTGAGTATAAAACTCATCATTTTTGGCTTTTTTACGTTTGTAAGATTCGTGTTTGCTTTACTTTTATTTTTCCAATTCTTCACAATACATTTCTATTCTTTTTTGGCTAGCTACAATCGGTTTTAGCGACACTTCTTCAATTAAATTGTCTTCATTATGATAACCAAACGGATTATCCAAATCTTTAATAAAATAAATCATATAAATGAGAATAAAATTAACGAAGGATACAAAGAAAATACTTTCATAGAAAGGATCAATTTTGATAAAAACGAATCCTAAAATTAAGAGGGTAGCCATAATCTCAACAATGGCGTATCCAGTACCCAAAAAAGAAGTATCCCTGATAGTATCTATTCGGTGTACCATCTTTCGGATTGCGTTTTGTTCTTGCTTCAAACGAACAATAAAGTTTGCTTGTGTTTGCGTTTCAAATGCAAGGAAATCATCATTAAAGGAATGAAGCTGTCTCATGATATTTTCAGTTCGTTCTTTTTTATAGAACCACTTTATGAGCGACTGGTTAAGATACAGCAATTTCTGCACATATATTTTTGCCTCTTTGCTTTTCTTATTCTTATAGATAATCAGACCTTCATCGGTCATTGTCTCTATACTTGAAGCAAGATCACTGGGTAATTTTTCGCTTTCCTTGTGGTCAACAAGTGTTCCGGAGATAAGAAAACCGATCAAAAAAATATTGGCAGAGATAACGGCGGTAAAAAGAGAATTGAGTGTTAGAAATTCATATCCCAAATAATGTACGGCAAATTTAACTCCGATAATGCCCACAATCAGTGGGACAGTTTTGAAGGCCAATCTCCATCGGGAATGAATAGGTAATTTTTTTATAATTTTTTGAATCATATCTTTTTTTTTCATTAAACTATCAAGATTAATTCCTAACCCCTTAGCGATTTTCATAAGTATGAAAGTATTATTATGGGTGGATTTTGACCCTTAATAAATATGATAACAAATAAAGCGGAAACAGTCCAATTATAAATGAGAGAAGTTACAGTATGGAAAACCCATAGAAGGGGTTGCAAAAAGAGAGAGTTCCAGTCAATATTGTAGTTAGAGACAACAAACAAGAAAGGAACTCTCAAATGACAGACGAATCTGTCCTAATAAGTATAACCATAAGCGTGTCAG
>CAKMKJ010000062.1 GCA_927443345.1 uncultured Anaerolineaceae bacterium | reverse complement strand
TGATACTTCTTGAACATTAATCTGACTTGTTCATCGTTAAATTTCTTGTGGAGTTGTGCCATGATTCCCTCTCTTTTTTATTTCATCATAGCTGTCCACTTTTCAGATTTAAACCCCCCAATCTTAAGAAAACAGTCAGTCCACTTTTGAGCTTTATATTGTCCACTTTTCAAGTTTAAATAACATAATACAAAGGCCACCTTGACAAGGCTGGTGAAAGCCTTGTCAAGGTGGCCTGATTGCCAATTTTTCTACTCAAACTTCAAAATGGACTCTCTCAGCTCACCCCACTTGAGCGCATCAGAAATACCTTGTTCAATACTCAAGTCCGCATGCCAGCCGAGCATGCGCTTGGCGGTGTCGGCGTTGGTATATGAGCCGGCCACATCCCCGGGGCGGGGACCGGTCTCTTTCGTGTTAATGGTCTGGCCGTAGACTTTCTCAAAGGCGGTCACCAATTCGCGGACGGTGACGCCGCGACCGGTGCCGAGGTTGATCACCAAATAGTTGCTCACCGGGCTGCCGGCGCGCTCGAAGACCTGGTCAAACTGGGTCACGGCGTTAACATGCGCGCGTGCCAAATCCCACACGTGTACATAATCGCGGATGCCCGTGCCATCCCGCGTGGGGAAGTGCGTGCCGGTGATCTCAAACACGGATTGTTTACCCTGGGCGGTATCAACCAGTTTACCCAGTACATGAGAGGGGTTCTTCACATGAATACCGCTGCGCATCTGCGGATCCGCACCGATGGGGTTGAAGTAACGCAGGGCGATGCCCTTCATTTTGTAGGCAGCGCAGAAATCTTTCAGCACCATTTCCATCATCAGCTTGGTGCGCGCGTAAGGGCTGCTGGCTTTAAGCGGTGCTTCTTCCGTCACCATAAAACCGGGGACGATGTCGTACAAAGAGGCGGAGGAACTAAACACCACGCGTCCGTGGTTCAGGTGCTGCAGGGTGTTGAAAAATTCAATTGATTTTGAGACGTTGTGTTTGTAATATTCGTAGGGCATCGCAACGGATTCTGGCACCACAATCAGCGCGGCGCAGTGGATGGTGGCCTGAATGTCAGGATGATCCTTAAAGACTTTTTCAACGGCGGCAGAATCGGCGATATCTGACTTGTAAAAGGTGTAGCCTATGGTAAATTCTTCCCGGCCCGTCACCAGAGAATCCAGAATGATGGGGGTATGCCCGGCATCTTTCAACGCGGAACAAATGGTGCTGCCAATGTAGCCGGCTCCGCCGGTGATTAAATATTTCATGGGGCTCCTTAAGGCTTGCGCTTACCTGTTCGTTTTTTGCTTACCCTGCAAGTATACCGATAAAAACCCATAATTGAACAGGGTATTTATTTCTATAAACAATTGATCCAGAGGGTTTCTCTGGATCTAGGTTCAGACTAATAAAGGATTGAAACCAGGCCAATCACAATACCGGTGACTATCAGAAAGATACCTGGTACTCGTGACAGCATGCCAACGGTGGTTTTGGGGGCAAGTACAGATTCTTCAGGATTCTCAGGGTTGTACCATACCGGCACTTGTTTTCCCTCGGCAAATTGATCTTTAACGTTGCTGGCGGTCACGTAATCAAAAGTGGCTCTGCCAAATGAAACGCGATCACCTTGATGTACTTTGTCTCCCACCGTATATTCATATTTCACCAAAAGTCTGAAAGCCACATTGACACTGCCCATGGCGCTACGTCCGGGTTCTTCTTCAATATTAGATTCCAGGACTGTGGCGGTGGTGGTGGGCCACTTTTGCGCCAATTTTCCCATACGGCGGGCATTGACGGCATGTCTGAGCAATAAAAATCCAATTCCGCTAAAAATCAAAAAGACCAGAATGGCAGAGTATTTAATCAAGAGTGTCTCCTCGGAGCTAGATTCTCTTGAGTGTAACTGAGGAATATCCCCTTGGCAATACTATATAAGCGACTCAAATACTCTATTCTTCAAGCCATGCATCCGTACCGTCAGCCACCAGATGAACCTCCGCAGACACATCCACCCCCATTGAATTCTCAAAAGGAGAGATGCCGCGGTCGCGCCACAGGATCATTTGCGGATGAAGGTTAAGCCACACACGCGGTGGAATGTAACTGACATCCTCGGGGCCGAGCAGCAGGGCAGTCAGCCCGGTCAATGCTTCAGGCGTGGAGGCTTTTATCACGGCGTAATCCACCCCGTTGGGAATCAAGATACGCAAGCTGCCATATTGCAGCAGCAGGGCGTCGCCGTTTAAATCTTCCGCGGCGAGGGTCAGCCAGACGCCGGGTTCAATTTCAACGTTTTCAGCGGGCAGTAACTTTTCAACCGTAATCCCGTCGGGGATGCGCAACGGCCGGCTATCTTCTTCAGAGCGGTAGCTGGAGGGCGCCAACAGCACCTGCCTGACGCTGATCGCGCCTGAGAGTTCAGCCATCGGCTCAGAGAGCTTGCGGTCAGTGATCAACACGGATTCCAGGTTAAACGACCAGGTAGAGAGCTCATTTTCAAGGCTGGAAGTGAATTCATCCATGCTGCCGCGCGGATCAATGGCCAACGTTCTTCCATTTGGGGCGATCAGATATAAGGCAGATTCTTCATCGCAGCGCACCAGATGCAGATGGAGCTTTCCATCTGGTTGGTGGCTGGCGATTGACCATGTCGAAAAACCTGTGGCAGCCAACAGCAACACCAGCCAGATAAAGCGGCTGGACTGGAAAAACCTGGCCAACTTCTCGCGCAAGAAAAAGAGAATCACGAATAATATCACAACGACAAAAATCCAAATCGTAAAAGCCGGGTGAATGGTCAAAACCCCTCCTTTTATTTTTGCCAACAGTGTCACCATGGCATTGGTGTATTTCAAAAAGGGCCACGAAACCAGCATAGCCAGTTTTCCTGCCAGCGGATGAAGCATGCCAGCCAGCAGGGTGAGACCGCCGCTGATCATCACGGCAGGCTGAACGGGCAGCACCAACGGGTTGGCAAGAAGCGCGCTCAACGAAATACGTCCAAAGTTGGCGGCGATAAAAGGCAGTGTGGCAAATTGAGCTGCCAGCGTAAAAAGAAAATATTCACTGAGCGGTTTGGTCCATTTTGCAGCGGTTTTCTCAGAGACTCTTTGTTCAAGCAGTGCATTAAGCCAGTCTTGCATGGGCTGAGCAAAGACCACCAAACCAAAACTTGCGGCAAACGAGAGTTGAAAACTGGCGTCTTTCAGAAGCAGCGGCTGCAGCGCGCACATCACCGCGGCCGTAATCATCAGCGCATTCAAGCCAGCCTGCCGTCTGCCAATTAAATGTCCGCCCATAGCCAGCACAGCCATGATCACAGCGCGAGTCACAGATTCAGACGCATCCACCATGGAGGCGTAAAAACCCAACAGGATGGCAGCAATAAATGCCGCCCAATACGGTCCCATTAGCAGCGTAAACGCCCATAGAAAGAGCCCGGCAAGCACAGCCATATTAAAACCGGAAATTGCTATGATATGCGCCACGCCGGTATCGCGGTAGGTTTGTGACAGAGCAGGTGGCAGGTCGTTATCTACGCCCAGCAAAATACCGGTCAGCAGCCCTGCTTCAGGCTGGGGAAAGACCTCAAAGATGGTTTGGCGTGCTTGTTCCCGAACGCCGATCAATCCCTTGCGCAGTACGGTTCCATAACCGCTGCTCACTTTTGTCACACTGCGCGGATGGTAGATGACACTTAAGATACCAGACTTGGCCAGGTAATCTCGGTAAGAGAAATCGCTGTGGTCAGAGGGTGTGCGCGGATAAGCTGTGAACTGCAGCAAATCACCATACTGCCAGGCTGCATCCGCAGGCATTTGCACCTGTGCTGCCCCGTGGATTTTTCTGGTGGCATGCACCCAATCGGTGCTGGCGGGGTCTGTGATCTCAAT
Source organism: uncultured Anaerolineaceae bacterium (assembly GCA_927443345.1). Classification (GTDB taxonomy): domain Bacteria; phylum Chloroflexota; class Anaerolineae; order Anaerolineales; family Anaerolineaceae; genus UBA6107. The sequence continues at coordinate 20,929 of CAKMKJ010000062.1, read as the reverse complement.
GGTCGAAATTTGGTAATAGGTGGACTCGGTTCTGCGGTCAGGGGCAGCCGAAACCCAGCCAGTGACCACAAATGCACCTTTATTGTTGTACCAGGCCAGATCGTCAGTATTAATGACCGGATTGTTGGTCATCCAAATGCGCAGACCGCCCAGCGTGAAGAAGAGCAGCATCACACCAGCAGAAAGCGGCAGCCAATGGCGAAGCTTTCTCCACGGCTGGAAGCTGTTTTGCATTTTTTGTTCAAAAATCGAGAGGAGTAAGAATAATACGCTGAGCGTCAGCCAAACCGGTAAACGAAATTGAAGTACATCCCCAGCCAGAAGGCCGGCGATAAATGCAAGAGAGACCCATAAAAGCGGCATAGGCGGCCTGTCTTTTTATTTGAGTTTGATGGGGATGATCCAGGGAGTCACTTTGCGGTAGTCAATGTAGGCTTGTCCGAATTCCCCAACCAGTTTATGTTCTTCAAAACGCGAGCCAATCAAGGTGTAAAGCGTCACGCCGATGGCTAAAGCCAGGAAGTTCCAGCTCATCAGCGGAAATAACCACAGAAAAACCAGCGAAAAGAAATAGATGGGATGGCGTGAATACTTGTAAAATCCGTCAGTTGTGAGCGTGTTTTTGATTGGTAATGTTTTCTTGGTGAACAGGCTGTCCAATCCAGTAAAGGCGAACAATCCCGTTCCTTTGAAGCTTAACAGCGCACCAATAAGTGCCATTACTTGAATAAAACCGGTGATGAAGATCCAGGGTTGGGGGATGATATAGAGGCGGGCATCAGGCAGCAGCAAGACAAGGCCAATATAAAGCGGCGTTGTGATGAGCGAAATAGCCACATAAAACAGGCGATAATATTTGCTGCAGGGTTCTCCGCATCGCTCAGCAGCGGCATTTTTGAGCCACATTGAGGCTGTCAGGGAGTGAATAACGCCGTAAACCGCGCCAGCGATTAATATCCACCAAAAACCGGATTGATTCATGTCTACCCCATATTCAACTGAAAGGAAGTGCTACCAACAAGCTATTTGGAATTTTCAACCAGGATCTCTTTGAGACGTGGATGATCTTTATAGAATCCGTGGTAATGCTCAGGTAGCATGGAGGCGATTTGGCACATGACTTCATCCGTGAGCTGCTGAAGCTGTTCTTCGCGATTGTCGCGGTCAAGCACCGGTGCAGGGATCGGTTTGCCATATTGAGCGGTGATATGAGGGCGCTTGAATTGTTTCATTTTGTCAATGGCATCTTCAGTGCCTGACAACGCAACCGGCAATATGGGCACGCCTGCCCTCACGGCTAACAGGGCAGCGCCGGGTTTGCCTTCAAGAAGTTGTGCGTCTCTACTTCGAGTACCTTCAGGGGCGATGCCAATAGCCATGCCCTGGTTTAGGGCGGTCATTGCGGTACGGAATGCGCTGAAATCTGCCGTGTCGCGATCCAGCCAGATGCCATGGGCGGTGACGATAAACCAACGGATGAGCGGATACTTGAGGTATTTAGTAGTGACCAACGCGGTCATATCAGGCCGATTGGGGGTTAAGAACAACACAGGGATATCCATGCGGCTCATATGGTTGGTGGCAATCAGCACACCGCCGGTTAGTGGAATATTTTCAACCCCGAGGAACTCGGTAACAGTTAATCTTTTTAAGAGCCAGACCAGTATTCTTCTTAATTCATTAGGTTTCATATTTCTATTGTCCTATTTATTTTGAGAAGGTCAATAGCCATTATTTGCTAAGTTCTTCCACATTTTTAATATAATTTGGTTCAATGCCTGATCATGAACACTGAACAACATAAATACAGTGTAATAAACTCTGATAACAAGAACAAAACTAAACACATTTTTACCGAACACGAAATTTCGGAGTTTGCCGTGTTCTTATTTACAAGATTGACTCATGCGGATGTTTTTCATCCACTTTGGCTAGCGCGTATGAAGCTGCAGCGCCCACAATAAACAAGCCGGCGCAAATGGCAATGGTCCATCCAGTGACACCCGAGGGGATGATGGCTGCGGTGGAGCCAACCACAATACCCAAAATGAAGTGATACATTAATGGATAGGCTTTCTTAAACAACCAGGCCACCAACTTTGAGAACAGTGCAACACACACAACAACCCCTATCATCAATGGGATGATCACACCAAAATCCAATGACTTAATTCCGTTTGACATGGGTTGGTATAGCCCCATGTAGATCAAGAAGTTTGAAGGGCTCATTCCGGGGATAATCATGCCCAGGGCAAAAATGGCCCCGCTCATGACCCAGACCAGGAAGTTGGGGGTCATGGTGACATTGCCGATTGTTTCCAGCCAGCGCATGGTAAAGAATATGCCTACTGAAAAGATGGCCAAAACAATAAAGTGATACGGTTTTCGGCCTTCCTTGCCGGCTGTCTTCCACAAAGAAGGAAAAGTACCCGAGATAAATCCAACAAAAAGCCAGATAAACGGAGCAGCAAAATGGGTAAAAGCATAATCAATTACTGCCGAAAAAGCCACCACGCCAATCATACCGCCGATGCCTATGGGGATGAAAAACAGGACGTTCTGGATGAATTTATGTTTCAGGTTGGCAAGGAACTTGATCAGGGGTTCATAGATGCCAAAAATAACCATCAAAACGCCGCCCGAAAGCCCCGGCACGATCGCGCCAATTCCTACCATAACGCCTTTGATCAAGCGAATAAACCAACTTAAAAGACCATCTTTTTCCTTGGTCATCATTTCTGTATTCGTCATTGAAATATTCCTTATGCTTGGAGCAATATTTTTGTATTTTACGATTTTATCACATGCAAACATCTGACAATATTTCGACCTCATCCTCTAACTTAGGTGTGATTATGTCAAGAAGATGATCTTAACAAGTCGTCGTTATTTTTGTAATCACCCGTTTAAGTGATGAAAAATTGAAGCAAATATGCTAAAGTTATATTAGTTCAGAATAAAAACAACATCCTTTAGAGGTGAAAATATTGGATAAATTTAAAGAAATGGAAATTAAATAATCTTCTTTTCCTTTCACTTTTAAAACTGTATTGATTATTGGTTGCCAGTAAAGGAGAGTGCTTTATGAAAAAAAGTTGTTTGATTATCCTTTTGGTTATGATACTGTTACCTGTTCTCTTGGTTTCGATTATGTTTTTTGCCAAAATATGTCCACCAAACGGCCCCTGGCCCATGCCTCCCTGGTGCGAAAAAGGCACTGCTTCAACATTCAATCTACCAGAAAATTTGCCTCAATTATCTGATTTGCCCATGGTTGCAGAAGATAGTGTGAAAGAGATAGAATTGGAGAATGCCATTGTTGTACCTATTGATGTATCCGCCATCTCTTATCCTGATTTTTATAATATGCCAACGATTTCCAAAGTCACGGTGTCCGATCCCTATTGTGCCATCGTTCAGGAACAGGTAGCCTACCCCGCCGAATACTTGGGGAATTATGATTTTCCGGCGGTTAATGGAGCACCCTTGCCTGTTGAGATCACCCGCAGCATCGGAATCAAGGATGTATGGATTTCTGAGCCTAATTTGAACGATTGTAATCACACGATTCCTTATGCTCCGATGCGTGAATCACTTGACCGCACGCTTGAGCGGGTTAAAGCGCTTGGCGCAGAAGAGATTACTTTTAGTAATTACATCTCATTTAAGAGTTTCAGTGAACCGTTGTTAAATACACCCACTCAAGCGGCCATCTCTGAAAGTGATATGCGATATTTTGCCTCCCATGCTGATGAAATGGGGCTTGGTATGACTCTTTATCTCAACCTTGCACCAGGGTCGGTTAAGGTGATTTATGAAATACAGGGAGAAGAGTGGCTTCGATCTCTTCACGATCAGTGGGAATTATTTGTTCTTGACCAGGCTAAAATTGCAGAAGAAACTGGTATTGACGCGATGATGATTAATCATTTTGATTATCAACCGGGAGTCCAAGGATTCGAAACTGTCTATCAGGAAGAGCTGCTTGAGACTTTGACGAAAATGAGAGAGATTTATTCAGGCAGGATTCTTCTCCTGATTGAACCGGTGTGGGGTGCAGATCTTTCACAATTAGACGATCTGCTGCAAAGGGTTGATGGATTTATTTACACGCCTATCACCTCAATTCTTCAAAACGCTGAGGATAAATCAGTCAACGTTGATAACTTGCGAAATCTTTATGAGCGCAACCTGTCAGGTATTGCCGATAGTTTTAATAAATATAATAAACCATTTCTGATCAGGGTTTTGATCCAATCTGAAAAAGATTTTCTGGAAAAAGGGTGGAATGAAGATATGTTTTGTATTGCAAGAGGTGAAGATCCATGCTATCAAAAGAACCTCACCGTGGATTTTTCGCTTCAAGCGGTTGCGATAGAAGCGATGATGGAAGCGATCGCCAACTCAAACAAGAATGGGTTGATCACGATTAACAACCTGGATATCTATGGATATTGGTACACAGATGTCATCTTGCCTGATTTTTCACAACCCCAAATGGCACATTCCATTCGAAACAAACCGGCTGAATCAATTGTATATCAATGGTATAAACGCTAAAAAAGATCGTATCAAGAGATTGTTTGAAATGAACCCTGAATAACGGGGTTCATTTTTTATGGGTCATTAAGTTTTTCCTGAGGTTATCTGAGAGTAATGTTTTTTAACTCCAAAGGTACCTGTGCGATTTTCTTTGGGGCAGATTATTCCGAAACTTTTTATTGAGAAAACCCTCCAATTTTAAGATATTGGAGGAACAGGTGGCGGGCATTGAGTTGATCGAATTTTTTGGTTCATCAAGGTTAATACCGCCAGCATTGCGACAAACAAGCCGCCTAGAACCCAGGGGGCAATGCTTGAAAAAGCTGTCAGCTCTAAGTTGGCGAAGAAGTCAAGATTGGTGCCCAATCCAGACATCAGCGCAAAGAAATTCCATACGCCGTGAAGTAACATACTAATCAGGTAGGTGACGCCCAGGCGTTTGTAATTGCCATTTTTCCAGGCGGAAACAAGCGCCCAACCGGTTAAGCCGGTGGTCAGGATGTGTAAAAGGCCTGTTCCAATTCTGGCGATCAGCAGCGCTGTCCAATTCTCTTGCGGCAAAGAGGCAACCGCGGTGACGCTTTCAACCAGCGCGAAAGCTGCGCCGCACACCAACCCTGCACTGAAACCTTCTGCCTCAGTCCATTCGCGTTTGATGAAAAACCAGAGAGCCAGCGGCTTTAATAATTCTTCCACCAGCGGGGTCACAATTGAAAGGGCGAAAAAGATGGCGGCCAGAACAGCGGGGTCTTGAAGAAGGGAACCAAACTGTTCCATTACCGCGTTCATGTTATTGGGGTCAACCATTAATTGTGTCTGAAGCGTCATTAAAATGGGGGCAAATTCATTCTTGTTTGCCAGCCATACCCCGCCAATAATCATCGCAAGTAAGAAGAGAATAATTTCCACAAAAAACACTATCGGCATGCCGGCAAATAGCTGAAAGTTGATCAATCCCCAAAAGCGTTGGTGGCTGCTCTTGGGTAGTTTGTGTTGACCGAGTTCAATAAACCACCACAATGGAACCGCCACCGCTATTGAAGAGATCAGTACTTTCAAAAAGGAATTGGCTAAAAGATTGGGATAAACAAATACCAAATATCCCAAAGGTATGATGACCAAAAAAGCGATACTGGCTGCAATAAGCGTGGAGCGCGGCTGTACGGTTGAGATGGGCAGGCGGGCCAATCGGCGAATTGAAAGAACGAGAGATGGAATTGCCAAAAGCGCCAAAAAGATCCCGAGCCAGACGAGCACATATACAGATTCATCGGATTGTGCGTCTAATGACTGCATGCCGCCAGCTAATTCCATTATCAGTAGAAACGCCAGTACAGAAAATAAAGAAGTCGCCAGCCCAATAATACTGATAATGAGCTGTGCTACAGAAGGCAGGTGTGTTCTAACAGATTGGTCTGACAAGATTATTGTTCCTCGATGATCACAGTTTGTAAAATATCAGGCGATAACAGCACCTGATCGTAATATGGATCGCGCGGACGCAGCGATTGCAGCACATCCATGCCTTCGATGACTTTGCCAAATATAGTAAACTTGCCGTCAAATTCAGAGATTGAAGTATAGGTAATAAAAAACTGTGAACCGTTCATGTAGTTTTTATCAACCGCCATGGCCAGCATTCCGGGCTGGTTAAAACGCAGCTTGGGGGTGACTTCAACCGAAAACTGATAACCGGGTCTGCCGTTTCCAGATCCGGTGGGGTCGCCGGCTTGAACCATATATCCGGGAACCACCCTGTAGAAGGGGGTGTTGTCATACCACTTTTGCCTGGCTAAAAACACAAAGTTGTTCACGGCCATCGGCGCTTCTTTAGGATAGAGCTCGAAAACAATATCCCCTTTTTCGGTGGTAAAGGTCACCGTGTAACTCTTGTTTTGGTCAATAGTGGTTTCGGGGCAAGCTGTGTAGGCGTTTTCAGGCAGTTTGTAGTATTGAACCATGTTATAAAGGCTGCTGAGATCCACCCAATCTTGATAGAGTGTTTTGTTGAAAAACAGGGCTGGCGGGGTGGTTAACGTGGTTTCAGCGCTTTTGCGGGTGGCGTCAAATATCTTTTGAGTGGTTTCATCGCTGGTTATATCGGCCATAAATTGGATCTTATCCAGTTCGAGTTCGTCTGTCTGGTCAACCAACCAGGTTGAAAACTCCTTAACCGAAAGCGAAATCCATTCGTCCTGACGGCTGAAGAGAATATCGTGCATTTCCCAATACTTGTCTTGCAAACCGGCAGCCTCGGCGGCCTGGGCGGCCAATGCAGCCTTGTCGTGCTCATCCGTCAAAGGCAGATAGCGTAAAACGATTTTCACGTCATCGGGGTAGAGTATCTGCAGTTGGCGCAAATTTAACGCCAGGTTGGCGCAAATCTGACACTGATAATCTGTGTATTCATAAATGATGATTTCAGCCGTGTCAGCGCCTAAAACCCAATCAGACTTGGCAGGATCAGGGATCATCTTATCCACCTCGTCAGAGACAGCAGGCAAAATTGGAGCCACGCTGCAGGTTGCAGGTCCGCTGGGTGTGATGGCCAATGTCGGCATACTGGTAGGTGTGGGTGAAGCTTTGGTGGTGGGTAAAGCGGAGGGAGTCGGTTCCAGCGTGCGGGTGGGGTTGCCGATGGTTGCGCGCGGGGTCTGGGTGGGAGTTATGGGACCAAAAAGGTTCTGGCAGGCAGATAACAAGAGAAGGCTCACCACGATGGCGACCAGACTGGTGATTTTGAGGGTAGATTTCATAGTTTGACACTCTCCAGTTTCGCCGAGATCACTTCTCGAATATCATGCTGAACCTTTTGCGGATCGTTAGAGGCGTTGATCAACCGCCATCGATCTGGTTCAGCCTTAGCCATTTCAAGATATCCATCCCTGACCCGTTTGTGAAATTCCACTTTTTGGGCGTCCAGACGGTTCCATTCGCTGCCGTTTTTAATTTTGCGATTTAACCCTTCATCAACATCCACATCCAGCAAAAGCGTTAAGTCAGGTGTCAAACCACCGGTGGCAAACTTTAATATCTCTTTGAGAACAATTCTATCCAGTCCGTGGCCGTAACCCTGGTAAGCCAGAGTTGAATCTCCGTAGCGGTCACTGATCACCACCACCCCTTTATCAAGGTTGGGACGGATGACCTCGGTGACAATTTGGGCGCGTGCGGCGCAAAAAAGCAGAATTTCGGTGTTCGGATGCATCATGGTGTTATCCATGCGCATGATCACTTCTCTGATTTGGTCGCCGATAAAAGTGCCGCCGGGTTCGCGGGTGGTGAATACCTCAAATCCGCGCTGCCTGATGAAATCTGCCAGTTCGCGAATTTGCATTGATTTGCCGCTGCCCTCGGGGCCTTCGAGCGTTATGAACATTAGACCTTCTTATTCTCTGAAGATTCTGACCCTGCGATTGGGATCCTTGCCGTAGGAATGGGAAACCAGTTCTGCCTGGCGCGCCATATCATGTTGAATTTTGCGCACATTTGAATTAGCCGGCGGTAGATCTACCCATTTTTGTCCGTTGATGACTGCCTGAATGGCAGATTCGGTCTGATGAGCAACGTCATCGTAGTTTGAAACCGCACCTTCTCCGGGCAAGTTAAACGCTTCTGCCAGTGATTGTTCAATCTGGTTGATGGTGTTGGCACGAAGCACATATATAGGCACTCCGCGCGCTTCGGCATCCATGATCGGCTGCTGGCGTGAACGGTAATACGCGCGCAAGGTGAGCACAATATCCGCTTCATCGACGTCTTTGGCGATCGTGGCAGGCACGCCAAGTCTGGCGGCGGCTTGCTGCATGCGATTGCGCGCCACGCCGTAAGGGTAAATGCGGAGAACCCTGTTGGGATTGCGTTGTGAAAGCACTCGTTGAGGCGGCTCGTCATAAGGTTCGGGTTCAAACGACACTTCAGGTCTTTGCCGGTTGGTGACGTAAGGTTGGGATTGGTCTCCCTTTTTGGTGTCACCGCTGCCCTGGTAAGTGCGCCGGGTTCCTTGAACCATGCCTTTTGTGCCTGCGGCTTTGACCGGCTTTTCGACATGAATGACGTCTTTTGCATCTTGCCAGCGGGTTTCCGGGGTCACAGGGTAGCCGCGCACCAGGGTGTCAACCACTTCAGCCACATCGGGATGAATGGCCACACGGTCGCGATCTTGAAGTTCCACCAACACATCAAAGGTTGGCGGAGAGCGTCTTTCAAGCACGGTCTTCTGAGTTCCGCGGCGGCGGGCTTCTTCATCAGAAAGCGTCACCGATTCGATGCCGCCAATCAGATCAGACAGGGTGGGGTTTAAGAGTAAATTCTCAAGCGTGCGTCCGTGCGCAGTGGCAACCAATTGCACGCCGCGTTCGGCAATCGTGCGCGCAGCCATGGCTTCAAGTTCGCGGCCAATCTCGTCAATGATAATCACTTCAGGGTTGTGATTTTCAACCGCTTCGATCATCACTTCATGCTGCAGCGAGGGCGTGGCCACTTGCATGCGGCGGGCTTTACCCACTGCCGGGTGGGGCACATCTCCGTCGCCGCCGATCTCATTGGAAGTATCCACGATGATCACACGTTTGGTTTCGGCCAAAATTCGCGCGGATTCACGCAGCATGGTGGTTTTACCGATGCCGGGTTTGCCCAGCAGTAGAATACTCTTGCCTGATTCCACCAAATCCTGGATGATTTCAATTGTGCCGTAGACGGCGCGTCCAATTCGGCAGGTCAAGCCGACGATCACATTGTGCCGGTTGCGGATCGCAGAGATGCGATGCAGGGTGCGTTCAAGGCCGGCACGGTTATCGGCGTCAAATTCGCCAATATGCGCGACCACAAAATCAATATCAATGCGCTTGATTTCTTCTTCGCTTAAGATCACTTCTCCGCTGACAAATCGGGCAATAGGCAGGCGGCCGAGATCCAGGATGATTTCAAGCAGATTGTCGCTGTTGTTGGTTTTTTTGACTGCTTCCACAATGCGGGTGGGCAAGACGGTCATTAGAATATGTAAATCATCAGTTATTCTTTTTTGTGTCATATTAACCCTATTGGTCTATTTTAACGTTAATCCCAAAATTAATCTTGTTTCTCAACAGTTTGATAAGATTTATTCTTCTTGAGCTTATGAAAAGCGCTCTTTATGATTAAGAAGATGGCAAATCCGATGATGACCCCCAGCGCATTTAGGATCACATCGTTGATATCCACGGTACGGTAAAGAGTTCCTGTCACGAGAATGATTATCTGTTGAACTCCTTCCAATGTCAGCCCGGTGAGCAGCGCCGAAAAAACAAGTTTTAACCATCCTGGTCGACGATAGTAACCATACCCAAACCCAAAGGGGATTGTCAGGATCGCGTTCAATCCAAAATCCCTTATAAGCCACGGCATTCTCAGAGGATGATTCGTAAAATCCAAAAAGTAAAGCGGCGAAAGGTTGGCTCTGGTCAGGTTGTAAAGCGTTTCTTGCCATGACAGGTTGTTTGGCCAGTTGAAGGGGATGGCGACAGGGAAGAAGATTACCCCGATGACAGCGATAATGTAGAAACCAAACAATATTATCCCGCACACGGCCATCCATCCGCGTTTCCGGCTGCGCAGACTTATAAAGATTAAGACAACCAAACTAATAATGAGCGGAATGGGGAAGAACTGCAGGAAATAAATAAAAACTTCCTTTCCTAATGAGGAGAGGGCGGATCATCCACCGAAAGATGGCTGGCCATGGGGGCAGTCGGTTCAGCCTGGCGGTTATTCACTAGTTTGCCGTTGGTGATGATCACGCCATTGCGCTGCAAGATGGCCAGGTGTTTCACCAGCAATGTGAAATGGTTTGATGATTCCCCGCCAATAATTTCAAGCGTATTCAGCAGCCAGGCTTGGTATGAGCGCACCTGAAGATATACTGGCTGCCCAATATTATTAAATTGACTGATTAATGCGTTTAACAGTGTGCTAATATCCAAAACCGCAGGGTGGATGAGAGGGCGCAAATACAAACCATTTGGCCCTGTGCTGCTTTCAACAAATGCCACAATCTCGTCGTTCTCACGATACACTAACCTGCGCGTTCCCCCGTTTGAAAAAGCCTCGGCAGCCTGAACAATTGGCGGAACCAGCGAGTGGTACAAACTGCGCAACTGCGGCTCGTCCGTCGGCAGCGCGATGGTCCATTCATGTTCTGTGTCAGAGGTCACGCTGATTTTTTTGGGAAGTTTCCACGCGGCTTCCCATCCGTAAGGTGAAAAACCGGTTTTTCGTAAAGACTCAAAAACAGGAGAAGGCTCAGAGACTTCTGCGAGCACATTCAGAGCGCCCATCTCACCGGCTTTGCCATTCAAATAATCCCAGAGTTCAAGCACTTCATGTAAACCGCTTGAATTTCCGATGACCAGAAAGTTTAAACGAGCTGAACGATCTCCGGTTTTGTGCAGCACCTGACTGATCAGGCAGGTGCTTGAATCTGAAGACTCAACTACAGCCGTAACACTTTCTGCGGAGGGTTGAAGGCGTGATATCAATGAGGCAATTCCCAATGGGTTGCCGTGGGTGAGGAATTCTCTTTGATTGAGGCAGATCATTCCATCGTGATGACGAATTAATGAGGGAAGATCATACCAGGCGAACGGGCGAACGGTTATTTTGCCAACTCCATAAAGTAGCGGTGGAAGCGGTTATCACGGGTCAATTCAGGGTGGAAGGAGGTTGCCAGTAGTTTTCCTTGCCGGGCAGCCACGATCCTCCCGTCTTCAAGCGTGGAGATCACTTCTACACCTTTGTCAACCGATTCGATCAACGGAGCGCGGATGAATACCGCGTGAAATGGAAGATCTTGTTTTTCTCCAGGGTTCAATCCAGGTACGTTCAGGTCCACTTCAAAACTATCCACCTGGCGGCCAAACGCGTTGCGTTCAATCACGATGTCCATTAGCTCCAGCAAGGGCTGCGGACGGTGTGCGTCTTTGGCTAAAAAGATGGCACCGGCGCAGGTTCCCCAGATGGCTTGCGTCTTGCCAAACGTTTTTAAGGGTTCCATCAGCCCATATGCAGTTGCAAGTTTGCCAATGGTGGTGCTTTCACCACCTGGGATGATCAAACCACTCAGTCCGTTGAGGTGTTCAGGAAGTCTCACCTGAAACACTTCGGCTCCTAGTGTTTCGAGCATCACCTGGTGCTCAGCGAAGTCGCCTTGTAATGCCAGGACGCCTATTTTCATACGTTATCTTACCATCCGCGTGTGGCGATTTTCTCTGCGTCTGTCATGGAAGATATCTGACGGCCAACCATGGCTTCACCCAGGTTGCGGCTGACTTCTGCCAGAATCTTGGCATCTTGATAATGGGTGGTGGCTTTGACAATCGCAGTGGCGCGCTTGGAAGGATCGCCGGATTTGAAGATACCGGATCCCACGAACACACCATCCACGCCCAGTTGCATCATTAATGCTGCATCTGCGGGGGTGGCAATGCCGCCAGCAGCGAAGTTCACCACGGGCAGGCGGCCCAATTTGCGGGTTTCAAGCACCAATTCAAAGGGTGCGCCAATTTCTTTGGCGAAGGCCATTAATTCTTCTTCAGGCATACTTTGCAGTTTGCGGATTTCACCCAGCACGGATCGGGCGTGGCGCACGGCTTCAACCACATCACCGGTGCCAGCTTCACCCTTGGTGCGAATCATTGCAGCACCTTCGCCGATGCGGCGTAGTGCTTCACCCAGGTTGCGGCAGCCGCAAACGAAGGGAACTTTGAAATCGTGTTTATAAATATGATGCGCTTCATCCGCAGGGGTAAGCACTTCAGACTCATCAATGTAATCCACACCAATGGATTCGAGAATTTGGGCTTCAACAAAATGACCGATGCGGCATTTGGCCATCACCGGAATGCTGACGGTATCAATGATTTTTTGGATCATGTCTGGGTCGCTCATGCGCGCCACACCGCCATCCGCACGGATGTCTGCGGGCACTCGTTCAAGCGCCATCACTGCGCAGGCGCCGGCATCTTCAGCAATCTTGGCATGATCCGCATTGACCACATCCATGATCACGCCGCCTTTGAGCATTTGGGCTAAACCCTTTTTCACTTCAAACGATCCTGTTTTTTGTTCCATAATCCAGCCTCCTGAATGCAAACTCTTCATTATATAGAAGAGGAATTTTTCGTATAGCGTGATTCTACCACGCCCCCCATTGGCAGGCAACCAACATAATAGAAAATGCCCCGCGTTTTGAGGGGCATGCTTGATAAATGCAAATCACACTTCTTAACCTCTGGTTGTATACGGAAGGCTTATCACACCATTGGCTTCCAGGTTGCGCAGCCTGAGCCGTTCAGACATAATGCGGCTGTATGGAATTCCTTTCTCAAGCTTCAACGCAACCTGGTTGTAATTGCGTCGCACAACTTCACCAGTTTTTTCGATTTCTCCGCCATCCGAAAAACGTAATAACGCTGTGAGCGTTCTTTGTTTTATGAGGAGCGCATTCGAAATTGCAAAACGAATACCCCCTTCACTGATATCAAGAACAAGGCAGTTATGATGATTCACGATCATTTCCGGAAGGAACTTAACCGGGCAGCGCGGTGGATAGAAAATCCGCACATGCTGTCTTCGATTTTCAAATCCCTGGATTGTGGAATTCGTCTCTCTTTGTTGAGGTTCTTCATTTTTTAGCACTCGATCTGACATTTTTACTTTCAGCTAAAACAACATTATTATCGCGAGAAGGGCATTTTAGTTAACCTAAACAAGCGGTGTTAATACAAATAGCCACTGCTGTTTTTACAATAAAAATAAACTGTTTACAAATAGGGGAGAAAAACCATTAATACCCGTAAATAATGAGTAATTTTATTATAACAATGTTTATAAGAAAATTTTACTCCTGTCTTATTTGTAAGGACTTAAAAATCCATAATGAATCAACCAAGAGCACTTTTAAATAAATGATTTTTATCACTTTCTTGTGTAAGTTGAGAATATTTATCTATATTTTATGTAACTATTTTTTAATTTATGACATTATATTATTAGCGAACTTCAGTTATCTGACATTGTGAATAGAGGGCTACTTTCTTGCTTTGTATAAGGTCCTTTTTACAAGTTAGTAATAGCGACAAATTAGATAAAAAAAGTTAGCATAACTTTATCAGTTTAAATTATAAAACGAAAAGGAATGAGAACCGTGAAATTTTTGCAGAACGTTAAAGTGTTTCAGAAAGTCTTATTGTTAGGGGTGATTATCATTGCAGCTTTTACTGTGCTGCTGGCTGCATATATCTACCCATTGTTTAAAGAAAAACTATTCGACGCACATGAAGAACAAACCGAAAGCTTGGTTTACTCGGCAGCAGCAGTGGTTGAGCACTATGTCGAGCTTGAAAAAAACGGTGATTTGACCACCTAAGAAGCACAATCCGCTGCCATGAATTCCGTGCGCTATATGCGCTATGATAATGGCAACTACTTCTGGATTAATGACATTAATTATAAATTTATCATGCATCCAAATGTTGCTGCTGAAGACAAACCTGAGTGGTTTGTCGATGGCGGTTTGGTGGATTATGTAGACCCAACTGGCAAACATATTTTTGCAGAATTCATTACCACTGCTTCAGAACAAGGTGAGGGAATTGTAGAATATATGTGGCCAAAGTCAGGAAAAGCCGAGGATCCTGCCGATCCAAAAATTGCATATGTCAAATTGATCCCTGATTGGGGATGGGTGGTTGGAACGGGCATATACGTTGATGATGTACAGAAAACACTTAATGACGCTTTGATCAGTGCATTAATAATGATCCTTGTGATCATTGGCCTCAGTATCTTTGTTGCTATCTTAATTGGAAACTCAATCGCCAAGCCGCTCGGCATGATTACTGGTATGGCTGGCCGTCTGGCGCTTGGTGATATTTCTGATAATGTTAAGATGCAACGCAAGGACGAAATCGGATCACTCGCTAGTGCCTTTGAGAGGATGATTCAATATCAACGAGCGGCTTCAGATGTGGCAGATCAACTTGCCGCGGGTGACCTTACCGCGACAATCCACCCCAATAGTGAAAAAGATCGGTTGGGCAATTCCTTTGTAAAGATGCTCGAGAGCCTGCGCGATGCAATCAGCCAGGTGTCTTTAAACGCCGCATCGTTAGATTCTGCTGCGGATGACCTTTCACAAGCCTCCAATCAAGCTGCGCAGGCTACCAGCCAGATTGCCACCACTATTCAGCAAGTAGCCAATGGGTCCAGTGTTCAAGCTGATGCGATCAGCAAAACTGCCAGTGCTGTTGATCAAATGGCGCAGGCAATTAATGGGGTTGCAAAAGGAGCCCAGGAGCAAAGTGCCTCTGTGTTCAAGGTTAGCAATGCTACTGACCAGATTAACAAGGCCATAATTCAAGTGGCAGGCAACGCCGCTTCAGTGACCGCCGAATCTGATATTGCTGCAGAGGCTGCGAGAAAAGGCGCCATCACGATTGAACAAACCCTGGCCGGCATGCAAAGCATCAAACAAAAAGTTGGCATTTCCGCTGAAAAAGTGGAAGAAATGGGCCGCCGCTCTGAAGAAATTGGCAAGATCGTTGAAACCATCGAGGATATTTCTTCTCAAACCAACCTCTTGGCTTTGAACGCAGCCATTGAAGCTGCCCGCGCTGGCGAGTATGGCAAGGGCTTTGCAGTGGTGGCAGATGAAGTTCGCAAGTTGGCCGAGCGGTCTTCATTGGCGACCAAAGAGATTTCTGATCTAATCAGCCGCATCCTCGTCAGTGTCTCTGATGCAGTCAAAGCCATGGAAGACGGATCACAAGAAGTTGAAAAGGGTGTTGAAAACGCCAATCAGGCTGGAACAGTGCTTACTGAAATCTTAAATGCAGCCGAAGCGGTAAATAAGCAGGCAGTTCTGGCAGGCGAAGCCACCCAGCACATGAAAAAAGTCTCTGAAGAATTAATCACTGCTGTGGATTCAGTTTCTGCGGTGGTTGAAGAAAACACGGCTTCAACCGAGCAAATGGCAGCCAATACTTCTGAAGTGCACACTGCCATTGAGAGCATCGCCAGCATCAGTGAAGAAAACAGTGCTTCAGTGGAAGAAGTCAGCGCCAGCACTGAAGAAATGAGCGCCCAGGTGGAAGAAGTGACCGCCTCAGCGCAACAGCTCTCTGAAATGTCAAAGATGCTGCAATCCGTGGTAAATCGGTTCAAGCTGAGCTAACGCAAAGAACAGAAAAAAAAACACTAAAAAGGACAAGCCATTTGGGTTTGTCCTTTTTGGTTTAACAAAATAAACATTATGTTCCCTGATTTTGCAAAATTATCACCGCTCTGGCTTCTTTCTTGCACCAGTTATCTTCAGAACCTAAGAGTTGTTTATGGAGAAACGTTATGGGTTTAAAGTATTCATCCTTTGCAATCCGCGGCATCGATGTCAGCCAGTTCAATGGCACCATTGACTGGACCAAAGTCAGCGCCCATTTTTCGGGCATCAGGGTGGGCTACGGCCGCACCGTTGATACCAAATTTAAAGAAAATTGGCTGAAATCCAAAGGCAAGGTCAACCGCATCCCCTACTGGTTTATGGATTATTACACCAACCATACTTCAGGGGCGACCGTGAACGGCATGGCGGATGCTGCTTGGGGCAAAGAGCAGGCCGAAACCTGTTGGGCGAATCTAAAAAACGATCCTGACGGCAGCGTTTTTCTGGATATCGAAAACGGCCATCCTTCGTATTCACCCGCGATTTCAACCGTGTCGGCCAGGGCGCAGGCTATCGCCAAAGGCTTCCTTGAACGAATGGATGAATTAAACGGCAAACGCAACGGCATTTATTGCTCGTTGGGTTTGCTGAACTGGTTCAACTCATGGTTCAAAGACCGCCCATTGTGGGTGGCCTGGTATAACGAAAATCAAACACCCCAAACCGTTCTAAGCTCTGTTGCAAATAATGGTTGGCTGGGCAAATGTCTGATCTGGCAATACACATCTGACGGCGATATGGATGATGACGGCGTCGGAGACGGGGTGGCCATGGGCATGGCATACAAAGCATTGGATCTAAATGCCTGGATCGGAACGAGCGCACAATATACTGAACTATTCGGCAAGGAGGTACAACAAGTGGCACTCTACAAGATCAAAATCTTAATCTATAACTTAACCGTACGCACAGGCCCGGGTGTGCTTTATCCGCGTTTGCGCAGGGCTGACTTCCCCGGGGAATATCATATTTTTGAAGAAAAGAATGGTTTTGGCCGTATCAGCGAAATAAAATCTGAGTGGCTCAGCCTTTCACCTGATTATGTTCAAAAGATTTCCACGACAACACCGCCCCCGGCTGCACTAACTGACGCCGAGAAACTGGCCCGACTTTGGGCGGCACATCCTGAACTGCATTAACTGCAGTGAAGCAATAATTTTTGTTCAATGGCTTGATTAGGTTAACCAAGAACAGGGTGCCATTCGCACCCTGTTTTTACTTAATCAGTGTTTTTATGATTTCAGCCAATTAGTCGCTGATTTGCAGTTTGTAAAAATCCTGTAGCTTATTCCCCGGTTTTTGCACACTGTTTCAAGAAAACTAAAGTGTTCGGTGTAGATTTCAGGGATCACAGCCGCCAGTCTGACATTCAACGGCATACCCGTTTTCTTTATCTCTTCTGGCCTGTTGAAAACTTCAATGGTTTTGCCTGAAACAAAGCGAATTTCGGTGTGATCCAGCAAACAGCGCAGTGATTTATATTCTTTCATCGCCAGCATGATATTTTTCACCATTTCGCTGGAGCTTTTTGCATCCGCATCGCCCTGGGTTTTTACCACCACTATTTGTTCTTCCGGTAAGTAAGAAATATTGACTTCCATTTTATGCCTTTACCAAATAGTGAAAAAGTTCGAATGAATACTAACTAAAAGTTAAATGGAGCAATTCTATATTTATTGTAATACTAACTAAAGGAAGATCATGCATATTTCATTTTTTCTAAGGGGTGGTTGTTCAACCCCTTCTGTCTCTTTTCCGCGGATGCTGCCAACGCGAAGGCAAGCCCTGAAAAAACCAGGCTCAAAGCCACAAACCACGGGTTGGCGTTTGGAAGCCACGCCGTTGAAGCATAGGGTAGCGCCAATGCCATCACCGCCAGCATACGCGGATATTTGTGACCTGATTTGAGGGTGATCACCAGCCAGGGCAGCAGTGGCAAAAGTGAATAAACCCAGGCAATAGGCAGGCACGCAATCCCCAGCCAGATCAGGCAAGCCCAGCCATACACGCCATTGTTGCGCAGTCCAACCCAGAACACGCAAAAGACCAAGACAACCATCGCTGCAATGCCCGGCCATCCGCCCATGCGCCAGGCCACGATGGCCAGTGCGCCGTTATCGGGGCGCAAAATCTGATCCATCGAATTACCCACATTGCTGGCCACATAGGAGGATATTGCATCGGGGCGCAGCAACAGCAGCAGAGCGATGGCTACCAACCACACGACCGCGAAGCCGATCAGAGCTGCCCAGCGCTTTCGCCAGACAGGATGGATCAACAAGGCCGCCGCAAAATACTTGGGCAGCGACGCCAGCCCGATAAAAAGTCCACTTAAGAAGGGCTTGTCTCTAAAGCGATAAGCCAATGCCAGCCCCAGCATCCAGATGGCCGTGAATTGTCCAAGCGACCAGATTGCGGGCGGCCAGGCCAGTGACAGCAACCCGGCGAACAGGCTTATTTTCCAGCTCAGGTTGAAAGCGCGCGCTGTGAGCACGATGCAGGCAAACATACTTAGCATCCACAGCGTTTGGGCCGTGGGGTAGTCAAACAGAGTAAACGGCAAGACTAGCAGGTAGGCTGTGGGCGGATGGGTTGAGCGGTGATCAGATTGCCAGGTGATGCCCATCTTTTCATAGGCGGAAGTCAAAATAGGGTAAAGTTCTTCGTTTTGATTCACCAGCGCTTGTGCGCCGATATTGTCTTGCGCAATGTCGTAGCGCAGAGGATAGTCAATCATGGTCGGGATGATGTTACGCGTATAGACCATGCTGACCATGATGCCAAATAAACCTAAAATGATTGCCAATATAGCTTTCTTCTTCATTTTCCCTCTTGCTGCAAGAGTTATAAATGCCAACCCTAAAAATTTCAGGTCAGTGTACTTAAGAATTGGCGCTACTCAGTAAGACAACTGGGCCATTTCCAGATATAGATGGGTTCAAATTGTGTTTCTCGCCGCAAAAATTCTGAATACTTGCATAAGCGGATTTCCGCTTTTGGCCCAGAACTGTGTTTGGGCAGGGGAGTCAACAAAGTCCATTCGGAGTAATTTGAGGGCGGTGCAGCCTGTGAAATAACATACTGGACGCCAAAATCGGTCATGTATTGCTCAAGTGCGTTATTTTCGATGGCTTGAATAACTGAATAATCGCTGACTAACCCTTCGATTTGCAGAACATCACCCGTAGAGAAAAAAGCGAAGCTTCCAGCTCGATCACCCATGGCAATAGTCACCGGCTGGTGCATAGTGGTGTTTAACTCTTCAGCGATCAGGTAGTTTTCATAGGGGAACAATATTTTTTGTGTTTTTTGCCAATTGCCAGCAGTAATTCCAATCACGGTCATCAGCATGAAGATTAACACAGTGCTTATGACGAGGATTTTTTTAGTTGGGATGCGAGACTTTGTGTTCTGTTGCAGGCGCGCTAGAAATTTTTCAACCATGAAGGGGATTACCGTCATGCTCATCAAATAGATCGGGTATAAGTGCCATCTCCATAACACCCACGAGGTTCCAAAGAGTTGATAGCTGGTGTAGAGCAGATAAAACACTGACACAATTAGTGGAATGGTGTTATTTTCGATAAATTGTTGATTCTTGGGTTTACCAAAAGTATTTAAAAAATAGTAAGCAATAAATCCAATCGCGACAAAGATTAAAACCAGGTAAAGGTTCCAGGCGGTTCCTTCCGGATTTTTGAAGTTGAATAATTGAGCCATAAAGGCTTTGTTGATCAATCCTCCCTGAATGGTTTTTGATAAGCCCGAGGTAGGGAATAAATGCTGATAGGTAAAAAAATTAAAGAGTAGATAGGCGCACCCGGTGATAAAAATGGGCAGCCCTGTTTTTACCAAATGAATCCATTTTTGCGGTGATCTATCGCTGAATAAAATCCACACCAGTATTGTGAGGTTGAAGAGGATGGCATCAAGCCTTGCCAGTTGGGCTAATGAAAGGGTTATGCCCAACCATATCCAATACTTTTCTTGACCCTGATTCTTGTCTGACTGTGACCATAGACTTAGTTTCGCCAGAATTAATATGGATATAGTAAGCAAAGGGATTAACAGGGCTGTTTCCATACCCGTACTGCCAAAATCAATCAGGCAAGACAACATCATGGCGCCTGCGAACAGGGTTGTCAGAAGCGAATAACGTTTTTGCAGATATCCGAATCCGATAATTGCGCCTGTTCCGATCAGGAGTGTGGATATTATTCCGACGGTGCGCAAGAAGAGAAAGGGATTATTTATGGCCGCGGTCTGCGGCAGCAAAACCAGCATCCAAAGGGGATGAAAGCCGCTCGTCAGTGTGTGCCCATCGAAGGTAATCATTTTGAGATCCACAATATTTGCGGCGATCTTAAAATAATAATAAGCATCGTCTTCAAAATGATTAACCAATTCACGGTTCTGCGAAAACCAAAAACTGACCAGATTTAAGCATAAATACACCACCAAAATTATTGTTGGTGAATGATGTGTAAGTTTTTGAAAACCTTGCTTCATGAGGCGATCCATGTGAATTTTCTATCCCACATCAATTACTTTATTGTTTAGACCATTATGTGCGAGCCTGCATAAAAATGCAAGAGAATTACAAAGCTGTTAATGACACATGCATGCAACTTGGATGCACCAATGTTTTTCATCTTATTGATTAACTAGGCAATAAACCCCCTATTGACAAAATAGAATTTAAGTTCTAATATTTAAATTGTTTATTAAGTATTGTTCTTTTCCAACTGAATACTTGCGTGTGCGGCGAACATCAAGTCGTAAATAATTGATTCGTTTTCTTTGTTTTCGATTTTCGCGATCTTTGCGCCCCCGAGCGAAGCGAGTGGGGTTCTTGAAACAAAAACGAATCCTGCAGAGCCAAAAATCGGGTGTTTTGTGATTGAAATTTACCAAAAATTGGTCACTGGGGGCATTCGTGCATAAAAACAAATGAAAACAAAAACATTTGTAGCTTGTAGGGTGGGTTGGGTTTGTCAACCCACCAATACACAGATGTTATTTAAACTTGAAAAGTGGACAATATAAAGCTCAAAAGTGGACTGACTGTTTTCTTAAGATTGGGGGGTTTAAATCTGAAAAGTGGACAGCTATGATGAAATAAAAAGAGAGGGA
>CAKMKJ010000061.1 GCA_927443345.1 uncultured Anaerolineaceae bacterium | reverse complement strand
GGTGCGGTGGTGATTTCCGGCATCGTCGCCCTGACCCTGTCGCCGATGATGTGCGCCCTGCTGTTGCGCCACGACGAAAACCCCACGGGCCTGGCCCATGAAGCACTCAAGCGTGGCGACACCGCCACCGCCGCGCAGAATTACCAGCAACTGGCAGACCGGGGTTACAGCGAGGCCCAAGTCGGCCTCGCGGATGTCGCCATACCTTTCGGTCAGGCCGGCCAGCATACGCACGCCGTAATCCACGTTAAAAGCGGGGTCTTTCACGAGTATTCAGGTCTATGGAGGAGATAATACCGGTCGGGTCGATGTGTCCGCTGAATTGTCCGTATTGTTTCCATTGGTTTTACATAAAGTGCTTGTTCCTCAAACCGGAATGGTTAAACTGAAGGCTTTGACTCATTAATCTTCCTGCGGTTTGGCAGTTTTTATCTTTCATCAAATACTAAACATCCACCAAATATCACTACCTTTGAAACCACAGCTTCGATACAAGGCTTCAGGATTTGTTGTGTTATTCATTTCACCGGCTACAGTGGTGAAGTTTACCCGCTTTTCCAGGCGAGATAGCAATTCCTGCACAATACATTTGCCTATTCCCATGCCTCTGTAATTGGGGAGTAACTGTATCCATTCTAATGAACCCTCCTGAACATTTTTATCTATTTCAGCTATCCCAAGTCCAACGGGAATTCCTTTTGAGTTATCAATTACCCAAACCCATAACGAGGGGTCAAATGTCTGATGATTACCCCAATTCATCACAGATTCGACAGTTGGATGTAAATCTTGATAGCATTGTCCAATTAGGTCTGAAACCTTCTTGGCCTCTTGCTGTAAATTTACATCAACGAAACTGAACCTGCTTGGAATGATGGCTTTCACTTGTGATTCATTTTGCCTATGAATAAGCCGGAAATATGGTTCCTGGATAGTGAATTTTTTTGATGGAAAAGATTGTAAAAAATCTTGGTGGATTAGGGCTAAATTCAGACTGGTTTGTGACTGACTAAACTCAAAGGATTGATTCCGGTGGCGTGTCCAATAAACCATTAAATTCGTTTCATTCCAAGCCTGCAAGTTCATAACGCCATCTTTTTCAATGCAAATAGATGTTTGAAAATTTTCAAGCTGGGCTAAGGTTTTCCAAAGTGCGTTAGGTAGCACTTGGCATGGGTTTTCATAATAAGTGGTGATAAGAGCGTCGCGAAAATTCATGATTTACCCATAACAGTGTGGAGAAGGAACCGTCCAACGGCGAGCGTCACCGGCGGGCTGGGGATTTTAACGAAACCACGCCAAAAGTAGAAAAAAGCCCAGTTGCCAGAATCTCTTCGGGCAGGGCAACAGCCCCAGCCCGTCCGCGTGCAAGCAGTGTTAGGCAAGTAACATTTGGCAAGTGTCATCATTAGAGTAATACATTCAAAATTAACAGACATGCTTTTTTATATTTCTATAGAAAGAGACTCGAAGTCGAAACCAATATAGGGAACGTCGTTCTCGATTCTTGATTTGCGGTTGTGCATAAAGCGTGCACACCATTCGTTATCAATATTGTTCACATCAAAATCTCGCTGCATAACAGCATACAATTCGATTTCACGGATTTTTAGAAAGCTTGGAATTTCTTTAAACCATGAGAAGTCAAGAGTGCAAGCATGAACATATCCGCGAAGAAAATGTGACATAAATTCCTGTGTGAAGGCAGGCCAATCTTCTGCGTCCTGCACGATATAAAACAGTACAACCGCAATGTCATTGATGAACCAATTGTAGGCGCATTCGTCAAAGTCAAATAGCGTGATCTGCCCCATTTCATCCACAAAGAGATTACTCCCATGCGCATCTTGATGAGTCAGACCGTAGGATTCACGGTCTTTAGCAAGTGTGTTTACATGATTGCAGATGTCTTTATATTTCTTCTTCGCTATGGATTCAGATTCGGGTAAGTAGCGTTCTACAAATTCAAAAAGATCATGGTTCCAATCTGGTCGCTTCCAGGCAACCTTATTGGGTTGGTAGTTTTTGGACAGAGTGTGTATCCGTCCGATCATTTCACCATACGATTCGTAAAGTTTAGGTGTCCACAAATCCCACGGGGCTTGTCCTTGAGCTTTTACAAAAGCCGTAACAAGAAAAGCCCCATCCGATTGATCTTCAACCACTTCCACGAGTTTTCCAGACTCAGAAAGAATTGCTTTGGCAACAGAAACACCGCCTTCAGCCAGATAATTAATCCAATCTACTTCACCTAGAATGAGAGATTCGCTACGTCGAAAACTGTGCCCGATGCGAAGAATATAAGCACGCGAATCTCGCTCGAATTCGTAGATAAAACTCTCAAACGCGTCCAGGGAGTGTATTTGGTCATTTTTAATGCAATAACGCCGCATGGCTTCTTGCAAGATTGTGTCGTTGAAGCGATCTTTGATTAGTTGATCCATGTGCAAACTCTTGTCCTGTTGCCCAACTATTATTTATACGGACTAGCAATATACTGCAATTATGCTGTATAGCGACCTGAAAAAAATATGCATTACTGCAATTATGCCTGATTACAACAAACAATCAGCAACAAAAAAATAATCTTATAAAATTATACACTCAGCTCTGCAAGATCAAACATCTATGACCAACCCCTCCAAACCTAAAATACTTCTTGATCAGATCCGAGACACGATCCGTTTAAAGTATCATTCCTACAGCACAAAGAAAACCTATGTTTACTGGGCTAGGCGCTATATTCTCTTTTATAACAAACGCCATCCGGATTTACTAGGTGCTGTAGAGGTTGAAACCTTCCTCATGCTTCTGTCTACGGAAGAATGTGGTTCGTCTACTAAACAGAACCTATCGGTAGGTAACAAAACATTTGGTTTGAAATAAAACTTGTATTCAAAAAATTAGCAATAATTATTTTTTGGATTTTTTTGTTTTACAGTTACATAATTAAAATTTTTTACTAACATTAGGTGAAACCCAAATCAATTTCTCTTATCTCATCACATTTTAAGCTGGACTTCATACAAGTATTGCGAGTCCAGCAAGGACGAAGCTAAACCCCAACGCCATCAAAAATGAAATTAGGTTGAGAGCACTCCCCTTCGAGGTGCATGCCCACAGGGTATGCAATATCCCCGCAAGGGGGACGATGTTCGAGCCCATCCCGGTTTCAAGAAAAAAAACCTAATGATGTAGATAGTTAAAAAACTCTTAACTTAAAAACCTTGAAACTCGTTTTGGGTTGGTGTATACTATTTTTAGATAAACACTTGGGTGCCCCCCTCACCCAGGTGTTTATCTATTTTTATTAATAAATTACTGAACTGTAAACTCAACAAGAATGGTTTATAACAAAAAAGCCGGAGAAAATTCTCCAGCCTCACTTTTAATTCGAATCAGTCAAATCATCTCGATCGTCATAGTCCAGATCAATTTCAGAGTCCTCGCGTCTGATCCAAAGGAAGAGCACTTGCCCATCATTGGTTTCACTTGAGCGTGCTGCCAAAATGGGCACTCTTTCTTCCAGACCCATTTCGTTGCGATAATGCAAATAAATCGGCTGTTTCTGATTCCACATGCGGTGGCATCTTTCAACCAGTGCGGGGCCATTATAAGTGCGCAGCCGGGTCAAAGCGGTGTAATAGACCGACGGACTTTCGTTCAATCCCAGAGCCCAGCCATCATCAATGCTTTCAAAGACGGGGGGTGGACCTTCGATGATGGTAATTTTCTCGTCCATATTCATGCTCCGCAAACAGTTTACCATAAACAAGCCATCAATCGTGGATTTGTCAAAGGTTAATAATTCTCTTAACATTATCGGCATAATTCTGATATGAATTAGATGAATCGTTAATCCTCCTTTTATACGGCAATCCTAAAATAAATACAAATAAACAATATATATGGAGGATCAAAATGAATTTCTACTTAACCACCCCAACATCAGTCATGGAAGCCCGCCGCCGGATGATGAGACGTATGTTTGACGAGACCGCAGAAGAAGGACCCACCTTCAGCATACCGATGAACTTGAGCTCCAACCAGGATGAATACACCATCACTGCATTCGTCCCCGGATTGACCTCTGAGGCTGTCAACATCCAGTTCAACAACGGTGTTTTGACCATCGATGGCGAATATACAGAAGTTCAACTGGAAGGCCAGGATGTACATGTTTCAGAACTGCCGGTTGGAAGATTCAGTCGCTCAATCGAATTCACCAATCCAGTGGCGGCAGACAAGATTGATGCCAAATTGAAAGACGGCGTGCTCACCCTGCGGATCCCCAAAGCGGAAGAAGCCAAACCCAAGACCATCAAGATTGCAAGCAAATAATTGCACCAATACGAACAAACGGACAGGCTACACCTGTCCGTTTTTGTTTAAGCGGATAAAATAACTGCATGGATCACAAACAACTCTCTGAAGCATTATCCACAACACCAGTCACTGCTTTCCGCGCCTATGAGAGCATCGGCTCCACCAATGATGAAGCCCTCGCCTGGGCGGACGCAGGCGCTGAAGATTTCACGCTCGTTATTTCAGATGAACAAACCGAAGGCCGGGGCCGATTTAACCGCCGCTGGGTCACCCAACCGGGATCTTCGCTAGCCTTCAGCCTGATTCTAAAGCCCTCTGCTGCTGAAATTGAGCAGCTCAACCTGTTCGCACCCCTTTGTGGACTTGCCGTTCATGACGCTATAAAAACACTGTTTAGTATCGAACCCCAAATCAAATGGCCCAACGATGTCTTGATCAATCGGCAGAAATGCTGCGGCATATTAGTGGAAGCTGTCTGGACGGACGGTCAACCTAATGCAGTGGTATGCGGCATTGGCATCAATATTTCCAGTGCTTCAGTCCCTCCATCAGATGGACAGTTATTCTCTGCCGCCTGTCTTGAAGATTTTGTTTTGCAACCCATAGATCGATTTACGGTGCTTCAGCAGGTGTTGGTCAACATCCACAAATGGCGGGCTGAGCTGGCTTCACCTCGCTTTTTTGATCACTGGACCAAACACCTGGCCTTCATCGACGAACAGGTCATGATTGTGCAATCTGAAAAACAATCTATAATTGGGATTGAAAAAGGAATTGACGCTCAAGGCAATTTGGTATTGCTTTTAGAGAACAACGAAGAAAAGGCTTTTGAGGTTGGCGACGTTCACCTGCGACCTATGAATGCTTCATCTGAAAGTGGAGGAAAACATGCTTGACGATTTACGAAATTCAGCCGGTTCAGGCTTTGAAGAAGAAGACCCTATGAATGATAGAGTCTACGAAACCTATGAAAATCCGCAAAAAAACACGCTTCTGGGTATGACCGCCGGACAGCGCTTCGTGATCGCTTTTTTTGTATTCTTGATGATTGCCATTATCGGCGTCTTTGTTTTAATTGTCTTTCAGAAAATCTACCCCCCTATCTAGAAGAAAATTACCAAGTGGTTCGTTTTTACTGGTCCGGGAGTCTGTTTTTTGTAGACTCCCGGAGTTTGCATTAATTTAGAGCAAGCCTCCGAATTCAAAAGCAAAAGAATTCGGAGGTTATTTTTGGTTTTAGCTTTCCGTGTATTTAGTGGTTAATAATAAAAACCGGTAAAGAGAAGTCTCCCTACCGGCTGAAATTTATTCTTGTTCTGAGTCGTCTTCTTCGGTTTCGATCTCCTCGGAATCTATTTCTTCAGCTTCAATTTCCACAGGTTCGATTTCTTCGATCTCACTTTCAACAATCTCAGAGACCATCTCTTCAGACGCCCGTTTCTCTTGCATGGCAGGATCGTTTCGCTCAAGATCTTTGGCTGCCATTCTAGCAACCGACGCCACGATACTATCTTTCAGATCCATCACCTTGAAACCGCGGGTAGAACGTCCGCTCATCGAGATGACTTTAACCTTCAGCCGCAGCATAATGCCGCCTGAAGAAATCATGGTAACGTCATCGTCATCCTGAACCACACGGGCATCGGCTATTTGGCCAATTTTTGGCATGCTCTTTTGGTCGATGGTTGTCACGCCGCCAGTCGCTCTACCCTTGGTGGGGTATTCTTCAAGCCTGGAGCATTTTCCAAAGCCGTTTTCTGTCACAACGAGCAGTTTTCCACCCGGTTCAATAACATCCATGGAGGCTAACTTGTCGCCCGGTTTAAGGTTGATGCCGGTAACGCCAGCCGCCTGTCTTCCCATGGTGCGGATGGATGTTTCCTTGATGCGCAGCGCTTGTCCGCGGCGGGAGACCATGATGATCTCGTCTTTGCCGGTGGTCAATTTGACCCAACCTAACTTGTCGTTCTCATCCAGATTCATAGCAATCAAGCCTGAGGGTCTGACACTGGCAAACTCAGAAAGCTGTACACGCTTCACACGGCCATTAACAGTCGCCATGGTGAAACAGGAACCATTTTCAAAATTAGGCACGGATACGGCCGCTGTAATACGTTCAGCGGGGTCCATGGCAAGCACGTTGACAATGGGGATGCCGCGATCGGTACGATTGGCATCAGGAATCTGGTAAACCTTTTCGGAATACACCTTGCCGCGATCAGAGAAGAATAACAGCGTATGCAGTGTGCGCGCAGGCACCAGCAGCACCACTTCGTCCTCGTTGCGTACGGTCTGGCCAGAAACGCCGCGTCCACCGCGGCCCTGGGTGCGGTAAAGATTGGCAGCAACACGCTTGATATAACCGCGTTGGGTGAAAGTGATCAACACAGATTCATCCGCGACCAGGTCTTCTTCTTTCAACTCTTCGTGAGCTTCTGCAACGATGCGGGTTCTGCGTTCGTCGCCTGTTTTTTCAGCCACGGCTGCCAAATCCTCTTTGATGACTGCCAAAATCTTTTTAGGATGGGCAAGCAAATCTTCGAGGTACTCAATTTTTGAGAGCACATCACGGTGTTCATCTTCAATTTTCTGACGTTCAAGCGCAGAGAGTCTGCGCAGTTGCATATCCAAAATGGCTTGCGCCTGGATTTCAGTCAAGCCGAAGCGGCTGACCAGGCTTGCTTTTGCCACATCAGGGTCTCTTGATTCACGGATGGTCTTAATCACATCATCCAGGTTGGCTAGAGCAATCAACAGGCCGTCCAGGATATGGGCGCGGGCACGGGCTTTATCAAGCTCGAATTGTGAGCGACGGGTTATGATTTCCTGTCGGTGTTCGATAAAGAGCTGCAAGGCACGTTTAAGCGATAACAACCTGGGCTGGGCATTCACCAGCGCTAACAGATGGACGCTAAAAGTGGATTGAAGCGAGGTGTATTTATAAAGTTGATTGAGCACCTGGTTAGGTTGTGCCCCGCGCCGCAGTTCAATCACAATGCTCATGCCGCGGCGATCAGATTCATCTCTCAAATCAGAAATGGCATCCAGTTTGCCGCTGCGAGCCAATTCAGCGATACGTTCAATCAAGCTGGTTTTGTTGATCTGATATGGAATTTCAGTAATCACGATCTGGTAGCGATTGCCCTTCATCTCTTCGATGTGAGCCATGCCACGGACAATCAATCTTCCACGGCCGGTGCTATAGGCTTGCTGAATACTTTCGCGGCCAACGATCATACCGCCGGTCGGAAAGTCTGGCCCATGCACAAACTGCATCAAATCGTCCACCGAAATGTCTTCCACTTCGTCGAAATGATCAATCATGTATCCAGTGGCCGCAGAAAGCTCCTTCAGGTTGTGTGGCGGGATACTTGTAGCCATACCCACCGCGATACCGGAGGACCCATTGAGCAAAAGGTTCGGCAATTTTGAAGGTAAAACTGTGGGTTCTTTGAGGGAACCATCAAAGTTGTCTATAAAGTCAACCGTATTTTTATCAATATCGAGCAGCATTTCTTCTGCGGTGGCATGCAGTCGCGCTTCGGTGTATCTCATCGCTGCAGGAGAATCTCCGTCAATGGAACCGAAGTTACCCTGACCATCCACAAGCATATAGCGCATTGAGAAGTCTTGGGCCATTCTGGCCATGGAGTCATAAATTGAAACATCGCCATGAGGATGATACTTGCCAAGCACTTCGCCCACAATACGCGCGGATTTCTTGAATGCGGTATTGGAACGGATGCCCATATCGTGCATGGCATAAAGGATACGTCGGTGAACTGGTTTGAGTCCATCGCGTGCATCTGGCAGGGCCCTGGCAACGATTACGCTCATCGCATAATCAAGGTAGGCCGAGCGCATTTGTTCATCAATATCGACTTGCTGAATGTTTCCGAAATCCATTTGTGTCTTCCTTCGAGATGAGAATAACCGGTTAATTATACCTCATGCCATCTGAAGCACCATTTTTCTTAACATTGATATTACCTTCGTCTTAATTATTCTTAATTTTTCGAGTGAGTGAATTTTTTCCGATATAATTAGTAACATGAGGCATAAGTTCGGTTTTATCATTTTCATACTAATCCTCTGCCTTACTGCCTGTGGTTCAAAGGCAGGTTCAAGCGCATCCAACCCCGATTTGGCTCTACAATCACAAACGATTGACAACAAAGGCTCAGACACCATTGTAAACCTGGCATTGGCCTGGGCTGAAAGATATCAAACCATTAAACCGGATGTTAAAATATCAGTCACTGGCGGCGGATCAGGGACAGGGTTAACCGCGTTAATCAATAAATCTGTAGATATCGCCAATGCATCACGGCATATTAAACCAGAAGAGTTGGAAGCAGCAAAAAAAGCAGGTATGAATCCGCAAGAATTTGTAATTGCCAGAGACGCCATCGCCGTGATCGTCAACCCTGAAAACCCGGTGAATTATCTCACCCTGGCACAGCTATCTGCCATTTATCGCGGTGAGATCACCAACTGGAAAGAAGTAGGCGGCGAAGATCGTCCGATTGTGAAGCTATCTCGTGAGACCAATTCTGGTACCCATGTATTTTTCCTTGAGACAGTTATCCGTTTTGGCAACACTGATGATAAGACCATTTTTTCGGCTGACACGCTGTTGCTGCCCTCTTCAGAGGGGATCATTGCCGAAGTAAAAGAAAACCCCAATGCCATCGGTTATGACGGCCTTGGCTATGTCACTCATGAAGTGAAAATGGTGGCCATTTCATCACTGGAAACACCAGAAGTCTATGTAATCCCGTCTGCGGATACTGTTGCAGACAGTAGTTATTTGATCTCGCGCAATCTCTTTATGTACACCCCTGACAAGCCCACCGGTGAAATCGAAGCTTACATTGACTGGATTCTATCAGCAGAGGCACAGCAAATTGTTAGAGAATTGGGTTTTGTTCCTATTGTAGATAATGAAAGAAAATAGAATGGCTCCCAAAAAACAAATTGGCGACACTGTCATAACCAGTATTATCAAAGTGTGTGGGTATTCCAGCATATTATTTGTAGGATTAATTCTGGTTTTCCTGTTAAAAGAAGGTCTTCCAGCTCTAAAAGATGTGCCTATAACCAGTCTGTTTAGTATTCGCTGGTATCCCATCGAAGGGTTATTCGGCATTCTGCCGCTGATTTTCGGTACATTATTAGTCACCATTAGCGCTACGCTGATCGCCCTGCCCTTCGGCCTTGGGACGGCCATTTTTATTTCAGAAGTCGCTCCAAGATGGATTAAAGAAATCTTGAAACCCATCGTTGAAATACTGGCGGGGATTCCATCGGTTGTTTTAGGGTTCATCGGCATTCTTGTGATCGTACCCTTCTTCCGAAAATTTCTCGATCTACCCACCGGATTGACCGCCTTTACTGGCGCTGTCTTGCTTGGGTTGATCGCTATCCCTACAATCGTATCGGTAGCTGAAGATGCATTGAATACTGTACCCCCTGGCTACCGTCAAGCCGGTCTGGCACTCGGCGCCACGCGTTGGCAGACCATCTGGGGTGTTACTGTTCCGGCAGCCAAAACTGGCATTCTAACCGCAGTCATGCTCGGCATCGGACGTGCCCTGGGTGAAACCATGGCAGTAATGATGGTCACCGGCAATGCACCAGTATTGCCCTCCGGTCTGAACGCGATTTTCGAACCTGTACGCACCATGACTGCTACTATTGCCTCTGAAATGGGCGAAGTTGCCACTGGCAGCCAACATTATCAGGTGCTATTCCTAATTGGAATTTTGCTCTTCCTTTTATCTCTGGTCATCAATATTACTGCCAGCGCGGTAAGCACCAAACAACGTAAACGCGCAGAACGGATTCTTTCATGAGTTCGCTCAATGAACCCAGGCGTAAAACCAGGATCGTCGAAGGATTGGGTTTTTCCCTCCTGCGATTGGTCACTCTGGTAACTGTGCTGCCCATCTTAGGTTTGGTTGCCTATATCATTTTTATGGGTGCCCCTTCTTTTAGTTGGCAGTTTCTTACTGCGGCACCATCTAACGGCATGCGTGAAGGCGGCATTTTACCTGCCATCATCGGCACGCTGTATCTTACCCTCGGAACTGCCTTGTTCTCTGTTCCACTCGGCGTGGCTGCAGGAATCTACATAGCCGAGTATGCTCAAGACAACCGCCTCACACGCCTCATCCGTATTGCAATCATCAATCTGGCCGGCATCCCCTCCGTGGTATACGGATTGTTTGGTCTCGGTCTCTTTGTGCTTTTTCTTAAGTTTGGAACCAGCATCCTTGCTGCATCTTTGACACTTTCAATTATGACCCTGCCAGTGATCATCAGCACCACCGAAGAAGCGCTGCGCAGCGTCCCCAACTCGTTCAGAGTGGTTTCAACTTCACTTGGCGCCACCCGTTGGCAAACCATATGGAAAGTCATTTTGCCCCAGGGACTGCCCGGTATCATCACCGGGATTATCCTCGGCCTGGAACGCGCAGCCGGTGAGACCGCCCCCATCCTTTTTACCGGTGCCACTTTCTTTTTACCTGAGCTGCCAACCTCGGTCATGGATTCCACCATGGCGCTGCCTTACCATATCTTTGTCATTTCAACCCAGATTCCCGGCATGCCGATCAAGATTCAATATGGCACGGTATTAGTGCTGTTGATCTTTGTGCTCGGTATGAACCTGGTCGCCACCATCATTCGCAGTCGGGCACGCGCGAAAAGGCAGTGGTAGCCATGAAAAAATTCAGCGTACGTGATTTGAGCATCCGCTATTCGGATGATAACGAGAGCCTGCGCAAGATCAATATTGAGATAGAAGCCAACGCCATCACCGTGTTGTTTGGTCCAGCGGGCGGCGGTAAATCCACTTTTCTGCGGGTGTTGAACCGCCTCAATGATCTGGCAGACGTTAAAACCATGACCGGCGAGGTTTTGTTTAACGGCGTCAATATTCTGGACCCCAAGCTGGATGTGATCGACCTGCGCCGAAAAATTGGTATGGTCTTCTCACGACCTGTGCCCCTGCCCCTTTCGATTTATGAGAATGTAGCTTACGGCTTAATAATGGCCGGTGAGCGAAATAAGAAAAAACTGGATAGCGCCGTAGAAGCCGCTTTGCGTCAGGCCGTCTTATGGGACGAAGTCTATGACCGCCTTTCAGATTCAGGTTTCGCCATCTCAGGCGGACAGCAGCAGCGACTTTGTCTGGCGCGTGTGCTGGCGCTAGAACCCGAAGTGATTATGCTCGATGAGCCCACCTCCGCGCTTGACCCGGTTTCGACCGCCAAGATCGAATCTCTGCTCACCGAGTTGAAAGAAAAGTACACCATCATCCTCGCGCCGCATAATGTGCAGCAGGCTGCGCGTATGGCAGATTATGCCGCATTCTTTTTGATGGGTGAACTGGTTGAGTTTGCTAACGGCAAAGATATGTTCCTGATGCCGAAAGATAAACGCTCCCAGGATTACATCACTGGCCGGTTTGGGTAGCAGCAGGAAATTCGTAAGGGCAATTCACGCGGTGTTTGCGTCCACTAGCTGGATGAATTGACCTTACTTGATAAGAATTTTATTCCGCTCGCTTCTTCTTCATGAATAAATAAATTATCCCCATGGTAACAATTAAAGCCACCAAACTGACGGTATACACCGCCACGGGTTGGTAGTCATACAAAACACCTGCCAACAGCGGAGCAGCGATCATGGCCAGCGCATTGGCGGTATCCACCAGACCATAAGCCAGACCCACATTGTTCTGGTCTACGAGCGAACGCGAATAAGCCAGCGCCATGACGCGATAGAGCCGGTAACCGCCAATCAGGGCATAACCCGCGAAAAAGGCTACCAGACCCTGGCCGCGCCACATCAACAGTGCAAACCCCGCAATCATGAGCTGACCAATGGCCATGCCGATGGATGGGCTGAGATTGCCCAACACGAGCATCACCAAGGCGGTGACGATGCCAGATAGTGTGCCCATCATGCCGATCTGCTGGGTGGAGAGGTGCTGAATGTTTTGCAGGTACATGGAGGTCAACTGCTGCGGCACGCTGAGGAAGACGATAGTCACGATCAGAATGGCCAGCAACCCTAAAAATCTAAGGTTTTTGAGTGGGCTGACTTTTTGAATGGCGGTTTCAGGTTCGGGTTCAGGCTGCACTTGAGCACGGTGTGTGAACAAGAAGACCAGCATTGAAGCCACATATAACCCGGCGGAATAACGAAAGACGACATCCAGACCGTAGGTGTCGGCAATCTTGCCGCCGATCATCGGCCCCAGGATGCCGCCAATGGTGGCTGCTGCGCCGATAAAGGTCATTGCCCGCTGCACCGTCCATTTGCCGCGCAAACTGGTGACAAAGCTATTGAGCGGCGGATTGATCAACGAGGTCAGCCCGATAGCGAGCAAGCCGCCTGTAAACAGGATCAGACTGCTGGCAAAGGCCATCACCAGCGCGGAGACGATGCCCACCCCCATGCCCACTAAAATCAACGGGCGTGTACCCAGACGATCCGAGAGGTAGCCTGAAGGCACCTGCACCAGGGTCATGACTACGCCGATCATACTCAGGATGCCGCCGATGACCACGGTGGAGACCTCCCAGCGCTGCAGGGTCAGCGGTAGAAAGAAGATGAACAAACCCTCGCCCAAGCCCCACAGGAACATGGTGACTGCAATGAGTATCAGATTGCGGGGGATGTTTAATTGAAGTTTGGGTTTGGACAAATTCATTAGTGTCTTTCAAAAAACGAATGAGATGGTTGAGTTTATCATGAAGATCTACACTTGAAAAATGAGGGTCAGTTCGTATCTCTATGCAACTCACAATGGTATGGAAGGCGCTGTTATCAAGGTCAGTAAAGCATTTTCAATGACGAGTTTTCCTTAAGATGATTCGTTTCTTCGTTTTGAAAAATTGAAAACGAATATAAACGAATCTAAAAAAAGCTTCAAAATGTCAAGAAAAACGCTGGTTCGTTTTGTTTGTTTTTGATTCGTTTTTATGCACGAATCGCGAACAGATACATGGTTATTTTTAAGGTTCATGACCAAATCAGGCACGCTTTCGAATTATGAAGTTATTAAAGAACAATGCAGCAACAAAATTGTAGAATTTTTATTCTATATTAAGTATGTAACTACTCACGGGGGGTTTTAAAAATTGGACATGTCTGTTAAAATTTAAGGACAATGAACCAAGACCAGTTAGAAGAACTAAACAAGCAAGAACTCAT
>CAKMKJ010000060.1 GCA_927443345.1 uncultured Anaerolineaceae bacterium | reverse complement strand
AGAATATTGGGTATGGTAAACGCTCCTCATCAAACATATTAGAACCATCGCTGACTACTTAACAACACCCTCTTAGGACAATGAGTTATTATACACAACTTGATACGGATGTTTTATCGAAAGCTTCATCAATATAAATCGTGCCGTTCTGATGGTCATCGCAGCCAAAAAAACATACTTTTACCGGAAGGTCTTTATTTGCTGTCCATATTCTGAAATGTGGAGAGAATCAAACTTGAACAGTAAAAAACCAATTGTTGGCAAGCATCAACATCTGAAAGATGACTTCACGCGTGCCCTGTTCTTTAGGGTAATGGCCAAAAGTATTTTTGCAAGCGATGCCCAACGGATATCCTACTTGGCTTCCTTGATGAAATTCTTAGCATTTCCGCGCTTTTCATATGAATTAACGACTTTTTCTGTTTTCAACACACGAGAGACGACAAACCTTCTGCTTTTCTATCTGCGGGGAATTACGCAGAACCAAGCGCATTAGCCAAATCAAAGCAAGGAACAACCAACGTAGCGAGTTACGTGGTATTATTACTAGCGTACAACCTCAAACAGAACGGCATCATTTTTCACCCCAAAATCGGTTATAAACGTTAGCTGTCCTCTTTCAACCATACTGTTAAGGAAATCAACAATTTCACCAGGGGTTGAATTATATTGTAAAACAAACCCAATATTCTCTTGTTTTAAGTAATTATTAACAGTCTCAACATTTGATATATCTAAATATATTGCCCTTCCGCTTAATCCAGGCAAATAGTTGATATAAGGGTACCAGGATATTGTGAGGTCTTCAGGATCTTTATCAATATAAAAATCTGCAAGGTACTCATTAATAGCCCGATTACCGACTCCCATTTGTTGATATTCATAATTTCTTATTAGTTTTGAGTCTGGATATTTAATAACAGCTATGGCCAATAATACCAATCCCGAGATTATAACCACCCATATAGAAACCAATCCCAATCTGTGCCCAATACTAGAGAATAAATTCTTCAATTTGATAAAACTTTTTTTAATTTTTGTAACAGGTAATCTATCCGCTAAATCCAACGATTTATCAACCATCAAATCAATTATTACGGCGACACTAATGGCAAAAACAAAAGAGATGGGGGTTAAATATCGCATAAACATAACGTAATAACCATAATTAAAACTTATCAGCAGATAAGGAAGACCATAACATAAAAACAAGATTCGAATTTCACGTTTCACAAAAAAGATCGATGTCAAAAAGATAGGAATTAATAAAATCCAATAATCCAATAATTGTATTCGATACAACAATGCTTGCCAGGTTCCCGAAACCAAATCATTTACTGCCCATGAATTGGTAATCGCAAAACAGGATCTTTCTCCTACCAGAGCATCTCTGTTCATCTTAAATACATACCACGAGGCTATTAATATAAGGAAAACTAAGGTCGGTATTATGATTTTCTTAATTGACATCCAAAACTTGCCCGGATTCTTTGAGTAAATCAAAATGAAATTAATCAGAACCCATGCACCAAAAGCCAACACCCCGGGCTGTTTGGTCATCGCTGCTGCCAGAACTAGTATCCCCGATAACCATAGCGTTTTTTGAGAATATCGATCATTGTAAAAATCTTTATAGATCATGTAAAATGCCAAAAGGATGAATGTTGTAACAGCCACATCCATAAAACCTTCAAAAACCGATACTACGGCAAATTTCTTGAGTAACAAATACGATAGCGGAACCGCAAAAAGAAAACCAGCAGAACCAAATGAGAGCCCCAAGTCAAACATGGCCATGATAAACAAAACAGGGAAAACCCCCTGGATCAATTTCGCAAAAATGGCGACTTGTGATTGAGTAAGAACATAAGTTAATGACCAGTTTGTTGGTAACAATTGAGGATATTCGCAAGCACCGGTTGGAAATAGACCTTGCGCCCACTCAGTAGCCCAACGATTGTAAGAGATTACAGAATCCCAGTAACCGAAAACCGAGCCAATTTGATTTATAAGATCAACAATTACCCAAACTACTGTTATTGAAGCAAGTAACAAAGAAATAGCTTTAATGACTATTAGGATTTTTTTTGAGGATTGCTTTCTTGATCCACAATCAAAATATCGTGTTAGCGAGTTCTTGATCTTATTATGTAATGAAACGCCAATCTTCCCAATAGGTTGAGATATTAATTTCCAATACATAAACAAGATAATTGCTATTTCACAAAATATAGTAATCAGAAGAACATAAAAATTGTAACCATGGAGTGAAACAAGCAGGGTTATATACAAAAGATTAAACAACATACTAAAAGCAACAATAATACTTATCCTGTAGAGAAGTCCTGTCTCCCTTTTTAAAATGAAAATAAAAATTAATCCCGGCAAAAAAAGGATTTGCATTATGCTTAAGAGTCCTGTAAAGATCATCTGTTGAACCTCATGAAGTTAGGAAAAATATTTATGGATTCTCACAATTATGCAAAGTTATTTATGAACCAAATAGACTTTAAACATATCATTATCCCCCAACAGCTCAATATTCTTTGAAAAGGGGATTTGAGCGTTGGATTTTGTGATAAAGTACCCAGTTGACGCATTACTGATATCCTCCACTCTCACCAATTTTCTATCCTTATCTTTACCAAATAATCCATAATCTAGAGCAGATGGTCGAATGTTCGTATATACTGTTGAATTGTTCGAAATTAGTGGATCAATAAAAGTAATCATTTCAAAATATCCAAAATCAGAATAATATACTTGATTCCAATAGGGACAATCATAAATTAGGCGGCGATTCAATGCCGCTTCAGCCACCTTTTCAATACTTGGAACGAGATAGTTCTTCATAGTGCGCCGAAATGTGGTGTTTTCAGGGATTGACATTTCTAGTCGCCAAAAAGTGCCTTGATTGATTATCGGTTTAGAGTTGTTTGCGAGAAATGTATTTACTGATAGGAATAATGAAAGAGGAATAATTATGATTAATATCATAGTTTTCCAAAATCGTTTATCAGGAATAAGGATTGAAACCATAGGAATCATTGGGAGTATAGGTAGAATGAAATATCGCCCTTGATAAGGATCCCAACCTGGCCGTTGGATAATTACCATCAAAAAATACATGACAAAGAAAAATGAAGTTAAAATGGTATACTTTTTCCGGTATTTATGTTTACTAAACAAAGAAAAAAAGATGGATGACGGGATTAATAAAAAAGCAAGAGGACCAAACCATGCACCATCCTCATTTAGTATTAAGGGTGCTTCATAAAGAAATTTTTCAGTGTCATTAAATCCTGGTTGAAGGTAGATGTCTTTTTGGAGTTCAACTGAGGAAGGAATGATGATTTTTTGAAATAATTCTGCCTTAATGGGAATCAGATCATTTTGAAAAAAACGTGGAAGTCCATCCAAACCAATGAGTTGGTATAAGAAACGAGGAAAATTATATTGAACCTTCTCAGTGATTTTAATGGTTGAAACCTGATTGTCATAGATAAGGGGAACACCTGCCAGCGCCCCACCCTGCCGAAGGATAACCTGACCAACCAGAATGAAACCGGCGATGATAATTAGAACTGCAGAACCAGTCACCCATGGAATAATTTTTTTATATTTTAATCTGCCGATCAACCAAGATATTATCAATATGCCAAAGATTGGAATAGCCAAAAAAGCAGCTTTCTTGG
Organism: uncultured Anaerolineaceae bacterium; assembly: GCA_927443345.1. Lineage (GTDB taxonomy): Bacteria > Chloroflexota > Anaerolineae > Anaerolineales > Anaerolineaceae > UBA6107. Next base: position 21,930 of record CAKMKJ010000060.1, on the reverse strand, counting down.
TGCCCAAGGCTAATATAATAGCAAGAAAAGCCATAACCAAGTCGATTTTAGACCTGGTTTTCAACCAATCCATCACGAACGAAAAACAAACCAATATCAAAACACCAACAGTTAAATCCCCCTGAAATGAATAGGTTTGCATCAATACTACTGGTAATGAAAGACCAACCACTGAACTGGTTAATGAATTTGTTTTAGAAAAATTTAATGACCTTGAAATGTTATATACCGTGACAGTCGAAACGACCAAAGAAAACCATTGCACCAAGAAGAACAGATACTCAGATCTTCTTAAAGTGAAAAGCCAAACTCCTTGAATATGTAAAAATATCGGATCAAATATCGAAGCAAGACCTAATGACTTACCATAATCAAGTGTTCCCTCTTGAATCCAAAACAAGATCCTAGTGAGGCCTGTTGGGTCCAGGCTATCCAAATTGTTGGGAGGTGTGGTGATACCAACAACAAAAAAAGCAGATAAAATTATAGCTATAAACACAACAAATGAGTAATCAAACCATTTGAACTCTGAAAAGGATATTTTTAGTCGACTCTTGTATTCCTGCATGGATAATGTCGAGCTAAGTCGAATGATCAAAGAAAGGAGTAAACAAACTACTATTTGTATGAAAAGAAAAAGTAATGGCTTATTAATGGCTACAAATAGATCAAGCCCTAAATAAATAATTACATTAATACCAAATGATGTTAGAAAGAAAATCTGAATAAATTTGGCGAGATTAATTCGACCATAAAAAGTTATGGACAGAAACAACGAAAAAAATGCATAAATTAGAAGAGACGCGATTATCATGGATTTAATTTGTCACAAATCAATATAAATTTTGTCAAAAATCGTCAGAATAATTTTATCCATATATATAGGTGATCAGTAATCAAATTTGTTTGGATTACACATATGATAAAATCAAAGCACGTTAGGTAATTATACTGTCTTAAAGTTGAGAAAAAAGCAAATGCTCTTTTCAAAAATCTAAAGACGGAGACGGTTGGGGATATGACCCGTAGCAAATTTTGGTTAATCAGCCTAATTTTCTTGCTCCTTGACGCCCTCATGGTTGGCTGTTCATTTTATTTAGCCACCCTTATTCGATCTATTTTCATTAGTGTGCTCAACCTGGCGCCAGTTGCCGGGGAAACAGTAACCAGTATGGGGCAGCTTGGAGTTTTATTTGTTTTAGGTATCTTTTTCTTTCAAGGGTTATATCCTGGTTATGGATTGACCGCTGTCAAAGAGCTGGAATTGATGAGCAAGGCTTCAACGCTTTCTTTTATCTTGCTGACAACCCTTTCGTTTTTAATCAAATCTTTCTTGATATTTCCCCGCTCTATTATTGTAATAGCCTGGTTATTATGTCTGGTTTTACTGCCGGTTTCCCGTTTTCTCGAACGGAATTTGCTCTCCCGTACGAAACTGTACGGTCTGCCTGTTATCGTGTTTGGAGATGGTAACTGGGCAAAAGAAGTGATCAAATCACTCCTGCGTGTCAAACGGTTGGGCTGGACGCCGACATCAAAAAATCCGATTAAAGAAATTAATCTAAGCAAAAATAAACACTCTTCTTCGATTGCTATCTTGGCTTATGAACAAGAAGTACCCATTGCCCAAAAAATCCGCGACCTGAGTCAAATCTTTCGCAAGGTGGTCGTGATCGAAGCTACCAACAACTACGGTTCGCTGTGGGTTGAAATCCGTGATTTGGATTCATTCATGGGCTTGGAATATCAATATCACCTTTTATCAAAAGTCAATCATCTTGTTAAGCGGATAACCGATATCTTCGCTTCTATTTTTCTCTTGATATTGTTAAGCCCATTAATGTTAATTGTGAGTATTCTTATCAAACTGGATTCTGCTGGCCCTGTTTTGTATCGCCAAGTCAGGCTCGGACGGAATTTTTCCCCCATTAACATCTACAAATTCCGCTCAATGGTGCTTGATGCGGACGAACGCTTGCAAGCCTTGCTGGATGCTGACCCTGCGGCCAAAGAGATGTTCAAATCACATCACAAACTAGTAAAAGATCCACGTGTTACCCGAATTGGACGCTTTATCAGACGCTTTAGCATTGATGAGTTCCCACAGTTGCTCAACGTACTTAAAGGTGAAATGAGCCTGTCAGGTCCCCGGGCCTATCTGCCTTCAGAATTAGAAGAAATGGGCGAATACGCAGCCACCATACTAAGAGTAAACCCTGGCATGACCGGCTGGTGGCAGGTATTGGGAAGGCACAGCACATCTTTCCAAAAACGGCTGCAGATGGATGAGTATTACATCAGCAACTGGTCAATTTGGATGGATATGTATATCTATTTGAAGACCTTCGGCGTGGTGATTTTCGGCAAGGGAGCGTAAATCCCATTGGGTTGAATTATCAATCAGCTCTGATTCTTCTTGAATTTTCACCCGTGTCTCACCCTTCGAACTCCTTCATAATAAAGGTACACTTCAAATTATGGTAAACTTGAAGCCATCTTAAAATAAAAAATATGGAAACAGACTAATTGAATTCCACTCGCGAAATTAACGAAAACGAAGATTGGACCATGATCATCCGGCCACAGCGGCGCTGGTACGACTTTCACCTTGGCGATCTATGGAAATATCGTGACCTGATCCGTTTGTTTGTATGGCGAGATTTTGTTGCTTATTATAAACAAACCATTCTAGGCCCGCTTTGGTACATTATTCAACCCATTCTATCCACAGTTATTTTTACAGTTGTATTTGGCCAGATTGCAAAACTCTCCACTGATGGGATGCCGGCTTTTTTGTTTTACCTGGCAGGGCAAACGATCTGGAGTTATTTTGCCACATGTTTCACTTCAACTTCTAATACCTTTGTCAGCAATGCCGGCATTTTTGGCAAGGTCTACTTCCCGCGGATGAGCGTGCCGGTCTCAATTGTGATTTCCAACCTGATCTCGTTCGGTATTCGCTTTGGCATGTTCCTGCTCTTCTGGGCATATTTCTGGATCTCCGGAAGCGCGGTTCAACCTACCTTGTGGGCACTGGCACTTCCATTGTTGGTGCTGCTCATGGGAGCTATGGGGCTCGGTTTTGGTATCATTTTTTCATCCCTCACCACCAAATACCGCGATCTGCAGCAGCTCATTGGTTTCGGTGTGCAGCTTTTGATGTACGCCACTCCCGTCATTTATCCATTGTCTACAGTCTCCGGCGTCTGGCGGACCCTGATCATGGCCAACCCAATGACCCCTGTCGTTGAAGTGTTTAAACTCGGTTTCCTTGGCACTTCAGATCTCAACCCGATCTGGTTATTGTATACCGCCGGTTTCACTCTGATAACCCTATTTATTGGCCTGGCTTTATTCAACCGCGTTGAAGCCAGTTTTATGGATACCGTCTAACATGTCAAACACTGTTATTTCTGTTGAAAATGTCTCAAAACAGTATCACCTGGGAACCATTGGCACAGGTACTTTTCGCAATGACCTCAAGCTGTGGTGGGCGAAAACCAGAAACAAACCCAACCCTCTGGCATTGGTGGATGAAGCCGATCACGGCAATCGAGATGGTGAAATCCTTTGGGCGCTCAAAGATGTTTCATTTAAAGTGGAACAAGGCGAAGCACTAGGCATCATCGGACGCAACGGCGCTGGCAAAAGTACCTTACTAAAAATCCTTTCGAGGGTGACCACGCCAACCTCTGGTGAAGTAAAAGTAAAAGGCCGCATCGCCAGCCTGCTTGAAGTCGGCACTGGCTTTCACCCCGAATTGACCGGCCGTGAAAACATTTTTCTCAACGGTGCCATCATGGGCATGTCTCGGGCAGAGGTGGCGCGAAAATTTGATGAAATTGTTGATTTTTCAGGGGTTGAAAGGTTTATCGACACTCCTGTGAAACGCTACTCTTCAGGCATGTATGTGCGCCTTGCTTTTGCCGTGGCTGCCCACCTTGAACCTGAAATTCTGATTGTAGATGAAGTTCTGGCAGTAGGAGACGCTGATTTTCAAAAGAAATGTCTGGGCAAAATGGGTGATGTAGCACACGAAGGCAGAACCGTACTCTTTGTAAGTCATAACATGCCTGCAATTGCTACTTTTTGTGACCAAGCAATTCTCTTGGAATATGGAGGAATTTCTTTTCAAGGAGAAACAAATTTAACCATATCCATGTACCTAAAAAGTAAAGCAGAATTGTCAGGTGAAAAAATATGGGAGGATATAAATAATGCTCCAGGCAACTATTTTGCAAGAATACATCGAGTTTGTATTAAGAATCAAAACAATGAAAGTACATCAAACATTCAATCAGGAGAAGATTTTTCAATCGAAATAGAGTATTTTAATACTATTGATAACAGCAGGTTATCAGTTACTTTATTAGTATTTACCGAAGAAGGGGCAATATTATTAAGTTCAATAAGTAATTTGGAGCCTGATTGGCACAACAAACCTAGGCCAACAGGAATGTATGTAAGTAATTGTTTTTTACCTGCTAACCTCCTCACTCCAAGTTTCTATTCCATCGGTGTGATTATTTGCACAAAGAACTATCAGGATTGCATTCGTGAAGATGATTTAATTAAATTTCAAATAATTGATGATGGAGATGTTCGTGGTGATTATTATGGTGGCTATACTGGGATAATTAGGCCGTTATTGCAATGGACTACAAAAAAGATTTCTTATTAATGGAAAATGAGGTTCTAATGGAACTGTTCTGGTACACAAGAGAAGAACTAATAGATGCTGTAGGGAAGGAAATCATACCTACAAAGATTGTCATGGACGTTGGCCCTGGAATTAGACCTCAATCATTTTTTATTCCTCTAATACAGATAATTGTTGAACCATTTCTGCCATATATAGAACGAGTTAGGCTAAATCCAGATTGTTTTGCTCGAAACGTATATATTTGCAATACTTGGGATAAAGTATTACCCAAAATAGCAGCTAAATCTATTGATACAATATTTGCAATTGATGTTATTGAACATTTTACAAAATCTGAGGGTAAAACGTTCATTGAACAAGCACAAAGGGTTGCAAAAAAACAAATAGTTATCTTCACCCCATTAGGATTTTACCCACAAGACTATCAAGAAAATGATGTCGATCGGTGGGGCATGAATGGTGGCGAATGGCAGGCACATAAATCTGGTTGGCTACCCACTGATTTTGATGGAGATTGGAAAATTTTCGCTTGCAATGATTTCCATGAATTTAATCAAAACGAAAAAAAACTTAATGAACCTATTGGTGCTTTTTTTGCAATTTTAAGTTTCGAAAAAACAATTACTCCAATTGAAGACAGACTAGTCATGGAAGAGATAAGAATTTTTGAAATTATTAAGTATTGTGCAAAAAGAATTGTTTCGTCTCTCCAAATACGATTTATAGTAACTAAAAAAAATTAAAATAAATATTAGTGGCTTTGCGATTTCTATCAGCGAAGCAAGCTCGCGCGATATTACGGAATCGCAAGAGCATCAGCCACCTTTTCAAGATTCGAACCGACGCAGCAAGCTGCGCGGTATTCAAAAAGAGAATAAATATTAGTTGCTAGGATATTTTTCTATTCATGCATTATATACTTACGAGTTTGATTAATTATGCTAATACATAATTTATAGAAAAAGTATATTGGGTGACAACTGAAGGAAGCAAGAAATAGTCGATTGGTCCACTTTTTCCAAGGTGTGATTTGGGCAAAGGCAACACCATAATGATAGTACAGACGAGAAGAACCCTTGGACACAAAAGAACCAAATTTCTTACCATCTTCTTTCTTTACTTTATGTATGTATTTTTGAACATCCAAAAACACCTTCTCAGGATACAATGAATCCAAACGATTGTCCTGATGTGTCCTGACCTTAATTAATGGTTCCCTTAGGGCCCCAATTTTGTATTCACGTGAAACCCTCCTCCACATGTCTGTATCTTCAAAACGGTCAAGCCCCAGATCAAATCCGCCAATTTTGTCTTGAATTTCTTTTCGTATTAAAACAGAAGGCAATGTAATTGTGACAGGCAAAAACATGGCAACTTTGTTGTAAATATGACCACCACATTCTGCTACATATAGGGCTGGTAAAAAATCGCCACAATCGTTGATATGTAGAGCAGAAGTATAGACCATAGCATATTCAGGATGTTCTAGCAACCATTTTACTTGTTTTTCTAATTTTGTTGGCAGAAAAACATCATCAGAATCAAGATAAGCAATTAATTCCCCTGTTGAATTGCCTATTCCATAATTTCTTGCAAAAGAGCGGCCTGTGTGTTCAAGAGAATGATAATGGATTCTATTTGAAATGTAAGGAGTAATGATCTCCGCTGTATTATCAGTTGAACCATCATCAACAATGATCAACTCCCAATTGTCATACGTTTGCGAAATTACACTTTCGATCATTTCTTGGATAAAATTACCTCGATTATAAGTTGGCACGACAATACTTACTTTTGGTAGAGATTTGTTTATTGAAGAGTGGTTAATAATCCTTTTTGAAATAGTCATTTTATCTTTCATCTGTGTTAATGATTTTTAAAAACTCTATTCTTAAGTTTATGAATTGAACTTTTTAAAAGAGTGTAACTATCTTGGAATAAAAACTTCATTGAAGAGGGGTATTGCAAAAAGCTTTGTAAATAATACCGATTAGCGTCTTTGCTACCAGGTAGACAAGTTCGGGCAGCATGTAGATATGTGCTGCTCCAGGCTTCATGAAATAACCTCCCTGTCTTTAAGTACCTGGGGACTCTATCAAGTGAATAATATTGAATCATCATCTGAACATGCTCATTTGCCATGTTGGAATTCTTCAATTGTACGGAAGCTGAGGAGTTATGGATTCGAAAAGTACCATAAGTACCAGGTATCCGTTTAAATGGTCCATACAAACCTAATCTCAACCAATACTCGAAATCTGCAACATATTTTAATTTTTCATCTCTGAGATTAGTCAAGTCAAACGCCTTGCGAGAAATGAAAGATGCTGGGCCAACGACACACCAATGTTTTCGCACCATTTCTTCGTAATTAAATTCTGGTACAAATTCCTCATACAATCGTTCGGAATTATCATTGATATAAATCCAGCCAGGGTAAGCAACTAAGATATCTGGATTCTCCATGAATGTTTTTACGGCTGCAGAAATTGCACCTGGCAAGAGCAGGTCATCTGAATTAACTACCCCAATAATCTGCCCCTTTGCTTTACGATAACCTTTGTTAACCGTTCGTGTTTCTCCCATATTCGGATGAGACTCCCAAATAATCCGATCCGAATACGATGCTAAAATTTCAATTGTATTATCTGTTGAACCATCATCCAATACGATGCATTCAATATTCGGATAATCCTGTGAAAGAATACTGTCTATTGTTTGCTTAACATAATTCGCTCTATTGAAAGTAGGGGTAATAACAGTGACCAATGGATTTTGATTAATTGTCATATTTTTTATCCAAAATAGTTCGCTTCAAAATGCAGTTTAATCAAATAACGCCGAAAAAACTTTACCGCGTTTTTCTGTAATATAAATAAATAGATCAATTATTCTTGAGAATAAGAAAGAATTATAAACCAAACTACGAAATGCTAAGTTGTGGTTGAGCATTATTATTAAATTATAGTTTAAAAACTAGCAAAACAACCCTGGAAATTTTAATAAATTATTTCACTTTCCGAATCCAAAAACTTCCGCTGGTCGAAAAATCGCTTTGGTATTTAGGAAAAGCTTTTATAAATACATCCATGTGCTCAGTTTGGATAAAGTTCATACCCAACATTACCTCAAACGATGTATTAAAAGCCAAAAATGCCTGGAGCAGATATGCTTCCGTCCAAAAAACCCTAAAAGAAGGGTTTGTACAATAAACTTCAGGATATTCATAGGGGAGATTGATATCGTGAATGTGGATGATTACGCCTTTGGCAAGGACGGGAAGCACTTCTAGATATAAAAAATTTACATCACCTCCAATTTTGACAGTATGTCCTGAATCAATAAATAGAATATCATTTTCCTGCAGGCGGTTGAACATCTCTGGTGGAACAAGTTCGACACGCTGTGAGGTAATCTCGTTTATATTTTTCAGCTTATTTTTTGTAACTTCATTTGGATAAGGATCAATTATTACATAATTACAATCAGTCCCATCCAGAATGTTCATCTCCAGTGCTTTGGAGATTACCCTGGATGAATAACCAGATCCAATTTCAAAAATATTCTTGGGTTTATATTTTCTGACTATAGTGTGAAGACCGGCAGCGCAGCCAAAGCTAAAACTAAAATTATTCAGATGGAATTCTTCTTCTTTTATGGTAGGCACTTCCGGCCACTCACATTCCTGGCCATACTTAGCTCCCAATTCTAGCAATAGATCCAATTGTTCTTTTTCACGAAAATCTATACCATTTAACAGGCTTTTATTAGCAAAAACCTTTCTTTTCTGAAGATCAGAAATATCAGGAACTGGAGAATAAAAATGAACCATCATCGGCAGTGCACCTTTGGCTAGACACTCGTCTGTCCTCTCACCGGTATTTGCCATTTGGGCAACCAGTTCAGGTAAGTTTGGTTGTTTTAAACTTGTTCGAATCTTTATTTTTTCCAAAATCAATCTTGGATTTTTTATTACTTTTTTGATTTTGTTGATCACTGTTGTTCTCCAAATTCCGAAATAATCACTGCTTGATGATAAAATAATTAATATATTTATTTTAAGCTATAACAATTATAGTGTTCTTTATATTATTGCAGTGAGGTTGGAAAAATGAAAATTCTAATCCTTGGTGGATCAGGAATGTTAGGCCACCGCTTATGGATGAACTTAAACAAAGAACATGAAACGTGGATAACCGTCCGTGGAAATGGATCCGAACTTCCTGATATCCCAGAATTCCCACGCGAAAGAATACGCCCCACAGTGGATGCCCTCAATTTCGACCAGGTCATTCGCGCGCTGGCATCCATTCAACCCGACTTGGTGATCAACTGTATCGGATTAATCAAACAACAAGGCCACATTGCGCGCGATCCCTTGATTTCTATTTCAGTAAACTCCGCCCTGCCACACCGTATCTCAATGATTTGCCGTACGGCAAAAATCCGCATGATCCACATCAGCACGGATTGCGTCTTTTCAGGTAACAAAGGAAGCTACCTCGAAACAGATCAATCAGATGCCGAAGATCTTTACGGCCGCACAAAATTTTTAGGTGAAGTTGCCTATCCGCATACGGTAACCCTTCGCACTTCAATCATCGGTCGAGAATTAAAAACTCACCTGGGCCTAATAGAGTGGTTTTTGATGCAAAAAGGCAGTATCAACGGTTACAAAAAAGCCATATTTTCCGGATTCACCACAGACGAACTATCAAGGATTATCATGAATCATGTTATACCAAATACTGAACTGTCAGGGCTATATCATGTTTCAAGTGAACCAATATCAAAATATGACTTGTTGCAACTGGCTAAAGTCTCATTTAAAAAAGACATAGAAATAAATCCTGACACCGAATTTTTCTGTGATAGAAGTCTTAATTCAACACGTTTCCGTCAAGCCGCAGGTTACACCCCTCCAAACTGGGCCAGTATGATTGATGAAATGGCTTCTGGCAGTCAATTTTATGCACGGTTAGGAAGGTAGATTATGATTCTTGAAGGTAAACGCGTTTTAATCACAGGTGGAACAGGTTCACTCGGAAAAGTTTTGGTTCGCAGATTATTATCTGGCGAATTAGGAAATTTACAAAAATTAATCGTTTTTTCTCGCGACGAAGCCAAGCAGCATTTCATGAGGCTTGATTACTTAAACAAAAAAGCGGCTACAGATGAAATTATCTATCAAAATGCAGAAAGAGTTCTGGAATTCAGAATCGGCGATGTCAGAGATTATGCCAACATCGCCCCAAGTTTGCGTGATGTAGATGTTGTGGTCAACGCCGCAGCCTTGAAACAAGTTCCTGCTTGTGAATATTTTCCATACCAGGCTGTCATGACCAATATCGGTGGTCCTGAGAATATTGTTCGTGCCATCCAGGAATTAAGGCTTCCGGTTGAGACGGTTGTGGGTGTTTCAACTGACAAAGCTGCCAAACCGGTTAACGTGATGGGTATGACCAAGGCCATCCAGGAACGCATTTTTCAGCAAGGCAACCTTCGCTGCCCAGATACTCGGTTTGTATGTGTCAGGTACGGTAATGTCTTGGCCTCACGCGGATCGGTTATTCCTTTCTTCCACGAACAAATTAAGGCAGGCGGTCCGGTGACCATCACTGCACCTGAGATGACTCGTTTTCTGCTAAGTTTGAATAAAGCTGTGGATACAATCTTTGCTGCTTTTAAATTTGGTAACCGTGGCGAAACTTTCATACCGCGTGTAGCATCTGCCAGAGTGGTTGATGTAGCCAAAGTTCTCATTGAGGATCGTCCTGTTGAGGTAAAAATCACAGGGATCCGACCTGGTGAAAAAATGCACGAAATTCTCGTGTCAGAAGAAGAAAAATCCAGAACAATCGAAGTTGATAAATATTACGCGATTCAATCCATTTTGCCAGAAATCCAATCCAGACCAGGAACATTAACAACTCTCAAGGATGAATACAGTTCCAAAGATGACCTTATGTCTTTTGAAGAATTAGACAAATTCTTGCGAAATTACAAACTCATGGTAACTGATACACTCGCCGAAGACGGAGAAACATTACGATGAAAGTGATGACTGTTCTAGGCACTCGACCTGAGATCATAAGACTCAGCCGCATCATTGAAAAATTAGATGAAAACTGTGACCATGTTCTGGTTCATACCGGTCAGAACTATGATGCAAATCTTAAAGACATCTTTTTTGAACAATTACGCGTCAGGCAGCCTGATGTTTACATGGATGGCAAAGGTTCATTGTCAGAACAGGTTGGAGTTATTTTCTCCGAGACTGAAAAATTAATTAAGGAACACAAACCTGATCGGTTTCTGATCCTGGGTGATACCAATTCCGCACTATCAGCGTTTATCGCCAAACGTATGGGTATTCCAATCTATCATATGGAAGCCGGAAATCGTTGTTTCGATGATCGTGTTCCTGAAGAAGTTAACCGCCGTGTCATTGATCACAGCAGCGACATCTTGCTGCCTTATACCGAACGTAGCTGTCAAAACTTATTGCGCGAAGGGATTAACTCAGCAAAGATCTATGTGACCGGGAACCCCATCAATGAAGTTATCTTAAGCTGTAAGGATGGAATAGATAAGTCAAACGCCTTGCACACGCTGGGATTGAAAGAAAATGAATACTTCCTGGTCACCATGCACCGCGCCGAAAATGTAGATAATGAAACCCGAATTCGTTCGCTGGTCAGTGCACTTGAGAAAATTCACCAGACCTACAAGATGCCGGTAATCATCAGCACTCACCCCCATACCAGAGCCCGCATGAATGCTTTAGGAATAAAAGAAGATTCAAAAGACATCCGCTTTATGGAACCCTTCGGTTTCTTTGATTTTATTAAACTTGAAAAGAACGCAGCCTGCTTGTTAAGCGACAGTGGCACGGTTCAAGAAGAAGCCTGCCTTTTTAGGGTCCCAAATGTAACCATGCGAGATGTAACTGAACGACCTGAAACAATTGAATGTGGAAGTAACATCCTCTCAGGGGTTGAAGTGGAAACGATTTTGAGAGCAGTCAAATTGGTAATAAATAGGTCAGCGGATTGGTCAATACCTGTTGAATATCAGGCGACTAATGTAAGTGATACTGTTCTGAAGATTATTCTAGGGTACTAGGATTTTAGGAAACATCTAAGTTAATTGAAATGATGATCATTTTATCTACCCTTGGGATAAATTAAATTTAGCATCATCTATTGAGTTGTTAGAAAAGTGCTTTTTACTAATTATCGACATCCATTATTATGGGTCCATTTTGCATGAAAAAATTTTCATTGATTTCTCATGTTCTGCCACCTGATTGGTCTGGTCAGTCTATTGTTTTAGGTAGAATTTTCAAGGATATTGACCCTGCGTCTTATGTTTTGATTTCCAGCAGGCAAAGTGATTGTAAGAACAAGAATACTGAAAATGAGCTTTCAGGAAAATATTATTATCTTAAGTCATTTTTTCCTATGTCTAGCCGCAGCCAATATCATGGATTTCGAAAATTTTTACTCCCTTTAGAATTATTAAGTCGCACAATCCAGATAATCAAGATCGTACGCCAAGAAGAATGCATTTGTATTGTTGCTTGTTCTGGTGATCTTCTGGATATTCCCAGCGCATATTTTGCAGGGCTAATTACAAATTGCAAAGTTATTCCATATTATTTTGACGATTTTGTTTTCCAATGGTCTAATCCAATTGCACAATATTGCGCAAAAATAATCGAAAAATTAGTCTTCAAGAGAACTTCACAGGTGATTGTGCCAAATGAATTCATGAAAGAAACGATCGATCAACGACAACAAGTGAATTCGACTATTGTCAGAAATCCAACACTTCCCGTTTCAGTTGCGATTAAACCAATCAAAAGTGATTTAATACGCAAAAAACAAATTGTCTTTACTGGGTCAATCTATCATATTAATCTTACTGCTTTTCAAACTTTAGTCGCGGCCATGGATAAATTGAAAGATAAGAATGTTGAAATAAAGCTATATACTGCACAATCAGTTGATTTATTGCGAAACAAGAGAATAACAGGGGATAACATCAAAATTAATAATTATGCCCCATCAACTGAAATTACCCAGGAACAACAACAAGCAGATATTCTTTTTATTCCATTTTCGTTCGATTCTAATGTGTCTGAAGTAATTCGGACATCGTCACCTGGAAAACTCGCGGATTACTTGTCGAGCGGGGTTCCCATACTCGCTTTTGTTCCTTCCAACTCATATGTAGCATGGTTCTTGAAAAAACATCAATGTGGTTTTGTCATTGAAAATAATGATCCAGTTGAGTTGGCGAATGGAATTGTTGAATTATTAACCAATGATCAACTTCGAAAGAAAATAGTCCTCAATGCATTTAGCATTGCCTCCGATGAATTTACCTGTAGGAATTCGACTATGAATTTTCTCGGAGAAATTTCCAAGACTCTTGAAATTTCTTAAGTCATGTTACTCAAATTTAGGCATAATTTAAACAAGTAAATAGCTTTTTTCTAATTAAACGAATGTTAAAAGGATAATTATCGGATGAAAATTTTGCATGTTGTAGTCAGCCTTGATCCGATATATGGTGGTCAGCCAGAAGTGGTAAAACAATTAATCAGTTCACTTACCGAGTTGGGTCACCACTCAGAAATAGTGACGCTTGATGGTTATCTTCATCAATTTCATGATGCCGCTCAAATAATTAGTCACTCCCTTGCACCGAGTTATGGAAAATATCACCTTAATTTCAAACTTGTTTCATGGCTCATAAAAAATGCCAAACGTTTTGATTGTGTCATTTGCCACGGAATTTGGCAGTTTCAAAGTTTGGGGACCTGGTTGGCCTCCAGGTTCAAGCATTTTCCATATTTTGTTTACGTTCATGGTGCACTTGACCCCTGGTTTAAGATTAATTACCCAATAAAACATTTGAAAAAGTGGTTGTATTGGTCTTGGGCTGAATACAATGTTTTGAAGGATGCCAACGGTGTCTTGTTTACTTCTGAAGGTGAAAAAAGCCAGGCGGCTAAATCATTTGGGTTATACAAAGCCAATGGTTTGGTTGTGAATGCCGGGATCAAAGCTCCAGAAGTGGATCCCCTCCATGCGAGGGATGCGTTTCTAAAAGTGTTTCCTGAATTGGAAGGCAACCAATTCATGTTATTTATGGGCAGAATTCACCCCATAAAAGGATGTGATACCCTCATTAAAGTTTTCTCTGAATTAGCTACAACAAATCCTCAGCTTCAACTCGTCATGGCAGGCCCTGATGTGATCGGTTGGAAATCGGATTTAATCAATCTGGCTAGAGAACTAGGTATTGAAAACCGCATTTCATGGGTCGGGATGCTGGAGGATGAAGTTAAATGGGGAGCAATTTGTGATTCAGAATGCCTTGTCCTCCCTTCACACACAGAAAATTTCGGTATGGTTGTCGCTGAAGCTTTAGCTTGCAGCATTCCTGTTATCATCTCCAACAAAGTAAATATCTGGAAAGATATTGAAAATGAAAAAGCAGGTTTTGTGGCTGATGACACAGTAGAAGGTTTGAGAGAAGCTTTTCTAAAATGGACAAAACTTACTCAAAATGAAAAAATTGAAATGAAGAAAAACGCATATAGATGTTTTAATAATCACTTTGAAATTAGGACAAATTCAAAAATATTAATTGAAAAGATACAATTAGAACTTAACAAATTAGAAAGAAAAAAATAAGATTTGATGATTAGTATTGCTATCATCAATTTAAGAAGATTAGAATCATCTCCTTGGAGGCTTTATTGGAACCAACTAGAGTAATTGTAACCGGGGGAAGTGGTTTTATTGGGACAAACCTTATTGATCAGTTACGAGTAAATAATGTTGACCTGATCAATATTGATATCAATCCTCCCAAGAAGAAAGATCACTTACCTTATTGGAAACAATGTGATATTCGCAAATTTGATCAACTTATACCACTCATAGAAGAATTCCAACCAACAACCATAGTCCATTTGGCAGCCAAGACGGATTTAAATGGCAAGTCATTAGTATATTATTCTGCAAATACAGATGGTGTTAGCAATTTAATTAATGCAACAAAACAATGTAATAAACTGAATTTGGTGTTATTTGCCTCAACTCGCCTCGTAAATAGAATCGGATATCAACCCAAATCTGATGATGATTATTCTCCAACTACCCTTTATGGAGAGAGTAAAATGCTTGGAGAAAAAATCATTAGAGATGCTTCTTCAGCAATGCCTTACTCATGGATGATCCTTCGCCCTACCTCAATTTGGGGTCCTTGGTTTGGAACTCCATATAACGATTTCTTCATGACGATCATTCGCTCGCTTTACATTCATCCAAAGAATTACTCAATAAAAAAATCTTTTGGCTATATCGGGAACACTGTTTATCAACTTGAAAAATTGATTAATAATTTTCCTATTGAATTCAATCATAAAACCTCATACTTATGTGACTTCGAGCCAATCGATGTCTATGCGTGGGCAAAACAGATAGCCATTTTGCACGGAGTTTGGCCACCATTAGAAGTAAATCTTGGTTTTCTAAAACTTGTCGCAAAAGTAGGAGATATGTTGAAAAAACTTGGATATAAAGAGCCTCCCCTGACCTCGTTTCGTTTAAACAACATCATGACTGATATGATCTATGATACTAAAGATTTACAAGCTTTTTGCGGACCACTGCCCTTTTCGCAACAAGAAGGTATCATTACTACATTAGATTGGTTGAAAAAAAACAAGTGAGGTACACATGATCCCCATCTATCAGGATTTATCCAAATTCCAGGTACCTCATGATTTTCGCGGACGATCCAAAGTATTAATACAATTATGGTGGATTGTACAAGCTACACTTTTTAGAATAAGCCCTCAGTTTATGTATGAATGGCGAAATTTTCTATTGCGTTTGTTTGGCGCAAAAATCGGCAAGGGTGTAAAAATCAGACCGACCTCCAATGTCACCTACCCATGGAACCTTTCTATGGGAGACCATTCGTGGATTGGCGATGATTGCACAATCTACAATCTTGGAAGAATTAGTATCGGAAATAACGTCGCCCTAGCTCATAAGGTTTATCTCTGCACAGGTATGCATGACTATAACGACATTTTTTTTGCTATCTATGCGAAAGAAATTGTTATATGTGATGAGGTATGGCTACCAAATGATGTCTTTGTAGGCCCAGGTGTAACCATAGGCCGCGGAACCGTCGTTGGGGCGCGAAGCACCGTTTTATGTGATTTGCCTGAAGCCATGATCTGTTACGGCAACCCTGCCAAACCAATAAAACCTCGAGTGATGATGCCAGAATGAAAATATTGATTCACGGCTTGAATTTCAGCCCAGAACTAATTGGCATCGGAAAATATACCGGCGAATTAGCTGCATGGTTGGTGCAAGCTGGACACGATGTGCATATTGTTACCGCCCCGCCCTATTACCCCGAATGGAAAGTCCAACAACCTTATAGTGGCTGGAAGTACAAAAAAGAAAACTGGCAGGGTGTTCAGGTCATTCGCTGTCCTCTTTGGGTACCTCGCAACCCCACAGGAATAACCCGCATTATTCATCTTTTTTCATTTGCTGTGAGTAGCTTTTTTGCAATGATTAACCAGATTAAATTTAAGCCGGATGTGGTGATTAGTATCGTCCCAACGTTATTTGCTGCATCTACATCCGCTTGGGTGGCGCGCAGAAGTAAAGCTATTAGTTGGTTGCATATCCAGGATTTCGAATTGGATGCTGCCGCCAACCTGGGGATGGTTCACTCTAAAAATTTCTTGATGCGATTGGCAATTCAATGGGAAAAATCAGTTTTTCTTCGATTTGATCGGGTATCTTCCATCTCGACACAAATGGTGAACCGCTTGATCTCTAAGGGAGTTCCCAAAGAAAGAACAGCATTATTTCCGAATTGGGTAGACACACAATCAATCTACCCATTACCAACTAGGGATAATCCCTACCGATCTACACTAGGGATTTCTGACGATCAAATTGTGGTCTTGTATTCCGGGAATATGGGAGCCAAACAGGGCCTTGGAATAATCGTGGACGCCGCGAAACAATTGAAAGATCAAAGCAAAATAGTCTTTGTTTTGTGTGGAAATGGATCCGCCCGATCTGATTTAGAGAAATCCGCAAGTGGTTTACTAAATATAAAATTCTTGGATCTTCAACCGCCTGAACAATTAAATCTCTTGTTAAATGCTGCTGATATTCATATACTACCTCAGCAAGCTGGAGCCGCAGATTTGGTCATGCCCTCGAAGCTACTAGGAATGTTAGCCAGTGGAAGACCGGTCATTGCAACAGCAAACCCAGGTACAGAATTAGCATATGTGGTCAGCCAGGCTGGCATTGCCGTTCCACCAGATAATGTAGATGCTGTTATTACGGCTATTCTGAATTTTTCAGAATCATCAGAATTACGAAAACAGGTGGGAGATCAAAGCGTGGAGCTAGTTAAAATAAAATGGAGTAAGGAAAAAGTATTTACTAACTTTTTAGTCGGATTAGGTGACCTCTTATAATTTTTTGTGTAACAATTTGTATATTTTTTATCAAGACCTAACTTTAATCTGAATAAATATTTCTGATTTCTTGTTCTGTGTTTCAGGTTCTTAATTCATGGTAAATCAGACTATTCACATGCAAAATCTAAAGGAAATGGGTTTCAAACCAATTTTCAATAAGCACCAATGACACAGATTTGAGTAATGATGGTTCTCACCGACTCTGTACAATAATCGTGTAAAATCAATCTATGGCAAAAAACGAAGATGCTCGCTTTGGTGGTGAAATCCAACCACTGTTCCCTGGTGAATTGGCCAATCTGATCGGCGAACGCGCCAATCGGGCAGCGGCGGCATCCCGTTTTTTAGATTACCGCTCAAGGCGGGCAGATCAAACGCTACGCCGCCAGGATGCCGATTTGTTACTTTTTCGTGAGTTTCTGGCAGAAGTTAATGTTATTACTGGAGACTTATCGCACGAACCTGCTGCTTGGCGTTTGGTTACCTGGGGATTAGTGGAAGCCTTTGTCAAATGGCAGATATCCAAGGGTTACGCCATCCAAAGCGTAAATGTTCATCTTTCCTCCATCAAAACTTATGCGAGACTTGCCATGCAAGCTGGCGCCTTACTCCCCCAGGAATATGCATTAATCCGCGCTGTGCAGGGTTACAGTTATAGAGAACAAAGTCGAATTGATTCACGCCGCAAGATTACGCGCATTGGATTAAAGAAATCTGAGCCGGTAAAAATCACTCCTGAAGAAGCTGCTTTATTAAAACAGCAGCCTGATACGCCGCAAGGCAGGCGTGATACTTTCATGATTTGTCTTCTGCTGGATCACGGTCTTCGAGTGGGAGAAGTTGCCGCTCTTGAAGTAAAGGATTTTAACCTGCGTGAAGAACAGCTTCGCTTCTTCCGCCCAAAGGTGAATAAAGAACAGATTCACCATTTGACTAAAGACACCTTAAAAGCTTTGAAAGCCTATCTTGATCATGCAGATATGCCGCATAATGGACTCGCTCTCAGGCGCAGCCTGCGTAACGAAGAACTTGGCGCTTCTGGCATGACTGAGCGCGCCATCACAGCCAGGGTTGGTTTTTTAGGCGAGAAAATCGGCGTCATGGGGCTTTCTGCCCACGATTGCCGCCACTTTTGGGCAACATCCGCTGCGCGACACGGCACAGACCCCTTTGTACTGCAAGAAGCCGGTGGTTGGTCATCACTGGCCATGCCCCGCCGTTATGTGGATGATAATGTGGTTTCCAATGAAGGTGTAAAGCTGGATTAGGGAATTCAATAAATAGTGATTAGGATACACATCGTTCAACCTGGATGGACCTTATGAAAAAATATTTATCCATTTTTAAAAATATGAAAGCTGTTGATTGGTTTTTGGTTGTTCTAATCGTTGTACTTATTGCCTATGCAGCTAATTTGATTTTTCCTCCCAATGGTTGGATGATCGGGATTGTGGCAGCTTTGCTGCTTTTGTTTCTGGCAAAAATCAGACGTGATCGATTGACAAAAGAATAAAAAAACAGCATAAACCGACCAAATATTCGTTGGGGAATCTCCAAAAATAATCTTCTGGTTCATACTCAATTAATTAATTGATCATCAATCACACATATCTTCAGAGGTTTCATCATGGAATTCAATTATCTACTTAAGGGAATCTTAATTGGTTTTTCAATTGCCGCACCGGTCGGACCAATTGGAGTGTTGTGCATTCGCCGCACTCTGGCGGATGGACGAGCCGCTGGTCTGCTTTCAGGTCTTGGAGCTGCTACCGCGGATGCACTCTATGGCTGTGTGGCAGGCTTTGGTATGACGTTGATTTCCTCTTTTCTGGTCAATCAGCAAAATTGGATCCGGTTAGTAGGCGGGGTTTTTTTATGTTATTTGGGTGTTAAAACCTTGCTCACCAAACCTGCTCAAGAGCCTGCAGAGGTCAAGAAAAAAGGACTGTTGGGGTCATTCATATCCACTTTCTTCTTGACCGTTACCAATCCTGTGACTATTCTCTCGTTTGCGGCGATCTTTGCGGGGTTAGGCCTGGCTTCTTCGGACAATAATTTTTCTTCTGCTGGATTTCTAGTGTTAGGCGTTTTCTGTGGTTCTGCAGCCTGGTGGCTGCTGCTCAGCGGTGTGGTCGGTTTGTTTCGCGAGAAATTCGGGCACAAAGCAATGCAGTGGGTCAACCGCATTTCGGGGATGATCATTCTTGGTTTCGGAATCTTTGCACTTGTCAGTCTGATTTAGGACTTGCAGATAGTGTTTATCTTGACATTTTTTGATTTGTAATTATAATGTAATTACAATCGAGGAGTAATATGAATTCTTCAATTCAGTCGAAAATAATAACCATTGGTAATTCGCGTGGCATCCGAATTCCGCGGACCATTATTGAACAAATCGGACTGGAAGACAATGTTGAACTGTTAGTTGAAGGCAACAGATTAATTGTTCAATCAATATCAGCTACACGAAAGGGTTGGTTTGAACAATTCGCCATTATGGCAAAGAACAAGCATGATGAGTTAGTGGATAAGATTCCTTCCACTCAATGGGACGAGGAGGAATGGACTTGGTAGTAAAAAGATTTGAAGTCTACCTGATAAACCTTGATCCAACCATTGGTAAAGAAATTCAGAAAACACGCCCTTGTCTCGTGATTTCTCCGGATGAAATGAACTTGAACATTTCTACTTTTATTGTAGCCCCCATGACATCAAAGACGCATGAATATCCTTCACGCGTCAATTGCAAATTTAATGGGAAAGACGGCCAAATAGTATTGGATCAAATCCGCACAGTCGATCGAATTCGGTTAGTTAAGCGATTAGGAATTATTGACACTGAAACCCAAAAGCAAGTTTTGGATTTGCTTGCTCAGCTATTTGCAAAATAACCCTGACCTAAATTCAGGGTTATTTTTAAATCCGTAAAACTAAAACATTAATCTTTGATTTTAAACCTGATTGTGGCTGCCTGCATTTCAGCGGCAATAGTAGCCAGCATACCGGTAGCGTCTTTCATTTCTTGAACAAGAGAAGACACTTCTTCAGTGGATGCAGAAATTTCTTCAGCTGAAGCTGCATTTTCTTCACTCAGCGCCGCCACAGATTCAAAAATCTCCAATGTTTCACTGGTGTGGCTTTCTATCTCTTTGATGGCTGCATAATTCTCATTAATCACTGAAGTGACCTGCTCAATAGAATGATTGAGTTCTTGCATGACGTGCATCATTGGTGCGTTAGTTTCTTGCGCCTGCACAACTTGAGCCTGCATTTCGACCGCAGAATTAAGCAAATCTTCAAGAGCTTTGCCTGAACTGGCCGCCTGATTGCTGCCTTGAACGACCCGATCGGTGGTTGTTTGCATTGCTGCAACAGTAGTGGTGATATTTGTTTGGGTATTTTTCACGATACCGGCAATTTCTGCTGAAGCTGCAGATGATTTCTCTGCCAATTTTCGTACTTCACCTGCCACGACAGCAAAACCTCGACCCTGTTCACCTGCCCTGGCAGCTTCAATAGCCGCGTTGAGAGATAGCAGGTTTGTCTGATCTGCAATATCTTTAATGGTGGCTACGATTTCGCCAATCTGCTCTGAATACGTCTGCATTTGTAAGACTGAAACAGATGAAGATTCCACCGCTTCACGGATGCTTTCCATTTGTTCAAGGGTTTGGCGAACAGATACTGATCCCTCCTGAGCAATCCGTGTGGATTTTTCAGCCGACGCATTAACCGCTTGAATCGCCTGGGTTGTAGATTCTACTGCACCAGCAATTTGGGAGGAGGCTGCCACTACCTGGTCAGCCGCTTCAGATTGATCCTGGGCACCCTTGCTGATCTGGCGGATGGTTTCAATGATGTTCTGCACACTGTGATTGGCCTGATTCATCATCCCGGCCTCTTCACTGACACCCTTGGTGATTTGTTGAATGGTATTCGCAACCTGCGAAGTTCCTTCATGGGCAGTCGCTGCAGATGTTTCAAGTTCCTGGCTGGAATGAACCAACTGTTGAGCACGACCAATTAAGAGCGTCATCAAAGCTCGCATACTGCCTGGTTCCGAATTGAAGGCTGCCACCGGCACTCCCTTAGCCGCAAGTTTATTGATGTAGGGAATTAATCCCGAATCTGCAATACAGATGCCGATGCCATCATACCCCTTGGCCACCAAACTCTCTAAAAAGGGACCACATATTGATGCAGGAACCATAGTTCCCTTATCAATGCCAGGGTCGCTGACCACAAACCAATCCACTTGAAGGTTGCTCGATTTACACTCTTTGGAAGCTGCATCAACCCCGCTTTTGACTTGATGAAAAAAAGAAACATCAATGGGTGTAACCATGGCAATCTTTATTTTTTTGCCAGCGTTGGATGACCTTGTCTCAAGCAGTTTAGGCCTGTGTGCAATCATTTCTTGAGACTGCACAGCTCCAAACCCAACCTTCCAATTATCATGTATATTTTCTTTGGTAACAATTACAGGTTCAATCAATAACCGTGGCGTTATGGGTTTCCATTCTGCTGCTACAGCATTATATAGATGAATCACGGGATCGTACCCCTGGATGAACGGGTTTTGGGATATATTCGCAGAAATGATCCCATCAATTATCCATTGTGTATTCTGGTCGTTAAGATCATGACTGACCAATTTTATTTTTCCAAGTTTTCCAGCTTGCTTAAACACATCCACGATGATATTTAACGAATCCATTTCAGT